>NZ_JRKN01000003.1 GCF_000763905.1 Paracoccus halophilus
CGGCGCCAGAACCTTTGATGCCTTGTTCGAAGCCCTTGGTGACATCTGTGACATGTTCCATCCAGACGAATGCTGGAACTTCCTCAAAGCTGCCGGATATGCCTCAGATTAAATGCAAAACGCTTTAGACGGTGAATCCGGCCTGTTGCAGCGCCTCGCCCGCGACGGACATGCTTTCGAACGGCACGACCGGGTCCTGATCGCCATGAAGCAGCAGGATCGGCGGCTTGACCCGCGCGTCGGCCACCCTGTCCGGATCGAGCAGCCGCCCGGAAAACCCCACCACGCCGGCGATTTCGCGCGCGCGTTCCGGCGCGACGGCCAGCGCCATCATCGTGCCCTGGGAAAACCCGACCAGCGCAAGACGCTCTGGCCCGACGCCCTCATCCGCCAGAACCTTGTCGATGAAGGCGTTGATATCATTGAATGACTGCGCCGCGGAACTGCGCGCCTGCTCTTCGGTCGAGCCATCCATCCAGGGGATCGGAAACCACTGATAGCCCATCGGATTGTTGGCGCATGGCTCGGGCGCGTCGGGGGCGTAAAAGACGGTGTCCGGCAGATGCGGCGCCAGCGGATCGGCCAGCCCCAGCAGGTCGGCGCCGTCGGCGCCATAGCCATGCAGAAAGATCACCACCGAGCCGGCTTTTTCCGGGCCCCTGCGTTCGGATTTCAATTCGCGCGTCATCTGATCCCTTCCCGTCCCTTGGCCACCCGGTAATAGGCCCAGAGCCCGCGCGCCGCAACCGAACGCCAGGGCCGCCACGGCGCGGCCAGTTCGACCAGCGCCGCCGGGCCGGGCCGCCCGGTCAGCCCGTAAAGCAGCCGCGCCGCCTCGGCCAGCGCCAGATCGCCCGAGGCAAAGGCATCGGCGCGGCCCAGGGCGAATTTCAGATAGATATCCGCCGTCCAGCGCCCGATCCCGGGCAGCGCGGTCAACCGCCCGATCACCTCGTCGTCGGGCAGATCGCGCAGGCCGGGCCAGTCGATCCCCGCCCCGGCTATGGCGCGCAGATATCCGATCTTGGGCCGCGACAGCCCGGCCTCGCGCATCAGTTCGTCAGCGGCGCCGGCTATATCCGCCTCGCTCTCCAGCCCGGCCTCGGCCATGCGGGCGGCGATGGCGCTGGCGGCATGGGTCGATATCTGCTGCGAGACGACGGCGTCGCGAATGGCCGCGAACCCGTCGGGGCGAAGCCGCAGGGGCAGCGGCATCAGCACCGGCAATTCCCGCGCCCAGACCGGACAGACCGCCATCAGATGCGCGGCCCCCTCTTCCAGGTCGGCAAGGGCGCGGATGCGGCGGCTCAATCCCCCGCCTCGCCGGTCAGCCGCGCATCCTCCTTGAGCCGGGTTTCATAGGCCATCGAGATATGGCGCCGCAGCGCCGCCTCGGCGCGCGCCTCGTCGCGCTCGGCGATCGCATCGACGATCGCCTGATGCTCGTCCAGGGTCACCATATCGCGTCCCGGGACCGCCAGCGTGGTGCGCGCCATCAGCGCCATCGAGCGATGCACGAGGTCAAGCTGCTGCACCAGATAGCGGTTATGCGACGCCAGATGGATCTGGTGGTGAAAGCGGCGATTGGCCCGCGCCAGCGCATGGGCATCGCCCAGACTGGCGCGGTCCTCCTCGACCATGCCGGCAAGGACGCGCATTTCCTCGGGCGTGGCGTGACGGGCGGCCAGCCGGGCGGCCAGCGCCTCGAGCTCGGTGCGCACCGTGTAAAGCTCGGCCAGCTGGTTATGGTCCAGCGTGGCGATGATCAGGCTGCGCCCGTCACGCTTGAGCATGGACTGGGTTTCCAGCCGTTGCAGCGCCTCGCGCACCGGCGTGCGCGAGACACCGAAACGCTCGGCCAGTTCCGATTCGACCAGACGGTCGCCGGCGCGGTAGATTCCGTTGTCTATGGCGGACAGGATCAGCGAATAGGCGTCTTTCATGACCCGCACGATCCGCGCTGGCGACGGCGATTGCAAGCGCCTTGCTGCCGGGTTAGGCAAGGACATGGCTTTTCGACATGTCACCACCTGGGTCTTCGACCTCGACAACACGCTTTACCCGCCCGAGATACGGCTTTTCGCCCAGATCGAGCGGCGCATGACCAGCTATGTCATGCGCGAGCTGCGCGTGACCGAGACCGAGGCAAGCCGGCTGCGCGATCACTACTGGCGCGAGCATGGCACCACGCTGTCCGGGCTGATGGCCGAACATGGCGTCGACCCCGCGCCCTATCTGCGCGAGGTCCATGACATCGACTTTTCCGTGCTGCGCCCGTCCCCCCGGCTCGCCGCCGCGATCAGCGCACTGCCGGGGCGCAAGATCATCCACACCAATGGCGATTCCGAATATGCCGGCCAGGTGCTCGCCCATTGCCATCTGGACGTTTTCGACGAGGTCTATGGCATCGGGGAAACCGGATTTCACCCCAAGCCAGACCCGCGCGCTTATGCCGCAGTCCGTGAAAAGGCCGGCTTCGACCCCGCCAGCGCCGCCATGTTCGAGGACGATCCCAGAAACCTCGCGATCCCGCATTCGCTGGGCATGCGCACGATTCTGGTCGGCCCCGGCCGCCATGGCCCCGACGATCTGGCCAGCGATCACGAACATGGCCCGCATGTCCATTTCCGCACCGGGGACCTGACCGGATTCCTCGGCACGCTTGCCGAATTTTCCGCCGCCGGTAAAATCTGAATCAGACGCAACAGAACCCGAGGCCCCAGATGGAACCCGCAAGCCAGGCAAGTCAGCAAAGCGAATCCCGTCTCGCAACCATTCTGATCATCTTTGTCCTCGCCCTGGTCGTGCTGGGCGTCATCGCCTATGCGCTTTGGGGCCTGCTCGCGATCACCATGATCGGGCTGGTGGCGACGATGGCGGTCTTCGGCGTGCTGATCGCCTATGCCGCCGGGTTCTAGGCCGCGCCCCGCGATGGCGGATTGCGACATCTTCATCTCGGGCGGCGGCATCGCCGGCATGATCGCCGCGGCCGCCTTCGGCAGCGCCGGATATCAGGTGACCTGCGTCGACCCCGCGGCCCCGATATCCGAGGAAACGGCCAGGGGCGCCGATCTGCGCAGCACCGCCTTTCTGCAGCCGTCCATCGCCGCGCTCTCGGCCGCCGGCCTGTGGGAGCGGCTGGCCCCGCATGCCACCGCCCTGCGGGTGATGCGCATCATCGACGCCGGCGGCAAGCTGTCGCAGGCGCGGCTGACGCGCGAATTCGATGCCTCGGAAATCTCGGACCAGCCCTTTGGCTGGAACCTTCCCAACTGGCTGCTGAAGCGCGAAATCCCGGCGCGGCTGGCGCAATTGCCCGGGGTCCGCTTTCTGCCGGGGATCGGCACGGCCACCCTGCTCGCCCGCGATTCCGAGGCGCTTGTCACCCTGACCGATGGCAGCAGGCTGCGCGCCAGGCTGGTGATCGGCGCCGATGGCCGCGCCTCGCCGGTGCGCCGCGCGCTCGGTATCGGCACGCGCACCCTGCGCTATGGCCAGAAGGCGCTGGCCTTCGCCGTCACCCATGAACGCCCGCATGAGAATGTCTCGACCGAGGTCCACCGCTCGGGCGGGCCCTTCACGCTGGTGCCGCTGCCCGACCGCGACGGCCGGCCCTCATCGGCCGTGGTCTGGATGGAGCGCGGAGCGGAAACCGGGCGCCTGCGCGCCCTGCCCCGCGCCGAATTCGAACTCGAGATGAACCGCCGTTCCGCCGGCGTGCTGGGCCATCTGAGCCAGGCCACGCAGCTGACCGAATGGCCGATCATCAGCCAGATCGCCGATCGCTTCACCGGCCCGCGCACCGCCCTGATCGCCGAGGCGGCCCATGTCGTACCACCGATCGGCGCCCAGGGCCTGAACATGAGCCTGGCCGACCTCACCAGCCTGATCGCGCTATCCGCGGGCGATCCCGGCAGCCGCGAATCGCTCGACGCCTATGCCCGCCGCCGCCGCCCCGAGGCGATGGCCCGGTTGCTGGGCATCGACGCGCTGAACCGCGCCAGCATGATCTCGGCACGGCCCTTGCGCGACCTGCGCGCCGCCACGCTCGGCGCGCTCTATGCAGCCGCCCCGATCCGCCGCGTGATGATGCGCGCGGGCCTGGGCGCTGCCTGAGCGTTTCTTCTTCACCCAAATATCCATGCCCACCGCGCAACGGGCGGACACGCACCCCATGGCGCGCCGCCGCGCAATCTGCCAGATAGGCCGACATGGCCAAACCGATCACCGCCTTCACCTGCACCGCCTGCGGCGCCAGCCAGCCCAAATGGGCCGGCCGCTGCGACGCCTGCGGCGCCTGGAACACCATCATCGAAGAGGCGCCGCTCAGCCAGGGACCCGGTCGCGGCCTCGGCGCGCTCAAGGGCAGCGCGGTGCCGCTGACCGATCTCGCGACGCGCGAAGCCCCGCCGCCGCGCGCGCAATCGGGCATCGCCGAGCTTGACCGCGTGCTGGGCGGCGGGCTGGTGCCCGGCTCGGCGATCCTGGTCGGCGGCGATCCCGGGATCGGCAAATCGACGCTGCTTTTACAGGCCGCCGCCGCCTTTGCCCGCGCCGGAAAATCCGCCATCTACATCTCGGGCGAGGAGGCCAGCGCCCAGGTCCGCATGCGCGCGCAGCGGCTGGGTCTGGGCGAGGCGCCGGTGCGGCTGGGCGCCGAGACCGCGCTGCGCGACATCCTGACGACGCTGGACACCGAACGCCCCGATGTCGCGATCATCGATTCGATCCAGACGCTCTGGTCCGACCGGATCGAGGCGGCGCCGGGCTCGGTCGGGCAGGTCCGCGCCAGCGCGCATGAGTTGGTCACCTTCGCCAAGCGCCGCGGCACCGCCGTCATCCTGGTCGGCCATGTCACCAAGGAGGGGCAGATCGCCGGCCCCCGCGTGGTCGAACACATGGTCGATACCGTGCTGTACTTCGAGGGCGAGCGCGGCCACCAGTTCCGCATCCTGCGCGCGCACAAGAACCGCTTCGGCCCGGCCGACGAGATCGGCGTCTTCGAGATGACCGGCGGCGGTCTGGCCGAGGTCGCCAATCCCTCGGCGCTGTTTCTGTCCGAACGCGGCGAGCCCTCGCCCGGCTCGGCGGTATTCGCCGGGATCGAGGGCACCCGCCCGGTCCTGACCGAAATCCAGGCGCTTGTCGCGCCCTCGACGCTGGCAAGTCCCCGCCGAACCGTGGTCGGGCTCGATTCGGGGCGCGTGTCGACGATTCTCGCGGTGCTCGAGGCGCGCTGCGCCATTCCCTTTGCCGGCCTCGACGTTTTTCTCAATGTTGCCGGGGGGATGCGGGTCAACGAGCCGGCGACAGACCTGGCCATCGCCGCCGCGCTGCTCAGCGCGCGCGAGGATGCGCCGCTGCCCGCCGATACTGTCCTTTTTGGCGAGATTAGCCTGTCGGGGGCGCTTCGACCGGTCACCCAGGCCGAAAACAGGTTGAAAGAGGCGCGGAAACTTGGTTTTTCACGGGCAATTCTGCCGTCGGCCACCAAGGTCGAAGGTATTTCCGGGATGCGGATCGGCCGCATCCCTGACCTGACAAGCTTTGTGGGCGAGACGTTCGGTGCCGGATGAACTTGCCATAAAACGCGGAAAAACCCGCGGAGGGGCGTGAACTATGGACGGCTTCACCATCATCGACGGCATCGTTGCGGCCGTCATCATCCTGTCGGCCATCCTGGCCTATGCGCGGGGATTCGTGCGCGAATCGCTGGCCATCCTGGGCTGGATCGGCGCCGCGGTCCTGGCCTTCATCTTCGCGCCCACGGTGCGGCCCATGGTGGCGCAGATACCGGGGCTGAACAAGTTTCTGGCCGATAGCTGCGAACTGGGCACCATCGCCGGTTTCGCCGCCGTCTTCGCGCTGGCGCTGGTGCTGTTTTCCATCCTGACGCCGCTGTTTTCCTCGGTCGTGCAGCGTTCGGCACTGGGCGGCGTCGATCAGGGCATGGGATTTCTGTTCGGCGTGGCGCGCGGCATCCTGCTGGTCGCCATCGCCTTCATCGTCTATGACCGCGTGATGGCCACGCAGCCTTTCGCGGTGGTGGACAATTCCCGCTCGGCCCGCGTCTTCGAGCGGATGAGCGGCCAGATGGACGAGCAGATCCCGCAGGACGCGCCGGGCTGGGTGGTCAGCCGCTACGAGCAAATGGTGCGCAGCTGCAGCCCGGTCGGCACGCCGGTCGATGCCGCCACCGAAACCCCGGCGAACTGAGCCTTGTGACAGATTGACAACAGAAAATGCGCCCCGCCATCCCGGTGGGGCGTGACTTCGCGCGCCTGACACCCTAGATTGGCGACGAGCCTGATGGAAAAGTCCAGCCCCTGCCCCCAAGAGTCGGTGAAGATGCAGCCATTTCTTGCCCATCCCTTCGATTCCGACCGCCTGCATGAGGAATGCGGCGTCTTCGGTGTGATCGGAGTCGCGGATGCCGCCAATTTCGTCGCCCTGGGGCTGCATGCCCTGCAACATCGCGGCCAGGAGGCCGGCGGCATCGTCGCCCACGATCCGGAGCAGGGTTTCAACAGCGCCCACCGCTTCGGCTATGTGCGCGACAATTTCACCAAGCAGGGCGTGATGGAGACGCTGCCCGGCTCGCTGGCGATCGGCCATGTGCGCTATTCGACCGCCGGCACCAAGGCCGCCACCGCGATCCGCGACGTGCAGCCGTTTTTCGGCGAATTCGCCATGGGCGGCTGCGCGGTCGCGCATAACGGCAATATCACCAACGCCATGGCGCTGCGCCGCGAGCTGATCGAGCGCGGCTCGATCTTCCAGTCCAGTTCCGACAGCGAATGCATCATCCATCTGATGGCGCGCTCCATCCAGCGCAATATCCCCGAGCGGATGAAGGACGCGCTGCGCCGGGTCGAGGGCGCGTTCAGCGTGATCGCCATGACCCGCACCAAGCTGATCGGCGTGCGCGACCCCCTGGGCGTGCGGCCGCTGGTTCTGGGCCGCCTGGGCGACGAGGGCTTCGCCCTGGCCTCGGAAACCTGCGCGCTGGACATCATCGGCGCCCGCTTCGAGCGCGAGATCGATCCCGGCGAGATGGTGGTGATTTCCAAGGGCGAGGTGGAAAGCTCGCGCCCCTTCGGGCCGTCCAGGGGGCGTTTCTGCATCTTCGAGCATGTCTATTTCTCGCGCCCCGATTCGATCATCGGCGGCCGCTCGGTCTATGAGACGCGCCGCCAGATCGGCGTCGAACTGGCGCGCGAGGCCCCGGTCGCGGCCGATCTGGTCTGTCCGGTGCCCGACAGCGGCACGCCCGCCGCCATCGGCTACGCGCATGAAAGCGGCATCCCCTTCGGCATGGGGATCATCCGCAACCAGTATATGGGCCGCACCTTCATCGAGCCGACCGAACAGATCCGCAATATGGGCGTCCGGCTGAAACTGAACGTGAACCGCGCGCTGGTCGCCGGCAAGCGTGTGGTGCTGGTCGACGATTCCGTGGTGCGCGGCACCACCTCGCGCAAGATCAAGGACATGATCCTGGATGCCGGCGCCGCCGAAGTGCATTTCCGCATCGCATCCCCGCCCACCGCATGGCCCTGTTTCTATGGCGTCGACACGCCGGATCGCGAAAAGCTGCTGGCCGCGCAGATGACCGAGGCCGAGATGCGCGAATGGATCGGCGTCGACAGCCTGAGCTTCGTGTCGCTGGACGGGCTTTACCGCGCCGCCGGCGAGGCCGGGGGGCGCAACAAGGCCCAGCCGCAATATTGCGACGCCTGTTTTTCGGGCGACTATCCGGTCGCGCCCTTTGACCAGCTGGAACGCGGCTTTCGCATGAAGCCCGAGTCGGAGACCGGGCATGTGGACCACGCGGCCGAGTGACCCTGACCCCGTGACATGACGCAAGCGGGCGCATCCCGGCGCCCGCCCAGCCGCCCGCGAAAACGGATCCGCGTCAGCCGGGAACGCCCTCATCCTCGAAACGGCCGCTGGTCTCGCGATCACGTTCATAATGTCGCGCCAGCGGAAAGGGCGGCAGCCAGCCCTCGCGCCGGATCGTCCAGAGTTCATAGCTCGGCATCAGCTGATCCGGCGCGTCCAGCGCTCCCAGATGCAACTCGATTTCGTCGCCGCTGCGCGAAAACACCGAAGAGCCGCAGCGCGGGCAAAAGAACCGGCCCTGATAATCATGCGGATCGCCCTTGATCGTCACCACATCCTCGGGAAACACGGCCGAGGCGTGAAACAGCGCGCCATGATGTTTTCGGCAATCAAGACAGTGGCACAGACCCACCCGGCTGGGCCGACCCCGCGCCGTGATCCGGATATCGCCACAAAGGCAGCCGCCCGCGAATCGCTTCATGCCAACCTCGTCTGTCTGGATTTGCACAAGACTAGCAGCGCCCCATTGCCACGTCCATGAAAGACAGGCGTCCGCAGCCCCGATGTCAGGTTCGTCCGATGGTCTCGGGCAGGATGATGGTGAAGCGGCTGCCCTCGCCGCGTTCGCTTTCGATGCGCAGGCGACCGCGATGGCGGCTGACGATATGCTTGACGATCGCGAGTCCCAGCCCGGTGCCGCCCTTTTCGCGCGATCGGTGGGTATCGACGCGATAGAAGCGTTCGGTCAGACGCGGCAGGTGCTGCGGCTCGATCCCCTCGCCCCGGTCGGCAACGGTGATCGACCATGCCGGGCCGCGCAGCACCGGCTCATGCGGCAGGCGGCGCAGCATTACGGTGACGATACCGCCGGCGGCGCCGTATTTCACCGCATTCTCGATCAGGTTGCGGATGACCTGAACCAGCTGGTCGGCATCGCCGGGGATCATGACATTGTCGTCAGCGCCCAGCAGTTTCAGCTCGACCCCGGCCGCGGCCGCGGCCGGCGCCAACGTCGCCACCTCGCCGCGCAGGATGGCGGCCAGCTCGATCCGCTGCGCGGGGCGGCGGCGCTCGTCCTGTTCGACCCGGCTCAGCGACAGCAGGTCGGCGACCAGGCGGTTCATGCGCCCGGCCTCGCGCTCCATGATGTCCAGGAACCGGTCGCGGGCGGCGGGATCGTTCCGCGCCGGGCCGCGCAGCGTCTCGATAAAGCCCATGAGCGCGGTCAGGGGCGTGCGCAGCTCATGGCTGACATTGGCCACGAAATCGCGGCGCATCTGCTCGGTCTCTTCGTCGCGGGAACGGTCCTCGATGCTGATGATGGCGCCATGCAGCGGCCGGGCCTCGAGCGGCGTCACGGTGACCTCGCAAAAGACCCGGCGGTCGGCGGCCCCCAGCGTCACGTTCAGCCGGGCGCGCTCGCGCCCTTCCAGAACCCCCTCAAGCGCGGCATTGACCTCGGGATGGCGCAGCACGGTGACAAAGGGGCGCTCGGCCGGGATCGGACCCAGGAGCGCCTCGGCCGTTTCATTGGCGCTGACGATCCGGGCCTTCTGGTCGACCACCAGCATCGCGACCGGCACGCCGCGCAGCACCGCCAGAAGCGTCGGGTCGATCATCCTTGCCCGGCCCGCACCAATCCGTTGCGAAACCGCGCGGCGTTCTGCTGATAGCGGCGCGCGGATTCGATCTGGCGGGCGCGGGCGGCGTCATCCAACTCGCGGATGATCTTGCCCGGCGCGCCCATGACCAGCGCCCCGGGCGGGATTTCCTTGTTCTCGGCGATCAGCGCACCGGCGCCGATCAGGGCGCCGGCGCCGATCTTCGCGCCGTTCAGGATGGTCGCGCCCATGCCGACCAGCGCGCCCTCGCCGATGGTGCAGCCATGCAGCATGGCCCGGTGCCCGATGGTGCAGTTCGCGCCGATGATCAGCGGATATCCGGGATCGGTATGGCAGACGCAGAGATCCTGAATGTTCGAGCCCCGGCCCAGCCGGATTTCCTCGTTATCGCCGCGCAGCACGGCGCCGAACCAGACGCTGGCGCCCGCCTCCAGCACGACCCTGCCCATCACCTGCGCGTTCTCGGCCACCCATGCGTCGGGCGCGACTTGCGGCGCGATGCCGTCCAGTTCCCAGATCATTTGCTGTCCTCCTGCATCAGGGCCCGCACGAAGGGGCCAAGCCCGACCTGACGTTCGCGGCGCATGCGCTCGGCCGTCAGGATCGTGGTCAGCGCCTGCGCGCTGCGCTCGATATCGTCATTGACGATCACGTAATCATATTCCGCCCAATGGCTGATCTCTGCACGGCTTTTTTCCATCCGCCCGGCGATCACCTCGGGCGTGTCCTGCCCGCGCCCGACCAGCCGGCGCTCAAGCTCGGCAAGGCTGGGCGGCAGCACGAAGATCGAGACGGCATTGGCGCCAAGGCTGGAGGCGCGGATCTGCTGGCCGCCCTGCCAGTCCACATCGAAAAGCGTGTCCCGCCCGGCCCGGATCGCCTCTTCGATCGGGCCGCGCGGGGTGCCGTAGAAATTGCCGAACACCTCGGCATGTTCCAGCATCTCGTCCCGCGCCACCATGTCGCGAAATTCCCCGATGCTGCGGAAATAGTAATGCTCGCCCTCGACCTCGCCCGGCCGGGGCCTGCGCGTGGTCGCCGAGACCGAAAAGCGCAGCGAGGGATCCCAGGCCATCAGGCGCCGCGCCAGCGTCGATTTTCCGGCCCCCGAAGGGGATGACAGGATCACCAGAAGGCCGCTGCGCTCGTTCGTCATCGCCACCATTTTTCCCTGCATATTGCGTCGCCTGAATGGCCCTGCCGGTTGCCGGGGTCAAGTCCTGCCGAAAAGGATAGTTGGTTAACCATTGGTTAAGAAATCACTCGGCATGAAGGAACGGGCGGGCTAGTTTGCAAGCCGTAGTTGGTAGATTTGTCATTCGGGGTCAAAAAGGTCATGACCAGAGATCAGAACGAGGACCAGAACGGCACCGCCGTTCCCGAACAGGCAGGCGCGCCGCGCGACCGGGCGCGGGTGTTCCGTCTTGCCGATTTCGGTCCCGCCCATCCCGACCGGATCATGGCCGAGCTGCGCGCCTATTGGGAAGGGCTGCGCCAGGGCCGCGCCATTCCCGCGCGCGCGGATGTCGAGCCGAAAGGCATCCGCCGGGCCCTGGACTATGCCTTCATCCTTGAGCGTATCGCGCCGGGGGCGGCGCGGTTCCGGCTTGCCGGGCGCCATCTGATCGACCTGATGGGGATGGAGGTGCGCGGCATGCCGCTGTGTTCGTTCCTGAATACCAGTTCGCGCGGGCGGCTGTCGGATGTGCTGGAATGCGTCTTTCGCGGCCCGCAGATCGCCCGGCTCGACTTGGATGCCGGCGCCTCATACGGCCGGCCGGCGCTGCGGGCGTCGATGCTGCTGCTGCCGCTGCGCTCGGACCTTGGCGATGTGACCCGCGCCCTGGGCTGCCTGATCGCCGAGGGCGAGCCGGGTCAGGCCCCGCGCCGCTTCGACCTGCTGGGGGATCTGCATTTTCCCGTGATCCCCGGCGCCAGGCTTTTGGAACCCAGTGCCTCGGCCGCGGGCTTTTCCGAACCGCCGGCGCCATGGAAGCCGCGAAACCTGCCGGACAGCGCCGAGCCGAGCCCCGAAGAGCGCCGCGCGCGCTTTCGCATCGTCAGCCTGAACGAGCGCAAACCGGACGGCCTTCCCCGCTTCTAGCCCATGAAAACCGAAGACGGGCGGCAGGGTCCTGCCCCGCCGCCCTGATCCGGGTTCGCCGCGCTCCGGCTCAGCCCGCCTTGGCCTGCGCGCCGCCATTGACCCGGCGATTGCGCAGTTCCTCGGCCACCAGAAAGGCCAGTTCCAGCGACTGGCTGGCATTCAGCCGCGGATCGCAAGCGGTGTGATAGCGGTCGGACAGATCCTCATCGGTGACCGCGCGCACGCCGCCGGTGCATTCGGTCACATCCTTGCCGGTCATCTCGAAATGCACGCCGCCGGGAATGGTGCCCTCGGCGCGGTGAATGGCAAAGAACTCGCGGACTTCGCGCAGCACGCTGTCGAAGGGGCGCGTCTTGTAGCCCGAGGCCGATTTGATCGTGTTGCCATGCATCGGATCGCAGGACCACACGACATTCGCGCCCTCGTCGCGAACCGCCTTGATCAGGCGCGGCAGATGATCGCCTACCGAGCCAGCGCCGAAACGCGCGATCAGGGCCAGGCGGCCCGGCTCGTTCTCGGGGTTCAGCTTGGCCATCAGCGCCTTGAGATCGCTGTCGGAAATCGAGGGACCACATTTCAGCCCGATCGGGTTCTGCACGCCGCGCGCGAATTCGACATGGGCGCCATCGACCTGGCGGGTGCGGTCGCCGATCCAGATCATGTGTCCCGAGCCGGCAACGGGCAGGCCGGTGGTGGAATCGATCCGGGCCAGCGCCTCTTCGTATTCCAGCAGCAGCGCCTCGTGGCTGGTGTAGAAATCCACCTTGCCCAGATCATGCGCCGTCTCGGCGGTGACGCCGGCGGCCTGCATGAAGGCCATGGCATCGCTGATCCGATCCGCGATATCGCGGTAGCGCGCCGCCTCCTCGCCGCCGGTGAAATCGCTGATCCAGCTTTGCACGCGATGGATATCGGCATAGCCGCCGGTCGAAAACGCGCGCAACAGGTTCAGCGACGCCGCCGCCTGGGTATAGGCCAGGAGCATGCGCTGCGGGTCGGGAATGCGCGCCTCGGCCGTGAAGTCGAAGCCGTTGATGATGTCGCCGCGATAGCTGGGCAGTTCCAGATCGCCCATCTTCTCAGTCGGGGCCGAGCGCGGCTTGGCGAATTGCCCGGCCATGCGGCCGACCTTGACCACCGGCAATTGCGCGCCCCAGGTCAGGACGACGGCCATCTGCAGCATGACCTTGAAAGTGTCGCGGATATTGTCGGCCGAGAATTCGGCAAAGCTTTCTGCGCAATCGCCGCCCTGCAACAGGAAGGCGCGGCCCGCCGCGACATCCCCCAGCGAGGCCCGCAGGCGGCGCGCCTCGCCGGCGAAAACCAGCGGCGGAAACCTGTTCAGCTGCGTCTCGACCGCGCCAAGCGCGGCGGCATCGGGATAGTCGGGCATCTGAACGCGCGGATAGGCGCGCCAGCCACGCTTGTCCCATGCCTGTGCCGGGGTCGCGGAACTGGGATTCGTCTGTGCCATGATCCTATCCTTCATATTGGCGGTCATAGCCATATAAGGTCTTAGACCGGGAAGGAAAAGCCTTGCGCGCGCCATGATTGCCTGCTGATCTGCCGCGACAGAAAGACGCGCGACCGACATGCCAGATATCAAGCCAGCAATCCCTTACGACCCCGATCCTCCTTCCCGTGCCGCGGCCGAGCGCCCCCGGCGCTATCTTTTCGTGCTGCTGGACCGCTTTACGATGCTTTCCTTTGCCGCCGCGATGGAGCCGTTGCGGCTGGCCAACCGGCTCAGCGGGCGCAGGCTCTACGAATGGCAGGTCATCGGCGAGCAGGGCGAAGATGCGGCCTGCTCGAACGGTGCCCGTGTGCGGCTGGACGGTCCGCTGGCCGATACCCGGCGTGACGACACGATTCTGGTCTGCGGCGGCGTCGACGTGACCCGGGCGGCGACGCGTCCGGTTCTGGCATGGCTGCGGCGCGAGGAACGGCGCGGCACCCGCATCGGCGCGCTGTGCACCGGCGCCTGGGTGCTGGCCGAGGCGGGGCTGCTGGACGGCCGCCGGGCCACGATCCACTGGGAAAACCAGGACGGCTTCGCCGAGCGTTTTCCCGACGTGACCCTGATCCGCACGGTCTTTATCGAGGACGGCAACCGCCTGACCGCCGCCGGCGGCACCGCCGCCATCGACATGATGCTGCGCCAGATCGCCCGCGATCACGGCACCGAACTGGCCAATCGCATCGCCGATCAGATGATCCACACCTCGATCCGCTCCGAAGAGGATCATCAGCGCCTGTCGATCCCGACCCGCATCGGCGCGCGTCACCCGCGACTGGCGCAGGTGGTCGCCCGGATGGAGGCCAATATCGAAGAGCCGGTCAGCCCCGCCCGCCTCGCCTCCGAGGCGGGCATGTCGCCGCGCCAGCTGGAGCGGCTGTTCGCCCGCTATCTGGGCCGCTCGCCCAAGCGCTATTACATGGAGATCCGGCTGGAGCGCGCCCGCAACCTGCTGATGCAGACGGAAATGAGCGTGATGGAGATCGCGCTGGCCTGCGGTTTCGCCAGCGCCGCGCATTTCTCGAAATGCTATCGCGCGACCTATGGCAGCACGCCCTATCGCCAGCGCGGCACCGAAGCCGAGCCGGGCAGCTAGCCGGACCCGCGATCATGCGCGAAATGCGCATGTCGCCGCGTCAGCTTGCGGTTTTCGGCGCCATCCCCATCCCCAAGATACTTTTCTTTTTCGAGCGCCGCTTATAGCCTTGCCGGCAGGACAAAGATCCACTCAGGGAGTATATCAATGAAAAAGCTTCTTCTGGCCAGCGCCGCAGGCGCCCTGATCGCTGGCGCCGCGGGCGCCGAAGAGATCAAGATGGGCATCTCGCTGGGCCTGACCGGGCCGCTGGAATCCATAGCGCCGCCGATCCAGAAAGGCGCCGAGCTGGCGATGAAAGAGGTTTCGGACAGCGGCAAGCTGCTGGACGGCTCGACCATCACGCCGATTGCCGTGGACAATACCTGCATCGACGCCGCCGCCTCGGTCGCGGCGGTCGAGCGTCTGGTCACCAGCGAGGGCGTCAAGGGCATCATGGGCGGCATGTGCTCGGGCGAAACCATCGCCTCGCTGGAAAAGGTGGGCGTGCCGAACGGGGTGGTGATGATCTCGCCCTCGGCCACCTCGCCGGCGCTGTCGACGCTTGACGACAAGGGCTTCTTCTTCCGCACCTCGCCCTCGGATGCGCGTCAGGGCCAGGTCATGGCCGATATCGTGCTTGAGCGCGGCATCAACAGCGTCGCCGTGACCTATACCAACAACGATTACGGCAAGGGCCTGGCCGACAGCTTTGCCGCATCCTACAAGGAAAAGGGCGGCTCCGTGACGGTGGTATCGGCCCATGACGACGGCAAGGGCGACTATTCGGCCGAGGTCGCGGCGCTGGCTGCCGCCGGCGGCGACGCGCTGATCGTGGTGGGCTATGCCGACCAGGGCGGTGCGGGCATCATCCAGGGATCGCTGGATACCGGCGCCTTCGACACGTTCGTGCTGCCCGACGGCATGGTGAACCAGGCCCTGGTCGAGCGTTTCGGCACGCAGCTGGAAACCTCGTTCGGCCAGAACCCCTCTGCCGAGGGCGAAGGGCATGACAAATACGCCGAAATGGCGACGGCCGCGGGTTTCGACGGCACCTCGGCATTCTCGGGCGAGGCTTATGACGCCGCCGCCATGATGCTGCTGGCCATGCAGGCCGCCGGCACCTCGGATCCCAAACTCTACAAGGACAAGGTGATGGAGGTGACCAACGCCCCGGGCGAAAAGATCCTGCCGGGCGAACTGGCCAAGGGTCTGGAACTGCTGGCGGCGGGCGAGGATATCGACTATGTCGGCGCCACTTCGGTCGAGCTGGTCGAGCCGGGCGAAAGCTCGGGCGTCTATCGCGAGGTGGACTTCAAGGGCGGCAAGCTGAACGTGGTCGGCTTCCGCTAAGCCGCCGAAGATCATCGAAGGGGTCCGGTCATCCGGGCCCTTTCTTAAATATAAAACATCCCGTTAAGGGAAATTCTTCATGTTGCGCATGAAGGTGGGGAGTATAGATGATCCAGGTCCAGGACCTGCACCGACATTTCGGAGGTTTCCGCGCCGTCGACGGCACCAGCCTGACGATCGAGACCGGCTCGATCACCGGGCTCATAGGCCCGAACGGGGCAGGAAAATCCACCCTTTTCAATGTGATCGCCGGCGTTCTGAAGCCAACCTCCGGGCGCGTCACCATGGCGGGCGAGGATATCACCGGCCTTGCGCCGCATGAGCTGTTCCACAAGGGGCTGCTGCGCACCTTTCAGCTTGCGCATGAGTTTTCCTCGATGACCGTCCGCGAGAACCTGATGATGGTGCCCGGCGCGCAGACCGGCGAGACCCTGATCAACACCTGGCTGCGCCGCAGCCGGATCCGCGAGGAAGAGCGCGCCTTGCGCAGGAAAGCCGACGAAGTGCTTGAGTTCCTGACCATTTCCCATGTCGCCGACGAAAAGGCGGGGAACCTGTCGGGCGGCCAGAAAAAGCTTCTGGAACTGGGCCGTACGATGATGGTCGATGCCCGGATCGTCTTTCTGGACGAGGTCGGCGCCGGCGTGAACCGCACGCTTCTGGGCACGATCGGCGACGCCATCGTGCGGCTGAACAAGGAGCGCGGCTATACCTTCTGCGTGATCGAGCATGACATGGATTTCATCGGCCGCCTCTGCGATCCGGTCATCGTCATGGCCGAGGGCAAGGTGCTGGCCCAGGGCTCGGCCGACAGCATCATGCAGAACGACGCCGTGATCGAGGCCTATCTGGGCACCGGGCTCAAGAACAAGATCGCCGCCGAAGTGGCCGAGGAAACCGCATTCGGCGAATCCCACGGCGCGCAGCCGGGCCTGGGCGCCGAGGCCGGCCATGGCGGCGACGGCAAGCCCGAGGGGGATCTGTGATGAGCCAGCCCTATCTCTCGGCCACCGGCATGCGCGGCGGCTATGGCAAGGCCGATATCCTGAACGGCTGCGACCTGACGGTCGAAAAGGGCCAGATCGCGGTCATCGTCGGCCCGAATGGCGCCGGCAAATCCACCGCCATGAAGGCCGTCTTCGGCATGCTGAACCTGCGTGAGGGCGCGGTGCTGCTGGACGGCGCGGATATCACCGCGCTGACCCCGCAGGAGCGCGTGCGCAAGGGGATGGGCTTCGTGCCCCAGACCCACAACATCTTTCCGACCATGACGGTCGAGGAAAATCTGGAAATGGGCGCCTTCATCCGCCAGGACGATTTCCGCGCCACGATGGAGCAGGTCTATCAGCTGTTCCCCGCCGTCGCCGAAAAGCGCCGCCAGAACGCGGGCGAGCTGTCCGGCGGCCAGCGCCAGCAGGTCGCCGTCGGCCGCGCGCTGATGACCCGGCCAAGCCTGTTGATGCTGGACGAGCCGACCGCCGGCGTCAGCCCGATCGTCATGGACGAGCTGTTCGACCGCATCATCGAGGTCGCACGTACCGGGATTTCCATCCTGATGGTCGAACAGAACGCCCGCCAGGCGCTGGAGATCGCCGATATCGGCTATGTCCTGGTGCAGGGCGCCAATGCTTACACCGACACCGGCCCGGCGCTCCTTGCCGATCCCGAGGTCCGCCGCACCTTTCTTGGGGGCTGACATGGAAATTCTGAACGCCCTCGTCACGCTGATGAACTTCGTGGTCCTTCCGGCCGCCTCCTATGGCGCGCAGCTGGCGCTCGGCGCGCTTGGCGTGACGCTGATCTATGGCATCCTGCGCTTTTCCAACTTTGCCCATGGCGACACCATGGCGCTTGGCACGGCGCTGGTCATTCTGGTGACCTGGGGAATGCAGGCCCTGGGCATCGGTCTGGGGCCGCTGCCGACGGCGCTGCTGGCCCTGCCCTTCGGCATCGCGCTGACCGCGGCTTTCGTTCTGGGCACGGATCGCGTCGTCTATCGCTTTTACCGCAGGAAACGATCCGAGCCGATCATCCTGGTCATGGCCTCGGTCGGGGTCATGTTCATCACCAACGGCCTGACGCGTCTGATCATCGGCGTCGACGAGATCCGCTTTGACGACGGCGCGCGCTTCCTGTTCACGGTCCGCGATTTCCGCGAATGGAGCGGGCTGGCCGAGGGCATGTCGCTGCGCGTCAGCCAGCTTCTGACGCTGCTGGTCACGGCGCTGTGCTGCTGGGCGCTGTTTCGTTTCCTTGGCCGCTCGCGCGCGGGCAAGGCGATGCGCGCCTATTCCGACAACGAGGATCTGGCGCTGCTGTCCGGCATCGACCCCGAGCGCGTCGTGCGCCTGACCTGGATCATCGCAAGCGCGCTGGTGGTCATCGCGGGCACGCTTTACGGACTGGACAAGAGCTTCAAGGCCTTCAACTATTTCCAGATCCTGCTGCCGATATTCGCCGCCGCCATCGTCGGCGGGCTGGGCAATCCGCTGGGCGCGGTGGCGGGCGGTTTCATCGTCGCCTTTTCCGAGGTCGCGGTGACCTATCCCTGGAAGAAGGTCGCGGAATATCTGGGCTTCCAGCCGCAGGAGCTGCTGCAGCTTCTGTCCACCGAATATAAATTCGCGGTCAGCTTCACGATCCTGATCGTGGTGCTGCTGTTCCGGCCGACCGGCCTGTTCCGCGGCAAATCCGTATAAGGGGGGTTCAGATGTCGAATACTCGCCAAGCCGATACCGCCAGCCCCTGGCGCGCGCCGCTTTTGTTTCTGATCCTTGCCGCCCTGTTCTTTGCCGAAGGCACATTCCGCAACGCGCTGTTTTCCGGCAGCTGGAACACCGCGCTTGCCATCCTGAACATGGGGCTGATCTCGGCCGTCATGGCATTGGGTGTGAACATGCAATGGGGTTATGCGGGGCTGTTCAACGCGGGCGTCGTGGGCTTTCTGGCGCTTGGCGGCCTGGCGCCGGTGCTGGTCTCGACCGCGCCGGTCGAGGGGGCCTGGCAAGCGGGCGGGCCAAGGGTGATCCTGGCGCTGCTGGTCGGGCTGGGCACGCTGGTGCTGGCGGCACTGGTCTGGAAGCGCCTGCGCGGCGCCATGCGCGTGCCGGCGCTGCTGGCGGTTCTGGTGCTGGGATTCATCCTGTACCGGTTCCTGTTCGACCCGGCCGTGATCGCGATCGAGGCGAACAATTCCGCCTCCGCCGGCAATATCGGCGGGCTGGGCTGGCCGATCCTGCTGTCCTGGCCGGTCGGGGCGCTGTTTGCCGCCGCTGCCGCCTGGGGCGTCGGCAAGGTCGCGTTGGGGCTGCGCTCGGACTATCTGGCGATCGCCACGCTGGGCATCGGCGAGATCATCGTCGCCGTGATGCGCAACGAGGAATGGCTGTCGCGCGGGGTCAAGAATGTCTCGGGGCTTCCGCGCCCGGTGCCCTATGAGCTGGAACTGCAGAACAGCGCCGATTTCGTGGCCCGCGCCGCCAACTGGGGGATGGATCCGGCCACCGCCTCGGGGATCTGGGTCAAGCTGCTTTATGCCGGGCTGTTCACCGCCGTCCTGCTGCTGCTGATCCTGCTGGCGGAACTGGCGCTGAAATCGCCCTGGGGCCGGATGATGCGCGCGATCCGCGACAACGAGACCGCCGCCGCGGCCATGGGCAAGGACGTGACCCGCCGCCATCTGCAGATCTTTGTCATCGGCAGCGCGGTGATCGGGCTGGCCGGGGCGATGATGATCACCCTGGACGGGCTGCTGTCGCCCAACAGTTTCAATCCCCTGCGCTATACGTTCCTGATCTGGGTGATGGTGATCGTCGGCGGATCGGGCAATAACTGGGGCGCGGTTCTGGGCGCGATCCTGATCTGGTTTCTGTGGATCAAGGCCGAGGTCTGGGGGCCGGAACTGATGCGGCTGATCACCGCGCCGATGCCTGATGGCAGCCTGCGCAACCATCTTCTGGGCAGCGCGCCGCATATGCGGTTCATCGCCCTGGGACTGGTCTTGCTGCTGGTTCTGCGCTTTGCGCCGCGTGGGCTGGTGCCGGAAAAATAGCGCGCCCGGTGCCTTTTGTGGGGCTCTGCCCCACACCCCGGGATATTTTTCTGAAGAAGAAGCAGGCGGGGGCGACGCTGTCTTCCAGCGCCTGAAGGCTGAATTTTGATTTCAGTTTTCGCGCTTGGAAAGATCGCCGACGGTCATGGCTGAATCAGGCCTTTCCGGTAATCATCGGCCGGACAAATTGCCGGTGGAGGCAAAAGCGGCCGCAGCTGGAATGCGCGGCCGCTTTCACCACAACGACAGGTGGTCTCAGAACTTGCCCAGCGATATCGAGGGCTGAATACCCTGATTGGCGCTGTCAGCCATGGTCAGGACACCATTCGCGCCGATGGTTGCCAGTTTTCGACCCATGAAATGGATCGTCTGTTCGGAAAACAGATCCTCCACGATATCGCGCCTGAAAGGCTCGCTCGCGAAAATGAAGCCGTCATCGGTCTTGATGGTCTCGCGCGTCTCGGCGGGCGTGGCCATCTGGGCCCGTATGGACTGCGCCCATTTCGCGGCATAGAAATAGGCGGCCAAGGCGTCTTCCTCGGCCGTGGCGGCCGTATCGGCGGCGTCACCGGCATCTCCGGCATTTCCGGCCGCACCGCCGCCAGGTTGCGAAAGGTCGAATTTCACACCGCCGCTATCGGGCGCCTCGACCTCGGCGACAGAGTTGTCGGCATTGTTTTCCGCACCCGTCTGCCCCGTGGCACCGGGTTCGTTCACGGGCCGCCCCGAGCCCACCAGACCGCCCAGCAGGCCATTGAGCAGAGGACCCAACAGTGAACCATTTCCGAACATTTGCAGTCTCCTTCCTGTTCAAGCCGATCCTAGCCGGGCGCGTCGGGAAATCCAGAAATCAACAGTTAGGATTTTATTTACCCCGATCCCGGCCGCTACCCCGCCCGCGCGGCGCGGGCACCTTGCGGCAGGCCGGGCCTTGACCTAAATCTTGAACAATCAGGAAAGGATCTGCCATGGCTATGGAAGCCCATGACATCGAAACACTCATCCGCGCCGCATTCCCCGAGGCCAGGATCACCATTACCGATCTGGCCGGGGACGGAAATCATTTCGCAGCCGAGGTGATCGACGAAAGCTTCCGCGGCAAGAACCGGGTCGAACAGCAGCGCGCGGTCTATGCGGCGCTGCAGGGCAAGATGGACGGCCCCGATGGCGCGCTGCACGCGCTGGCGCTGACCACCAAGGCGCCCGCCTGACCCTGAAACAGCGCGCCCCCGCCGGAATGGCGCCAGAGCAAGGAAAAACATAATGACCGATACGCGCCAGAAGATTCAGGAGACGATCGACGAAAACGATGTCGTCCTGTTCATGAAGGGCACCAAGGAAATGCCGCAATGCGGGTTTTCCAGCCGGGTGGCCGGCGTCCTCAACTACATGAGCGTCAGCTATCGCGACGTGAATGTGCTGGCGGATTCGGATATCCGTCAGGGAATCAAGGATTTTTCCGACTGGCCGACGATTCCGCAGCTTTACGTCAAGGGCGAGTTCGTCGGCGGTTGCGATATCATCACCGAGATGACGCTGTCGGGTGAGCTGGACCAGCTTTTCGACAAGGCGGGCGTGACCTATGACAAGGACGCCGCCGAAAAGATCCGCGAGGCGAATGCCTGAGCAACGGATCGTCCCGGCAATGAGATCCCGCGCCTGCGGGATTTCCATTGCGCAACGACAGCCCGCCACCTGTTATCATTCGGATCACGGACCCGGATCGCGGTCCTGATCGTCAAAGTCGTCTTCCCAGTCATCCGCGATCCCGCGATCGCGCCGCCTGCCCAGGCGTGAGGCGAGCGTGATCCCGAATGCGAAGGCGCCGATCAGCGGCGCGATGCCGGCGGCGTTCAGGGGCTCTCTGGCAGGCCGCGCATCGTTGGAGCGCCGCATCCTGTCCGCCGCCTCGCCTGTCGCGCGCCGTGCCTGCGCCTCGGCCCGGTCGGCATAGCGGTCGGCGCGGTAGGTCATCTCGTCGGTGGCGGATCGCGTTTTTTGCCGGGCACGGCCCATCAGCCGGCCGGCCCGCTCCGAAGCACGCTCCAGCCCCGCATCGGCGGCGCCGGCGACCTTGTCGATCGCGGTATCCGCCATCCGGCTGACCTGGCTCTGGATCTCGGCGCGCAACTCATCGGGCTTGGGCGCCGGGTGACGCTCGGTGCGGGCCATGAGCAACAGCGCCAGCCCGGGCAGGACAAAGCCCAGACCAACCGCCAGCGAAGCCCCCAACGCGCCCCAGCCAAGATGATCGGCCAGCCAGACCCACAGCGCCGCCAGCAGGAAGCCAAGGCCGATCAGCAACAGCACCCCTGCCCCGGCCGCCAGCCCCGCGCGGCGCAGCCTGTCCGTCAGGGCAAGCTGCATTTTCCGGGCATAGTCGAACATCAGGGGCTCAGCGGCGCGTCATGGTCAGACCCAGCAGAAAGCCGATGCCGGCGGCGATGCCAAGCGCCTGGATCGGGTGACGGCGCACGATATCGGTTGCCTCGCCGTAATATTCCTCGGCATGGGAGGCGACTTCGCTGGCGCGACGTTCGCCCTCGCGGTAGATGCGGCGGGCCTCGTCACGGGCGCGCTCGGCATATTCGTGACCGCGCTCGCGGGCCGAATCGACGAATTCGGCACCTTTGTCGCGCAGGGCCTCGGCGGCATGCTGCGCCTCTTGCGCGGCACGGCGGGCGCGCGCGCTGACATCATCGGCGGCCTCGCGGGCGCGGGTTTCCAGTTCTTCGCGGGTCGCTTCGTGCTTGGCCATGACCTATCCTTTCGCAAGGCGTTAACTGCATTCCATCAGAAAACGGCGCAGCCGGACAATCGTTCCATCGACGGCGCGGCTTTCGCCGGCGGCAGGGGCTGCATACGGATATCCGGGATGGTACCGCCTCCCCGGCTCGAACGGGGGACCTCTAGATCCACAATCTAGCGCTCTAACCAACTGAGCTAAGGCGGCACAGGCGTGCTATCTAGCGCCAGCCTTGGCCGGGCGCAAGCCCGTCTTGCCGGTTTTCGACGCGCGCGCTAAGGAATAGCCTTCCATCAGATGGCGGTCAGCCGGGAGAGCCAGGATGAGCATCAACAGCGAAAGCGACATCGCAGCGAATCTGCAGATCGGCCCGACCGATCGCGGCATGGTGCGAATCTATGTCGAGGCCGAGAATGTCGATCTGCCGCTGGATTTCGACCCCGACGAGGCCGAGGAGATCGCCGAGGAACTTCTGGCCGCGGCCGAGGCGGCGCGCGGCATGAAGGGCGGCAAGGACAAGCCCGGCAAAAGCGTCAGAAAGCCGCGCCGCTGACCCCCATCGGGTCGTTCAGCGCCAGCAGCCGCCGGGTCGAGACACGCGCGATCTCGCGCATCAGCCGCGTCCTGCGTGCGCCGGCCAGCCTCGTCTCGGGCGCCATTCGGATCAGTTCCGCGCCCCAGGAATCGGCGCGGATCATGCCGGTATCGCCGGGCAGAAGTTCCTCGGGGAAATCGCTGCCCACCGCCCAGAAAAAGCGGTCGCAATAGGCCAGATAGGATTGCCACTTGCGATCCGAGGTGAAATCCGCCCGGCTGCTCTTGCATTCGATCACCCAGATCTCGCCCTTTGCCGAGATCGAGATCACATCGACCCGAAGCCGGCCGCCGGGCACGAATTCGGTCAGCGGCGCGTGGCCCAGCCCGGTCAGAAACCGCGCCACGCCGCGCGCCAGCCGCTGGCCGGGCATGGCGGGCAGGCCGTCGGACGCTGGGGGTGCCGGGTTCTCCATGGCGTTCAGCATGAACGAAACGGAAACATCCTGCAAGAGCCGCTTCCCCGGGTCTTTGCCCTTGCGGCGGCACCTGTCGCGCCCTATCTAACGGGACTGGCGGGTTTCTGCTCTTCGCGTGAGTGGCCTCTTTTTCCACTGGCCTATAATTTCACCGAGGGGGCTGGCTCTGTCGGGGCCCTGGTCCCGTTATCTGGCTCCCACCTGGACATCCAGGCTTTCGGGGAAACTAGTGCTGCCACGGTTGCTGCGGTTCCCGTCACATTCCCGCCACAAGCCCGCCGCACGCCCGCTCAGCGCTTGCGAACCGGTCTGGCCGCGAAAACCGGCGCGGGTTGGGCGCGAAAACGCTGGCGCAGCCCGCCGGTCGGCCGCTCGCTGCGCGCCATCAGCATGATGCGGATGGCGAATTGCACGCCCGCGAACAGAACGCCATGGAAAAAGAACAGCACGCCAAGCGCGATCCAGCCGCCGCTGGTCGCCATCACCAGATGCCGCAAGGACGCGACATCCAGCGCGATGAGCATGGCGGTAAAGCCGGCGGAAAGCGCAAATCCGATGGCGATGCTGACGATATACAGCCGGACAAGCTTTGGCATGGGGTCTCCGGAGGCGATCAGGCGGGCATAATAGCCCGGATGCCGCGACATCCGAAGCCGTTCCGCGCGCCCGCGTCAGAATGCCTCGGGTCGGGCCTCGCGCGCCATGAAATCCAGCACGGCATTGACGAATTTCGATTCGCGCCCCTCGGCGAAAAACGCCTGCGCGATTCGGACATATTCGGCGATGACGACCTTGGGCGGGGTCTTTGGCGTCACCAGCTCGGCCCCGGCGGCGCGAAACAGCGCCCGCAGCACCGGATCGATGCGACCGATGGGCCATTTCGCCACCAGCGCGCGGTCGGTCATCTGGTCGATCCGCCCCTGCCAGGTCACCGCATCGTCGACGATGCGGGAAAACAGCGCCTGATCCGCCTCGGCCGAGACGATATCGGCATCCTCGCCCTCGCGGCCGATCCGCCAGTTCACGAATTCGCTCTGCACCCGATCGGCCGACTGGCCGGAGGCTTCCATCTGGAACAGCGCCTGCACGGCATAAAGCCGGGCCGCGGCGGTGCGCGCCTGCCGGCCCTGACGGTCGCCGGCATCCCGGCGCGTGTCGCCCCGCCCGGTCATGCCCCGGCCGGCCCGTCGATTTCGCCGGCCAGCCGGATCGGGTCGCGCGGCGTGGCGCTGTCCTTGCCCGGGCTGCGGCTTTCCCAGCCGCGCTTGAGCGCGATCAGGTGCAATGCGGCGGCGGCCGCGCCACCACCCTTGTTCTGACCCTGCGGATCGGCGCGGACAACGGCCTGTTCCGTGTTCTCGACCGTCAGGATGCCATTGCCGATGCAATGCCCCTGCAAGCCCAGCAGCGTGATCCCGCGCGAACTGTCGTTGCAGACCGTGTCGTAATGCGTCGTCTCGCCCCGGATCACGCAGCCCAGGGCCACATAGCCGTCGTAAAGCCGGCGGCTGGCGGCCATCGCGATGGCACTGGGGATTTCCAGCGCGCCGGGAACCTCGACCAGATCGACCGTGGCGCCGGCCGCCGCGGCCGTCGCGCGCGCGCCCGCGATCAGATCATCGGCGATCTGGCGATAATAGGGCGCGACCACGATCAGCAGCCGCACCGCGCCCTCGAGCCTGGGCAAAGGCAACTGATAATGTTCGATGCTGGCGGCCATGGTCTTACCCTTTGGGAATCGGACGGGTGGAATGGATCGAAAGACCGTAGGCGTCAAGCCCGACGACCTTGACCGGCGCCGAATTGGTCAGCACGATCAGCTCCGACAGGCCCAGCGAGGACAGGATCTGCGCGCCCAGCCCGTATTGGCGCAGCACATGGGGCGAAACCTCGCCCTGGGTGCGCAGCTTTTTCTCCAGATCGCGGATCAGCACCACGACCCCCCGGCCCTCATCCGCGATCAGCTGCATGGCGGCGGACAGTTCGCCCGCATCCTCGCGACCGATGCCCAGCACGTCATGCAGCGGGTCCAGCGCATGCATGCGCACCAGCACCGGCCCCGGCGCGGTCAGGTCGCCCCGGGTCAGCGCGATATGCTCGGCGCCCGTGGTTTCATCGGCAAAGACGCGCATCATCCAGTCGCCGCCATGGACCGAATGCACCGCCTGCTGCGAGCGTTCGGCGATCAGGTTGTCATGGCGCCGCCGATAGGAAATCAGATCGCTGATCGTGCCGACCTTGAGCCCGTGTTTCTGGGCGAATGCCACCAGGTCGGGCAAGCGCGCCATGGTGCCGTCCTCGTTCATGATCTCGCAGATCACGCCCGATGCGTTCAGCCCGGCCAGCCGCGCGATATCCACCGCCGCCTCGGTATGGCCGGCGCGGACCAGCACGCCGCCCTCGCGCGCGCGCAGCGGAAACACATGCCCCGGCGAGGCGATATCGGCCGCGCCCTTGGTCGGGTCGATGGCCACGGCCACGGTATGGGCGCGGTCATGGGCGGAGATGCCGGTGGTCACCCCCTCGCGCGCCTCGATCGACATGGTAAAGGCGGTCTCGTGGCGGCTGGAATTCTTGGGGCTCATCAGCGGCAGGCCAAGCGCGTCGATGCGCGACCCGGGCAGGGACAGGCAGATCAGCCCGCGGCCATGGGTGGCCATGAAGTTGATCACCTCGGGCGTGGCCATCTGCGCGGGGATGACCAGATCGCCCTCGTTCTCGCGATCCTCGTGATCGACAAGGATGAACATGCGGCCGTTACGGGCCTCGTTGATGATTTCCTCGATAGGGGAAATCGCATCTGACCAGTCGTGTTCGACCGGACCCGGTTTTTCATACTGCATGGCGCACCTTTAGCCTGATTTCCGCTGATTTAGCGGATGCGCGGACCGAGGGCCAGAGGCTTGGGCCTCACATCTGGGCGCCGGCCTCGGCCAGACGCGCGACGTAACGCGCCAGCGTGTCGATTTCCAGATTCACGCTGTCGCCGGCCCGGCGCTCGCCCCAGGTGGTCACGCTTTGCGTATGCGGGATCAGGTTGACGCCGAAGCGGCTGCCGGCCACCTCGTTCACCGTCAGCGAGGTGCCGTTCAGCGCCACCGACCCCTTGGGCGCGATGAAGCGCGCCAGCGCGTCGGGGGCGCGGAAGGTGATGCGGGTGCTGTCGCCCTCGTCCTGCATCGCCTCGATCAGGGCGGTGCCGTCGACATGGCCGCTGACGATATGGCCGCCCAGTTCGTCGCCGACGCGCAGCGCGCGTTCCAGGTTCAGCCGCTTGCCGGCGGCCCAGCCATTGGCGCCGATATTGGTCCTGGCGATGGTTTCGGCCGAGATATCCACGTCGAACCAGTCCGGCCCCTTGTCGATCACCGTCAGGCAGATGCCGTCGCAGGCGATCGAGGCCCCCAGATCGACCCCCGCCATGTCATAGCCGCAAGCGATTCGCGCCCGCATGTCGCCGCGCATCTCGACCCGGGTGACCTTGCCGATATCGGTGATGATGCCGGTGAACATGGGCGCCTCTTTTCCTGCATTGCCCGACACCTAGAGCCTCGCCACCCATTGTGCAAGCGCGGCGGCAACACATGCCGGCGCGCCTTGGGCGGGATTTGTGAAAGACCGTGACAGCCCGCGCCAATCATGCCATCAGGAAACCTTCGCCCTCGGGCGATGATTTGACCGATTAGCGCAGCGTTCACTCCGACTTGATGTCAGGCCCTCCGACCATTCCGCCTCTCCGCCAGGGCACCGCCATTGCCGCCGATGGCGCGGAAACGCCGTTTCCCGTGCATCTGCTGCCGGCCGGGAAGCGGGTCTTTCTGATGCTGCAGGGACCGCATGGCCCGTTTTTCGATCGCGTGGCGCGGCTGCTGCGCGACACGGGCGCGCAGGTCTGGCGGGTGGGGTTCAATGCCGGGGACGAATTCTTCTGGTCCGACCCGGCGCATTTCATCCGCCACCAGACCGCGCCCGAGGAATGGCCGGCCCATCTGGACCGGATCATCGCCGACCGGGGCGTGACCGATATCGTGCTTTACGGCGATGTCCGCCCGGTCCATGCCGCCGCGCGCGCCGCCGCGCAACGTGACGGGCTGCAGCTGCATGTCTTCGAGGAGGGCTATCTGCGGCCCTTCTGGATCACCTATGAGCGCGACGGCTCGAACGGACATTCGGCATTGATGCGCCTCTCGATCCCCGAGATGCGCCGGGCGCTGCGCAACCGGATCGGCGAAATGCACCGTCCGCCGGCGCGTTGGGGCGACATGCGCCAGCACAAGTTCTACGGCGCGCTCTATCACTTTTTCGTCCTGGTCGCGAACCGCCGCTATCCCGGCTACCGGACCCATCGCAGGATCGGCGTGCGGCAGGAATTCCGCCTGAACCTGCGCCGCTTCCTGATGACCCCGGTCGACGCCGTGATCCGCGCGCATGAGGCCGGTCAGGTCCGCCGCGGCGGCTTTCCCTATGTTCTGGTACTGATGCAGCTGGAACACGATTCGAACTTTGTCGCCCATTCGCCCTATGCGCGGATGTCGGAATTCACCGATCAGGTGCTGACCGAATTCGCCCAAGCCGCGCCCCGGCACCATCACATCGTCTTCAAGGCGCATCCGCTCGAGGACGGGCGCGGCGGCATCCGGCAGGCGATCCTGACCAAGGCGCAGGCCCTGGGCATCCGGCGGCGGGTGCATTTCGTGCGCGGCGGCAAGCTTGCGCAGCTGCTCAATCAGGCGCGGGCGACGGTGACGGTGAACTCCACCTCGGCGCAGCAGGCGCTGTGGCGCGGGCTGCCGGTCAAGGCGATGGGCCGCGCGGTGTTCTGCAAACCCGGCCTGGTCTCGGATCAGGATCTGGCCAGCTTTCTGCGCGATCCGCAGCGCCCCCATGCCAGCACCTATCGCCGGTATCGCGATTTCCTGCTGGAAAGCAGCCAGGTGCCGGGCGGGTTCTACGCCGCCCATTCGCGCGCCCATGCGCTGCGCATCGTCGTGGATATGATGCTGGCGCCCGAGGATCCCTATCAGGCCGTTTTCGCCGGACGTGGTCATTATCGGCAACAGATGGAGAACAACAGTGACTGATCCGGGGTTAAATTATGGAAAAACCCTTTGGGCTGGGGTAATTTGCATAAAAAAAGAGATGACCTGGGCAGGCATGCACCGCGAGAGACAGGAGTAAGAGATTGACACAACTGATTATTTCGCCAGTTCCCCGGGGGAATTCAGGCGCTCCGCGGCGCTTCGCCGCCAGGCGTTTCATGACCGTCGCCCTGCTGGGCGGTGCCGTTCTGCTTTCCGCCTGCGGCCTGCCGCGCTCGGGACCGACCAAGGGCGAAATCTTTTCGGGCTCGATCGAAAAGGGCGGCACGACGAATATCGTCAATGTCAATGACCGCGTGAACCGCATGGCGAATTTCTCGCCGGCCTATGGTTTCGGCTCGGATTTCCGCAATGCCGCGCAGGTCGGCGCCGATGTCGTGCGGCCGGGCGATGTGCTGGGCCTGTCGATCTGGGAAAACGTCGATGACGGGCTGCTGGCCTCGATGGGCACCAGCTCGACCCAGCTGACCGAATTGCAGGTCGACAGCCAGGGCTATATCTTCGTGCCCTATGCCGGTCGCATCCGCGCCTCGGGAAACAGCCCCGATGAGCTGCGCCGCATCATTACCCAACGGCTGGAAACCCAGACCCCCGACCCGCAGGTCATGGTGACCCGCGTGGCGGGCGATGGCGCCACCGTTTCGGTGATGGGCAAGGTCACCGCGCAGGGCGTCTATCCGATCGAGCGCCCGACCCGCACCCTTTCGGCCATGCTGTCGCGCGCCGGCGGCGTCGACATCGAACCCGAGGTCGCGGTGGTGATCGTCAAGCGCGGCAACAGCAGCGGCAAGGTCTGGCTGCGCGACCTCTATTCCAGCTCCAGCAACGATATCGCGCTGCGCCCCGGCGACGTCATCCTGGTCGAGGAGGATCAGCGCAGCTTCACCGCCCTGGGCGCCCTGGGTGGCCAGACCAAGGTGCCGCTGGGCAATGAGCAGATCAGCGCCATCGAGGCGGTCGCCATGGTCGGGGGCCTGTCGACCACGCTGGCCGATCCCAAGGGCGTCTTCGTCATGCGCGAGGAGCCGCAATCGGTGGCGCGCGCCGTGCTGGGCCGCAACGACGTCATGGGCGATCAGCGCATGGCCTATGTGCTGGACCTGACCAAGCCCGACGGGATGTTCCTGGCGCGCGACTTCATGATCCGTGACGGCGATACGGTTTACGTGACCGAGGCGCCCTTCGTGCAATGGCAAAAGACCCTCAACTCCATTCTGGGGACCGCCACCGATGTCGGTGCGGCGGACAGCGCGTTCGAGTAGGACGGAATGGCGCGACGAAATGCCGGGGCCGCCGGGGACACCCCCCGGCGGCTTTTCGTCTTCAATGGCGGTTTTTTCACCTCGGCGCGGATCCGGCGCATCCTCGCGCTGGCGGGCTGGCGCATCACCGTCGGACTGCCCGGGCCCGGCGATTGGGTCGGCATCTGGGGCGACAGCCCGACCGCATGGCGCGGCCGGCAGATCGCGGCGCGGCGCGGCGCGAAGCTGCTGCGGATCGAGGACGCCTTTCTGCGCTCGGTCCTGCCGGGCCGGGCGCGCGGCGCCATCGCGCGGCGCGGCCCGATCGGACTGATCGCCGACCCGCTGGGCGTGCATTTTTCGCCGCAGGAGCCATCGCTGATCGAAAGCCTGGTGCCCTCGGACAGGGCCCGCGCGCTGCAAGCCGAAGCGCGCGCCGGCATCGAGCGGCTGATCGCGGCGGATCTGTCGAAATATAACAGCCATCTGCCGGGGACCGAGCTGCGCCGGCCCGGCCATGTTCTGGTGCTGGACCAGACCCGTGGCGATGCCTCGCTGCTAGGCGCCGACCGGGCCGCGTTCATGGCCATGCTCGGCGCCGCGCGCGACGAAAACCCCGGTGCGCGGATCGTGATCCGCAGCCATCCCGAAACCGCGGCCGGGCTGCGTCCGGGCCATTTCGACCCCGCCGATCTGCGCCCGGGTGATATTCTTTGCACCGCCCCGGTTTCGCCCTGGGCCTTGTTGCGCGGCGCGGTGCGGGTCTATGCCATGTCCTCGCAACTGGGATATGAGGCGATGCTGGCCGGGCACCGGCCGCGCATCTTCGGCCGCCCCTTCTATGCCGGCTGGGGCTTGTCCGAGGACGAGCACCGCCTGCCCCGCCGCCAGCCCGCCAGGATCGAGGCGCTTTTCGCCGCCAGCCACCTGCTCGCGCCGATCTGGTACGATCCCTGCCTGGACCGGCTGACGGATTTCGAGGGCGCCCTGCGTCAGATCGAGGCCGAGGTTCGCGCCTGGCGCGAGGATCGCGAGGGCCACCTTGCCTATGGCATGCGGCTGTGGAAGCGCCCCTTTGTCGCGCGTTTCTTCGGCAATGGCGCGGGCGTCCGCTTTACTGCAAAACCTCGGCCCGACACGACGCTGGCCTGGGCGCGCCATGCCGACAACACGCCCGGCGCAAGACGGGTCGAGGACGGTTTCATCCGCTCGCGCGGGCTGGGCGCGGCGCTGGTCCCGCCGCTGTCGCTGGTCGCCGACGATCTCGGCATCTATTACGACCCAAGCCGCGAAAGCCGGCTGGAACGGCTGATCAGCGCGCCGCTGCCGCCCGGCGGGCGCGCGCGGGCGCTGGATCTGGCCGCTGCATTGGCCCGGGCGGGCGTCACCAAATACAACCTGAGCGGCAAGCCGCCCGAACTGCCCGAGGGGCATCGCATCCTGGTGCCGGGCCAGGTCGAGGATGACGCCTCGATCCGGCTCGGCGCCGGGGCCGAGCGGCGCAATATCGACCTGCTGCGGCGGGTGCGGGCCGAAAACCCCGGGGCGGTGCTGATCTACAAGCCGCATCCCGATGTCGAGGCCGGGCTGCGGCCGGGCCTGATCGCGCCGGCCGATCTGTCCGAGCTTGCCGATCTGACCGCCCGCAACAGCAGCGCCGCCGCGCTGATGGCGCAGGTGGACGAGGTCTGGACCATCACCTCGACCCTGGGGTTCGAGGCGCTGATGCGCGGCATCCCCGTGACCACGCTGGGCGCGCCGTTCTATGCCGGCTGGGGGCTGACCCGCGATCTGGGCCCGGTCCCGCGGCGGCGCGCGGGCGGCACCGATCTGGCGGGGCTGATCCATGCCGCGCTGATCGCCTATCCGCGTTATTTCGATCCGCAAAGCCGGCTGCCCTGCCCGCCCGAAACCGCCCTGGCGCGGCTTGGCGATCCCGCCCTTGCCGTCGCGCAAGGCAGGGGGCTGCGGGCTCTGGGCAGGCTTCAGGGCCTGTTCAGCACCTATGCCTGGCTCTGGCGGCGCTAGTCGCGCTGCCAGAAATGCACGATATCGGCGCCAAGGCGCTGCATGCCGGTCAGGCGAAAGCGCGGCGCCTCGCTCAGCGCCGCCAGGGTCAGATCGCCGATCGCCGGCCGCCCCTCGGCGCCCAGGGCCAGCCCCGCCGTATAGCCGACCAGCCGATCGACCAGCCCCGCCCGCAGCAGGCTTGCGGCCAGTTCGCCGCCGCCCTCGCAGAACACCCGCGTCACGCCGCGCGCGGCCAGTTCGGCCATGAAGGCCGCGGGCGCGCCCGACAGGCGCCATAGCGGGCCGTGATCGGCATCCTCGGGCGGCAGATCGGGCAGGTCTTGGGACGACACCACGATCCGCGCCGGCTGCCGGACCGGGCCGAAGCCGCGCACGTTCAATGACGGCCGGTCCGCCCGCGCGGTGCCGCCGCCGACCATCACCGCATCATGGATCAGCCGCAGCATGTGAACATGGCGCCGCGCATCCGGCCCGGTGATCCAGCGGCTTTCTCCCGAGGCGGTGGCGATGCGGCCGTCGAAACTGCCGGCCAGCTTCAGCGTCAGCATGGGCCGGCCCTGCAGTACCCTCGTCAGAAAGCCGCGCTGCAAGTCGCGCGCCTCGGCTTCGCGCAGGCCCTCGGTCAGCGCGATCCCGGCCTCGCGCAGCATCGCATGGCCGCGCCCGGCGACGCGCGGGTCGGGATCGGTCATGGCGCTGACCACGCGGGCGACGCCGGCCCGGATCAGCGCCCCGGCGCAGGCCGGGGCACGGCCCTGATGGGAACAGGGCTCCAGCGTGACATAGACGGTGGCGCCCCGCGCCGCCGCGCCGGCCTCGGCCAGGGCCATCGCCTCGGCATGGGGGCGGCCGCCGGGTTGCGTCCAGCCGCGCCCGATCACCCGCCCCTCGCGCAGGATCACGCAGCCCACGGCCGGGTTGGGCCAGGCATTGCCCAAGCCCCGCCGCGCCAGGGCCAGCGCATGACCCATGTGGCGGTGGTCGTTCACTCCTCGGCGCCGCCGGGGCGCAGTTCGGCCACGAATTTGTCGAAATCGTCCGCCGCCTGGAAGTTCTTGTAGACGCTCGCGAAACGGACATAGGCGACGGTATCTATCCGGGCCAGCGTCTCCATCACGATCTCGCCGATCACCTTCGAGGGGATATCGGTCTCGCCCAGGCTTTCCAGCCGCCGCACGATGCCCGAGATCATCTGGTCGATGCGCTCGGGATCGACCGGGCGCTTCTGCATCGCGATGCGGATCGACCGCTCCATCTTGGTGCGGTCGAAATCCTCGCGCCGGCCGCTGGACTTGACGACCACAAGATCGCGCAGCTGCACCCGTTCATAGGTGGTGAAGCGGCCGCCGCAGGCCGGGCAGAAACGGCGCCTCCGGATCGCCACGTTATCCTCGGCAGGTCGCGAATCCTTGACCTGGGTATCGACATTTCCGCAGAACGGGCAGCGCATCCCTTGTTCCCCCAAAGCCCCATGCTACAGGCAGTATAGGCATGCCCGAACAGCTTGGGTAGCCCACAGATGAAACCACAATATCGGCGAGGATGCCGGCCCTCGCGCCCGGTTTCGCGCCGGTCGGCCGGGCGATGCGCGGGATCGCGAAAATGCTATGCGGACATCTCGACAGGCGGGGCGACGCGTGCAAACATCCCGCGCTATCGGCGGCCCAGCAAGGCCGATCAATGCGGAGGAACATAATGAAGAAAACCAATCAGCTTGACCGGCGCGCCTTTCTGAGCCGCGCCACGGTCGGCGGCGCGACCGCCGCCGCCGGTGCCGCACTGGCCGCGCCCGCCATCGCGCAGGAAATGCCCGAGGTGAAATGGCGTCTGACCTCGGCCTTTCCGAAATCTCTGGACACCATCTTTGGCGGTGCCGAGGTGCTGTCGCGGCATCTGTCCGAGGCGACGGGCGGCAAGTTCCAATTGCAGGTTTTCGCCGCCGGCGAAATCGTGCCCGGGCTGAACGCGCAGGACGCGGTCACCGACGGCACGGTCGAGGCCTGCCACACGGTCGGCTATTACAGCTGGGGCAAGGATCCGACCTTCGCGCTTGGCGCGGCGGTGCCCTTCGCGCTGTCGGCGCGGGCGATGAACGCCTGGCACTACCATGGCGGCGGCATCGACCTGTTCAACGAATTCCTTGCCAAGCACAATATCTTTGGCCTGCCCGGCGGCAATACCGGCGCCCAGATGGGCGGCTGGTTCCGCAAGGAGATCAATTCGGTCGAGGATCTGAAAGGCCTGAAGATCCGCGTCGGCGGCTTTGCCGGCCGGGTTCTGGAACGGCTGGGCGCGGTGCCGCAGCAGCTGGCCGGCGGCGATGTCTATCCGGCACTGGAAAAGGGCACGATCGACGCGTCCGAATGGGTCGGGCCCTATGACGACCAGAAGCTGGGCTTCTTCAAGGTCGCGCCCTATTACTACTATCCCGGCTGGTGGGAAGGCGGCCCGACGGTCCATTTCTTCTTCAACAAGGCGCAATATGACGGCCTGCCCGATATCTACAAGGCGCTGCTACGCACCGCATGCCAGGCCACGGATGCCGACATGCTGCAGAAATACGACCAGCTGAACCCGATCGCCCTCAAGGGGCTGGTCGCCTCGGGCACGCAGCTGCGCCCGTTCAGCGCCGAGATCCTCGACGCCTGCTACAAGGCCGCGAACGAGGTCTATGCCGAGATGGAGGCCACCAACGAGGGCTTCCGGAAGATCTGGGAATCGATCAAGGTGGCGCGGGCCGACTGGTATCTTTACAACCAGACCTCCGAATATACCTATGACACCTTCATGATGATCCAGCAGCGCAACGGCACGCTGTGACCCTCTGAAGGCCCGGCCCGGATGACGGGCCGGCGGACGGCACAGGAAAGGCGGCCCGCGGGCCGCCTTTCTTGTTGAGCCATGCGTCAGTTCGCCGGCGGTTGCGCCGGACCGCCAAGCCCAGGCGGCGGCCCCGACAGCGGGTCCAGCCCGCCCGGCTGCGGCGGCTGCGGAGCCGGGACATCGCCGCCCGCGGGCGGCTCATTCGGGGTGCCGAAAACCGGCGGGCCGCCCAGATCGCCCAAACCGCCGCCCAGAGAATCGCCGCCCGGCGCGGCGCCGGGGGCCGCGGGCGGTGTCGGCGCGCCGAAGGGATTGCCGCCCAACCCGCCAAGCCCGCCGAATCCGCTGTCGCCCATGGTCGGGATCTCGAAGGTGACGTTCGAGCTGTCGATGGGCGGGCCCTTGTAATGCAGCACCATGCCGGGGAATGTCATCACGATGGCGATCATCACCAGCTGGATGCCGACAAAGGGCACCGCGCCCCAATAGATCTGGCCCGTGGTCACCGGCGCCATCATCCTGCCGGTCAGCTTGTCCTCATAGGGGGTCTTGGGCGCCACGGATCGCAGGTAGAACAGCGAAAAGCCAAAGGGCGGGTGCATGAAACTGGTCTGCATGTTCACGCCCAGCAGGACGCCGAACCAGATCAGGTCGATCCCCATCGCCTCGGCGGCGGGCGCGAGCAGCGGCACGATGATAAAGGCGAGCTCGAAGAAATCGAGGAAAAAGGCCAGCAGAAAGACCAGCAGCGACACCGCGATCAGAAAGCCGTATTGCCCGCCCGGCAACGAGGTCAGCAGATGCTCGACCCAGACATGGCCGTTCACACCGTAAAAGGTCAGCGAGAACACCCGCGCGCCCACCAGGATGAACATCACGAACGAGGCCAGCCGCGTGGTCGCAAGCAGCGCCTGACGCACCACGCCATAGCTCAGGCGGCCCTTGACGCCGGCCAGGACCAGCGCGCCCACCGCGCCCATGGCGCCGCCCTCGGTCGGCGTGGCGATGCCCAGAAAGATCGTGCCGAGCACCAGGAATATCAGCGCCAGCGGCGGGATCAGGACGATGATCACCTGCTGCGCCAGCCGCGACATCAGGTTGGTCTTCAGGCCCTTGTCGAGCACCGCCAGCACATAGATCGCGATCACCGCCAGCGCCGGCGCCAGGATATCGGCATCCTTGCCCTGGCTGGGATACATCCAGCGCCAGATCAGCCAGGCTAGCGCGACCGCGCCGGCCAGTGCCACCAGCAGCGAGGTGACGCCCGAACCCAGCTTGCGCGCCTCGGGCGGCAGGGCGGGCAGGCTGTTCGGCCGCAGGATCGAGACGACAAAGATATAGCTCAGGTAGATGCCGGTCAGGACAAGGCCGGGGATCAGCGCGCCCTTGTACATGTCGCCCACCGACCGGCCCAGCTGATCGGCCAGAACGATCAGCACCAGGCTGGGCGGAATGATCTGCGCCAGCGTCCCCGATGCCGCGATCACCCCGGTCGCGATCCGCCGGTCATAGCCATAGCGCAGCATGATCGGCAGCGAGATCAGCCCCATGGCGATCACCGAGGCGGCAACCACGCCGGTGGTCGCGGCCAGCAGCGCGCCGACGATCACCACCGCATAGGCCAGACCGCCGCGCACCGGGCCGAAAAGCTGCCCGATTGTATCCAGCAGGTCCTCGGCCATGCCCGAGCGTTCCAGCACGATGCCCATGAAGGTAAAGAAGGGGATCGCCAGCAATGTCTCGTTCGACATGACGCCCCATAACCGCTCCGGCATCGCGTTGAGCAAGGGCCAGCTCAGGTTGATCGCCCCGCCCGACAGCGGCGCAAGCTCGACCCCGATGACAAAGAACAGCAGGCCGTTCGCGGCCAGCGCAAAGGCGACCGGATAGCCGAACAGCAGGAACAGCACCAGCGAGGCGAACATGATCGGCGCCATGTTCTGCGCGATGAGTTCCATCATTTGCGGTGATCCTCGCGCGCGGCGACGTCATCCTGCGCCCCCTTTGTGCCGCGCAGCATCGCCTCGCCCTCCTGGGCGGCGGCGGCGTGATGCGAGACAAAGGGGCTCGGATCCTCGATCATCCCGGCCATCACCGCGATCTTCTTAATGATCTCGGAAATCCCCTGCAGGAACAGCAGGATAAATCCAATGAGCAATAACAGCTTCGCCGGCCACAGGATCAGGCCGCCGGAATTGGTCGAGACCTCGCCGCTGGCGAACGAGCGCATCACCCAAGGGTAAAGGAAATAGATCATCAGCGTGACAAAGGGCATCAGGAAGAAGACATGCCCGATCAGGTCGATCCAGTGCTGGCGGCGCCGGCCCCAGATGCCATAGATGATGTCGATGCGGATATGTTCGTTTTCCAGCAGCGTATAGGCGGCGGCCCCCAGGAAGGCGGCGCCGTAAAGATACCATTGCAGCTCCAGCCAGGCGTTGGACGAGGTGTTGAACGCCTTGCGGATGACAGCATTGGTGGCGCTGACCAGCACGGCGACCAGGATCAGCCAGCTGACATTGCGCCCGATGAATGAATTCACGCGGTCGATCCCGCGCGCCAGCCCCAATAAGGCGCCCATATGACAACATCCCTTGCTTGCGCCCGTCACGTCGCGGGCCCGCCGGCCGGTAGATCCGACCTTTTGACATAGGGGAGGGATATGAAGGAATGGTGGAATACGGTCAAGAAAATGCCACGTCCGGTCATGCCACGTCAGCTAGACGAACAGGGTCAGCGCGACCAGCCCGGCGGCCTCTCCTGCCTGCTGCATGGCGCCCAGAACATCGCCGGTCTGGCCGCCCAGACGGCGCATCGCCCGATGCGCCAGCCAAAGCTGCGCCAGCCCGATCGCGACGGCGGCGGCCGCAGCGGCCAAAGCGGGGCGATCCGTCGCCAAAGCCGGGGCCAGCAGCGCCAGCCCGGCCAGCAGGATCGCCATCGCGATCTGTCCCGGCGGGCTGCGCCCCGCCAGCCTGCCCAGCCCGTCGGGGCGCGCCGGCGGCATCAGCCCCAGACCGGCCACCATCCCCGCGCGCGAGGCTGCCGCGATGCCGGGCAAGGCGGCGATGGCCAGCATGGGCGCGGCGGCAAACAGCGCGGCGATGGCGGCGATGCGCAATCCGGTCACCAGGATCAGCGCCAGCACGCCATAGCTGCCGATCCGGGAATCGCGCATGATCGCCAGCCTGCGGTCGCGATCCGCGCCGCCGCCGGCATCGGCCAGATCGGCCAGCCCGTCCTCGTGCAGCCCGCCGGTGGCCAGCACCATCGCCGCCACCGCCAGCAGGGCCGCGACCGGCGCCGGAAGCCCCAGCCATGCCGCCAGCGCCAGCACCAGTGCCGCCATCAGCCCCACCGCCAGCCCGACCAGCGGAAAGGCCCAGCCGGTGCGCGCCAGCGGCGGCAATTCGCGCGAAACAAGGCCCGCCAGCGGGAAACGGGTCAACCAGACGAAGGCGGTGGCAAGCTCCAGAACCGCCCTAGCCAATCCCGGCCTCGGCAAAGGTCGCCATGCCGTCATGGCAGGCCAGCGCGGCGCGCAGGATCAGCAAGGCGACCGCCGCGCCCGTTCCCTCGCCCAGCCGCATGTCCAGCGTCACCACCGGCTCTTTGCCCATGGCCGCGATCAGGCGGCGATGCCCGGTTTCCGCGCTTTGATGGCCGATCAGGCAATGTTCCAGCGCATTGCGGTCATTGACCATCAGCACGCCGGCGGCGGCGGTACAGATGAACCCGTCCAGAATGACCGGAATACCCAGCTCGCGCGCGCGGATCACCGCGCCGCAGATCGCCGCCTGCTCGCGCCCGCCAAACGAGCCCAGGATCGAGGCCGCCGTCGCCGCGCCCTTGTGCCGCCTGAGCCCGGCATCCACGGCGCGCAGCTTGTTGGCCATGATCTCGTCGCTGGCGCCGGTGCCCGGCCCTACCCAATCCGCCGCCTCGCCGCCGAATGTGGCGGCGGCCAGAGCGGCGGCGACGGTGGAATTGCCGATGCCCATTTCGCCCAGCAGGATCACGTCCGCGCGAGGATCGACGGCATCCTTGCCGGTCTGGATCGAGGCGACAAGATCCGCCACCTCCAGCGCCATGCCGCGGGTGAAGTCCCCGGACGGCCGGTCAAGATCCAGCGCCACCACCGAAAGCTCGGCCCCCGCCTGCGCGCAGAGCTGGTTGATCGCCGCGCCGCCCCGCTCGAAATTGCGCACCATCTGCGCGGTCACCTCGGCCGGAAACGGGTTCACGCCCTGGGCCGTGACGCCATGATTTCCGGCAAAGACCAGCGCCTGGGCGCGCTCGATCCGGGGCCGCGCGCGCCCCTGCCAGCCGGCCATGAAGACCGCCAGCTCTTCGAGCCGGCCCAGCGAGCCGGGCGGTTTCGTCAGTTCGGCCTGGCGGGCACGGGCGGCTTCGGCGGCGGATTCGTCGAACTCTTTCAAGGGATTTCTCTTTCCGGTTTCAACCTCAGGGGAAGGCCGCTCACGGCCATCCAGACTTCGTCTGCGCGGGCGGCCACGACCTGGTTCATCCAGCCATGGGCATCGCGAAAGCGCCGGGCCAGGCGGTTCTCGGGCACGATGCCCAGGCCCAGCTCATTGGTGACCAGCACCACGGGGGCGCTCGGACGTGACAGCGTGTCGCAAAGCGCGCCGATCGCCTGATCCTCGGGCCGGTTCGCGGCCATCAGGTTCGACAGCCACAGGGTCAGGCAATCGACCAGCCGCGCGCCCTGCCCCGCGCTGCGCGTCAGCGCGGCGGGCAGGTCCAGCGGCTCCTCGATCAGGTTCCAGTCCGGGCCGCGCCGCGCACGATGCTGCGCGATGCGCCGCGCCATCTCGTCGTCGCGCGCCTCGGCGGTGGCGATATAGCTGTGCGGACCAGGAAAGCGCGCCATGATGGTCTCGGCCAGCGCGGATTTTCCCGAGCGCGCGCCCCCGGTAACCAGAATGATGCGAGCGTCCCGTGCCATGCCCTCTGTTCTTTCACATGCGCCGCGACTGTGAAAGCGGCAAATGCACTTGCCCGCCGCCGGCGGATGCGCGACCTTCGCCGCGCCCGAGCAAGCCATGAGTTGCCGATGATCCGCCCGTCTCCGCTCACCGCTCTTGCCGTCGCGCTGGCCACCGTACTGGCCGCGACCTTGCCGGCGATGGCGGTGGAACCGGCCCTGGACGAGGCGCTTGCCGCCGGGCAGGAACTGGCCATCGCCATCCCGCAGGAGATCCGGTCGCTGGACCCGGCCATGGCCACCTCGCGCGGGGAAACCGATCTGCTGAACCAGCTGTTCGAGGGGTTGATGACCGCCGATGCGGACGGCGCGCCGGTTCCCGGCGCCGCTGCGGAATATTCGCTGTCCCCGGATCGGAAAACCTATGAGTTCCGCTTGCGCGAGACGAAATGGTCGAATGGCGATCCGCTGACGGCGGCAGATTTCGCATTCGCCTGGCGGCGCGTCCTGGACCCGGAAACCGCCAGCCCCCATGCCTGGTTCATCGAGGCAATGAATGTCGAGAACGCGGCCGCGATCGCCAGGCGCGAAAAGCCGCCCGAGGATCTGGGCATCCGCGTCCTCGACGACCGCAGATTGCAGGTGACCCTGACCGGGCCCATGCCGCATTTCCTGAAGATGCTCAGCCATCCCGCCACATTTCCGGTGCCGATGAAGCTGGTCGCGGCCGAGGGCGCGGACTGGGCCCAGCCCGGCAAGCTGGCCGGCAACGGCGCCTATCGGCTGGACGGGCAGAGTCCGGGCGGCGAGGCCGTGCTGAGCGGCAATCCCGGCTATCACGGCGCCGCCGGAACGATCCTGACCGGGCTGCGTTTCGTGCCGGTGAGCGAGCCGGGCGAGGCGCTGAAGCGCTATCTCGATGGCGAATTCGACTGGCTCCTGCAGCCGCCGGCCGGGCAGATCGCCCGGCTGCGGCAGGACCATCCCGGGCAGGCGATCACGCCGCCCTATGCCTGTTCCTATGGCTATCTCTTCAACCTGTCGGCCAAGGGGGCGCCCGCGCTCAAGGAACGCGCCCTGCGTCAGGCCCTGTCCGATGCGCTTGATCGCGACGCGATCGCCGGGGCGGTGCTGCGGGGCGGCCAGCGGCCGGCCCTTGGCTGGACGCATTGGGCGGCCAACGGCCGTATCGCGCCGGATATCGAGACGAGCGACTGGTCGCTGGACGAAAGGCGCGAAAAGGCCCGCGCCCTGCTGGCCGAGGCCGGCTACGGGCCGGAGCGGCCGCTGCGCCTGATGCTGCGCCTCAACCGCTCGGAGGGGGACCGGGCGGTGGCGCAGGCCGCCCGGCAGGCATGGCAGGAGATCGGCGTCGAGGCGGAACTGGCCGAAGACGCCTGGAGCCGTTTTCACGAGCGGTTGCAGGATGGCGATTTCGACCTCGCGCGCTATGCCTGGTGCGCCGATTACAACGACCCCCGCAGCTTTCTGGACCTGTCTGGCAGCGGCCGCAGCATCGGCGCGTGGTCGAACGCGGAATATGACGCGCTGCTCGAGCGCGCCCTTGCGGCAGAAGACCCGGCGCCACTCTATCGGCAGGCCGAAGAGATGCTGCTCGGCGACATGGCCCTGATCCCGCTTTACCATTACACGCGCCCGATGCTGATAAGGCCGGATCTGCGCGGCTATCCGATGCGCAACGCGCTTGGCCAATGGTACGCCCGAGAGATGTATCGCGTCGCCCCGTAAGCCGGCCGCGCCGTGCTAGCGGTTGGCATCCTCGATCAGGCGGCGGTGGCGCCTTGCCTCGTCGCGGATCGCGCCCAGATCGGTCAGGCCCTTGGCCTGCAAGGCAGGGATCAGGCGCAGGAAGATCTGCGCCGTCGCCTCGGCATCGCCCATCGCGGTATGGCGCAGCTCGGGCGGGATGGTGACGCCCAGACGCCCGGCCAGCGCGTCCAGCCCATGCGGCGCGGCCTGCCCCCAGACCATCGCCGACAGCAATATCGTGTCCAGCACCCGGTTGGGAAAGGCGACGCCGGTTTCCGTCGCGGCGGCGCGCAGCAGCCCCATGTCGAAAGGGGCGTTATGGGCGACCAGCACGGCATCCTCGGTGAAATGCTGGAATGCGCGCAGCGCCGCCGTCATGTCCGGCGCATCCGCCACCATCGCATCGGTGATCCCGTGGATCTGCGTCGAGCCGGGCGGGATCGGCCGGCCCGGATTGACCAATGTCTGGAAGCGCTCGCCGGTCGGCTGCCCGGCCATGATGCGGATACCGGCGATCTGCACGATCCGGTCCGAGGGATCGAGCCCGGTGGTTTCCGTATCGAAGACCACGCAGGTCAGTTCGCCAAGCGCCTCGCCCGTGCCGGCAAGCTGCGGGCGATAGGTCAGCGAAGGCGCGATCTCGCAGGCGCTGGCACTGGCGGGAAGCGGCATCACGATGCACCCGCCGCCGGGTTGCGGCTCGGTCCAGAGCCCGGTGCCCAGCTCGGCCGCGATCGCCGCGCCGCTTTCGCCGGGACGGTCGGGATCGGGCGCATCCGCCAGCCATTCGTCAAGCCGCGCCATGTTCAGCGCCGCGCCCTGCCAGCTCAGGGTGATGCGTGCCTCGTCCCCGTCGCCGACGATATCCAGCCGCGCGGGCCGGCCGCTGGCCGCCAGCCGTCGCGCCAGATCGCTGAACAGCACGGCCAGCGCGCCGCCATCCCCGGCCAGGCAAAGCGCGGCGATCTCGCCCCGCTCGGCCTCTTCGACCGAGGCGGCAAGCGCGGCGGCATCGACCTGCATCGGGGCCGGCGCGGGGTCCAGACCGCGCAAATCCGCGATCAGGGCGGCGCCCTCGTTATGGATCGCTCGGCCCACCTCGGGCGGCAGCGCGTCCTCGGCGGCCTCGAGCATCGGCACCAGCGCGGCGGCGTGGCGGCGCAGGCTTTCCAGCGCCTCGGCCCGGCGCAAGGTCGCGGGCGGGCGCAGCACCAGCACCCGCTCGCCCTCGCCGGCGGCGCGGATCTGGCCCGCCAGCCGCTGCCCGGCGGCGGTCAGCACGGTCAGTTCGGTGGCGCCGTTCGGGCTGGCGGCCAGTCGCCGCTCGGCCATGTCCAGCGCGGCGGGGCGCAGATGGCGCGACAGCGGCTGGCCCAGAACCAGCCCGGGCAATGCCTCGCGCGCGGCGCCGTTGAAAAACATCACCCGGCCCCCGTCATCGGTCATCAACGCCACCGCGCTGATGCCCGACAGCACCGATTCCAGCATGGCCTTTTCACGGTCCAGTTCCTGGACATGGCGCTGCACCGCCTCGGCCAGCGCCTCGGCGGATTGCGCGCGCGCCTCGGCCGCCTCGCGGGCGGCGGGGGCCAGATCGGCGAGATAGCGGCCCTCGTCCGCGTCGGGCGCGGCGCCGGTACGCAGGCCGCCGGCAAGGGTCTCGATGGGGCGCGCGACGTTCTGGTCGAACAGGAACCAGACCCAGACCACCAGCGCCAGCGCGCCAAAAAAGCCGATGGCGCCGGCGCCGGCCAGCGCCGATATGACGTGCGGCGCGATCTCGCCCGAAACTTCCGCGCCCGCCGCCTGCAACCGTCGCCACGCGACAAGCAGCGCCGCCGCCAGCACCGCCATCAGCCCGGCCGCCAGCCCCGCGAAGATCAGAAAGACCCGCAGCCGCAGCGACAGGCCGGTCAGCATGGCGCGCCCAGCAGACGCGCCATCTCGGCCCGCAGCTCCGACAGCTCGAAGGGTTTCGCGATAAAGCCGTCGGCGCCAAGCGCCAGCCCTTTCTTGCGCTCCATCAGCGAGCCGCGCGCGGTCATCATCAGCACCCGCACATCGCTGAGCGCGGGATCGGCGCGCAGCTCCTCGACGATCTGATAGCCCGAGATGTCGGGCAGCATGATGTCGAGCAGCACCAGATCGGGAGGCTCGGCCCGGATCGCGTCCAGCGCCCCCGCCCCGGTCGCCAGGCGGCGGTGGCTGTGGCCTTCGCGCGTCATCAGGAATTCCAGCGCGACGGCGATATTATCCTCGTCCTCGACGATCAGGATGCGCGCCATCAGCCCCCCCTTTCGCAGATCACGGCATAGGCTGGATCTTGGGCGGCGGGCAGCCAGTCGCTTTCGCGCCCCTCGGCGACGGCGCGGATGCGCGCGCCGGCGCAGTCGAAATCCAGCGTGACATAGCGCGTCGGCTGCCAGCGCTCGACAAAGAGCACCTGCCCGCGCTGGACCCCCTGCCCGGTATCGGTCAGGCCGGCGCGGTCGATGGCGGCAAAGCGGTTGACCATCGGGATGACAAAGGCCCAGGGCCGCCAGGCCTTGCCGCCGGTGCCGGTCTCCAGCACCTCGACGGTCGCGGGCAATTGCGCGCTGACCCGGGAATACCAGCTGTATTCGTTCCAGATGGCAAAGCCCAGCATGGCAAGGCCGATCCCGGCCGGGGTGATCCAGCGCGGGACCGCAAGCCCGGCCTTGCGCAGCGCATGCGCGCCGGCAAACAGCAGTGCCGCCGCGCCGATGCCGACGGCGATCATCCCCAAAATGTCCCAGGCCATGCCGCTCATCATGCCAGCGCCCCTTTTCCATGGCCCAGGGCCGATTGCATGGTGCGCAGGACGACAAAGGCGTCGCGCAGATGGCTGCGTTCAAGGTCCGGAAGTTCGGCGGGCGCCAGAAAGTTGTCGGGCCGCCGGCCGGCGGCGATCAGCCGCGCCTGATGCTGGAGCCGGCGCGTCTGGATCAGATCGAAGGCGGCCAGCAGATCGGCCGCCCCCGAGGTCGAAATCACCCCCGCCTCGGCCGCCGCGACGATGCGCGCGCGCGTATTGACCGGCACAAGCCCCGCCTGCAGCGCATAGACCCGGCCCAGATCGGTGACCGGCACCACGCCGTTCATCTTCATGTCGATATGGTTGCGCTTCTCGCCCGAGCGGATGGTGGCGAAACCGCCGATCAGCCCCAGCGGCGGGCGATGCTTCAGCGAATTGGCGATCATATGGGCGACAAAGATCGAATTGCGCCCGGCCGCGGCCAGGGTCTCGGCCTGCAGATCGCGCAGCAGCGTGGCATCGCCGCCGATGGCGCGCAGGTCGAACATGACGCTGGCCAGCATCTGCGCCTCGGGGCTGGGACGGTCGATCCAGCCGCTGAAATAGCCACGCCAGACATCCAGCGGCTGCCGCCAGCGCGGGTTCGAGGCCATCATGTCGCCCGGGCAATAGACATAGCCGGCCCGGTTCAGCCCGTCGCTGACGAATTTCGCCAGATCGCGGAACCAGGGATGATCGGCATCCATGCCGGGGGCCAGGATCAGGCAATTGTCCTGATCCGAAACGCCGGTCTGTTCCTGCCGGCCCTGACTGCCGCAGGCGGCCCAGAGCCAGCCGCCGGGCGCCGGCCCCAGCTCGGCCTCGGCCAGCGACAGCAGGCGGCGGGTGACGGCATCGGCGATATCGGTGATCTGGCGGGTGATCAGATCGTGGCGCTGGCTGGCCGCGACCAGGCCTGCCAGCAATTCGGGGATGCGCGCCGTCGCGCCCGCCAGCGCCGCGCTGTCGGGGGCGCGGGCGATCTCTCGCAGCAGCACCGATCCCGAGATTGCCTGCACCCGCGTCAGGTCGGTCTGGGTGATCATGCCGACCAGCCGGCCGCGCTCGGTGATCGGCAGATGGCCGATCCGGCGCTCGGCCATCAGGGCCAGCACATCGGCGCCTAGCGCGTCCGGGCCCAGCGTCACCGGATCGCTGGTCATGATGCGCGACACCGGCGCGTCGGCGCGGCACCCCTCGGCCACGACCTTGTTCGACATGTCGCGCACGGTGACCAGCCCCAGCAGCGCGCCCTCCGGGCCGGTGATCCCCAGCGACGAGACGCCGGCCTCGCGCATCATGCGCGCGGCCTCGACGATCGGGGTCTGCGGCGGGCAGGCCAGCGGTGCGCGGCCCAGCAGTTCCGAGACCCGCAGAGCGGCGAATTGCGCGCATTGCGATCCCCGCCCGCGCCCGGCGCCGCGGTTGAAAAAGCGCGAGAATGCGGCGTTCGAGCTGAGCAGCCGGCGGAATTCGCGCCCGGGCAGCATCAGCAGCGTGCCGCCGCGCGTGACGCGCGCGGTGGTCGCGGCATTGCCGTCGCGCATCAGCCCGCGCTCGCCGAAACTGTTGCCGCGCCCCAGGGTCGAGACCGGCGTGCCCGCGCTGTCGGTCACCTCGACCTCGGCATCCTCGATCAGCCAGATCCCCTCGAGCGGGTCGCCATGGCGATAGACGGTGTCGCCCGTCTTCCATTCCCTGCGGCTGAAGGAACCGGCGACCCGCGCCAGCTCGTCCCGCGACAGGGCGTCATAGGGATGGATGCCCGACAGGAATTTCACGATTTCGTCCATATCCGCTCCCCCGGTAAATGGCCGCGCCCCGTGGGGCGCGGCCGGTTCTCGTCAGTGGTGGGTGGCCGCGCCGGCGCCCTTGGGCACGCGGATCGACTCGACGAGTTCCTGCACGACGACCGGCGGCTCCTCGGTCACGTTCGAGACCAGATAGGCCACCAGGAAATTCAGCCCCGCGCCGACCACCCCGAACGAGGCGGGGGCAATGCCGAACAGCCAGTTCGCCGCCGTATCCTCCAGCATGTTGGTGCCGGCGATGAAGAACCAGCCCTTGTAGGTGAAGATATAGAGCAGCGTCGAGGCGATGCCCGCGATCATCCCCCAGATCGCGCCCTGCTTGTTGATGCGCTTCGAGAAGATGCCCATCATCAGCACCGGGAAGATCGAGCTGGCGGCAAGGCCGAAGGCCAGCGCCACGGTCTGCGCGGCAAAGCCCGGCGGGTTCAGACCCAGGAGCGTCGCCACCAGGATTGAGACCGCCATCGAGATCCGCGCCGCCATCAGCTCGCTTTTTTCCGAGATGTTGGGATTGAGCGCGCCCTTGATCAGGTCGTGGCTGACGGCGCCCGAAATGGCCAGCAAGAGCCCCGCCGCGGTGGACAGCGCCGCCGCCAGGCCGCCGGCGGCGACGATGGCGATGACCCAGCCGGGCAGGTTGGCGATTTCCGGATTCGCAAGGACCATGATGTCGTTGCTGACCTGGGTCAGCTCATTGCCCTGCAAGCCCTGCGCGGCGGCCATTTCGGCGGCCGGACCTTCGGTCGCGGTGTCGTTATAGTACTGGATCAGCCCGTCGCCGTTCTTGTCCTCCCACGAGAGCAGGCCGGTCTTGGCCCAGGTCCGCATCCAGTTCAGTTCCGGCGAGGTCTCGATCGCCTCGAGCGAGACGGCCGGCTGCGAATAGGTCTCGCCGGTATCGGCGCCCGGCCACATGGTGGTCGAAAGATTCATCCGCGCCATGGAGCCGACGGCCGGGGCCACGGTGTAGAGCAGCGCGATGAAGACCAGCGCCCAGCCCGCCGAGGAGCGCGCGTCCGAGACCTTGGGCACGGTGAAGAAGCGGATGATGACATGCGGCAGGCCCGCCGTGCCGATCATCAGCGCCAGGGTGAACATCACCATGTTCAGCGTGCTGCCGTTATGGGCGGTATATTGCTTGAAGCCCAGATCGGTCACCACCTGATCCAGCTTGGTCAGGAACTCCATCCCCGATGCGTCATGGCTGCCGAACAGGCCCATCTGCGGCAGGAAATTCCCGGTCAGCGCCAGCGAGATGAAGATCGCCGGGATCGTGTAGGCGATGATCAGCACGACATATTGCGCGACCTGCGTATAGGTCACGCCCTTCATGCCGCCCAGAACCGCATAGACGAAGACGATGGCCGCGCCGATCCACAGCCCGGATTCCTTGCTGACCTCGAGATAGCGCGCGAAGGTGATGCCCACGCCCTCCATCTGGCCGATCACATAGGTGATCGAGATGATCAGCAGGCAGATCACGCCGATGATGCGCGCGGTCTGGCTGTAGAAACGGTCGCCGATGAATTCCGGCACGGTGAACTTGCCGAACTTGCGCAGGTAAGGCGCCAGCAGCATGGCCAGCAGCACATAGCCGCCTGTCCAGCCCATCAGATAGGTCGAGTTGTCATAGCCGGTGAATGCGATCAGCCCGGCCATCGAAATGAAGGACGCGGCCGACATCCAGTCGGCGGCGGTGGCCATGCCGTTCATCACCGGATGCACGCCCCGGTTCGCGGCATAGAATTCGGCGGTCGAGCCGGCGCGTGCCCAGATCGCGATGCCGAAATACAGCGCGAAGGACAGGCCGATAAAGATCAGGTTAAGCGTGAACTGGTCCATATGTCACTCCTCGACGCCGTGATCGCGGTCGAGCCGGTTCATCAGCTTCGCGTAGGTAAAGATCAGCACGATGAAGACCAGGATCGATCCCTGCTGCGCGAACCAGAAGCCCAGATCCGAGCCGCCGACCTTGATCCCGGACACCATCGGCCGGAACAGGATTCCGAAGCCGTATGATACCAGTGCCCAGATGACGAGACAGATCCAGATGATGCGGATATTTGCCTGCCAGTAGGCGTTAGAGGATTGCTTGTCGCTCATGTCCCCTGTTTCCTCCCTGTGTAACGCCGCCTCGGTCTTGCGGTGACCCCGTCCGTGGGCGGCGGCGGACGGGGGCGATGGCGGGGCCGCGCCGGCCCCGCGGCATCTCTGCCCGATCTCAGCCCCGGTTCATCCGGTTCTCGATCAACTCGTCCACGACACCCGGATCGGCGAGCGTCGAGATATCGCCCAGGGCGCCGTAATCGTTCTCGGCGATCTTGCGCAGGATGCGGCGCATGATCTTGCCCGAGCGCGTCTTGGGCAGGCCCGGCGCCCATTGGATCAGGTCCGGCTTGGCGATCGGGCCGATCTCGGTGCGGACCCAGGTCTCAAGCTCCTTGCGCAGGTCGTCGGTGGGATCGACATCGTTCATCAGCGTGACATAGGCATAGATGCCCTGCCCCTTGAGCGAATGCGGATAGCCGACCACGGCGGCCTCGGCGACCTTGGCATGGGCGACCAGCGCCGATTCCACCTCGGCCGTGCCCATGCGGTGGCCGCTGACATTGATCACGTCATCCACGCGCCCGGTGATCCAGTAATAGCCGTCCTCGTCCCGGCGGCAGCCGTCGCCGCTGAAATAATAGCCCGGATATTGCTGGAAATAGGTCTCCATGAAACGCTCGTGATCGCCCCAGACGGTGCGCATCTGGCCCGGCCAGCTGTCGCCGATGCAGAGCACCCCCTCGACGCCGTTGCCTTCCATCACATTGCCGGTCTGCGCATCCAGCACCACCGGCCTGACGCCAAAATAGGGCAGCGTGGCGGCGCCCGGCTTGGTCTCGATCGCGCCGGGCAGCGAGGTGATCATGTGGCCGCCCGTCTCGGTCTGCCACCAGGTATCGACGATCGGGCATTTGCCCTTGCCGACATGCTTGTCATACCAGACCCAGGCCTCGGGGTTGATCGGCTCGCCGACCGTGCCCAGAACGCGCAGGCTGGACAGGTCGTGCTTTTCCACCCATTCCGTCCCCTGCCCCATCAGCGCGCGGATGGCGGTGGGCGCGGTGTAGAACTGGTTGACCTTGTGCTTTTCGCAGACCGCCCAGAACCGCCCGGCATCGGGCCAGGTCGGCACGCCCTCGAACATCAGCGTGGTGGCGCCATTGGCCAGCGGGCCATAGACGATATAGCTGTGGCCGGTGACCCAGCCGACATCCGCCGTGCACCAGAAGACATCGCCGTCGCGATAGTCGAAGACATGCTCATGGGTCATCGCGGCAAAGGCCAGATAGCCGCCGGTCGTGTGCACGACGCCCTTGGGCTTGCCCGTCGAGCCCGAGGTATACAGGATGAACAGCGGATCCTCGGCGTTCATCGGACGGGGCGGGCAATCGGGGCTGACCTGATCCATCAGCGCCAGCACATCGACATCGCGGCCATCGACCCAGGTGGTCTGGTCGCCGGTATGCTTGACCACCAGGCAGCGCACCCGGTCGGAGCAATGCAGCAGCGCCGCGTCGGCATTGGATTTCAGCGCCGTGCGCCGGCCGCCGCGCGGCGCGGTATCGGCGGTGATGACCAGTTTCGCGCCGGAATCGTTGATCCGGTTGGCCAGAGCGTCGGGCGAGAAGCCGGCAAAGACGATGGAGTGGATCGCCCCGATCCGGGCGCAGGCCAGCATGGCATAGGCGGCCTCGGGGATCATCGGCAGATAGATCACCACCCGGTCGCCGCGCATCACGCCCTGGCTCAGCAGGACATTGGCCATCCGGTTCACCTTGTCGGACAGCTGCGCATAGGTGATGTGCCTGGCCGGGGTTTCGGGATCGTCGGGCTCGAAGATGATCGCGGTCTGGTTGGCGCGGGTCGGCAGATGCCGGTCCACGCAGTTCACGCAGGCGTTCAGCACCCCGTCCTCGAACCATTTGATCGAGACGCGGCCCATGGTGAAATCGGCGTTCTTGACCTTGGTATAGGGCTCGATCCAGTCGAGGCGCTTGCCCTCGCGCCCCCAGAAGGCCTCGGGATCGGAAATCGATTCGTCGTAAAGCCGCGCATAATCCGCAGGCCGGATATGCGCGGCGTCAAAGCCCGGCGGAATCGGATGTTTGGCAAGATTTTCAACGGACATGGCTGGCCTCCTCTCCTCATGCTCTGTTCGTGAAACGGATGTCCCGAAGCGGCTGACCGACCGCGGATGGACGCCCGAAACGATCTGGAGGAAAGGTTAATGTATTTTATCAGTCAGCGTAAACCTTTTTTTTGTAATGGAAATTTTGTAAATTTATTGACCGTTCGCACTATGTTTTTGTAAATTGTTCACAGAAATGTCAGCGCGCCTTGCCTGCACAAGACCTTAGCCGGAATATCGCCCCATGACACAGGATCCGATCCGCACCACCGACGACGAGGCGCGCGCGCTGGCCCGCCGCCTGCTGGCGGAAATGCGCCATGCCAGCCTCGGCACGCTCGACCCTGGGACCGGCGCGCCGCTGGTGACCCGCGTTGCCGTGCAGCCCGATGCCGATGGCGCCCCGGTCCTGCTGCTGTCGGGCCTGTCGGCGCATAGCCATGCGCTGGCCGCCGATCCGCGGGCCGGTCTGCTGATCGCCGCGACCTCGGCCAGGGGCGATCCCATGACGCATGCCCGGCTGTCGCTGATCGGCAGGGCCGGGCAGATCGCCTCCGACCCCGAGCGGCGCCGGCTCTGGCTGACCCGCGCCCCCAAGGCGCGCGCCTATATCGATCTGCCCGATTTCCGCTTCTGGCGGATCGAGCCCATCTCCGGCCTGCTCAATGCGGGCTTTGGCCGGGCGTTCCGGCTGGGGCCGCAGGACATGCTGAAACCCCCGGCAGACTGACTGCCGGGGGTTCTGCCCCGTCGCGATTGGGCCGCTCAATCGGGATTGTCCATCCGCAGGCGATAGGCGTTCGAGCCCTTGACCGCGCTGCGCCAGTTCAGCGCGATCTGCCGACGGCCCTGGCCGACCTCGGCCTGGATCCAGGGCATATCGGCGACCGGCGAGCCGGCGCCATTGGTGATCGCGCTTCGCGCCACCACCGATTCGACATTGCGCGCCCAACCGTTGAAGGGCAGCGAGGCATTGACCGGCAGCACCCAGCGGCTGGCGGCGGTGGCCTGGGTATGGTTCAGGTCCAGCGGATTGGCGATATAGGTATTCACACCGTTGAACATATTGCCCTGGAACAGGATGTTGCGCATCCGCTGATAGTTCAGGTCGGCAAAGGTGGTATCGACCTTTTCGACCCGCGCCACGCTGTTGTTCTGCGACTTGAACACATTGCCCACCACCGCCAGGCCGTGGATGAAATGCGCCCTGCCATAGGGCTTGATCACCAGCCAGTTGAAGCCCAGCGTCGTGTTCGAGGCAAGGAACGTATTGCCGGTGATGGTCAGACCGCCAAAGGAATATTCGCCGCCCTCGAAATCCGGCCGCGCATCGTGCTCGTTCGTCCATTCGATCGAGCAATTGTCGATATAATTGCCAGTCACCGTCACCTGCAGGTTGGTATGGGTCAGGACCAGCCCGCCAAAGCGCACGCCGTTCTGGGCATCGTCGCCCTGGAACCAGTGATTTCCCTCGATGATATGGCCGCCGCCATTGGCCACCAGGAAATGACCAAAGCGATTTGCGCGGTTATGCCGGATCTTGGCGTCGTTATTGTTGATATTGATCGCCACCGAGGTCCGGTTCTGCGCCAGATCGGCCATCTCGTTGGACAGGAATTCGCATCGATCGACCGTCATCCCCTGACAGGCCGAGCCGATCGAGGTGATGCCGCGATCCTTGGCATGGGTGAAAAAGCAGTCGCGGAACGTGTTCACCGAGCCGGATTTGGCCAGCATCACACCGCTCGCCACGCCGTTCAGCAGGAACTCGACATCGTCGAAGGTGAAGCGGCTCAGACGCTCCATATCCGAGAAGTCGAAGACATAGCGATAGCGCAGAAAGCTGTAATTGCGGGTGCCCGCGCCACCGTAAAGCGGCTGCGACAGGGACAGGGTGCGGGCGGCGACGTTCTTGCCGTTCACATAGACCTCGCGGCCGACGCCATTGCCGTTGATGCGCGAGCCGACCTCGATATTGGCGACATTGGCGACATTGGACAGAACCAGCGGCGCGTTCGGATCATAGGTCCCGGCCGAGTTGACCTGAGCCGTGGCCCAGGCCGGCCCCTCGACCGCATTGATCTGGCCGTTGGTGATGACCCGGCGATTGGAGAAAGTCGTCAGGCCCGGCGCCGCCCCGGCGATGGTGATCGGCTCGCTGAGGTTCACCGTGCGGCCGCGCAGATCCAGCGTGCCGTGATCGGTATAGCCCAGCAGCGCCTGCAGCGCGCGCTTCATCCCCTCGGTCTCGTCGCCAAAGGCGTCGGCATAGGTCGGAAAATCGAACCGCCCCATCAGCGCCAGCCGGGCCGCGCGCGGCATTTTCAGCTTGCCGACAAAGCGGACCGGGGCGTTCATGCTCAGATCGCTGGCGATGAAATAGGTCCCCGCCGGGACCAGGACCTCGCCGCCATTGGCGGCCTGATCGGCGGCGATAAAGGCGGCGCGATCGTCGCTCACGCCATTGCCGACCGCCCCGAAATCGCGCACATCCACCCAGTCCAGCATGCCCGGAACAAAGGCCGAGGTCACGTTCTCAATCGCCAGGTTCTCGATCCGGACCGAGCCGTTATTGTCGCCGATCAGGTCCAGCCCGAAATGGCCGAAAGCCGCATCGCGCCCCCAGGCCATGTCCACGCCCTCGCGCCGGCCGCTGCCGACGATGGCCGAGACCTCGACCACCTCGCCATAGCCGGGCAGGCTGACAGTGGGGCCGACCTGCGTCACGCCGGCCAGCTGGCTGCCGTTTCTGGCGCCGGCGAATGCGGCGACGCGCACCTGCGGCAGGTTGCCGGCGATCGCCTTGACCCGGGCCGAGATGCGCAGATAGTTCCCCGGCGTGATCGGCGTCTGCCGCATGTAGCGGATCGAGGTCACCGCCTGCTGTTTCAGGATCTCGAGGCAGGCGCCGAAATCCTCGTCCGCCGGCACGATGGCCGCGTTCGACGCCCCGGCCCAGGTCGGGGAACCCGGCCGGCCATCGGTCCGGGACCACAGGCCCAGACCCGCCTGAAACGGACGCGGCATCAAAGCCTGATCGCCGATAATCGCAATGCTCATCCCAAATTCTCCCTTACCCGGATCATGCAGGGCGCAAGGCCCGCGCGGTCAGGCAGGAATTTGGCAATCTCGCGTTAACCGTCCGTTAACCATGCGCGCGGCGCAACGGGGCCGCGCGCAACATCCGGCCGGATCAGCCCAGGGCTTCGGACACCAGTTCGCCGGCCAGCGCGCGGCCGACCAGATCGCGGGTTTCCGCGACGCCGTAAAGCGCGATGAAGCCGCCGAAGCGCGGCCCCTGATCGGCGCCCAGCAGGACCTGATACAGCGCCTGGAACCAGTCCTTCATCGGCTCGAACCCATGTTCGCGGCCGATGGCGAAAACCATGGTCTGCAGCGCCTCGGCATCGGCGGGCTGATCCCATGCCGCCAGCCGCCCGGCCAGATCCTGCAATGCCGCCCGCTCCTTGTCGCTTGGGGCGCGGAACTGCCGGGTGGGCGCCACGAAATCGTTGAAATAGCGCAGCGCGAATTCGGCCGCGCGGTCCAGCGTCGGATTGGCCTCGGGGGTCGCCTCGGGGGCGTAGCGCCGGATAAAGCCCCAGAGCCCGTCCTTGTCCTTGGCCCCGGCGACCGAGGCCAGATTCAGCAGCATCTGGAACGGCACCACCATGTCGGAGGCCGGCACCGCGCCGCCATGGATATGCCAGACCGGATTGGCCAGCTGCTGCTCGGGCGTCTGCTCGGGATAGGCGCGCAATTGCTGATGGTATTCGTCCACCGCCTTGGGGATCACGTCGAAATACATGCGCTTGGCGGTCTTGGGCTTCTGGAACATGAAATAGCTCAAGCTCTCGGTCGCCGCATAGGTCAGCCATTCGTCGATGGAAAGCCCGTTGCCCTTTGATTTCGATATCTTTTGGCCGTGCTGATCCAGGAACAGCTCATAGGTGAAATGCTCGGGCTTGCGGCCGCCCAGGATCTCGCAGATGCGGTCATAGATCGGCGTGTTGGTGCTGTGATCCTTGCCATACATCTCGAAATCCACGTCCAGCGCCGCCCAGCGGGCGCCGAAATCGGGCTTCCATTGCAGCTTCACATTGCCGCCGGTGACCGGCAGGGTCATTTCCTCGCCAGCCTCGTCGTCAAAGGTGATGGTGCCGTTCGCAGCATCGACCTGCTTGATCGGGAGGTAAAGCACCCGGCCCGATTTCGGGTCGATCGGCAGGAAGCAGCTATAGGTCTGCTGGCGTTCCTCGCGCAGGCTGGCCAGCATGACCTCCATGATGGCGTCGTATTTCTCCGCCGCGCGCAGCAGGACCTGATCAAAGCGGCCGGAACGATAGAATTCGGTCGCGCTGATGAACTCGTATTCAAAGCCGAACGTGTCCAGAAACCGCCGCAGCATGGCATTGTTATGGTCGCCAAAGCTGGGATATTCGCCGAACGGGTCCGGGACCGAGGTCAGCGGCTTTTGCAGATGCTCGCGCAGCATCTCGGTCTGCGGCACATTCTCGGGCACCTTGCGCATGCCGTCCAGATCGTCCGAAAAGCAGATCAGCCTGGTCGGAATGTCGGAAATCATCTCGAAGGCGCGGCGGATCATCGTCGTGCGCGCCACCTCGCCAAAGGTGCCGATATGCGGCAGCCCCGAGGGGCCATAGCCCGTCTCGAACAGGACATAGCCCTTTTCGGGGGGCTTTTTCTCATAGCGTTTCAGCACCCGGCGGGCCTCCTCGAAAGGCCAGGCCTTGGATTTCATCGCGGCATCACGCAGGGCGGTCATCGGGGCTCTCCATTGCTGTGGACTTCCCCGTATTGAAACGGCGTCGAATGGTCAATAATTTGCCCGAAACTCACGGAGAAAGCCCATGTCCGACAACCTGCCCTCCTTTTCGCCCTGCGACGCGCTCGTTGCGGTCATGGTGGCGGTCTCGGCTTCGGATCAGAACCTGCGCACGGCGGAACTGGTCGCGATCGAGCGCGCGGTGAACCATATGCCGATTTTCGCCAATTATGACATCGACCGGATGCGGGCAGTGTCGCAGACCGTCATCACCCTGTTCGAGGAAGAGGACGGGCTGGATGCCCTGTTCGGGCTGGTGCGCGCGGCATTGCCCGAGAAACTGTTCGACACCGCCTATCTGCTGGCCTGCGACGTCGCCGCCTCGGACGGGCGGGCCGGTCAGATCGAATCCGAGATGCTGGCCGAGATCCGCGACCAGTTCGAGATCAACCGCCTGCATGCCGGGGCGATCGAATTCGCCGCCCGCGCCCGGCACCGCACGCTTTAGTCCCGGCGCAGGCGGCCCGCCTCAAGGATCGCGCCGGGCGTGATTTCATAGGCCGCGCGCCCGGCAGGCACGATCAGCGCGCGCAGCGGGTCGTCGGGCGGCAGATTGTCCAGCTGCGGGATCGCGTAATGGTCGATCTCCTGCGCGAACCATGCCTCAAGCAGGCCCTGCTGCGCGGCTTTGGCGCGTCTGGTCCAGTCGATGACGCCCTCGGGGAGCTCCTGTCCACGGCTGACCTCATGGCGCGGCAGGTCCGCGCCGAAGATCACGAATATCAACATGCGCCCGTCCGCTTCCTGCGCATATCCCGCCAGGTTCGAGACGAAGTTCAGCGTACCGGTCTTGGCGGCGACGCGGATGCTGCTGGCGACCGGCTTGCCGCGCGCATCGACAAAGGGGATGCGCTTCATCACCCCGCGCAGATCCTGCCGCGCGCCGATGGTCGCGATGGCGCGGGCAAGCCCGTTGCTGGTCATGGCGTTTTCCGGCGACAGGCCGGAATGATCGCGAAAGCGGAAATCGCCGGCGATCCTCTGCCCGTTCAGCCAGCCCGCCATCGCCGCCGCCGAGGCCGGAAGATCCGCCGCGCCGCTGGCGGCAAGCCCGATCGCCTCGGCGGTAAGATTGGTCGAATATTCCATCATCCCGGCGACGATCTCGCGCAGCGGCGGGCTGTCATGACGCGCGATCTCGTCGCCCTCGGGCAGCAGTTCGACCGCGACGGGATTGGGCAGCACCAGCCCCTTGGCGCGGCAGAGCGTCTGGAAGACATCGCCGGCGTAAAGCTCGGGCCGGCGCACCGGCAGCCAGCGGCTGCCCGCGCGGCCCATCGCGCCGCGGGCGAGCGTCCAGCTTTCCCTGGCGCTGCCGCCATCATAGGCAAAGACCGGCGCCGGCCGGCTGACGGGCGCAGCCGAGATGGTATAGGCGCGGGGCGAAAGCTTGCGGCCGCGCGCCTGGAGCGACATCTGGTAGCCCTCGGCGCCGCGCCGCCAGTCCAGATGCACGCGGTTGAAATTCAGCATCATCCCCGAGATGGTCGGGTTATAGGGCAGATGCTCGGCCTGTGACGGGTCGAGCCGGGCGACGCGCGGCAAGGCCCCGCCCCAGACCAGAAAACCGGTCGGCGCGGGCAGGCCAAGGGCCTCGTGCTGCGCGGCCGTGCGCAGGGCCAGCGCCGCCAGCGCATCGGTGTCCAGAACCGGATCGCCGCCGCCGGCCAGGATCAGCGTATTCCCGGCCCGGATGACGCGGGTCGGAAAGCGATGCTCCGCGCCCAGCCGGTCCAGCGCATAAAGTGCGGTCACCGTCTTCAAGGTACTGGCGGGCGGCATCGGCATGTCGCCAAGCTGCTCGGCCAGCACCCTGCCGGTCGCCGGATCGAGCACGGTATAGGCCAGCGTGCCCCGGATTTCGGGCGGCTGCGCGCCCGCCGCCTGGCCGCGCGCGAGCGAGGGCATCGCCCCCAGAAGCGCAAGCGCCGCGATGAAGCCGCGTCGTGACAGTTCGGTCATCGGCTGGAACCCCGCGCATTGGCCCTTATCTCGCTTGAGCTTTGCTTGCTCAGCTTCACATTGATCATCACCCAGGCCGGCGTTCTGGCATCCGCCAGTTGCCGGGCATCGGCTTCCGGCATGCGCGCGCGCCACATGATATGGGCGGCGCGGGAATTGCGGGCGCGCATCCGCCAGCCCGGCCGCGCGATGACGCCGATGGGAACGCGGGCGGCGATCTCGCGCCAGTTTTCCCAGCGGTCGAACTGCACGAGATTGTCGGCGCCCATCAGCCAGACAAAGCGCACATGCGGATAAAGCTGCTGCAACGCGGCAATGGTATCGCTGGTCAGGCGCGTGCCCAGCCGCGCCTCGAGCCCGGTGATCTCGACGCGCGGATCATGGATCATGGCGCGGGCGCGGGCGATGCGATCCTCGAGCGGCGCCGGGCCATGGGCCTTCAGCGGATTTCCCGGCGTCACCAGCCACCAGATCCGGTCTAGGCCAAAGCGGCGCATCGCCATCTTGGTGATATGGACATGCCCCTCATGCGCCGGATCGAACGAACCGCCCAGCAGTCCGACCTTCATCCCTGGAAGTGCAATCGGGAAGCCTGCCCTCATCACCTAGAACAGCCCCTGCACCCGGCCCTGCACGTCGATCCCGATGCGCAGGGCGGCCGGGTCGCGCGGCAGCCCGGGCATGGTCATGATCTGGCCGCAGATGGCGACGACGAAGCCCGCGCCGGCGGCCAGCCGGACCTCGCGCAGCGGGATGGTAAAGCCTTCCGGCGCGCCAAGCGCACCCGGATCGGCGGAAAAGGAATATTGCGTCTTGGCCATGCAGACCGGCAGATTTCCATGACCCGCCGCCTGCCATTCCTCCAGCCGCTCGCGCACGCCCGGCGCGGCCTCGACCGCCGAGGCGCGATAGATGCGCTTGCAGATCGTCTCGATCTTGTTCCACAGCGGCATGTCATCGGGATAAAGCGGCGCGAAGGCGGCGCCGCCGGCGGTCATCTCGACCACGGCGCGCGCCAGATCCTCGGCCCCGGCGCCGCCTTCGGCCCAATGGCGGCAGATTATCGCGCGGACACCCCGGCCGTCGCAATATGCGCGCAGGGCGTCGGTCTCGGCCTCGGTATCGCCGGCGAAATGGTTGATCGCCACGGCCACCGGCAGGCCAAAGGCGCGCATGTTCTCGATATGGCGGCCCAGATTGGCGCAGCCCGCGCGCAGCGCCTCGACATTCTCGGCGCCCAGATCGGCGCGGGCGACACCGCCGTTCATCTTGAGCGCCCGGACCGTCGCCACCAGCACCACGGCATCGGGCGACAGCCCGGCCAGCCGGCACTTGATGTCGAGGAATTTCTCGGCCCCCAGATCGGCGCCGAAACCCGCCTCGGTCACGACATAGTCCGACAGCGCCAGCGCCGTGCGCGTTGCCATCGCCGAATTGCAGCCATGCGCGATATTGGCGAACGGCCCGCCATGGACCATCGCCGGGTTGTTTTCCAGCGTCTGCACCAGGTTCGGCTGCAGCGCATCGCGCAGCAGCACCGTCATGGCGCCGGCGGCGCCGATATCCGCCGCCGTCACCGGCCGCCCCTCAAGGTTCTGGCCGATCACGATGCGCCCCAGCCGATCCTGCAGATCGGCAAGGTCGCGGGCCAGGCACAGGATCGCCATGACCTCGGAGGCGACGGTGATGTCAAAGCCGCATTCGCGCGGCTGGCCGTTGGCCGGACCGCCAAGCGCCACGACATTCTGCCGCAGCGCCCGGTCGTTCATGTCCATGACCCGCCGCCAGGTCACCCGGCGCGGATCTATCGCCAGGGCATTGCCCCAGTGGATATGGTTGTCGATCATCGCGGCAAGCAGGTTATGGGCGCTGGTAATGGCGTGGAAATCGCCGGTGAAATGCAGGTTCATCTCTTCCATCGGCACGACCTGGGCCATGCCGCCGCCGGCCGCCCCGCCCTTCATGCCGAAATTCGGCCCTAGCGAGGCCTCGCGGATGCAGATCGTCGCGCGCTGACCGATCCGGTTCAGCGCATCGCCCAGCCCCACCGTGGTCGTGGTCTTGCCCTCGCCCGCCGGGGTCGGGTTGATCGCGGTCACCAGCACCAGCTTGCCCCGGGCACGGCCCTCCAGCCCACGGATGAAATCATGCGTGATCTTGGCCTTGTCATGGCCATAGGGCAGGAAATCGGTCTCGGTCAAGCCGAGGCGGGCCGCAATCTGCGCGATGGGCAGCTTGCGGGCGGCGCGCGCGATCTCGATATCCGATTTCATGTCCACTCCGTCTTTCATGTCGGGCCAAACTGACCGGGAGGCCGCATTTAGGCAAGTCCGCACCGCTTATTTGCGCCCGAGCCAGACCTCACGTCGCATCCAGGTCGCGGCGGCGGCCCATAGCGCGACCGTCACCCAGATATCGATGCCAAGCCGCGCGACGAACCCCCGGGCCCCCTCGGGCGCGATCATCCCCATGGCATCGCCGATAATCGACAAGAGCACGCAGGCGACAAAGGAAAACAGCCCGCCGCGCCCGATTTCCGCCAGCGCCCGGCCCGGCCCGGTCGCCGCCATCCAGGCGAAGGCGGGCGCCAGCGGCATCGCGACCAGCCAGCTTGCCGCCAGGATCGAGATCAGCCGCAACCCGTCCAGCGACCATTTGTCGATCGGGCCGTGGATGCCGCGCAGAAACAGCGCAAAGGGCTTGGCCGAGGGGCCGATCATCCGGGTGATCGCGATCGTCAGGCTGAACAGCACGATCAGCACCGCAACCCAGGTCAGCAGCCGGGCGTGGCGCGCCAGCGCCGACATCATCCGGTCGCGAAACGCCCCCATCCCGACACCGGCGAAAAACAGCAGCTGCCAGCCAAAGGGGTTGAACAAGAGCCCCGGCCCCGGCCTCTGGTTCGGGATCAGCGCGTTGAGCGGCTCGGCGAACCACCAGACCAGCAGCGAGACGGCCAGCGCAAGCCAGGGAAAGCGCAGCATGAAGGGCACCGTTACCGGGACCGTCGCGATCAGCAAGACGTAAAGCGCCAGCACATCCATCAGATTCGGCTGCATCCACATCAGCGCCACCGTCGCCAGATAGCCCAGCGGGTTCTCCATGATCCAGCGCGAATACTGGAACCAGACCGCCTTGTGATTGAGCTGGAATTCGAACAGCAGCGCCGACAGCAGGGCAAGCAGCAGCGAGCCGATCACCAGCGCCAGCCAGACCTGCACCGCGCGTTTGAAGAACCGCTTTTGCGCCACCCAACGCCCCTTGCGGGCCTCGACCTTGATCCAGACCATGCCGACAAGAAAGCCCGACAGCAGAACGAACAGTTCCGCCGCGTCGAATACGGCGAAATTCGCCAGCGTCACCTGACGCAGCACGCCGATCGGCATGTGGTCCAGCATGATGCCGACAAGCGCGTATCCGCGCAGCATATCCAGCGCCGCGATCCGCTTCATCGATCCAGTTTCGCGAATGCCCGGATCAGATGACGGCTGTCCAGAAGCGCCAGTTGCTCGGCCGGCGACAGGTATTCCAGCGCCTCGGCCCGGCTGGTCGCATGGCCGATCTTGGCCTCGGCCGAAATCGCATCCAGCCGCTCGGCCACGGTGCCATGGGGCGCCTCGGGCAACAGCGCCGAGATGCGCGCGATCAGCCGCTCGTCCCGGCCCAGGCTGGCCAGCCCGTCACCCGGCAGCGTCGAGGCGATGCGATGGCTCAGCGCATTGGCGGCGGCGATGATCTCGGGCTGGCGGCGTTCCTCGGGGGTGACCAGCAGGCCCTGCCGACGCGCCCAGCGGCCAAAGACCGGACTGGCCGACCAGCGCGAGGTCATCGGCGACAGGATCAGCCCGGCAAGGATCGGCGACAGCCAGATCAGTTGCCACGGCGCCAGAAAGGCCAGCACCACCAGCGTGCCCAGGCCCAGCAGCACATGCAGCGCGTGGCGGCGCAGCACCACGCCCCAGGAGGGCATCTGACCGGCGCGGACCTGCGCCGCCCAGCCGGAATCGCGGCCGCGCAGGATCTCATAGATCTGCCGCGTCTGGATCAGCATCTGCACCGGCGCGATCAGCGCCGACAGCCCGATCTCGAACAGGGCCGAGCCCAGCAGCCGCACCTTGCCGCCCGAGTCGCGGGCCAGCGGCCGCAGCCAGGCGCGGAGAATGGCGATCAGTTTCGGCAGCAGCAGGAACAGCATCGCAGCCACGAACAGCCACAGCATGCGCACCGGGTCGAAGGTCGGCCAGTTCGGAAACAGCTGGTAGGTCTGCGGGAAATAATCCGGGCGCGACAGCAGCACATTGGCCGAAAGCGTCAGCCCGACCAGGATCATCGCCAGCCAGACCGGCGACATCAGAAAGCCCAGGATGCCGATGACGAAATGCGCCCGGCTGATCCAGGCGAAGCCGCGCGAAAAGATCAGCCGCACATGCTGCAGATTGCCCTGCGCCCAGCGGCGTTCACGCACCGCCATATCCAGGAGCGTGGGCGGGCAGCCCTCATAGCTGTCGCGCAGATCGTGATCCAGCCGCACCTTCCAGCCGGCGCGCCGCAAAAGCGCCGCCTCGACGAAGTCATGGCTCAGCACATGGCCGCCAAAGGGCGGCTTGCCGGGCAGGTCCGGCAGCCCGCAGCAGCGTGCAAAGGCGCTGACCCGGATGATCGCGTTATGGCCCCAGAAATTGCCGCTGTCACCGGACCAGGCGGCGACCCCCCGCGCGATCGCCGGGCCATAGATGCGGCCCGCGAACTGCGTCAGCCGGGCGAAGATCGTCTGCCCGCCGATCAGCATGGGCATGGTCTGGATCAGCCCGACCGAGGCATCGGCGCTCATCCGTGCCGACAATGCGGCGATCGTCGCCCCGCCGATCACGCTGTCGGCATCCAGCACCACCATCTGGTCGTATCGCGCGCCCCAGCGGCGCACGAATTCGGCGACATTGCCCGCCTTGCGCCCCTTGTTGTCGCGCCGCCGCCGATACCAGACCGGCACCGGCGAGATATCGCGCAGGCGGCTGATCGCGGCCATTTCCTCAAGCACCGAAACCGGCTTGCGGCTGTCCGAGAGCACAAAGATCTCGGCCCGCTCGCCCAGCCCGACGCGGTAAAGATCGCGCGCCAGCGCCGCCAGCAGCCCGGTGGTCATCGCCGCGTCCTCGTTATGGACCGGCATGATGACGGCGATGCGGGCATCATTGTCCCCGACGGGCGTCACCCGGCGCGGCGCGAAAAGCCCCGCGATCATCGAGCAGAAGGAAAACCCGACCCAGGTGAAGGTGGTGACGAACAGCACCAGCAGCACCGATTGCAGGAATGTGATCTGCGTCCCGAAGGCCGCCACCATCTCCACCCAGCCGATCCAGGCCACCGCCGCCGCGCCGCCAAAGGCGACGATCCGCGCCGCGATCGTGCCCGGGCGCGGCAGGCCGGCATCGGGACCTTGCGGCGGGGGGCCGCGGAAATCCTGCTCGGGCATCTCCAGCGGCGCCTCGGGCGGCGTCGCCGGGCCGGCCGTGCCCGGCAGATCCACCGCATCCCAGGCGTCATCCGCGGAAAGCGGCAGCGCCCGGCCGGCCGTCTCCCGCAGCGGCCCGGATTCGGCGATGTCGTCGGCGCGGGTCACGGCGTCTACTCGCGGGTCCAGCGCGCGATCCAGGTCTCGCTCAGCGGCCCTTCCGGGCCGTTCAGGACGGCGGACAGATCGGCGGGCTTGGCCCCCTCGGGCAGATAGTCAAAGGCCAGCCGCATCCGCCCCTGTTCGGGCAGGCGCAGCAGATAGGCGTCTCCGACCTTCCCGGACGAGGCCCGGATCACGGGCACCGGGTCCTTGGTCCCGAACCGGCGCAGGTCGAAATCGATCACATAGGTGCGCGCGTTCGGATCGTTCACCGAGCGTCCGGACATCGTCTCGATCACGCGCGAAATCGGCGCGCTGTCAGGGGGTTCCTCGGTAAAGCTCAGAAGATAGCTGAAGTCGTATCGCTGGCCTGCCTGCAACGGCTCGGCCGGCTGCCAGAACGAAACGATATTGTCGTTGAATTCGTTCTGGACCGGGATCTCGATCAGGTTCACGGTGCCCTTGCCCCAGCCGTCATGCGGCGCGATCCATGCCGAGGGACGCCGCTCATAGCGCGCCTCGGCATCCTGATAGCTGTCGAAATCCCGCGCCCGCTGCACCAGGCCAAAGCCCAGCGGGTCATTGTCCATGAAGGCCGAGGTCTGCAGGGTGCTGTGCCCCGACAGCACCCGCCACAGCCGCTGTTCGCCGCCATTGAGCATCTGCAACCCGTCGCTGTCATGCACCGCCGAGCGATAGTCATCCACCCGCGAGCGGTCGGTCGGACCGAACCAGTACATCGAGGTCAGCGGCGCGATCCCCGCATTGCTCATGTTCTGGCGCGGAAAAAGCGCCAGCCGGGTGTCGAAAACCGTATCCGCCCCCGGGGTGATGCGAAACTCGAACGCGCCCGATACGGAACGGCTGTCAAGCAGCGCATGCACCAGGACCGAGCGGTCCTGATCGGCCGGCTTGTGAATCCAGAACTCGCGGAACAGGGGAAATTCCTCGCCCTCCGGGCTGCCGGTGCCGATGGCGAGGCCGCGCGCCGACAGCCCGTAAAGCGTATCGCGGGCCACCGCCCGGAAATAGCTGGCCCCCTGGAACACCGCGAATTCGTCCATCACGTCGGGACGGTTCAGCGGCGCGCGGATGCGAAAGCCCGACCAGCCCATATCGCCCAGCGTTTCCTCGTCGATACCATCGGGGAAAAGCTGGGGATCGAATTCGAACATGCCCGGATCGAAGCGCACCGGGATCACCACGCCCTCATCGACCAGGCTGATATCCACCGGCGCGTCGAAGATCGTGCCCGGCGGCAGCAGGTCCAGCGCGAAGTCGCCGCTGCCCGCCCAAGGGTCGCGTTCGCGGCGAAAGCGGATGCCGCGATACTGGTCGTAGCTGAGATTGGCGAACGAGCCGACCAGTTCGGCGCTGCGCGCCTCATGCGGCTTTGCGGCCAGTTCGCGGGCGATCGAGGCGACATCCTCGAAGCCAAAGGGCCGGGGCTCGACGGGCTGCGCGGATTCGTCCCCGGCGGCCGGCGGTGCGATGGCCGGCGTTTCCTGCGCCACCGCAGCACCCGATGAGGCGAAAAGCGCGCCGGCCGCGGTCATGGCCGCCCCGGCGGATAGGACAAATTCGCGACGACGCATCGACAACCTCTCAGCAGGGGACCGAAGACCCCGAAATACCGACGGGATTTCGCATCGCCGAACGGATCAGGCAAGCTCTTTCGCGACAAAAGGCAGGGTCTTGCCGAACACATCGTGCAAAATTAGGCGAGCGGGCCGCGCAGGAATACCCCGCGCGGCCCGCCTTCACGATGTTTTCACCGGTAAAAAGGCCTTGCGCGGCCTCCTCCCGGCGTCAGTTCGCCGGCGCGTCCGGCTGGGGCGCATCCGGCATCGGGCGCCTGTCCGCGTCATCCATGCGCTCACGCATGCGGTCGCGACCGCGGTGGTCCCGATCGCCGTCGCGATCCCGGTGGCGGTCGCGCGCGTCCCGGTGCCACCTGTCGTCCCGGTCACGACGCTTGTCGGCCTCCTTGCGCTGCTTTTCGGCATCCTTGCGCCGCTTTTCGCCCATCTTGCGCTCGTCATCGTCGCCGCGGCCGAAACGGATCAGCGTGCCGTCTTCGGTAAAGCTGGCGTGCAGCGGGTTATTCTCCGCGTCGGACCCGGCCAGCCTGACGCCGCGCTCGCCGACAAAGACCGAACGAAGCTGCGCAAGCTCGGCATAGACCGGATTGTCGCGGACCGCCTGCGGCACCAGCTGATCGCTCAGCGCGGCGGGCAGTGCCGCATCGTCAAGACCGCGCAGGCCGCGCAGCGCGCCGGTTTCGTCGATCAGCGCCCCGATCCTGCTGCCATCGGGCAGCGCGCCCTCGATCCGGGTGGCATTGCCGCGATGCATCGGCCGGCTGGTCACATCGGTCAAACCGGCATCCTGCAGCGCCTGCGGCAGGGTGACGCTCGGGCCGGCGTCTTGTGCCGGCATCGGCTCGGCCTGGCTTTCCGCCGGCGCGGGCACGGTATCCTGGGCCATGACCGGCGCGACCGCCAGCATCGACAACAGGGCGGCCAATGCGATCGGAGAGGTCGGTTTTCTGCTCATTTCAGGTTCCTTTCGTTCCCGGGCGCAGGACATTCGCGCCCGATCCGAATCGCAAGCTAACCCGATCCGCACCAATGGAACGCCAACCGGGCATTTGGCTTTCGTTTGGCATTCGCGCATTACATATGGATCATGAACCGTCTGGTCCCGCCCCTTGTCACCCTGATCGCGGCCCTGCTGCCGGCGCTGCCCGCATCGGCCGAAAAGGGACGCCGCGCCATTCCCGAGGACCAGATCGAGGAATGGGCGCCCGAACTCTCCAGCCGTCACGACCATGAATTCCGCGTCATCCCGCTGCGCCGCGCCGCCAAGATCGTCGCCGGGCGCTTTCACGGCAAGCTGATCGGGGCGCGGCTGACCGGCCCGACCCCGCGCGAGCGTGACATGGGCGTGGTTCTGGTGCAGGAATTGCGCCTGCTGACCCCCTCGCGCGATCTGCTGCGCATCCGGCTGGATGCCCGCACCGGCGAGTTTCTCGAGGTTGCCGGGGCCGAGCGGGACCCGCAATTCCGCAAAGAGGAACGTAAATGAAATGCCTGATCGTCGAGGATGACCCGCTTCTGGCCGGGCAGCTGGCCACCGCCATGCGGGACGCGGGCTTCGCCTGCGACATCGCCGCCGATGGCGAAAAGGGTGAATTCCTTGGCGCGACCGAGAATTATGATCTGGCGGTGCTGGACCTTGGCCTGCCCGGCCTGCCGGGGATCGAGGTGCTGACCCGCTGGCGCGGCGCGGGCGTGACCATGCCGGTGCTGATCCTGACCGCGCGCGGCGACTGGACCGACAAGGTGGCGGGCTTTCGCGCCGGTGCCGACGATTACGCGGTCAAGCCCTTTCGCCTGGAAGAGGTGGTGATCCGCGCCCAGACCCTGGTGCGGCGCGCAGCCGGCCATGCGCAGGCGGTGATCAAGGCGGGGCCGCTGCAACTGGACAGCCAGCTGGGCGTCATCACCCGCAACGGGCTTGCCCTGAAGTTGACCGGCTTCGAGACGCGCATCCTGTCCTATCTGATCCATCACCAGAATCGCGTGGTCAGCCGCAGCGAACTGTCCGACCATCTTTACGATTCGGCGGCCGAGCGGGATTTCAAATCCATCGAGGTGGTCATCGGCCGCCTGCGCCGCAAGATCGGCGAGGGCCTGATCGAAACCCGGCGCGGCGAAGGCTATGTGCTGCGGGGCGGGTCTTGATCCTGCCCCGCGATTCGATCCGGGCGCGGCTGATCGGCCTGGGCGCGGTGCTGATCGGGGTGGCGCTGGTCGCGGGCTATCTGACCATCGCCGCGATCCTCGAGGATTTCATCACCCGCCGCTTTGATGCCGAGGCCGAGGCCGTGTCCAATGCCCTGATCGCCGGCGCGGCGATCGACCCCGGCGGCCGGCTGGTGCTTGCCTCGGCCCCCGGCGATCCGCGTTTCCAGATGCCGCTTTCTGGCTGGTTCTGGCAATTGTCGCAGGACGGGCGCGTGGTCGCCAAGTCGCCCTCGCTTTACGACAATGTGCTGAGACCGCCCGCGGGCGATTTCACCGGCGGGCCGGGCATCGGCCCCTCGGACGAGGCGCTGCGCGTCACCCATCACCGCTTTACCCTGCCCGACAGCGACGACGCGCTCGGCGTGACGGTGACCGCGCCCTTGGCCGAGATCGAGGCCAGCACCGCCCTGCTGCGCCGGCCGCTGGCGATTTCGCTTGCCGTGCTGGGGCTGGCGCTGGCCGCCGCCGGCATCCTGCAGGTGATGGCGGGGCTGCGCAGCCTGGACCGGCTGGGCCGCGACATCCGCGACATCCGCGCCGGCCGGACCGAGGCGCTGCCCCTGCCCTCGGTCTCGGAGCTTCGCCCCATCGCGCATGAAATCAACGCGCTGCTGGAACAGAACCGCAAGGTGCTGGCGCGCACGCGCGAACATATCGGCAATCTGGCGCATTCGCTGAAAACCCCGCTGGCGGCGCTGGACAACAGCCTGCCCGCGGATCATCCGGGCCATGCGCTGGTCGCCCGCATGGACCGCCAGATCGGCTGGCACCTGCGCCGCGCGCGCCGCTCGGGCGCGGCGCGGCTGCTTGGCAGCCGGACCCCCGTCGCGCCGGTCGTGGCCGATATCCTGCTGGTTCTGGGCCGCCCGATCGCCGATTCCGGGCTGCGGGTCGCCACCGATCTGCCGGCCGACCTCGCCTTTGCCGGCGAACGCCAGGATCTTGAGGAAATGATCGGAAATCTGGTCGAGAACGCGGTGAAATGGGCGAACGGCCGGCTGTTCGTCTCGGCCCGGATGCCGGCGCCGGACCGGCTGGCCATCACCATCGAGGATGACGGGCCCGGCATGGCGGAACAGGATTATCCGCAGGCTCTGTCCCGCGGCACGCGGCTGGATGAAAGCGGGCCGCCCGGCGCCGGGCTGGGGCTGGCCATCGTCAGCGATCTGGCGGCCTTGCATGGCGGCCGGCTGCGGCTGGGGCGCTCGCCCGGGCTGGGCGGGCTGCGGGTGGTTCTGGAACTGCCGGCCTGAGCGCGGGCCGCGTCCGTTTCCCGATCCGGACTTGCGCGCGGCCGCCGCCTCCGGCATGTCACACGCCAAGGAGAGATCATGGACAAGATCGACTTACCCGAACGCCCCGGCTGGCGCGACGAGGCCGAGAAGCTGGGCTTTACCTTCGCCGATATGGGCGGCGAGCCCTATTGGGACGAGACCAGCGCCTATCGCTTCAGCCTGCGCCAGATCGAAGAGGATATCGAGGCCCCCTCGAGCGAACTCCATGCCATGTGCCGCGAGGCGGTCGGCCGCGCCGTGCGCGACGGCGAATGGCTGACCCGGCTGGCGATTCCGCGCCCCTATTGGGACCTGATCGAACAAAGCTGGTCGCATGGCGAACCCGAGCTTTATGGCCGCATGGACCTCGCCTATGACGGCGGGGGACCGGCAAAGCTTCTGGAATACAATGCCGATACGCCGACCTCGCTTTACGAATCCGCATCCTTTCAGTGGCTGTGGCTGGAACAGCAGCAGGCGGCGGGGGTGCTGGGCGGGGCGACCGACCAGTTCAACGGCATCCACGAGGCGCTGGTGGAACGCTGGGCGCAGATCTGCACGCCCGGCGAGGACGTGCATTTCGCCGCCGATCCCGACAATCCCGAGGATTACGCCACCGTCGAGACCATGGCCTGGGCGGCGCGCGAGGCGGGCCTGGGCGCGCATTTCACCGCGCTTGCCAAGATCGGGCTGACCGATCAGGGGCAATTCGCCGACGACCAGTCCCGCGTCATCGGCACGCTGTTCAAGCTGTACCCCTGGGAGGACATGCTGCGCGACGATTTCGCGGCGCATCTGCAAAGCTCGCAGACCCGCTATATCGAGCCGCCATGGAAGGCGGTGCTGTCCAACAAGGGAATCCTGCCGCTGCTGTGGCAGATGTTTCCGGGCCATCCGAACCTGTTGCCGGCATTCTTCCATGCCGATATCGCCGAGGCGATGACCGGCGGCAGCCCCGCGCCCGCGATCGCCGGGGCCTTTGACGCCGCCCGCGACCAGCTTGCGCGCGGCCATGTGATCAAGCCGATCTTCTCGCGCGAAGGTGCCGGGGTTATCATCAGCGAAAACGGCCGGGAGGTCGCCCGGACGGAGGATGACAGCTATTCGCATCACCCCCTGATCGTGCAGGGCCTGGCGCCGCTGCCCGATTTCGGCGGCTTCCATCCGGTTCTGGGCGCCTGGATCGTGGGCGAGGCCTGCGCCGGGCTTGGCCTGCGCGAGGATCGTTCGCGCATCACCCATAACCTGTCGCGCTTCAAGCCGCATTTCATCGAGGACTGAGACATGACCGGACCGACCCCCATCCGCAAACGCTCGCGCCATGTGGCGCTGATTCTGGCCGGCAGCGCGACCATGGCGCTGGCCGCCTGCGAGGATAACCGGGTGGACGCGCAGAGCTTTCCCGATCTGGAAAGCTGCATCGCCGCCAGCCAGGAGAACGGGCTGTGGTTCACCGAAGAGGATTGCCGCAAGAATTTCGCCGCCGCGCAGCAGGAATATCTGGAGACCGCGCCGCGCTATGCGTCCAAGGAGCTTTGCGAGCAGGAGCACGGGGCCGGCAATTGCGGCGGCGATCCGGCTGCCGAAAGCTCGGCGCAACAGGGGTCGGGCGGCGGTTTTTCCTTCATGCCGCTGCTGGTCGGCTACATGATGGGATCGATGCTGTCGCGCGGCGGCGGCATTTCCTCGCAGCCGATGGTGAACACGCCGGACGGGCGCTATTCCACGCCCAAGGGCGACCAGACCTTCGCCAGCAATCGCGGCGCCGGCAAGGTCTCCGGCGCGACCTTCCAGCGTGCGCCCGCGACCATCGGCAAGCCGCCGATGTCGGCGGCGCAGGTCAGCCAGCGCGGCGGCTTCGGCGCGGGCGCCACCTCGCGCTCGTCGGGCCGGGGCGTCTTTGGCGGCTGAGCGACGGTCATCCGGGTTGCGTTAGCGCCCCAAAAAACGCAATCTGCGCGACGAAACCGGGCGTCGGCGCCCGTAACCCTTCTGCATCAGGTGCTGCCATGACCCCCGAGATCCAGTCCCAGAAATCCCGCGCGCTGTGCCAGCTTGCCCCGGTGATCCCGGTGCTGGTCGTGGCCGATGCCGCCAAGGCCGAGGGGCTGGCCACCGCGCTGGTCGCCGGCGGCCTGCCGGTGCTGGAAGTCACGCTGCGCACCCCGGCCGCGCTGGATGTCATCCGCGAGATGGCCCGGGTCCCCGGCGGCCATGTCGGCGCCGGCACCGTGCTGACGCCCGAGGACGTGAAACGCGCCAGGGATGCGGGCGCCAGTTTCGCCGTCTCGCCCGGCGCGACCGAACGGCTCGTGCGCGCCTGCGAAGAAGCCGAGCTGCCGCTGCTGCCCGGCGCGGTGACCGCCTCCGAGGTGATGCGGGCGATGGAATGGGGCTATTCCATGCTGAAATTCTTTCCGGCCGAGGCCGCCGGCGGCGCGAAATCGCTGAAATCGCTGGCCGGCCCCCTGCCCCAGGTCAGCTTCTGCCCGACGGGCGGCGTGACCCCGGCCAACGCACCCGATTACCTGTCGCTGCCCAATGTGATCTGTGTCGGCGGCAGCTGGATCTCGCCCGATGCCGATGTCGCGGCCGGCAACTGGTCCGCGATCGAGGCCCGCGCGCGCGAGGCGCGCGCCCTGAAATAGGCTTTCCGATGGAATCCGCCGATCAGATGCGCCGCGCGCGGCGCAATGTCATCGTCCTGCTGTTCGCCCAGGCGCTGTTGGGCGCGCAGATGTCGATGATCTTCATTGTCGGCGGGCTGGCCGGGCAGATGCTCAGCCCCAATCCCTGCATCGCGACGCTGCCGCTGTCCATGATCATCCTGGGCTCGGCCCTGTCGGCGCGGCCGCTGGCGGGGTTCATGCGCCGTCACGGCCGCCGCGCGGGGTTCCTGCTGGCCTGCGGCGCCGGGGCCCTGGGGGCGGCGCTGGCCGCCTATGGCTTGATGGCGGGCAATTTCTGGCTGTTCATGCTGAGCGGGCTGCTGACCGGCATCTACATGGCCGCGCAGGGCTTCTATCGCTTTGCCGCGACCGATTGCGCGCCGCCGGAATTCGAGGCGCGCGCGATTTCCTGGGTGATGGCAGGGGGACTGGCGGCGGCGCTGACCGGGCCGTTTCTGGTGCGGATGACCGCCGAGCTGACCGCAGTGCCCTTTATCGCGACCTATGGCGCGATCATCGGGCTGAACCTGCTGGGGCCGGTGCTGTTCGCCTTTCTGGATGTGCCGCGGCCGCAGGCCCCCACCGGCGGCGCGCCGCAGGGCCGCAGTCTGGCCGAACTGATCCGGGTGCCCGAGATCGCCGTCGCGATGATCTGCGGCATGGTATCCTATGCGCTGATGAATCTTGTGATGACCTCGGCGCCGCTGGCCGTGGTCGGCTGCGGCTTTCAGACCTCGGACGCAGCGAATATCGTGTCCTTCCACGTGCTGGCCATGTTCGCGCCGTCCTTTTTCACCGGCAACCTGATTGCCCGGTTCGGCTCGGGGCGCATCGTCATGCTGGGGCTGGCGATTCTGGCGGCTGCCGGTGCCGTGGCGCTGTCCGGCGTCGAACTGGGGCAGTTCTATGCCGCCCTGATCCTGCTGGGTCTGGGCTGGAATTTCGGCTTTATCGGCGCCACCGCCATGCTGACCCGCGCCCATCGCCCGGAAGAGCGCGAAACGGTGCAGGGGCTGAACGACGCGGTGGTCTTTACCGGCGTGTTTCTGGCATCGCTGTCCTCGGGCGGGTTGATGAACTGCATGGGCGGATCGACCCAGGCGGGCTGGAACGCGGTCAACCTGGCGATGCTGCCCTTTCTGGTGCTGGCCGGGGCGGCGCTGCTGTGGCTGATGCTGCGGCCGCGCGCCTTGGCGCGCTGATAACCGGGGCTCTGCCCCGGACCCCGGGATATTTGTCTGAAGAAGAAGCTCAGAAAAGCGTCTTCTGGCTCTTGTCGGGATCCGACCTGCGCGCGGTTCTGGAAGGCGGCGCGTCGGGGCGTGCCGCCATGCGGCCATCCTGGAATTCTATTTCGAAACGCGGCGTGCGGGCGGCCTCGTCGCTGCGGGTGATGAGCCCTTCGGGGCCATGCACCACCGCATAGCCGCGTTTCAGCGTTTCCGTATAGCCCAGCGTCTGGCGGAGGCGGTCGAGGCGCTCCAGCGCGTCGCGGCGCGATGGCAGCAGGCGCCGGCCGGCAAGGATCATGCGTTGCGCCAGACCCGCGATCCGGTCGCGGTCGCGGGCGATGTTGCGGCGGGCCTCGGACAGGGTGCGGGCGCGGGCGCGGGTCAGGCGGCCGGAGAGTTCGGCCAGGCGTTCCGCCTGGCGCGCCTGCTGGCGGGTCAGGCCCAGCGGCAGGCGCCGGTGCTGATCGCGCAGGCGTTCGCGGCGGTTGCGCAGATTGCCGCGCAGGGCGGCAAGCGAGAGCGGCAGCGCGTTCAGCCGGTCGCGACGCGCGCGGACAAAGCCTTTCAGCGCCGGCTCGAGCCGTTCGGCAAAAAGGTCGAAGCGCTGCCGGGCCGGGCCGGTCAGCGCCTGCGGCCGGCCGAGCGCGCGACCCAGATCGGTCAGGCGCTGGCGGCGGCGCTGCTGCTGCGATTGGCCGGCGCGGATCATGCGCGTGCCCAGATCCGACAGGCGCAGGGCGAGTTCGGCCCGCACCGGCACCGCGATTTCCGCCGCCGCCGTGGGCGTGGGCGCGCGACGATCCGAGGCGAAATCGATCAGCGTCGTGTCGGTTTCATGCCCCACCGCCGAGATCAGGGGAATCTCGCTGGCGGCCGCCGCGCGGACCACGGATTCCTCGTTGAAGCCCCAGAGGTCCTCGAGGCTGCCGCCGCCGCGCGCCACGATGATCAGGTCGGGACGCGGGATCGGACCTTCGGCGGAGAGCGCGTTGAAGCCGCGGATCGCGGCGCTGACCTGGGGGGCGCAGGCCTCGCCCTGCACGGCCACGGGCCAGATCAGCACGCGGGTCGGAAAGCGGTCGCGCAGCCGGTGCAGGATGTCGCGAATGACCGCGCCCGAGGGCGAGGTCACCACCCCGATCACCCGTGGCAGCCAGGGCAACGGGCGCTTGCGGGCATCGTCGAACAGCCCCTCGGCCGCGAGTTGCTTGCGGCGCTTTTCCAGCATCATCATCAGCGCGCCGGCGCCGGCGGGTTCGATCTCGTCGACGATCAGCTGGTATTTCGACTGGCCGGGAAAGGTGGTCATGCGGCCGGTGGCGATCACCTCGATCCCCTCCTCGGGGCGGGTCGAGAGGCGCGCGGCCTGGCCCTTCCAGCTGACGGCCGCGATCACCGCGCGGTCATCCTTGAGATCGAAATAGAGATGTCCCGAGGAGGGGCGCGAGACGCGGCCAATCTCGCCACGGACGCGAACGCGGCCGAATTCGCCCTCGATCACGCGTTTGACCGCGCCGGAAAGCTCGGAGACGGTGAATTCATGGGCGTTGCCGGCGGGCGTATTCTCGAAAAGCTCCATACCGTGGTTGTGGCGCGCGGCGCGCGCGGGATCAAGGGGATTGATCCGCGCCCGGGCAGTTCCTAGAAGGCGCGGACAGTCGGACAGAAGGGACCTGCGCATGAATATCCTGATCCTCGGCGGCGGCGGGCGCGAACATGCGCTGGCCTGGGCGATCCGGCAGAACCCGAAATGCGACCGGCTGTTCGTGGCGCCGGGAAATGCCGGGATCGAGGCGCTGGCGCGGGTGGCGGCGCTCGACATCCTGTCGGGACCCGCGGTGATCGGCTTTTGCGAGGAGAACGCCATCGATCTGGTGGTGATCGGCCCCGAGGCGCCGCTGGCGGCCGGGGTTGCCGACGATCTGCGCGGCGCCGGGATCCTGGTCTTTGGCCCCTCGAAGATGGCGGCGCGGCTGGAGGCCTCGAAAGCCTTCACCAAGGAGATCTGCGATGCCTGCGGCGCCCCGACCGCCGCCTGGGCGCGCTTTGACGCGCTGGCGCCGGCCCGCGCCCATGTCGCCGCGAAAGGCGCGCCCATCGTCATCAAGGCCGATGGCCTGGCCGCCGGCAAGGGCGTGACCGTCGCGATGACCGAGGCCGAGGCGGTCGCCGCGCTGGAGGAGGCCTTTGGCGGCGCCTTCGGCGCGGCCGGGGCCGAGGTGGTGATCGAGGAATTCATGAGCGGCGAAGAGGCCAGCTTCTTCGTTCTTTGCGACGGCGTGGATTGCCTGCCCATTGGCACGGCGCAGGACCACAAGCGCGTCGGCGAGGGCGACAGCGGCCCCAATACCGGCGGCATGGGGGCCTATTCCCCGGCGCCGGTGCTGACGCAGGCCATTCAGGACCAGGTGATGGCGCGGATCATTCGTCCGACCGTGGCCGAGATGGCCCGGCGCGGGATGCCGTTTCAGGGCGTGCTTTATGCCGGGCTGATGATCGAGAACGGCACGGCGCGGCTGGTCGAATACAATGTGCGCTTCGGCGATCCCGAATGCCAGGTGCTGATGATGCGTCTTGGGGCACAGGCGCTGGATCTGATCCTGGCCTGTGCCGAGGGCCGGCTGTCGGAATGCGCCGTGACCTGGGCCGATGATCATGCCCTGACCGTGGTCATGGCTGCCAGGGGCTATCCGGGCGGCTATGACAAGGGCAGCCGGATCCTGGGCCTGGATACGCTGCCCGAGGATTCCGCGCATATGGTCTTTCATGCCGGCACTGCATGGCATGACGGGGCGATCGTGGCCTCGGGCGGGCGGGTGCTTGCCGCGACCGGGCGCGGTGCGACCCTGGCCGAGGCACATGCGCGCGCCTATGCGCTGGCCGATGCGATCGACTGGCCGCAAGGGTTCCATCGCCGCGATATCGGCTGGCGCGCGCTTTGAGCCGCCGTCCGGGCGGCGCTGCCGGCATGGATATTTGCATGAAGAAGAAAAGGCGCGGGCGGGCGCCCGGCGCGCCTGTCCTGACGACCGGCAGATAAATTGTGCGGCCGCGGCGGTTTCGGTCTTTGCAAGTCGCCTGAGGCGGTTCTATAGTCCGGGCCATGACTCGGATGCGACACATCGCCACTGCCAGGAACGCGCGAATAAGCGCGCGCTTTGCCGTGAGCCTCCGCGGTCTGCTGCTTCTTACGCTGCGCTGAGCGGGTCTTCCGGGCCGCCGCTCAGCCAGGTTCGTGCCCGGCTTTACGGATCAGCAACGAATTCAGCGTAAGAAAGACCCCGATATGACCGACAAGAACCGCGTATTCATATTCGACACCACATTGCGCGACGGCGAGCAGTCGCCGGGCGCCACCATGACCCATGCCGAAAAGCTGGAAATCGCCCAGATGCTGGACGAGATGGGCGTGGACATCATCGAGGCGGGTTTCCCCATCGCCTCGGAGGGCGATTTCGCCGCCGTGAGCGAGATCGCCAGACAGGCGCGAAACAGCGTGATCTGCGGGCTGGCGCGCGCACAACTGCCCGATATCGACCGCTGCTGGGAAGCGGTGAGGCACGCGAAACGCCCGCGCATCCACACCTTCATCGGCACCTCGCCCCTGCACCGCGCGATCCCCGGTCTGGACATGGACCAGATGGCCGAGCGGATCGAGCAGACGGTGACCCATGCCCGCAACCTGTGCGACAATGTGCAGTGGTCGCCGATGGATGCCACCCGGACCGAGCATGATTATCTGTGTCGCGTGGTCGAAATCGCGATCAGATGCGGCGCCAACACCATCAATATCCCGGACACCGTCGGCTATACCGCGCCGCGCGAAAGCGCCGATCTGATCCGCATGCTGCTGGAACGCGTGCCGGGCGCCGATGAGGTCGTCTTTGCCACCCATTGCCACAACGATCTGGGCATGGCGACGGCGAACTCGCTGGCCGCGGTCGAGGCCGGCGCGCGCCAGATCGAATGCACGATCAACGGCCTGGGCGAGCGTGCCGGCAATACCGCGCTGGAAGAGGTGGTGATGGCCATGCGCGTGCGCAACGACATCATGCCCTATTCCACCGGCATAGACACCACCAAGATCATGGGCCTGTCGCGGCGCGTGGCGCAGGTCTCGGGCTTTCCGGTGCAGTTCAACAAGGCGATCGTCGGCAAGAACGCGTTCCTGCATGAATCCGGCATTCATCAGGACGGGGTGCTGAAGAATGTCGAGACATTCGAGATCATGCGCCCCGCCGATATCGGTCTCAATGAAGCCAATATCGTCATGGGCAAGCATTCGGGCCGGGCCGCGCTGCGCTCGAAGCTGCGCGACCTGGGTTATGACCTGGGCGATAACCAGTTGAAAGATGTCTTTGTCCGCTTCAAGGCGCTGGCCGATCGCAAGAAGGAAATCTATGACGACGATCTGGTCGCGCTGATGCAGGACAGCACGGCCAATACCGAAGACGATTACCTGCAGGTCAAGCATCTGCGCGTGGTCTGCGGCAGCGACGGGCAATCGGCAGATCTGACCATGATCGTCGGCGATGAGGAAAAGACCGTCCATGCGACCGGCGACGGGCCGGTCGACGCCTGCTTCAACGCTGTCAAGGCGATCTGGCCGCATCAGGCGCGGTTGCAGCTGTATCAGGTCCATGCCGTGACCGAGGGAACCGACGCCCAGGCCACCGTCAGCGTCCGGATGGAGGAGGAGGGCCGCATCGCCACTGGCCAGGCGGCCGATACCGACACCATCCTGGCCAGCGTCAAGGCCTATGTCGGCGCCCTGAACCGGCTGAAGGTCAGGCGCGAAATGGTCGGTGAAGGGGCCGACAAGAAACAGGTCAGCATGTATTCGCATTGAATCGCGCAACCAACCGGCTTAGGCGCGGGCCTTCCCGCGCCATGCCGCCCGAGCGGCGATCGGGGCAGTTCTCCCCGCTCGCCCTGCGGGGCACTGCCTGCCCCGCGCGGCGTCACTCGGGGGACAGCCAAGCGTTCTCGACGTTACGGATGTGCCGTCTTCGGTCGCATGGCAGCGCCTTCGCGTCGCCGGAGCGGTCATTCAGGCAAGCTGTTTCTTCTGGGCAAATTCCAGGTCAACCCCTTGCAGAAAGGGAAAATCGTCCTCCAGCAGTTCCTGAAACGCCTCGCCGTCGATCTCATGGAACCAGCGTGGCCAGCGCCAGGTGCGTTTCTCGGCCGAGTCGCCCTCGTCCCAGCGTAACTGCACATAGCCCAGCCCGTCAGGATCGGTGAATGACGGAAAATTCCTGGGCAGCTGGAAATGATTATAGGCATAGATGCAGCGCCCCGGCATCCGCATCCGCACGGCCGCCCCGGCGCCGACAAAGGCCTGGTGCGTGTGGTGAAACTTGACCGGCTCGCCGTCGTAACTGCCGAAAACCAACCCGTTGGGAGAGCTGAAACCGAAGCCGGGCAGATCGGTAAAGCGCTGCGCCGTGCTGCGGATGCGGTCCACATGGTGGCGGCTGAAGGCGTCGTCATCATCGACCCGGAACTGGATGACCGGCCGTCCCGCCTGATCGGCCGCCTCGAGCAGATGCGATCTCAGCGCGTCCATCGGCGTCCGCTCACCCGAGACGATGATCCGGATCTGCGGCACGTCGGCGCAAAGATCCCGCAGCCGTTCCAGCCATGGTTTCGGCATTTCCGGCGAGGTCAGAAACCAGAAGCGGAAATCCGCATCCGTCTGGGCCTTGATCGAGGGCAGGCACAGGGTCTCGAAGGCGGTGAAACGGCGCGTCAGCCGCTCGTCGGCATAGAGCTTCGGGATGCGTCCGGCGATGACCTCCGGTGCGCCGCCGCCTTCCTTGCGCGTCTCGACCCAGTCGCATTTTCCCAGGAACGAGAACCGGCAGATGCCCACGATATCGTCGCGCAAGAGTTGTTCCCTTCTGAAATCCGGCATCCTTAACGGACTGTTAGGTATGTGCTGCTATGGGGTCAAGCATGAGCGGTCATCACTTTGCGCGACGCGGCGCCGGCGGGGGCAAGTTTCGGGTTTTCCCCGGCCATGGCACGGCCTATATGTCGCCAACCTCCGGCGGGGCGACTCACCGGGCAATGGGGATTGGCCGTTCGCAAAGGACGGCGCAGGCGCCGTCGAGGCAGGGACAGCAGAAGGGATAATCACATGGCCTTTGGCGGATTGTTTTCCACCGATATCGCGATCGATCTGGGCACCGCGAACACGCTGGTTTATGTCAAGGGCAAAGGCATCATCCTGAACGAGCCCTCGGTCGTGGCCTATCACGTCAAGGACGGCAAGAAGCAGGTTCTGGCGGTGGGCGAGGACGCGAAGCTGATGCTGGGCCGCACCCCCGGCTCGATCGAGGCGATCCGCCCGATGCGCGAGGGGGTCATCGCCGACTTCGACAGCGCCGAGGAAATGATCAAGCATTTCATCAAGAAAGTGTTCAGGCGCACGACATTCTCCAAGCCCAAGATCATCGTCTGCGTACCCCATGGCGCCACCCCGGTCGAGAAACGCGCCATCCGCCAATCCGTCCTGTCGGCCGGCGCGCGCAAGGCGGGGCTGATCGCGGAACCCATCGCCGCGGCCATCGGCGCCGGCATGCCGATCACCGAGCCGACCGGCTCCATGGTGGTCGATATCGGCGGCGGGACGACCGAAGTCGCGGTGCTGTCGCTGGGCGACGTGGTCTATGCGCGCTCGGTCCGGATCGGCGGCGACAGGATGGATGATGCGCTGATCAACTATCTGCGGCGCAATCACAACCTGCTGATCGGCGAATCCACCGCCGAGCGGGTCAAGACCCAGATCGGGACCGCGCGGATGCCCGATGACGGCCGCGGCGCGACGATCATGGTGCGCGGTCGCGACCTGCTGAACGGCATCCCCAAGGAAATGGAGATCACTCAGGCCATGGTCGCCGAGGCGCTGGCCGAGCCGGTGCAGCAGATCTGCGAGGCGGTGATGGTCGCGCTGGAGGCCACGCCGCCCGATCTGGCCGCCGATATCGTCGACCGGGGCGTGATGCTGACCGGCGGCGGCGCCATGCTGGGCGAGCTGGATCTGGCGCTGCGCGAGCAGACCGGCCTGTCGATCAGCCTGGCCGACCAGCCGATGAGCTGTGTCGCCCTGGGCACCGGCAAGGCGCTGGAGTTCGAAAAACAGCTGCGCCACGTGATCGATTACGACAGCTGATCGCGGCAAGATGGCGCGCAAGGGCCCAGATTACGCGGCTCCGGTTCGCCGCATCCTCGTTTCGCTGCTGGTGCTGATGCTGCTGGCGCTGTTCCTGTTCTGGCAGATCGACAGCCCGCGCGCCGAACGCATGCGCGCGCGGTTCATCGACCGTTTCGTGCCCAGTTTCGAATGGGCCATGGTGCCGGTCACCAAGCTGTCGCATATGGTCGCGGGCTTCCAGTCCTATGCCCGTCTCTACGAACAGAACCAGGAATTGCGGCGCGAGCTGCAGAAGATGTCGGCCTGGAAAGAGGCCGCGGTGCAGCTGGAACAGGAAAACGCCAAGCTGCTGGCGCAGAACAATGTTCGCATCGATCCGGCGCTGACCTCGGTCTCGGGCGTGGTGCTGACCGACAGCGGCACGGCATTCCGCCAGTCGGTGCTGCTGAATGTCGGCGCGCGCGACGGCATCGTCGATGGCTGGGCGACAATGGACGGGCTGGGCCTGGTGGGCCGCATCTCGGGCGTCGGGCAGAGCACCAGCCGGGTGCTGCTGCTGACCGACCCGACCAGCCGGATTCCGGTGACCATACAGCCCTCGGGTCAGCATGCGTTGCTGAGCGGCGACAACACCGCCCTGCCCGCGCTGGATTTCGTCGAAAGCCCGGAAAACATCCGGCCCGGCGACCGCGTCGTCAGTTCCGGCGATGGCGGGCTGTTTCCGCCCGGCCTGCTGGTCGGTCAGGTGGCGCTGGCCAGCGACGGGCGCCTGCGGGTCAGGCTGGCGGCGGATTACGGGCGGCTGGAATTCCTGCGCGTTCTGCGCAGCCACCCGGCCGAGCAGCTGCCCGATACGGGGCTGCTGATCCCGCCGCCGGCATTCGACTTCATCGGCCCGCCGATGCCCCCGGGCGGCATCGGCGCGAATGACCAGACCGCGCTGTCCGAGGCGGAGAGCCCGGATGATTGAGCAGGTGCGCCGGCAGCGCAGTCTTGGCACGGCGCTGTTCCTGGCGCTGTTCCTGGCGATCCTGTTCTGGCGGCTGGTGCCCCTGATGCCCGGGCGCGTGGTCTGGCCGGGGCCGGACCTCGCCCTGTGCCTGACGCTCATCTGGGTCCTGCGCCGGCCCAGGCAGCTTCCTGTCCTGGCGATCGGCCTTGCCTTCCTGGTCGAGGATCTTCTTCTGATGCGGCCGGTCGGGCTCTGGGCCGCACTCATGGTGCTTGGCTCCGAGGCCGCACGTAAACGTGAAGCCGCTTGGCGCGAGTTGCCTTTCATGGTTGAATGGCTGCGCGTGGCGATCCTGATCGCGATGCTGATGGCCGCGAACCGCTTTGTCCAGGTGCTGTTTTTCCTGCCGGTGCCGTCGCTTGGGCAGGTAATCTTGCAATATATCGCGACGATCGCGGCCTATCCGGTGATTTCCGGCCTTGCCGGCTGGCTGTTGAACCTGCCCCGCAACCGCGTCGAGACCGACACGAGGCTTCGCTGAGAGATGCGCAAATCGCAAAGGGAAATCGTCGAAAGCAGCCGCGTGATCACGCGGCGCGGGCTGATGCTGGCCACGATTCAGGCGGCGGTGGTGACCGTGCTTGGCCTCAAGCTGCGTTCGATGCAGATCGAACATGCCGATGAATACCGGCTGCTGTCGGACGGCAACTCGATCAAGATCCGCCTGCTGCCGCCGGCGCGCGGGCTGATCCTTGACCGCAACGGCATGATCATCGCCGGCAACGAACAGAATTACCGCGTCACGCTGACCCGCGAAGAGGCGGGCGATGTCTCGGCGGTGATTGCCCGGCTGCGGCGCATCATTCCCATGTCGGATCGTCAGGCCGCCGAGATACTGGCCGAGATCCGCCGGCGCAGCGCCGTCACCCCGGTCATGGTCACCGACCGGCTGAGCTGGCCCGAATTTTCCTCGATCGCGCTGAACGCGCCCGCCCTGCCCGGCGTGACGCCCGAATCCGGCCTGTCGCGCAGCTATCCGCGTCGCGGGGATTTCGCCCATGTGCTGGGCTATGTCGGGCCGGTTTCGGATTACGACCTGTCCAAGATCGACAACCCCGATCCGGTGCTGATGCTGCCCGAGTTCCAGCTGGGCAAGGTCGGCATGGAGGCCAAGCTCGAGCAGGTGCTGCGCGGCAAGGCCGGCGCGCGGCGGGTCGAGGTCAACAGCGCCGGCCGCGAAATGCGCGAACTGTCCCGGCAGGAGGGGCAGCAGGGCGCGACGGTACAGACGACCCTGGATGCCGGCCTGCAGAACTTCGTCGCGCAGCGCCTGGGCGAGGAAAGCGCCGCCGCCGTGGTGATCGACGTGACCAATGGCGATATCGCGGCGATCTCGTCCTCGCCGGTCTTCGACCCCAACAAGTTCGTGCGCGGCATCAGCGGCCCCGATTACCGCGCGCTGATGGAGCATGACCACCGGCCGCTGGCCGACAAGACCGTGCAGGGCGCCTATCCCCCCGGCTCGACCTTCAAGATGGTCGCCCTGCTGGCCGGGCTGGAATCGGGTGTGATCAATACCGGCACGCGGTTTTTCTGCCCGGGATACATCACCGTCGCCGGACGCCGCTTTCACTGCTGGAGCCGGGGCGGCCATGGCACCGTCGATGTCATTAAGAGCCTCGCGGAATCCTGTGACATCTACTATTACGAGCTGGCGCAGCGCGTCGGCATCGACCGGATCGCGGCGATGGCGCGCAGGATGGGGATCGGTGTCCACCATGACCTGCCCATGTCCGCGATCACCGAGGGCATCGCGCCGGATCGTGCCTGGAAGATGGCGCGCTATCAGCAGGAATGGCAGATCGGCGATTCGATCAATGCCTCGATCGGTCAGGGCTATGTGCTGGCCTCGCCCCTGCAACTGGCGGTGATGGCGGCGCGCGTCGCGACCGGCCGCGCGGTCGCGCCGCGGCTGGTCCGCGCCATTGACGGCATCCAGGAGCCCGAGCCGGATTTCCCGGACCTGGGGCTGAATCCGCTGAACCTTCGCGCCGCCCGCATGGGTATGGATGCGGTGATGAACAGCAGTCGCGGCACCGCGCGCCGCATGCGCATCACCGCACCGGAATGGCGCCTGGCCGGCAAGACCGGCACCAGCCAGGTGCGCAACATCACCGCGGCCGAACGCGCCCGCGGCGTCATCAAGAACGAACAGCTGCCCTGGAACCGCCGCGACCATGCGCTCTTCGTCTGTTTCGCGCCCTTCGATGCGCCGCGCTATGCGGTCTCGGTGGTGGTCGAACATGGCGGCGGCGGATCGGCCGTGGCGGCGCCGATCGCGCGGGACATCATGCTGTTTGCGCTGGCCGGCGGGTTGCCGCCGCTTTCGGCCTATCCCGACGGCGAACGCGCCAAGGTCCAGGAGATGTGGTCGCGCATGGACCTGATGCCAAGCGCCGCGCCGAAAACCGAAAGGGCCAAGGCCTGACATGAACTATCTCGACTATCAGGTCGCACAGGTTCCGACCGGCTGGCGCAAGATTTTTCACCTGAACTGGCCGCTCGTGTTTCTGATCACCGCGGTCAGCTGCATCGGCTTTCTGATGCTCTATTCCGTCTCGGGCGGCAATATCGAGCAATGGGCCGCGCCGCAGATGAAGCGTTTCGCGGTCGGCGTGGTGCTGATGATCGCGCTGGCCTTTGTGCCGATCTGGTTCTGGCGCTCGATCTCGGTGGCCGCCTATGCGATCTGCGTGCTCTTGCTGGTGCTGGTCGATCTGATCGGCGATGTCGGCATGGGCGCGCAGCGCTGGCTGGTGGTCGGGCCGATCCGCATTCAGCCGTCCGAGCTGACCAAGGTCGCCTTCGTGATGACGCTGGCGGCCTATTACGACTGGCTGCCGGTCGAAAAGGTCTCGCGCCCGCTCTGGGTGCTGATCCCTGTCGTGCTGATCCTGTTGCCCACGGCGCTGGTGGTGATGCAGCCCGATCTGGGCACCTCGATCATGCTGATCGCGGGGGGCGGCATCGTGATGTTCGTCGCCGGCGTCAGCCTGTGGTATTTCGCCGGCGTCATCGCCATCGCCGTCGCCGGCGTCACCGCCGTGATGAAGAGCCGGGGCACCAGTTGGCAGCTGCTGCGCGACTACCAGTTCCGCCGCATCGATACCTTCCTTGATCCCGGCCTAGACCCTCTGGGCGCGGGCTACAACATCGCGCAGGCGCAGATCGCCCTGGGCTCGGGCGGCTGGTCGGGCCGCGGCTTCATGCAGGGCACGCAGTCGCGGCTGAACTTCCTGCCCGAGAAGCACACGGATTTCATCTTTACCTCGCTGGCCGAGGAATTCGGCTTTGTCGGCGCCGGCTCGCTGCTGGTTCTATACGTGCTGATCCTGGGCTTCTGCCTGCATTCGGCGCTGACCAACCGGGATCGCTTTGCCAGCCTGATGACCATCGGCATCGCCGGCACGTTTTTCCTGTATTTCTCGATCAACATGGCGACGGTGATGGGCATGCTGCCGGCCAAGGGCTCGCCCCTGCCGCTGGTCAGCTATGGCGGCACCTCGCTGATGATCCTGCTCATGGCCTTTGGCATCGTGCAGTCGGCCCATGTCCACAGGCCGCGCGGATGAAGGTGCTTTTCGCCGCCCGCGCCGCGCTGTGGGACAGCTGGGCCCCCGCCCTGCGCCGCGCCTGCCCCGAGATGGATCTGCACCGCGAGGGCGACCCCGCCAGTTTCGACGCGCTGATTTACGCCCCGGGCTTTCCCGAGAATGGCGAGGTGCTGGATTTCACGCCCTTTTCCCGCGCGCGGATCGTGCAAAGCCTCTGGGCCGGGGTCGAGCAGATCGTGACCAACCCGACCCTGACCCAGCCGCTTTGCCGGATGGTCGATCCCGGTCTGGCGCGCGGCATGGCCGAATATTGCGCGGGCTGGGCGATGCGGGCGCATCTGCGCATGGACAGCTTTGCCCAGGACGGCCAGTGGCGGCACGAGATCGTCCCGCCGCTGGCCGAACAGCGTCCGGTCACCATCCTGGGCATGGGCGAACTGGGCCGGGCCTGCGCCGGGGCGCTGACCGCCCTGGGCTTTCGCGTGACCGGCTGGTCGCAATCCGGCCGCCCGGTGCCGGGGGTCGAGGTGCTGCCGGGCGCCGCGCTCAACCAGGCGCTCGGCCGCGCGGAAATCCTGATCTGCCTGCTGCCGGACACGCCGCAGACCCGCAACCTGCTGGATGCGGAACGCCTGGCGCTGCTGCCCAAGGGCGCAACCCTGATCAATGCCGGGCGCGGCAGCCTGATCGACGATGACGCATTGCTCGCCGCGCTGGAGCGGGATCGTCCCGGCCATGCGGTGCTGGACGTGTTCCGCCATGAGCCTTTGCCGGCGGAGCATCCCTTCTGGGCGCATCCGCGCGTGACCGTCACCCCCCATATCGCGGCCGCGACGCGACCCGAAACCGCCGCCGCCATCGCCGCCGAGAACCTGCGCCGCGCGATGCGGGACGAGCCGTTGCTCTATCTGGTGGACCGCGAGCGGGGTTATTGAAAAACGCGCGGCGGACCCGTGTTTGCCGGACGCGCACCGTCATGCTATCGCGGCTTAATCCCGCCGCCCGCCCACGCAACTTGCGCGTGAAGGCCATGCAGGGAATAATTGGCACGAAATCAAGCGGCCGCGTGCCGATCGGAGTGAAGCTATGGCGATTACCCCTGTTCTTCTGGCCGGCGGTTCTGGCACCCGGCTCTGGCCCGTCTCCCGCAAGAGCTTTCCCAAGCAATTCGCCCCGCTGGTGGGCGAGGAAAGCCTGTTCCAGGCCTCGACCCGCCGGCTGTCGGGGCCGCGCTACGGCGCCCCTCTGGTCATGACCAATGCCGATTTCCGCTTTATCGTGGCCGAGCAGCTGGACCAGATCGGCACCGATCCGGCCGCCATCGTGATCGAGCCCGCCGGCCGCAACACCGCGCCCGCGATCCTTGCCGCGGCCCTTTTTGCCAGCGAGCGCGACCCCGATTCCGTGCTGCTGGTCGCGCCTTCGGATCACGTCATCCCCGATGCCGAGGCCTTTGGCCGGGCCGTCGATCTGGGTCTGCCGGCGGCGCAGGCGGGGCGCATCGTGACCTTCGGCATCACTCCCACCCGCCCCGAAACCGGCTATGGCTATATGGAGGCCGAGGGCGCCGGTCAGGGGCCGCTGGTGCTGAAACGCTTTGTCGAAAAGCCCGATGCCGAAAATGCGGCAAGAATGATCGCCCAGGGCAGTTTCCTGTGGAATGCCGGGATTTTCCTCTTCGCGGCCCGGACCATGATCGAGGCGTTCCGCCGCCACGCCCCGGACTACATGGCGCCCGTTCAGGCCGCGCTGACCGAGGCGCGCACCGATCTGGGTTTCCTGCGCCTTGCCCCCGAGCCATGGGACCGCCTGCCCGATCTGTCGGTCGATTATGCGGTTCTGGAAAAGGCCGACAATCTTTCGGTCGTGCGTTTTTCCGGGCACTGGTCCGATCTGGGCGGCTGGGACGCAGTCTGGCGCGAAATGCAGGACGGCGCGCCCGCCGAACGCGGCGCGGTCGCCGATGCGCGCTCGACCGCCATAGATTGCGACAATGTTCTGCTGCGCTCGCAGGATGAGGGGATCGAGGTTGTCGGCATCGGGCTGAAGGACGTGATGGTGATTTCGACCAGTGACGCGGTGCTGGTCGCCGGCATGGACCGGGCGCAGGATGTTCGTCAGGCGGTCAGCGCGCTCAAGGAAAAGGGCGCGCGCCAGGCCGAGGTCTTCCTGCGCGACCATCGCCCCTGGGGCTGGTTCGAGACGCTGGCGCTGGCCGAGCGGTTCCAGGTCAAGCGCATCGTCGTCAATCCCGGCGCGGCGCTGTCGCTGCAATCGCATTTCCACCGATCCGAACACTGGATCGTGGTCAGTGGCACGGCCCGCGTGACAGTCGACGAAACCGTCACCCTGGTGACCGAAAACCAGTCGATCTATGTGCCGCTGGGCGCCGTTCACCGGATGGAAAACCCCGGCAAGGTGCCGATGGTGCTGATCGAGGTCCAGACCGGCGTCTATCTGGGCGAAGACGATATCGTGCGCTATGAGGATGTCTATTCGCGCGGCTGATCGCGCTTTCGTGCGGGGACGTTTCTTGCGACCCGGCACCCTGCCGGCTAACCATGGCCGAAAACCCGCCGGGCCGAGGGCATCATGATGAAAACCCTGATCTCAGCCGCGCTGCTGGCGGTTTGCGCATATTCGGCGCAGGCCGCCGGACTGGTCGTGCAATTGACCGGCCCCGCGCCCGTCCGCTTCGCCGGCTATGCGCTGGCCGAGGCACGCGGCTATTACGCCGAGGAGGGGCTGGAGGTCGCGCTGCGCCGCGCCGAGGAAACCGCCCCGTTCGAGGCGCTGGCGCGCGGCCGCGCGGATCTGGCGGTCGGGACCCTGCCCGTCGCCCTTCTGGCACGCGAACACGGCCTGCCCCTGGTGAATTTCGCGCAGCCCCTTGCCCAACCCGCCCTGCGCCTGACCTGCCTCGACGAGGCGGGCGTCAAGGGCGCTGCCGATCTGCGCGGAAAGACGATCGGCAGCCGTTTCGACGGTCAGGAACTGGCGCTGACCGCCTGGCTGAACCGGCTGGGACTGGTCGACGATCACAGCCCCGCCGGGGTCTCGGTCCTGCGGCAATGGCCCGATGCCGCCGATATGCTGCGCCAAAGGCAGGTGGCCTGTATCGTCAGCCATAGCTTTGCTGCGCCACCCGGTCCGGGCACCGTCACGCTGGACCCCGCGATACAGGGCGCGGAGGTGCTTGAGGACGGGCTCTATACGTTGCAGGAAAACCTGGACGACCCGGAGATGCGGGAACGGCTGGCCGGATTCCTGCGCGCCAGCATGCGCGGCTGGCGCGAGGCCGCCCGCGACCCCGAGGGCACGGCGCGGCTGATCCTGGGCCCGGACCCGGATGAGGGCGTGTTGCAACGCCGGATCGAGGAATTGCGGGGCATCGCCGCGCTCCTTTCCAACTCGGGCAGGCTGGACGAGGCCGGCTATCGCCGCAGCGTGGACAGTCTGACGGCAGGCGGCCCGGCCGCGGTTCTGCGCGACGCGCCAAGGGGCGCGTTCACCCATGCGATCAGCGACATGGCGGCCGCACAGGGGCAGGACGGCGACCGCAGCGCCGCCACCCGCTGACGTCGCGCGCGCCCCCTTGCCGTCCTGACGCCGGGCGGGCATGAGTGTCTGGAAAGCGAGTGACCATGCCCGACGCCCAGACCCAGCCCAAACGCCACAGCCTGATCGAGGACGCCCAGGGCATTGCCTATGGCAGTTTCATGGCGGCGACCGGCGTCCTGCTGCTGACCCATCTGGGTTTCGTCACCGGACAGACGGCGGGGCTGGCGCTGCTGATCTCATACGCGACGGGCTGGGGGTTCGCGCCGGTCTTCTTTGTCATCAACCTGCCCTTTTACTGGCTGGGCTATAAACGGCTGGGGCTGGCCTTCATGCTGAAAAGCTTTGCCGCGGTGGCGCTGATGTCGGTTCTGGTCGTGTTGCTGCCGCAAGGGCTGGAATTCGGCCGCGTGCATCCCGCCATCGGCGCGGTGCTGATCGGCGGGCTGATCGGCTCGGCCTTGCTGGCATTGTTCCGGCACGGCTCATCGCTGGGCGGGATCGGCATTCTGGCGCTGCATCTGCAGGACGCGACAGGGTTTCGCGCCGGCTGGACGCAGCTGATCTTTGACATCTGCATCTTTGCCACGGCGCTTCTGCTACGCGACTGGCAACTGGTCGCCTGGTCGTTCCTGGGCGCGCTGGTGCTGAACCTGGTGATCGCGATCAACCACCGGCGCGACCGTTATATCGTCTAGGCCGGCACGCCCAATGCGCGTTTGACATTGGCCGTCCAGCCCAGCAGCCGCTGTTCGCCCTCGACGATCGCCGGGCGTTTCATCAGCGAGGGTTTCGCGACCAGCATCTGCAACGGCGTGCCGCCGCGTTCCGCCTCGGACATGCCGCGCCATGTCAGGCTGGCGCGATTGACCAGCTTGTCGCCGAATTCGTCGATCATCCCGCGCCACTCGGACTCGGAGAGCGGATCGGCCTTGACGTCGCGAAACTCGACCTGCCAGCCGCCGGCCTCCAATGCGGCCTGCGCCTTTTGGCAGGTCGAGCAATGGGCCAGCCCGTACATCGTGATTTGACCCGCCATCACACCCCCGGAACCAGCGGCACGTTACACGCCGAAACGGCGAGCACGGCAAAGAACAGAACAAGTGCCTTCAATTTCCTACCTCCCTATCCATCCCGCGCCAGGGGCGGCGCGGTCAATGCCGGTCGTCATGCAGCCGCGCCTTGATGCGGCGCATCGCCAGCCAGACGCCGGCCACCACCACCGGCGTCAGCGCGGCGATCAGGACAGCCTTGTCGATATTCATCGCCTTGGCCAGCGGATAGAGCGCGTAACCGGCCAGCCCGACCGCGTAATAGCTGATCGCCACCACCGAAAGCCCCTCGACCGTGTGCTGCAGGCGAAGCTGCAGGTCGGCGCGGCGATCCATGCGCTGCATCAGCGCCTGATTCTGCGCGCCGCGCCAGACATCGACGCGGGTCCGCAACAGATCGCCGGCGCGCTCGCTGCGGTCCAGAACCGCCAGCAGCCGCCTTTCGGCGGATTTCGCAGTGCGCATCGCCGGATGATAGCGCCGCGACATGAATTCGGTCAGCATCTGCCCGCCCATGAACCGCGTCTCGCGCAGGGCAGCGACGCGGTCCTGAACGATCGCCTCATAGGCCGAGGTGGCACCAAAGCGAAAGGCATGCTCGCTGGCCGCGCTTTCCAGCTGCGCGGAAACCGCCAGCAATTCGTGCAGCAGGGCCTCGGCGGGGCGGGATTCGTCGCTCATCCCCTGCACGATATCGTTCAGCCGCGGCTCCAGCGCGTTCAGCTGATCGGCCACCACGCGGGCGCGGCCCAGCCCCAGCATCGACATGACGCGGTAGGTCTCAAGCTCCAGCAGGCGCTGGACGATGCGGCCGATGCGGGCCGGATCGGTGCCCGGCTTGACAAAGACCGCGAAGCGCATCCAGCCCGCCGGATCGATGCGGAAATCGCCCGCCACCACGGCCGCCTCCTGCAGCACCCAGACCGAGGCCAGGCTGTCATCGGCGAACCATTCCGAAAGGCGTGGCCTGATATCGGCCGGGTTCTCGGGCAGGATATCCACATGGATCATCAGCGCGGCGATCCGCTTGCCCGGCGCCTGCCGCTGCCAGTCATCGGCGAAGATCTCGCCCGCCGAAGGGTCGAATGGACGCGCCGGCAGCCCCGCGACCGAGGCGGCATAGGTCACGAATTCGGTATGGCTTTCCCACCGCAGCTGATAGCGCCCCAGCTGGCACGCATAATGGCCGGCGCTGGCCTCGGGGGGCGGCGCGCCGTGGCGGGCGCAAAGCTCGGCCAGATGCGCAAGATCGCGGCCGCGATCCCGGCTGGCGGCATCGCCGCGCTGCTTGATGGCCAGAAAGACCACAGTGCAGGGCGCCTTGAGCCGCGGCGAGGGCCGGGCGTGCAGCTCGTTGACCAGCTTGTAGCGTTGCGGATGTTCGTCCTGATCGTTCATGCGCGCATGTTCCGTAGAAGCCCCGGTGCTGGCAACCGGAAAAACCGCGCGGCGCAGCCTGTCGCGCATTTCTGCAACGCCGCCGCCGTTGCTTCAGGCTTTCGTGAACGGGCGCCGCATTGCCGAATATGCGCCGGACGGGCAAAATGCCCGGAAAGCAGGAACATGGGGGACATTGCGGATGATTGTCTGGCTGGGGCGGAGCTTCGCCATCGCGCTGATTCTGGGGCTGGCCGCATGCGCGCCCCGTGACAGCAAGTTCAAGACCTATTCCGGCCCCGAGGTCACGCAGGTGGTGGTCAACAAGGGCGCGCGGCAGCTGTTGCTCTATAACGGCGAGACGGTGCTCAAGGCCTATCGCATCGGGCTGGGCAACGAGCCGGTCGGCGACAAGCAGTTCGAGGGCGACGGCAAGACGCCGGAGGGCAATTTCATCATCGACCGCCGCAATCCCAACAGCCAGTACCACCTGTCGGTCGGCATCGACTACCCCCAGCCCGAGGACATCGCCGCCGCCGCCGCGGTCGGGCGCAACCCCGGCAGCGACATCTTCGTGCATGGCCTTGGCCCCGAGGGGCGGGTGCTGTCAAAGCAGGAACAGGACTGGACCGCCGGCTGCATCGCCGTCACGGATGACGAAATCGAAGAGATCTATGCCATGGTCAAGGATGGCACCCCCATCCTGATCACGCCGTGATCCAGCCCCCTGGCGCCATGCGGCCGGAATCTGCAGGGCGTTCCGGCCTTGTTTTCATTGACTGAAATACCGACCTGTTCAAAAGGGTATATGTGATTCGCGGGCATTCCGGGGTTAAGATTTCCGTCCAGTATCAACACTGTGCCAAGTAACCTGTTTCATGTACCTGCCGCCCGTCATAACTGATTCGCTGATCGATTCGGCCGAGACCGAGGGCTATGTTCCCGGCTCCATAGAAAGCGTTCTGCGTTTCGGTCCGCATTCACGCTGGTATGCCGGGGCAATCGTCGTCAGTTCGGAACGACGCTCTCATGCCATGGCGACGCGCTGCGCCCTGCTGATCCCGCGCAAGGGCAAACGGACGCGGATGCTGGCGCTGCACCCGGCCCTGCCCGCCGATGTCATCAAATCCATGCTGAACGCGTATTGAGAGACCACGACATGATAAGGGCGGGCCATTTCTGGCCCGCCCCGCGGTTTTTCGATTGTCTGTGCCGGTTTATTCGACCATCGGCAGCAGCTGGTCGATCGACTTCTTGGCATCGCCATAGAACATGCGCGTGTTCTCCTTGTAGAACAGCGGGTTCTCGATGCCGGAGTAGCCGGTCCCCTGCCCGCGCTTGCTGACAAAGACCTGCTTGGCCTTCCAGACCTCCAGCACCGGCATGCCGGCGATCGGGCTGTTGGGATCCTCCTGCGCGGCCGGGTTCACGATATCGTTCGAGCCGATGACGATGGCGACGTCGGTCGAGGGGAAATCCTCGTTGATCTCATCCATCTCCAGCACGATGTCATAAGGCACCTTGGCCTCGGCCAGCAGCACGTTCATGTGCCCCGGCAGGCGGCCTGCGACCGGATGGATCGCGAAACGCACGTTCTTGCCGCGCGCGCGCAGCTTGCGGGTCAGTTCGCTGACCGATTGCTGCGCCTGGGCCACCGCCATGCCATAGCCCGGCACGATGATGATCTCGTCGGCATCGTTCAGCGCTGCGGCCACGCTGTCGGCATCGATGGCGACCTGCTCGCCCTCGATCTCCATCGCGGGGCCGGCCGCGCCGCCGAAGCCGCCCAGGATCACGCTGACGAAATTGCGGTTCATCGCCCGGCACATGATATAGGACAGGATCGCACCCGATGAGCCGACCAGCGCGCCGACCACGATCAGCAGGTCATTGCCCAGCGTGAATCCGATGGCCGCAGCCGCCCAGCCCGAATAGCTGTTCAGCATCGAGACCACCACCGGCATGTCGGCGCCGCCGATCCCCATGATCAGGTGATAGCCGATGAAAAAGGCCAGCAGCGTGATCAGCAGCAGCCACAGGACCGGCGCCCCGGCGGTCGCGTAAAGGATGACCGCCAGCAGCGACAGGGCCGCCGCGCCCGCGTTCAGCATATGCCCGCCGGGCAGCTTGTGGGGCTTGCCGTCGATCCGGCCGGCCAGCTTGCCGAAAGCGACGATCGAGCCGGTAAAGGTCACCGCCCCGATAAAGATGCCAAGCGCCACCTCGATCCTGAGCACGGCGATTTCGGCCGGGGTCTTTGCAGCCAGAACGGCGGCAAAGCCCTGGAACTCGGCCGCGGCATCGGCGGCGCGGGCGCGCAGCACCCGGCCCAGTTCGAACTGGGCGTTGAAGCCGATCAGCACGGCGGCCAGGCCCACGAGGCTGTGCATGGCCGCGACCAGCTGCGGCATCTCGGTCATCTGGACGCGCATGGCGATGACCCAGCCGATCGCGCCGCCGATCGCCAGCATGACCAGCGTGATGCCCCAGTTGCCATAGCCCGGCCCGATCAGCGTGGCAAAGACCGCCAGCGCCATGGCGACGATGCCGTACCAGACCGCGCGCTTGGCGCTTTCCTGTCCCGAAAGCCCGCCCAGCGACAGGATGAACAGGATCGCGGCGACCACATAGGCAGCGGTGGTGAATCCGTATTCCATCATCCCCTCCTTACGACTTCTGGAACATGGCAAGCATCCGGCGCGTGACCAGGAAGCCGCCAAAGATATTGACGCCGGCCATCAGCACCGACAGCGCCGCCAGGATCATCACCAGGGCCGAGCCCGAGCCGATCTGCAGCAGCGCACCGACGATGATGATCGACGAGATCGCATTGGTGATCGCCATCAGCGGCGTGTGCAGCGAATGGCTGACATTCCAGATCACCTGGAAGCCGACAAAGACCGCCAGCACGAAGACGACGAAATGCGCCATGAAAGAGGCCGGCGCGAGCACGCCCACCAGCAGCATCAGCAGCGCGCCGACGGTCAGCAGGGTGACCTGGAAGCGGGTCTGGGCGCGGAATTCGGCCAGTTCCTTGGCGCGGCGCTCCTCAAGGGTCAGCTCCTTGGGCTTTTCCCTCGGCTTCTGGGCGGCGATCGCGGCGACCTTGGGTGGCGGCGGCGGCCAGGTGATGTCGCCGTCATGGGTGACGGTGGCGCCGCGAATGACGTCATCTTCCATGTTCTGGTTGATGACCCCGTCCTTGCCCGGCGTCAGGTCGGACAGCATGTGACGGATATTGTTGCCGTAAAGCTCGGAGGCCTGGGCGCCCATGCGCGACGGGAAATCGGTATAGCCGATGACCACGACGCCGTTCTCGGTCGTCACGCGCTCATCGGGGATGGTCAGTTCGCAATTGCCGCCGCGCTCGGCCGCGAGATCGACGATGACCGAGCCGGTCTTCATCGCCTCGACCATGTCGCGGGTCCACAGCTTGGGCGCATCGCGGCCCGGAATCAGCGCCGTGGTGATGACGATATCCATTTCCGGCGCCAGTTCGCGGAACTTCGCCAGCTGCTTTTCGCGGAACTCGGGCGACGAGGGCGCGGCATAGCCGCCGGTCGCGGCGCCGTCCTGGGCCTGTTCCTCGAAATCCAGAAAGACGAATTCGGCGCCCATCGATTCGATCTGCTCGGCCACCTCGGGGCGCACGTCAAAGGCATAGACCTGCGCGCCCAGGCTGGTCGCGGCGCCGATCGCGGCCAGACCGGCGACGCCGGCACCGACCACCAGCACCTTGGCCGGCGGCACCTTGCCCGCCGCCGTCACCTGGCCGGTGAAGAAGCGGCCGAAATTGTTCGCCGCCTCGATCACCGCACGGTAGCCGGCGATATTGGCCATCGAGGACAGCGCGTCCATCTTTTGCGCGCGGCTGATCCGCGGCACCATGTCCATGGCAATGGCGGTGACGCCCTGCACGCGCGCCTTTTCCAGCAGCTCGGCATTCTGGGCCGGGTAGAAATGCGAAATCAGGGTCTGGCCTTCGCGCATCCGGCCCAGCTCGTCCTCGCTGGGCGGGCGCACCTTGACCACGACATCGGCGGCGGCGATCAGCGCCGCGGCATTCGGCACGACCGAGACGCCCGCGGCCTCGTAATCCGCATCCGAGAAATGCGCCCGCGCGCCCGCCCCCGATTCGATGATGACCTCATGGCCAAGCTTCCTGAGATGAGCTGCCGAGGACGGAGTAACGGCAACCCTCGACTCTCCCTCGTAAGTTTCCTTCAACGCGCCGATCTTCACCAGCCGTCCTCCTGTGTTAGCGTCCGTCAGCGCCCTTGCATATCATCGCGCAACAATCTTTCACAAGAGAGTGACGTAACGGTGTCTCGGATCGAATCAAGTCAGGTCCGCAGCGTAATCGCTGACCAGCAGATGCCGCGGCGGCTCGTCCTCGTGGACCCGGGCGAAGCGGCCGATGGGCGCGGCAAAGATATTGTCGGTCAGATCGTCGTTCACCGTCGAGACCTCGCCGATCAGGACCGGGCCGCCCTCGGCCCAGAACTCGTGCCAGTCGCCCGGCCGCAGGGTGACCGATTCGCCCGGCCCCAGTCGCAGGATGCCGCCGGGCGCCACCTCGCGCGGGACGCCATCGCAATCCACCCGCACCGGCGCATTGCGGTCCATGCGCCCCTGTTCGTCCGAGCCGCAGAGCCGGATCGCCAGGGTCGCACCGTCGCGGTTGATGATATCCTCGGTCTTGATGACATGGGTATGCATGGGGCTGATCTGGTTTTCCTGGCTGATTAGCAGCTTCTCGGCATAGACCATGCCACGCCCGGCCTGCAGATCGGCCAGCCGGCCATTGCGCAGGGTGAACAGGAACAGCCCCAGCCGGTCGAAATCGCCCTGGCCGTAATCGGTGATGTCCCAGCCCAGCCGCGCCTCGCGGATGGCGGGCGTGGCGCGCGCGCGAAACTCCTCCGGGCTCCAATGCGCAAAGGGCGGCAGGTGAAACCCGGATTTCGCGATCATCTCGGCGGCTTCCGCCATGACGCGGTTGATGCGTGAGCGTTCCATGAACCAGTTCCCCTAAAGCCAGCGCCTGACCCGCGCCCGATAGCGATCATAGGCCGGGCCGATCGCCGCGGCGACCAGCTTTTCCTCATGCCGGATGAAGCGACGCTCCAGAAGCAGCGCGAAAGCCGGCACCAGCACCAGCCCGGCAGGCGCCGACAGGGCCAGCATCAGCCCGGCCAGCGCGATGACATCGCCAAGATAGATGGGGTTGCGCGAAAAACGGAACGGGCCGCCGGTGACCAGCGCATCGGGGCTCTGCCCCGGCATGAAGCTGGTCCGCGCCGCCCGCATGACCGCCGCCGCCCAGAGCATCAGCGCGCCGCCGGCGAGCAGCAGCAGGAAACCCGCCCCCCGAATGACGGGGGGCAGCTCAAAGGGAAGCAGCCGGCCGGCCGCCGCGCCCGCCAATGCGAAAAGCACCAGCCAGACCTGCGGCAGCCCGGCCAGCCGCCGGATCATGCGGCAGCGGCCCGCGCCTGCTCCGCCTTGGCCTGCTGGCGGCGGGCATGCAGAACCGGCTCGGTATAGCCCGAGGGCTGGACGCGGCCCAGAAAGACCAGATCGCAGGCCGCCTGGAAGGCGACGCCGTCATATCCCGGCGCCATCGCGCGATAGGCGGGGTCGCCGGCGTTCTGGCGATCCACCACCAGCGCCATCTTGCGCATCGCATCCATCACCTGCTGTTCGGTCACGATGCCATGATGCAGCCAGTTGGCCAGCGACTGCGCCGAGATGCGCAGCGTCGCGCGGTCCTCCATCAGGCCGACATCGTTGATATCGGGCACTTTCGAGCAGCCGACACCCTGATCGATCCAGCGCACGACATAGCCAAGGATGCCCTGGCAGTTGTTGTCCAGCTCGCGCGCGATCTCTTCATCGCTGTAGATGCGATCGCCTGCCAGCGGAATGGTCAGCAGATCGTCCAGACGGGCGGGGCGATTCATCGCCGCGATCTCGGCCTGGCGGGCATGGACATCGACCTGATGGTAATGGGTCGCGTGCAGGGTCGCGGCGGTCGGGCTGGGCACCCAGGCGGTGTTGGCGCCCGACATCGGGTGGCCGATCTTCTGGTCCAGCATGTCCTTCATGCGGTCGGGCATCGCCCACATGCCCTTGCCGATCTGCGCCTTGCCGGCCAGACCGCAGGCCAGACCGATATCGACATTGCGATCCTCATAGGCGGAGATCCAGGGCTGGGACTTCATCTCGCCCTTGACCAGCACGGCACCGGCATTCATCGAGGTGTGGATCTCGTCGCCGGTGCGGTCGAGGAAGCCGGTATTGATGAAGGCCACGCGATGTTTCGCCGCGCGGATGCATTCCTTGAGGTTGGCACTGGTGCGGCGTTCCTCATCCATGATGCCCAGCTTGACGGTATGGCGCGGCAGGCCCAGCACATCCTCGACATGGTCGAAGATCTCGCAGGCGAAGGCCACTTCCTCGGGGCCGTGCATCTTGGGCTTGACGACATAGATCGAGCCGGCGACCGAGTTCCTGTCGCCCTTGCGGTCCAGGTCGTGCTTCGCGCAAAGCGCGGTGATCATCGCGTCCAGCAGGCCCTCATAGACCTCGTTGCCGTCGCGATCCAGAACCGCCGGCGTGGTCATCAGATGGCCGACATTGCGCACCAGCATCAGCGCCCTGCCCTTGCAGGTCGCGCGACTGCCGTCGGGCGCGGTAAAGCTGACATCCGGGTTCAGCCTGCGGGCGAAGGTCCTGCCGCCCTTGCTGACCTCCTCGGTCAGGCTGCCATTCATCAGGCCAAGCCAGTTGGCATAGGCCAGCGTCTTGTCGGCACCATCGACGCAGGCGACCGAATCCTCGCAATCCATGATCACGGACAGGGCCGATTCCAGCACCAGATCGGCAATCCCGGCCTTGTCACGCCCGCCGACCGGGGTCGAGGGGTCGATCACGATACGGATGAGCAGCCCGTTATTGCGCAGATAGATATCCGTCGGGCGCCCGGCATCGCCGTCATGGCCGGCGAAACGCGATTCGTCGCGCAGCGCCGGCAGCAAAGCGCCATCGCGCACCGAGAGGCCCGTGACATCGGCCCAGGAACCCTGCGCCAGCGGCACGCTGCGATCCAGGAAATCCCGGCCCCAGGCGATGACGCGGGCACCGCGCTCCGCGTCATATTCCGCGCCCTTCGGCAGATCGCCCAGGGCATCGGTGCCGTAAAGCGCGTCGTAAAGGCTGCCCCAGCGGGCATTGGCGGCATTCAGCGCGTAGCGGGCATTGGTGATCGGCACGACCAGTTGCGGCCCGGCGACGCTGGCGAATTCGGGATCGGTGGATGCGGTCTCGACGGCGAAATCCTCGCCCTCGGGCAGAAGATAGCCGATTCCGGTCAGGAATGCCCGGTATGCGCTGGCATCCACCGGACCGGGATTGGCCTCGTGCCATGCGTCGATGCGGGCCTGCAGATCATCGCGCCGGTCCAGAAGCGCGCGGTTGCGGGGGCCGAATTCATGGATCAGCGTGGACAGCCCCTCCCAGAACCGGCGCGGCTCGACCCCGCTGCCCGGCAGCGCCCGCTCCTGAATGAAGGACATGAGAACCTCATCCACACGCAAACCTGCCTTTTCCACGCGAGCCATGGCATTTCCCTTCTGATCATACGTCCGAGCGAATTTGTGCACCGTGGTATGCCAAAGAGACCGGAGTTTCAACCTGTCCTGTTCCGCCTGACGCCGGGTCCGGCCCGGCGCCGGAAAATGAAAAACCCGCCGCCCGGAGCAACCGGGCGGCGGGCCGTGCAGAGATCGGTGAATCAGTTGCTCGGCGCTGTGGTGGCGGGCGCCGGATCCTCGACCGAAATGGCACCGTCGAGCGCATCACCCGCATCCTGCACAGCCTGATTGACCGCATCGGCGGCGCTTTCGGCCGCGTCCTGGGCGGCTGCGGCGGCATCGCCCGCCGCCTCGGCAGCGTCATTGGCCATGTCGGCGGCGGCATCGGTCGCCGTCTCGGCGGCGGTGCCCATGGCATCGGCGGCGGAATCGGCGGCGCTGTCTGCTGCCGCAGCGGCGTCATCGGCGGCCTCGGTGGCGGTGTCAGCGGCGCTTTCGGCGGTGGCGGCGGCATCGCTCGCGGCCTCATCCGCAGCATCGGCGGCGCCGGCTGCGGCCTCATCCGCCGCCTCCATCGCCTCGTCCGCGGCGCCCGCAGCCTCATCGGCGGCCTCGCTCGCGGCTTCGGCGGCGGCCTCGGCCTCGGCGGCGGCATCGTCCATCGCTTCGGCGGGCGCTTCGACCGGCGCGTCGGTCGCGGCGGCGGGCTCATCGACGGTCTGCGCCGGTTCGGTGGTGGTCACGGCCGGCTCTTCGGCGGTGGTCGTCGCGGCCTCATCGCTGCTCATGAAATATTGCACGACGAAATAGGCAATCGCCAGCGCCAGCAGGATCCCGATGATCAGAGGCAGCGGCGAGGCGCGGCGTTCGACCGGTTCGACATGGGTTTCAGCCGCGCCACTGGGACGATGCGGATCGGTCGCATCGGTGCGGCGGGGATCGTTCGGGTCATAATTGGCCATTGACGGTTCCTTCTTGAACTATGCCTTGCACATATTTGGCCGGGTGCCCCCGCGAGGCAACCCCCGTCTTGCGACCCGGCTATGCTGCGTCTAACACTTGGGTTTCGCACAAGTTCCGTCGCAAGAGCGTTTTTTTCCACTTTCCGCAGGGCTTCGATGACTGTCACGCATTATCTCGCCGACTGGCGCCCCTTTCCCTATGAAATCGCCGAGACGCGGCTGGAATTCGACCTTGCCCCGCGCGCGACCCGGGTCCTCTCGCAGATCGATTTCCGCCGCCTGTCGGCGGGCGATCTGGTGCTGGACGGGATCGGGCTGGACACGCTGTCGCTGGCGATAGACGGCAAGCCGCTGCCCCTTGATCTGATCGATGCGGAGCGCGGGCGGCTGACCCTGCCCGCCGCCGATCTGCCCGACAGTTTCACCTTTGCCGCCGAGGTCGCGATCGACCCCGAGGCGAATACCGCGCTGGAGGGGCTTTACCTCTCGGGCGGCATCTTCTGCACGCAATGCGAGGCCGAGGGCTTTCGCCATATCACCTGGTATCCCGACCGGCCCGATGTGATGGCGCCGTTCCGGGTCACGATCAACTCGGACATGCCGGTGCTGCTGTCGAACGGCAATCCGGTCAGCCGGGCCGAGGGGCGCGCCATCTGGCACGATCCCTGGCCCAAGCCCGCCTATCTCTTCGCGCTGGTCGCGGGCGATCTGCGCGCGGTCCCGGACAGCTTTACCACCATGTCCGGGCGCAAGGTGGCGCTGAATGTCTGGGTGCGCCCGGGCGACGAGGGGCGCGCCGGCTACGCGATGGAATCGCTGATCCGCTCGATGCAATGGGACGAAAGGGTTTACGGGCGCGAATACGATCTGGACGTGTTCAACATCGTCGCCGTCGACGATTTCAACATGGGCGCGATGGAGAACAAGGGGCTGAACATCTTCAACTCGAAACTGGTTCTGGCCAGTCCCGAAACCGCGACCGACGGCGATTACGAACGGATCGAGGGTGTCATCGGGCATGAATATTTCCACAACTGGACCGGCAACCGCATCACCTGCCGCGACTGGTTCCAGCTTTGCCTGAAAGAGGGGCTGACCGTGTTCCGCGATCAGCAGTTCACCGCCGACATGCGCTCGCCCGCCGTCAATCGCATCCAGGACGTGCAGGCGCTGCGCGCGCGCCAGTTCCGCGAGGATGCCGGCCCGCTGGCGCATCCGCCACGGCCCGACCGCTATCAGGAAATCAACAATTTCTACACCGCCACGGTCTATGAAAAGGGCGCCGAGGTGATCGGCATGCTGAAACGGCTGGTCGGCGATGACGGCTATCGCGCGGCGCTGGATCTGTATTTCGACCGCCATGACGGCCAGGCCTGCACCATCGAGGACTGGCTGCGCGTCTTCGAGGACGCGACCGGCCGCGACCTGACCCAGTTCAAGCGCTGGTATACCGATGCCGGCACGCCGCGCCTGACCATGACCGAGGACTGGGCCGATGGCGCGCTGACCCTGCATTTCCGCCAGGAAACCGCGCCGACGCCCGGCCAGCCCGACAAGCCGGCCCGCGTCATCCCCATCGCGCTTGGCCTGATCGGCCCGAATGGCGACGAGGTGCTGCCGACCACGGTGCTGGAAATGACCGCGGCCGAGCAAAGCGTCAGTTTCCGCGATACGGGCGCGCGGCCGGTCGTGTCGCTGCTGCGCGGCTTTTCGGCGCCGGTGACGGTCGCGCGCGAGATCGGCGCCGATCAGCAGGCGCTGCTCTTGACCCATGACACCGACCCCTATGCCCGCTGGCAGGCGGGCCGCGATCTGGCGCTGGACGGGCTGATCGCCCGCGCCGCTGGCCGCACCGGCGGCGAGGAGTTCACCCGCGCCATTGCCGGTATCCTTGACGATGCCGAAGCCGATCCCGCCTTTGCCGCGCTGTGCCTGACCCTGCCCGGCGAGGAAGAGATCGCGACCGCCATTGCCGCGCGCGGCGCCATCCCCGATCCCGCATCCATCCATCAGGCACGCCGCGGGCTGATGCAGGAGATCGGCACCCGCCACGAGCCCGTGCTGGCCCGGCTTTACGACGCCATGGCGGTCGCCGGCCCCTATCGCCCCGATGCCGAGGGCGCGGGGCGGCGCAGCCTGCGGCTGGCTTGCCTCGCGCTGCTGACGCAGTTGGATGACGGGGCGCGGGCAGCGGCGCTGTTCGACACCGCCGGCAACATGACCGAGCGTCAGGGAGCATTGGAGCAGCTCATCGCCGCCGGCCGCGATGAACAGGCCCTTGCCGCTTTCGCCGCCGAGTTCGGCGACAACCGGCTGGTCATGGATAAATGGTTCATGGTCCAGCCCTTGCGCGCCGCGCCCGACAAGGCGCTGGCGCGGGCGCGCGAGCTGGCGGCGCGCGCCGATTTCGACTGGAAGAACCCCAACCGGTTCCGCGCGCTGATCGCGGGTTTTACCGCGAACCACGCGGCGTTTCACGCCGCCGATGGCTCGGGCTACGATTTCCTGGCCGAATGGCTGATGCGTCTGGACCCGGTCAATCCACAGACCGCGGCACGGATGTGTTCGGCTTTCGAGACGATCGCCCGCTACGATTCCGCCCGGCAAGTGCGGGCCAGAGCGGCGCTGAAGCGGATCGCGGCCATGCCGGGCCTGTCGCGCAATACCGATGAAATGGTGTCACGCATTCTGGCGGGACTCGGCTGACAGGACAAAGCACCCTTGCAGCCGCCGTTCAGGCACGGCAATACTGCCGGCATGGATGCCCGTGAGGACATGAAACGACGCCTTGATCCGCTGATCCTCGAGCGGGCGCCTTGGCTTTTTTCGGGCCGCTGGCATCACAATATCGCGCGGCAGGCCCTGATGTGGCTGCTGCGCTATCCCCGCACGATCGAGCTGGGTGCCGAGTTCCGCGACCTGCCCACCGATGAGATCATCCGCCGCATCTCGCAACTGATCGTGCGCGATCTGACCGTCGAGGGGCTGGAGCATATCCCCGCCACCGGTCCGGCGCTGATCGTCGCCAACCATCCGACCGGGATCGCCGACGGGATCGTGCTCAGCGCGGTGATCTCGGCGGTGCGCGACGATCTGTTCATCTATGCGAATCACGACATCATGCGGATCCTGCCGCAATGCGCCAGCCTGATCGCCCCGGTCGAATGGCGGCCCGAAAAGCGCAGCCATGCCAAGACCCGCGTGACCATGGATTACACGCGCGAGGCGCTCCGGCGCGGGCGGATCGGGCTGATCTTTCCCTCGGGCCGGCTGGCCAAGCGGCGCGGGCTGACCCTGCATGAACGCCCGTGGATGGCCAGCGCCGCGATGATCGCGCGCAAATTCGAGGCGCCGATCATCCCGCTGCGGATCCGGGCGCGGAACTCGGCCCTGTTCTACCTGCTGGACGCGATTCACCCGACCGTGCGCGATGTGACCCTGTTCAACGAGGTGCTGAACAAGACCCGCCAGCCCTTCCGCGTCACCATCGGCGCGCCGATCCAGCCGGGCGATCTGCCGGCCCGCAGCGAGGACGGGATCAACATCCTGCGCGAAGCCGTGCTGTCGCTGCCCCCGCCCGGGCAGGATGCGGCGAAATTGCAGCAGATCAGGCGCCTGTCGCAGGGTCGCCGCACCGTGGCCAAGCCCAGCCCGATCGAATAGATTCGCGGCCCGGCTTGCGCCGCTAAACCACCATATCGTCGCGATGGATCAGGGCGGCCCGGCCGGGATAGCCCAGCAGCGCCTCGATCTCGTCGCTGCGATGGCCGGCGATCGCCCGCGCCTCGGCCAGCGAATAGCGCACCAGCCCCGAGGCCAGCCGCGCCCCCTGCTGGTCCAGCACCAGCACCGGATCGCCGCGGCCGAAACGCCCCGAGACGCCGGTGACGCCCGCCGGCAGCAGCGATTTCCCCTGCTGGAGCGCCCTGGCCGCGCCGGCATCCACGACGATCTCGCCCTTGGGTTTCATCGCCGCGATCCAGCGCTTGCGCGCCAGTTGCGGGTCGGTATCGGGCAGAAACCATGTCACCCGCGCGCCCTGCACCACCGCCGCCAGAGGGTTCAGCACCGAGCCCTCGGCGATCGCCATGGCGCAGCCGCCGGCCACCGCCGTGCGCGCCGCCATCAGCTTGGTCTTCATCCCGCCCTTGCTGAGGCCGGAAACCGGATCGCCGCCCATCGCCTCGATCTCGGGGGTGATCGCCGCGACCACGGGCAGGTGGCGGGCATCGGGGTCGGTCTTGGGGTTGGCGGTATAAAGCCCGTCCACATCGGACAGAAGCAGCAGCTGATCGGCGCCGCAGGTCACCGCGATCTGCGCCGCCAGCCGGTCATTGTCGCCGAAACGGATCTCATCCGTGGCCACGGTGTCGTTTTCATTGACGATCGGCACCACGCCCATGCCCAGCAGCGCCTGCATGGTCGCGCGGCTGTTCAGATAGCGCCGCCGGTCGGTGGTGTCGTCCAGCGTCATCAGAAGCTGCGCGGTCTTGACGCCATGCGGGGCCAGCGCCTCTTCATAGGCGCGCGCCAGCCGGATCTGGCCGACGGCGGCGGCGGCCTGGGACTGCTCGACCCGCAAGGAGCCCAAGGGCAGTTCCAGCACCTGCCGCCCCAGGGCGATCGCGCCCGAGGAGACCAGCACCACATCCGTGCCCCGCGCCCGCGCCAGGGCCACGTCATCGCATAGCGCGCGCAGCCATTCCGCGCGCAGCCCGCCCGGGCCGACCAGCAGGGCCGAGCCGATCTTGACCACCAGCCGGCGCGCGCGCGCCAGTTCCGGCGTTACGGCTGCCATGGTTTCGTTTCCTGTTCCCGCACCGGCCCGCGCGAGGGCGCGATTTCGGCCCAGAGCGCGCGCAGCACCTCGGTCACGCCCGCGCGCGAGACGCCGGACATCAGCAGCACCGGGCCGCCGATCTCGGCCTCCAGCGCGGCCTTGCGCGCGGCCAGCGTCTCGGGGTCGAGGGCATCGATCTTGTTCAGCACCGTCACGCGCGGCTTCTCGGCCAGCGCCGGGGAATAGGCGGCAAGCTCGGTCAGGATGGTGCAGGCATCCGCCGCGACATCCTCGCCGGTGCCATCGACCAGATGCAGAAGCACGCGCGAGCGTTCGACATGGCCCAGGAACTGATCGCCGAGGCCCCGGCCTTCGCTCGCGCCCTCGATCAGGCCGGGAATATCGGCGATCACGAATTCATGGCCATCGACGCCGACCACGCCCAGATTGGGATGAAGCGTTGTAAAGGGGTAATCCGCGATCTTGGGCCGGGCGTTCGACACCGCCGAAAGAAAGGTGGACTTGCCGGCATTGGGCAGGCCCAGCAACCCGGTATCGGCGATCAGCTTCAGCCGCAGCCACAGCGTCCGCTCGATCCCCGGCTGGCCGGGATTGGCATGGCGGGGCGCGCGGTTGGTCGAGGATTTGAAATGCAGGTTGCCGAAACCGCCATTGCCGCCCTTGGCCAGCAGCACGCGCTGACCCGGTTCGGTCAGGTCGGCGATCACGGTTTCCTGATCCTCGTCCAGGATCTCGGTCCCGGCGGGCACGCGCAGCACGATATCCTCGCCCGAGGCGCCGGTGCGCTGCGAACCCATGCCATGCTGGCCGGATCTGGCAAAGAAATGCTGCTGAAAGCGGAAATCGATCAGCGTGTTCAGCCCGTCCACCGCCTCGGCCCAGACATCGCCGCCGCGGCCGCCATCGCCGCCGTCCGGGCCGCCATATTCGATGAATTTCTCGCGGCGGAAGGACACGCAGCCGGCGCCGCCGCCGCCCGAGCGGACATAGACCTTGGCGAGATCGAGGAATTTCACGGTGGCATCCTTGCGGGAATATCGGGGCAGAGCCGTGGGATACGCGCTTGCGCCGCGCGGTTCAAGGGCATCGCTTCTGCCCCCGTGACTCTTTGCCCGCGCCGCGCTAGAGGGCGGGGGCAGCAGAACGGAGCCCGCCATGCCCTTGATGACCTATGTTGCACTGTTCACCGCCATCACGCTGGAGGTCATCGGCACGACCTTCCTGCAACGCAGCCAGCAATTCACCCAGCTGGTGCCGACGCTGATCATGGGCATCTGCTACGCCGCCTCGTTCTATTTCCTGACGTTGGCGCTGAAGACCATGCCGCTGGGCATCGCCTATGCGATCTGGAGCGGGCTGGGCATCGTCCTTGTCTCGCTGATCGGGCTGGTGGTCTTTGGCCAGAAGCTGGACCTGCCCGCCGTGGTCGGGCTTTGCATGATCGTCGGCGGGGTGATCGTGGTGAACCTGTTTTCAAACAGCATCGCGCATTGACCGCCTGCCCTTAACATTTCCCCGATCGGCGCTAGATATTCTGGTAAAGGAGCGCCGCGATGATCCGTTTCGACAACAGCTATGCCCGCCTGCCGCAGGGGTTTTTCACCCGCACGCCGCCGACCCCGGTCAGCGATCCGAAACTGGTGGCGCTGAACCGCCCGCTGGCGCTTCAGCTGGGGCTGGATGCCGATTGGCTGACCAGCGGCGAAGGCGTCGCCATGCTGGCCGGCAACACCCTGCCCGAGGGGGCCGAGCCCATCGCCCAGGCCTATGCCGGGCACCAGTTCGGCGGCTTCGTGCCGCAGCTTGGCGATGGTCGCGCGGTCCTTCTGGGCGAGATCGTGGCCCCGGACGGGGCGCGTTTCGACATTCAGCTGAAGGGTTCCGGCCCGACGCCCTTCTCGCGGCGCGGCGACGGGCGGGCCTGGCTGGGGCCGGTGCTGCGCGAATATCTGGTCAGCGAATTCATGGCCGCGGTCGGCATTCCCACGACGCGGGCGCTGGCGGCGGTCAGCACGGGCGAGCGGGTGATCCGCGAATCGGTGCTGCCGGGCGCCGTGCTGACCCGCGTGGCGGCAAGCCATATCCGCGTCGGCACCTTTGAATTCTATGCCGCGCGCGGCGACCATGCGCGGCTGCGGCTGCTGGCCGATCACGTCATCGCCCGCCATTACCCCGATGCCGGTGACGCGGCCGGCCTGCTGCAGCGCGTCGTCGACGCCCAGGCCCGGACCATCGCCGGCTGGATGGCGCTCGGCTTTATCCACGGGGTGATGAATACCGACAATATGTCCGTCTCGGGCGAGACGATCGATTACGGCCCCTGCGCCTTCATGGATGAATTCCGGCCGGACAAGGTGTTTTCCTCGATCGACGCGGCCGGGCGCTATGCCTGGAAGGAACAGCCCAATATCGCAGTCTGGAACCTGGCGCAGCTGGCCAGCTGCCTGGTGCCGCTGATGGGCAATGACGAGGCCGCGGTCGAGCGCGCGACCCATATCGTGCACAGTTTTCCCGAAACCTATCAGCAGGCCTGGCTCGCGCGTTTTGCCGCCAAGCTGGGCATTGCCGACCCGCGCGCCGAGGATACCGCGCTGATCCAGCGCCTGCTGGAGCTGATGGCCGGCCAGCGCGCGGATTTCACCCGCAGCTTCGCCGGGCTGGCCGATGGCACGGCGCGCGACGAATTCACCGACCGCGAGGCGTTCGATGCCTGGGCCCTCGACTGGCAGGCACGCATCGAAGGCCTGCCCGGCGCGCGCGCGACCATGTCCCGCGCCAATCCGCGCCGCATCCCGCGCAATCACCGCATCGAACAGGCGATCGAGGTCGCGTGCGAGGGCGATTTCGCCCCCTTCGAGCGGCTTGACTCTGCGCTTCGCTCGCCCTTCGATGAACGCGAGGCCTGGGTCGATCTGGCCCGCGCCCCGCAAGCAGACGAAATCGTTTACCGCACCTTCTGCGGCACCTGACATCAAAGGACCCATGTCGACCGTCCCGGACAGCCTGCGCCTCGCCAGTTACAATCTGCACAAATGTCGCGGGATGACCGGCCCCTATGCGCCGGAACGCAACCTGCAGGTCATCGCCCAGATCAAGGCCGATGTGATCGCCCTGCAAGAGGTCGATTTCCGCTATGGCGACCGTCCCGAGGCCCTGCCCCGCGACCAGATCCGGGATGCGACCGGCATGGTGCCCGCGGTCTTCAACGGCACCGGGCGCAATTCGCTGGGCTGGCACGGCCAGACCATCCTTTTGCGCCCCGAACTGATGGAACACGCGCAGGTGCGCCGCCTGCCGCTGCCGGGGATCGAGCCGCGCGGCGCGCTGGCACTGCGCCTGCCCGGCCTGACGCTGATCGCGCTGCATCTGGGGCTGATGCGCACCTCGCGCCGGGCGCAGCTGCGCCGGATTCTGGCGCAGGCCGGCCGGCTCGGCCATGACCGGCTGGTCCTGACCGGGGATTTCAACGAATGGCACGGCGATCGCGGGCTCGAGGCGCTGGAGCCGATGCATGTCATCGCCCCCGGCCCCAGCTGGCCCGCCCCGTTTCCACGCCTGCATTACGACCGCTTTGCCGTCTCGCGCGGGATCGAGGTGCTGGATTTCGGCGTCCATGACAATGACATGGCGCGGCAGGCCTCGGACCATCTGCCGGTCTGGGCCGATATCGCCTATGAGCCACGCTCGGCCGCGCCCGAGCCGGGAATTTCCGGCCGCATCGACCCCCTGCCCGGCGAATGACGCTTTCACCCCCCGGCGAAGGCCGTTAAACAGCAGACAACCATTGTCACGAGGGGACCGAGACATGACCGCGATCATCGACATTTTCGCCCGAGAAATCCTGGACAGCCGCGGCAATCCGACCGTCGAGGTCGATGTCACGCTGGAGGACGGCACCATGGGCCGCGCCGCCGTCCCCTCGGGCGCCTCGACCGGGGCGCATGAGGCCGTCGAAAAGCGCGATGGCGACAAGGGCCGCTATCTGGGCAAGGGCGTGCTGGAAGCCGTTGCGGCAGTGAATGGCGAGATCGCCGAGAACCTGATCGGCGAGGACGCGACCGATCAGATCGCCATCGACCGCCTGATGATCGAGCTGGACGGCACGCCCAACAAGGGGCGTCTGGGCGCCAACGCCATCCTGGGCGTGTCGCTGGCCGCCGCCAAGGCCGCGGCCGAGGCCTCGGCCCTGCCGCTTTACCGCTATGTCGGCGGCGCCGGCGCGCGGGTGCTGCCGGTGCCGATGATGAACATCATCAATGGCGGCGAACATGCCGACAACCCGATCGACATCCAGGAATTCATGATCATGCCGGTGGCGGCGGAAAACATCCGCGACGCCGTGCGCATGGGCTCCGAAGTGTTCCACACGCTGAAAAAGGAACTTTCGGCGGCGGGCCTCTCGACCGGGATCGGCGATGAGGGCGGCTTCGCGCCGAACCTCTCCAGCACCCGCGACGCGCTGGATTTCATCCTGAAAGCCGTCGAAAAGGCCGGCTACAAGCCGGGCGAGGACATCATGCTGGCGCTGGACTGCGCCTCGACCGAATATTTCAGGGCCGGCAAATACGAGATGAAGGGCGAGGGCAAGACCCTGACCCCGGCCGAGAATGTCGATTACCTGGCCGCGCTGTGCGCCGATTACCCGATCCTGTCGATCGAGGATGGCTGCGCCGAGGATGACTGGGACGGCTGGAAGCTGTTGACCGACCGCTTGGGTGCATCGGTGCAACTGGTCGGCGACGATCTGTTCGTGACCAACCCCGCCCGTCTGGCCGAGGGGATCGCCAAGGGCTGCGGCAATTCGCTGCTGGTCAAGGTCAACCAGATCGGCACCCTGACCGAGACGCTGGACGCCGTGCGCATGGCCGACCGCGCCCGCTTTACCAGCGTCATGTCGCATCGCTCGGGCGAGACCGAGGACGCGACCATCGCCGATCTGGCGGTGGCCACCAATTGCGGCCAGATCAAGACCGGCAGCCTTGCCCGTTCCGACCGGCTGGCGAAATACAACCAGCTGATTCGAATCGAAGAAATGCTGGGCGCCGCCGCCGAGTATGCCGGCAATTCGATCCTGCGCGGCTGAGCCGGGCCCATTTTGAGCAGCAAGGCCCGTCTCGAACAGAGGCGGGCCTTTCGCTATTCCCACCAACGCCCGGTCAACGCCAGTCGGCCAAGTGCAAAGCGGCGGCGGAACTCGGATACGGCAATGGCGACGGGCCGCCCCTCGGACGCCATGAGGCGCAGCGCCGCGACATGGCCCGGGCCGCGAAACAGCGCCGGCGCGACCCTGCCGGGCACCGAACGACGCGCCGCCCGGGCGCGATCCAGCGCCGCCAGCCCGCGCCGCGCCAGATCCGAAATCAGCGCCGGATCCGGCTGTCCAAGGCCCAGCCCCAGGGCATCAAGTTGCGGCAGCGCCGCCAGCCATTGCGCAAGCCCGGTGCCCAATGCGTGATCATGGGCGGCCTGATCCGCCCCGCCCGGCGCGGCCAGAGCCCGGAGCGCGTGGCGCATCAGCGCGCAAGCCGTGGCGCGGATATAGGCCTCGACCGCATCGGCATCCGCAAAGGGCTGGCGTTGGCAATCGCGCCGCCGCGCCTCGGCCAGATCGGTCAGTTCGGCGGCAGCCTCGCCCCAGGTTGCGGCCAGCGATTCCAGCAGCTCGGGCCCCGTCCCCTCGCCCCGGCCAAGCGCCTCAAGCCGATCGATCCACCATTGCACGCGCATCTCGGCGATCAGCGGCTCATTCGAGTGCAGCGGCGCGCGGGCCAGTTCGTGGTTCAGCGCGTAAAGCGCCCATAGCCGCGCGCGGGCGGGCTGCGGCACAAGCAGGCTGGCGCCGAAACGGTCGGGATCGTCGTCGCGCAGGTCAGCCGCGATCTCTTCAAGGCTCATGCCCGGCCCCTTATTGTGCGGCGACACCGTCGCGGATCAGCTTCCAGCGGATGGCATCCACCAGCGCCTCGAAACTGGCATCGACGATATTGGGCGACACGCCCACCGTGGACCAGCGATGCCCCTGCCCGTCGGCGCTGTCGATGATGACGCGGGTCGCGGCATCGGTGCCGCCGCCGGTGATGCGGACGCGGAAATCGACCAGATGCATGTCGTCGATGGCGGCCTGATAGGGCCCCAGATCCTTGGCCAGCGCGCGCCACAGCGCGTTGACCGGGCCGCGATCATGGCCGTCCTCATCCATGCTTTCGCTGACCGAGAGCATCCGCTCGCCCGCGATATCGACGACCACCACGGCCTCGGAAACCGAGATGCGCTTGCCCATGGCATTGCGGCGGCGTTCGACCGTGACGCGATAGCGCTCGACGCTAAAGAACGGATGCAGCCGGCCCAGTTCGGCCAGTGCCAGCAGTTCGAAACTGGCCTGCGCGCCGTCATAGGCATAGCCCGCATCCTCGCGCGTCTTGACCAGATCGAGGATGCGCGCCAGCGCGGGATCGCCCCGCTCGACCTCGATCCCGGCATCCGACAGCCGGGCGCGCAGGTTCGACTGCCCGGCCTGATTGGACATCGGGATGATGCGCGCATTGCCGACCGTTTCAGGGTCGATATGTTCATAGGTCGCGGGGTTTTTCAGGATCGCGCTGGCATGCAGCCCGGCCTTGTGGGCAAAGGCCGAGGTGCCGACATAGGGCGCCTCGCGCGCGGGGGCACGGTTCAGGATTTCGTCCAGACGGCGCGAGATTCGGGTCAGATCCGCAAGCGCGCCAGCCGGCACGCCGGTCCGAAAGCCCGAGCGATAGGGCTCTTTCAGCAGCAGGGTCGGGATCAGCGTGGTCAGGCTGGCATTGCCGCAGCGCTCGCCCAGCCCGTTCAGCGTGCCCTGAATCTGGCGCGCGCCGGCATCCACGGCGGCCAGCGTGCAGGCGACCGCATTGCCGGTATCGTCATGGCAATGGATGCCCAGCCGGTCGCCCGGAATGCCGCCCGCGATCACGGCGCGGGTGATTTCGGCCACGCGGGCGGGCAGCGTGCCGCCATTGGTGTCGCACAGCACGATCCAGCGCGCCCCGGCCTGCAAGGCCGTGCGCAGGCAGGTCAGCGCGTAATCCGGGTCATCGGCGTAGCCGTCAAAGAAATGTTCGGCATCGAACAGCGCCTCGCGCCCCTGCGCCACCAGATGCGCGACCGAGGCGCGGATGTTTTCAAGGTTTTCGTCCAGCGAGACGCCAAGCGCCTCGCGCACATGAAAGGGATGGGTCTTGCCGACCAGACAGACGGCGCCGGTCCCGGCATTCATCACCGCCGCCAGCACGTCGTCGTTTTCGGCCGAGCGCCCGGCCCGCTTGGTCATGCCGAATGCGGTCATGGTGGCGCGGGTGTTCGGCGCGGTAGCGAAAAAATCGCTGTCGGTCGGGTTGGCGCCGGGCCAGCCACCCTCGATATAGTCAAGGCCGAGGCGGTCGAGAATTTCAGCGATCTCGGTCTTTTCCGCGGCCGAGAACTGCACGCCCTGGGTCTGCTGCCCGTCACGCAGGGTGGTGTCGTAGAGGTAGAGGCGCTGGCTCATGCGGGCTGGCTCCGTCGCATTCAGATCACGTCTTTCAGACGATCAGCATCAAAATTTGGGGCAAAGCTCCAACTGGAGCCCTCGGCCGTGTCGTTTATTTCGACGCCTGCCGCGACCAAAGCATCACGGATTGCATCGGCGCGACTGAAGTCACGGGCCTGACGGGCGTCTGATCGCGCCTGCAGCAAGGTTTCAACGAGATTTACCTTGTCTGCCGCTTTTTCTACTGCCTGCTTGCGAAGCAATCTTTGGGTGTCGAGGTTACTGAAACCGAGAAATTGCAACGTATCAAAGAAACTCAGGGCGATTTCACTATCCGGCTTTCGCGCCAGCATCACCTCGGTCTGCATGGCATAGAGGCGCGTCAGAACCTCCGGGGTATTCAGATCGTCTGCAAGCGCGTCAATAACCGCGTGATCAACCATGCTGCCGTCAAACGCTCGTTCAGGGTCAGACAGGCTACGGCGCTTTAGCTCGTCCCATTTACTCAGCCGCCCAACAGCAGCAATGCGCTTTTCCTCGGTCCAGTCCATCGGCTTACGATAATGCGTCTGGAGAAACACAAAACGGATCACCTCGCCCGGGATGCCCTGATCCAGCAGGTCGCGGACGGTGAAGAAATTGCCCAGCGACTTGGACATCTTCTTGCCCTCGACCTGCAACATCTCGTTATGCAGCCAGACGCGGGCGAATTCGCCGTGGGGATGGGCGCAGGCGCTTTGCGCGATCTCATTCTCATGATGGGGGAATTGCAGGTCGATGCCGCCGGCATGGATGTCGAAGCTTTCGCCCAGCAGTTCATGCGCCATGGCCGAACATTCGATATGCCAGCCGGGCCGCCCGCGCCCCCAGGGGCTTTCCCAGCCCGGCAGCCCCGCATCCGAAGGCTTCCACAGCACGAAATCCATCGGGTCCTCTTTGAAGGGCGCGACCTCGACGCGCGCGCCCGCGATCATGTCGTCGACAGAACGCCCCGAAAGCTTGCCGTAATCGGCATAGGAGCGCACCCGGAACAGCGCGTGACCGTCCCTGGCATAGGCGTGACCCTCCGCGATCAGCTTTTCGATCATGGCGATCATCTGGTCGATGTAATCGGTCGCGCGGGGTTCGTGATCGGGGCGCGCGGCGCCAAGCGCGTCCATATCGGCATGATACCAGCCGATGGTTTCCTGCGTCCGCTCGCGGATCAGCTCCTCAAGCGTACCGGGGGCGCCGGCCTGCTGTCGTGCCAGCGCGGCCGCGTTGATCTTGTCGTCCACATCGGTGAAATTTCGCACATAAGTGACGTGATCCGCGCCATAGACATGGCGCAGCAGCCGCACCAGCACGTCGAACACCACAACCGGCCGGGCATTGCCCAGATGCGCGCGGTCATAGACCGTCGGGCCGCACAGGTAGAACCGCACATTTTCCGGGTCGATCGGCCGGAAATCCTCTTTCCGGCGGGTTTTCGTATTCGTCAGCCTGATCTGGACCATGACTTCCCCTTTGCGGGCGTCATCAGGTCACAGTGAACCGCCCGCCTGAAATTTCAGCCGGTAATGATGCAACGGTTGGCGGCGGTTTTCACCTTCATGCGCATCGCTTAACGCATTGTCTTGCCTCTGCCAAGAGAGGCGGCATAACTTATGTCATGAGCCGCGAACTGGTCAATGAAATGTGCGCCGCGCAGCCCGGGGCGGAATGGTCCGACCCCTGGGGCGGCGGCCATGATTGCTGGAAGGTCGGCGGCAAGATATTCGCCCTGATCGGCATGGAGGGCAGCCATGTCTCGGTCAAGACCGACAGCACCGAGACGGCTGCCTTCCTGATCGAGACCGGCGTGGCGGAACGCGCGCCCTACATGCATCGCAGCTGGGTCGCCCTGCCGCTGGATTCCGCGCCGGACGAACTGGCGCATCGCGTCCGCCATTCCTATCGCATCATCCGCGCCGGGCTGACCACCAGGGTCCGGGCCGAACTGCCGCCGCTATAGCAGCCCGCCCGGCCCGTCGACCTCAGGTCGGCATCTGCGAGGCAAGCTGCTTGAGCAGCGCGTCCATCTGCTGGCACAGCGCCGCCTCGGTGGTGCTTTGCTCGCTGGCGGCTTCGGCCAGCGAACGCTCGACCCCCATGGCGGAGACGGTGCCCGCCTTGCCCTTGGCCTCGGCCGCGTCGCCCTTGGCGGCGTCACCGGGCGGGATCATCGTCAGCAGCCGGGTCTGGGTCTCGACCGCAGAGCCGTCGATATGGCCATTGTCCTGGCAATAGGTCAGGACGCCCAGCTGGTTGCGCGCGCTTTCATAGACCGCGCCAAGATCCTGCGCCGGGGCGGCGGCGGCGGGCGCCTGCGTGGTTTCGGGCGCCGCTTGCGGTGCGGCCTCTTGCGCCATGGTGGCGCCGGCGGTCAGACCGGCGACGGCCAGCGCGGTCAGGATTGCGGAACGTGCGATCATCTCGATCTCCGTCAGTTGCAGATTGGGGCGACTCTGGCACGGGTCGCCGCAGGCCGCAAACCGGCTCGGCGAAATGCCGCGTCAGGCAAGCCGGGATCAGCGGAAAAGCACCAGCGAGCCGGGCGACCAGCTGACATTCGCGCGAGCGCCGACATCCTGCACCTCGCGGCCAAAGACATTGCGCATGGCGATGCGGACCGGCCGCACCTTGTCGCCGAACCCGTCCGAGCCGTCCAGCCGGATGTCGTAATAGGTCATGTCGCCGTAATAGACGACCTCGTCGATCACGCCCTCGGCCACATGGGAATGGCCGGCCGCGCCCGGGGCCACCAGCGAAACCGCCTCGGGGCGGAAGCCGATGCTGGGGCCGTCATCGTCGGGATTGGCGCGGCTGACATTGCTGGCCGGAATTTCGACGCGGCCAAAGCCCGGCACCTCGATTTCCGTGCCGCTGGGCGTATCGCCCACGACCCGCGTCGGCAGAAAATTCATCACGCCGATGAAATCCGCGACCCGGCGGCTGGCGGGGCGGGCATAAAGCGCCTCGGGGCCGTCAAGCTGGGCGATGCCGCCCTCGAACATGACGGCGATGCGGTCGGACATGACCAGCGCCTCTTCCTGGTCATGGGTCACGAGGACGAAGGTGATGCCGACCTGGCGCTGCAGCTTGATCAGTTCGACCTGCATCTGCTCGCGCATCTTGCGGTCCAGCGCGGACAGGGGCTCATCAAGGAGCAGCACCTTGGGTTTCAGGATCAGCGCCCGGGCCAGCGCCACGCGCTGCCGCTGGCCGCCCGAAAGCGCATGGCTGGCGCGGGCGCCATAGCCTTTCAGCCCGACCATGGCCAGCGCCTCCTCGACCGCCGCGGCCTTTTCGGCCTTGCCGCGCGGATCGCGGCGCAGACCGAAGCCGACATTTTCCGCCACGGTCAGATGCGGGAATATGGCATAGGACTGAAAGACCATGTTCGTGGGCCGGTGGTTCGCCGCCACCCCCGCCATGTCCTTGCCATCGACCAGAACCACGCCCGAGCTGATATCCTCGAACCCGGCGATGGTGCGCAGAAGCGTGGTCTTGCCGCAGCCGGACGGGCCCAGCAGCGAAAAGAACTCGCCCGCCCGGATGGTCAGGTCGATGCCGCGCAGCGCATGGTAATCGCCGTAATATTTATGCACGCCGCGGCATTCGATCATCGGCGTGACGGCCTCCGGCCGGTTGTCGCGGGTCTCGGTCACAGGAAGCCTCCGGTATCCTTGGCGCCGGTCCGGGCGACGCCCCGGCGGCGGAAATATTCGGCGATGGTCAGCAGGACGATCGACAGCACGACCAGCACCGTGCCCAGGGCCATGATCATCGGGATCTGCTTGGGGAAACGCAGCTGGCTGAAGATATAGGTGGGCAGGGTCGGCTCGTTCCCGGCCAGGAAGAAGGCGATGATGAACTCATCTAGGCTGATGGTAAAGCTCATCAGCAGGGACGAGATGATGCCCGGCATGACCAGCGGCAGGATGACCAGCCGGAACGCGCTCCATTTCGTTTCGCCCAGATCATAGGCGGCCTCTTCCAGCGAGCGGTCCAGCGAGTTGAAGGCCGTGGACAGGATCACCGCCGCATAGGGCATGCAGATCAGCGTATGGCCCAGGATGACGGTAAAGACGTTCAGCGTCATGCCCAGCGACAGGAGCACCACCAGAAGCGCGATCGCGACGATGATTTCCGGCAGCACCAGCGGCAGCATGATCAGCCCCATGATCGGCCCCTTGCCCGGAAAGGCGAACCGGGTCGAGGCGCGGGCGGCGAATATCCCCAGGCAGGTCGCCAGCACCGAGGACGAGACCGCGATGATCAGCGAATTCGTCAGCGCCCGGCGCAGCGTGGCATTGCCGAACATCTGGCCGAACCATTCGGTGGTAAAGCTCTTCAGCGGAAACGAGATCACCGTGCCCGAGTTGAAGGCGAAGATCGGCAAAAGCAGGATCGGCGCATAGAGAAACAGCAGATAGAGCAGCGCATAGGCGCGCAGGCCGGACCCTTTCATCATTGCCGCACCTTCAGGAAACGTCGGTTCAGGGCGACGAAGATCAGGCTGAACACCGCCACGATCAGCATCGCCGTCACCGCCAGGGCCGAGCCCAGCGGCCTATTGTCCAGATCCAGCATCTGCGCCTGGATCATGTTGGCGATCATCGGGATCTTGCCGCCGCCGATCACCGTGGGCGTGACGTAGTCGCCGATCACCGGGATAAAGACGATCAGCGAGGCCGCGACCACGCCGGGCATGGCCAGTGGCAGCGTCACCCGCCAGAAGGTCATCGCCCGGCTTTCGCCCAGATCGCGCCCCGCCTCCAGCAGCGAGCGGTCGATCTTTTCCAGTGCGATGAAGATCGGCAGGATCGCAAAGGGGGCATAGGCATGGGCCAGGGTGATGACGATCGAGTTCACATTATAAAGCAGGAAGGTCAGCGGTTCCTCGATCAGCCCGACCGAGGTCAGCCCGGAATTGATCACGCCGTTATAGCCCAGGATCACCTTCCACAGGAAAACCCGGATCAGGTAGCTGGTCCAGAACGGAATGGTGATCAGAAACAGCCACATGGATTTCTTGTGCGCCGGCACCGCGAAGCTGAGGAAATAGGCCACCGGAAAGGCCAGAAGCACCGTCACCAGCGTCACCAGCGCCGCCACCCCAAGCGAGCGCAGCATGATCTTGTGAAAGATCGGATCGGCCCAGACCGAAGCATAGTTTTCCAGCGTGAATTCGCGGATGACTGTCAGGTAGCCGTCCTTGAAAAAGGAATAGGCCAGGATGGTCAGCAGCGGCGCGGCCATGATCAGCAGCGCATAGCCGAGTGGCGGCGCGATCAGGCTGAGGCCCTGCGCGGCTTGCGATCGGTTTGCTGAAGCCATTCTTCGTTCCTGCGCCTTGATCCGCATGTTTCCATTGCAGGTTTTCATATCCCGGGGCCAAGGGAAAGATGTTTTCGCAGCCTGGCCGCCCGCGCCCTCAGCCCGGCTGGAACCGCGCCGCGATCTGGCGGCGATGCGGCGCCCGGCGATGCTCGACCAGATAGATGCCCTGCCAGGTCCCCAGCTCCATCCGCCCGGCCGTCACCGGGATCTGCAGGCTGACCGGCAGGATCGCGGCTTTCAGATGCGCGGGCATGTCGTCGGGCCCCTCGAGCCTGTGACTCAGCCAGCCCATCGAGGGATGATCCGCCTGCGGCGCGATCCGGTCCAGCCAGCCCAGCAGGTCGCGCCGCACATCGGGATCGGCGTTTTCCTGAATCAGCAGGCTGGCCGAGGTATGGCGGACCAGCAGCGTCAGGATGCCATCGCCTGCACCGATCCGATGCAGCCATGAGACGACATCGCGGGTGAAATCATGACAGGCGGGACCGTCGGTCGCGATGGTAAAGATGTGGTTCATCCGTTTCCCCCGAGCCTTGTTCCGCCTCTATTCCGCCGCGTCGCGCCCCGCGTCCGGCCCGGGCAGCGCCTCGCCGCCGTCATGGTCCAGCGAGATCCGCTTCTGCGCACGCGCGCCCAGTTCGCGCAGCATCTCGACCTGACGGATGACATTGCCCTGGCCGCGGGTCAGCCGGTCCATGGCCTGACCATGCGCGCGGCCGGCCTGATCCAGCGCCTTGCCGACCGCCTCCATGCTGTCCACGAAACCCGCCACCTTGTCATAGATCGCCCCGGCGCGGCGGGCGATTTCCAGCGCATTCGTCTCGCGCCGCTCGACCATCCAGATATGTTCGACCGTGCGCAGGGTCAGCATCAGCGTGGTCGGCGTGGCCAGCCCGACGCGCCGGTCCAGCGCGAAACTGGCCAGTTCGGGGTCATGGCGCAGCGCCTCGGAAAAAGCGCCCTCGATCGGGATGAACATCAGCACGTAATCGACCGAGGCATCGTCCATCGCGTCATAGCCCTTATCCGACAGCGCGGTGACATGGGCGCGGATCGCGGCGACATGGCGGCGCAGGGCGGCGTCGCGCTCGGCCGGATCCTCGGCATTCACCGATTGCTCATAGGCGTTCAGCGACACCTTGCTGTCGATCACCAGCACCTTGCCGCGCGGCATGCGCACGATGACATCGGGACGCCACAGCGCGCCAGCCTCGTCGCGGAAACTGCTCTGCAGATCGTAATGCGTGCCCTCGGTCAGGCCCGATTCCTCAAGGATTCGCTGCAGGATCATCTCGCCCCAGGCGCCCTGCCGCTGCTTTTCGCCCTTGAGCGCGCGGGTCAGTTCCACCGCCTCGCGGCTGATTTCCTCGGAGCGGCGGTGCAGCCCCTCGATCTGCTCGCGCAGCCGCGCGCCCTCTTCGTCCAGCACCTTGTTGCGGGCCTGCAATTCGGTCTGGAAACGATGCACCTGATCGCGGAACGGGGTCAGCAGGGCGCTCAGCTGCTCGCCATGGGTCTTTTGCATCTCGACGCCCTGCGTCTTCAGCGTCTCATTGGCCATCAGCCGGAACTGGCCGGTCATTTCCTCGCGCAGCTCGCGCAGCGTGGCGATATCGCGTTCCGCCGCCTCGCGGTCCTTCTGCGCGGCCAACCGCGCCTCTGCCAGTTCCCGCTCGAGCCGCGAGACCGCCTGCCTTTCGCGATGCAGCACATCGGTCAGGTTGTCGCGCTCTTCGCCCAATTCCTGCAGCCGCAGGTTCTGCGATTCGGCGCGCGTTTCAAGCCGGCCGGTTCGCAGCTGCTGCTCGCGCAGGGCCTCGCGCTCCTGCTCAAGGCGCGTGCGATCCTGTTCGGCGCGGGCCATCGCGGCGCCCTGCGCAGCGCGAAGGGCGCCGCGCACGCGCCACAGCACGAGGGTCAGAACCAGCGACAAAAGCACCGCAACGGCCAGCAGGATCTGAAGCCTCTCCGGATCGCTCAGCAAGGTCCCAAGGAATTGCGCATCGACCATCTGCCGCCCCCGATCCATGAATTCGCGGGCGAGTGTTCACCTTTTGCCCCGGGATTGCAACCCGCCCCCTTTCCTATCGCCACGTCTCGCCCTAGCTTCCTGCCATATCAAGCAAGACAGGAGACCCGAAATGGTCAAAAGCGTCGCCGTCATGGTCGGATCACTGCGCAGGGATTCGATCAACCGCAGACTTGCCCGAGCGCTGGAAAAGCTGGCCGACGGCCGGTTGCAGTTCCATGAGCTGCATATCGGCGAGCTGCCCCATTACAATGACGATCTGTGGGACAATCTCCCCGAGTCGGTCGCCCGTTTCAAGGACCGGATGGACCATTCCGACGCCGTGCTGGCCGTCACGCCGGAATACAATCGCGGCTATCCCGGCCTGATCAAGAATGCGCTGGACTGGGGCACCCGCCCTTACGGCCAGAACAGCTGGGCCAACAAACCGGCGGCGATCACCGGCACATCATCCGGTGTGATCGGCACGGCGGTCGGCCAATCCCATCTGAAAAGCGACATGCTGAACATGGGCATGATCGTGATGACCCGCCCCGAGGCCTATATCCAGTTCAAGCCCGAAGCCTATGCCGCCGATGGCAGCGTAACCGACGATTCGATCCGCAAGTTCCTGACCGAATTCATGGATTCCTTTGTCACCTGGATCGACAAGCACGGCTGAGGCAAGCCGCCATGGCATGAAAAGGGCCGCGCATATCGCGCGGCCCCTGCTTTTTCCAATGCGCGGGGCGATCACTGATCGAGAAAGCTGCGCAGCTTGCGCGAGCGCGAGGGGTGTTTCAGCTTGCGCAGCGCCTTGGCCTCGATCTGGCGGATGCGTTCGCGGGTGACGCTGAACTGCTGGCCCACCTCTTCCAGCGTGTGGTCGGTATTCATGCCGATGCCGAAACGCATGCGCAGCACGCGTTCCTCGCGCGGGGTCAGGCTGGCCAGAACCCGCGTGGTGGTTTCCTTGAGGTTTTCCTGAATGGCGCTGTCCAGCGGCAGGACGGCATTCTTGTCCTCGATGAAATCGCCAAGCTGGCTGTCCTCTTCGTCGCCGATCGGGGTCTCCAGGCTGATCGGCTCCTTGGCGATCTTCATCACCTTGCGGACCTTTTCCAGCGGCATCTGCAGCTTGTCGGCCAGTTCCTCGGGCGTCGGTTCGCGGCCGATCTCATGCAGCATCTGGCGGCCGGTGCGCACCAGCTTGTTGATCGTCTCGATCATGTGGACCGGGATGCGGATGGTGCGCGCCTGATCGGCGATCGAGCGGGTGATCGCCTGCCGGATCCACCAGGTCGCGTAAGTGCTGAACTTGTAGCCGCGGCGGTATTCGAACTTGTCCACCGCCTTCATCAACCCGATATTGCCTTCCTGAATAAGATCAAGGAATTGCAGCCCCCGGTTCGTGTATTTCTTGGCGATCGAGATGACCAGCCGCAGGTTTGCCTCGACCATTTCCTTCTTGGCCTGGCGCGATTCCTTTTCGCCGCGCTGGACCTGGTTCACGATGCGGCGGAACTCCTCGATATCGACGCCGACATGCTGGCCGACCATGGCCATGTCCGAACGCAGGTTTTCCACCTGCGCGCGCGATTTGTCGAACAGCGCCTGCCAGCCGCGCCCCTTGTTTTCCATCATCCGCTCGACCCAGGTCGGATCCAGTTCGGCGCCGCGATAGACGTCGATGAATTCGCGCCGGTTGATGCGCGCGGCATCGGCCAGTTTCACCATCCCGGAATCGATGCTGACGATGCGCCGGTTGATGCCATAGATCTGATCGACCAGCGCCTCGATCCGGTTGTTGTGCAGGTGCAGCTCGTTGACCAGCGCCACGATACGCGAGCGCAGCTTCTGATAGGCCAGCTCGTCCGAGGCCGAGAAGGTATCATCCTCGTTCAGCGTCGCGGACATCCGGTTGTCCTGCATATGGGCCAGTTCCTCATAGCCCCGCGCGATGGCCTCCAGCGTCTCAAGGACCTTGGGCTTCATCGCGGCTTCCATCGCGGCAAGCGACAGGTTCTGGCCGTCGTCCTCGTCATCCTCGTCATCGTCCTGAGCCGAGGGGATCGGGTTGCCGTCGGCATCCAGTTCTTGCTCTTCGCGCGGATTTCCGGACGAGGCGGCCGGGGCCGAGCCGGCGGGCGAAACCGGCGCCGGCGGCGCAAGCTCTTCCTCATCCTCGCCATCGTCCATGGCGCGCCCGAAGGTGGTTTCCAGATCGATCACGTCGCGCAGCAGGATATCCTCGTCCAGAAGCTCCTGCCGCCACATGGTGATGGCCTTGAAGGTCAGCGGGCTTTCGCACAGCCCGGCGATCATCGTGTTGCGACCGGCCTCGATACGCTTGGCGATGGCGATCTCGCCCTCGCGCGAGAGTAGCTCGACGCTGCCCATCTCGCGCAGATACATGCGCACCGGGTCATCGGTGCGATCCAGCTTTTCGGTTTCGGTCGTGGCGATCGCGACCTCGCGCGAACCCGAGCCGGTGGTCGCGACCTCGCCGCCGCCCTGTTCGCCCTCTTCCGCCTCTTCATCGTTCTCGACGACGCGGATGTCCATTTCGGACAGCATCGACATCACGTCCTCGATCTGGTCGGAACTGACCTGTTCGGGCGGCAGGACGGCGTTGAGCTGGTCATAGGTGATATAGCCGCGATCGCGCCCCTCGGCGATCATGCGCTTGACCGCGGCCTGACTCATGTCCAGCGTATGGGCATCGTCCTTGGTGTCGGGCTTCTGGTCGTCGTCGTTGGCTGCCATGCTGGCTCCCTTGAAGCGGTGATTCGCAAATGGGCGAATCGGGATCGGCGTTCGACCGGTTCTAACCGAATCACGGGCCCTTTCATAGCCCATGGAGGTTAACGAACCGTGGTGATTCGGTGCGAATGATTCGCGCCCGGTTTCATCGGCGCGGCTTGCGCCATATCTCGTTTTTCAGCGCGGCCTCCAGAAAAGCGCGACGAGAATCGCTGTCCTCGCCCAGATCGGAGAGGTTAGCCAGCGAAGGATGGTCGGCCTGTTGGCGTGCGCGTCCCGATTCGGTTACACGCCAAGTCAGACCCTCATCTGCCAGCCCTACTATCTCGGCCTCTGCACGCTCGATTTCTCGCTTGACTGCACGACGAGCCGACAATTGTTCGAGAGTGTTCACGAGCCGCAATTCTGCTTCGGAAAGCGGAACGGATTTCCAGATGAATGGCGTGGCTATGACTTGTGGTAGCGCCATAATCTTTTCAAGAGCGCGCTGCCCCTTGCCGGACTGAGAACCAGATAGAAGGTCGTGAACCAAGGCAGCGCGTTCTTCGTCTTGAGGCTCCAACCGTTCTAAATGCCCCTCGACCGAGGAAATCAGCTCGGGGTAAACGGCACATATCGCCAGCACCATCGCCTCGATCAGCGCCTCGGCCTCATGCTCGCCGGCCTGGGGCGAGGACAGGCGCGAGGCGCGCGCCGGCTCGCTGGGCTGGACCGGCAGATGGCGCGCATCGCGGCCCTGCCCCTTGCGCCCCTGCCAGCCCTCGCGCGGGGGCGGGCGGTTCGTCGCGCCATCGCGGCGGCGCGGCCCGAACAGTTCCCATTTCAGGTTCTTCAGCGCGGCGGAATAATGGTCGCGCGTATCCTTGTCGGGGATTTTCGCGATGGCATCGCCAAGCGCCTTGTCCAGCGCGGCGCGGCGTTCGGGGCTGTCAAAGACGCGCCCCTCGGTCTCGCGCCGCCAGAGCAGATCGACCAGCGGCCGCGCCTCGTCCAGAACGCCGGCCATGGCCGCCGCGCCGCTGGCCCGGATCAGGTCGTCGGGGTCCTGCCCCTGCGGCATGAAGGCAAAGCGCAGCGCCTGCCCCGGCCCGGTCATCGGCAGCGCCAGATCGATCAGGCGCATGGCCGCGCGCAGCCCGGCCTCGTCGCCATCCAGCGCGATCACCGGCTCGGGCGAGATGCGCCACATCAGCCGCAGCTGATCCTCGGTGATCGCCGTGCCCAGCGGCGCCACGGCACCCTCGAACCCGGCGCGAACGAGGGCGATCACATCCATATAGCCCTCGGCCACGATCAGCGGCTTACCCCTGGCCACCGCCGCCCGCGCGGGTCCGACATTGTAGAGGTTGCGCCCCTTGTCAAAGAGGACGGTTTCCGGGCTGTTGAGGTATTTCGCCCGCGCATTCGGATCCATCGCGCGGCCGCCAAAGGCGATGCAGCGCCCGCGCCCGTCGCGAATCGGGAAGATGATGCGGCCGCGGAACCGGTCAAAGGGTGCGCCGCCATCGTCGGGCTTTGCCGCCAGCCCGGCATCGACGATCAGCGCCTGATCCACGCCCTTGCTGCGCAGGGCATTGAACAGGCCCTGCCGCTGATCCGGCGCGAAGCCGATGCCGAAGGCCTCGCCGGCGGCCTCGTCCAGGCCCCGCCGCGCCAGATAGTCGCGCGCCGCCTGCGCCGCGCCGGTCTGCAATTGCAGGCGGAACCAGCGCGCGGCCTGCTCCATCACCGCGACCAGTTCGCTGCGGCGGTCGGCCCGCTGGACCTCGCGCGGGTCGCGTTCGGGCATCTGCAAGCCCGCCTCGGAGGCCAGCATCTGGACCGCCTCGATGAAGCCCAGCCCCTCGGCCTCGCGCAGGAAGGTCAGCGCGTCGCCCTTGGCGTGGCAGCCAAAGCAGTAATAGAAGCCCTTCTGGTCATCGACATGGAACGAGGCGGTCTTTTCGCCGTGAAACGGGCAAGGCGCCCACCAGTCGCCCTTGGCCTGATTCGAGCGCCGCAGATCCCAGACCACCTTGCGCCCGATCACGCGGGACAGGGGCACACGGGCACGGATCTCGTCAAGGAACTGGGGCGGCAGACTCATGCTGTTCTATATCGGATCGCCGGCGGCGATTGAAAAGGGGCTTCACGCGCCGACCGCGCCGCGCACCAGATCCCAATAGACCGCGACCACCTTGTCCCGGTCCAGCCGCCCGCCCTCGCGATACCAGTTCGTCACGCCGGTCAGCATGGAAATCAGCGCCATGGCGGTCAGCCGCGTGTCGGGCACCGACATGCTGCCCTGCGCCTGCCCGGCGATCAGGATCGCCTCCAGCGCGTCCTCGTAGCGGCGGCGCAGATCCGCGATCTGGCGATGGTTTTCCGGGGTCAGGCTGCGCAGTTCCATATAGGACAGGAACACCGCCTCGGGGTGTTCGAGGCTGGTGCGGATGTGAAAGCGCAGGAAACTCTGCAGCCGGTCCAGCGGCGGGCGGGCGGGGTCGTCCTGCCAGGCGCCCAGCAATTCCTCCATATGGCCGCGCAGAAGATCGGCCAGCAGCGCCTGCTTGTCCGGCGTATAGGCGTAAAGCGCGCCGGCCTGCACGCCCACCTCGGCCGCGATCTGGCGCATCGAGACGGCGGCAAAGCCATGGCGCGCGAACAGCCTGCGCGCCGCCTCGCGGATCGCGGGCCCGGTGATCTCTGCGCGTGAACCCTGGGTGCGTGCCATGCCGCCTTCTAGGGACGAAACCCGCCCGAAGGAAGAGCGCATCTTGCCCCCACCCGCCGGCTGGTTCTATCTATCGCGATGACAATGATCGGGGGGACGGCATGGGCTTGCGGCAGATCTTGGGCGCGACGGCGCTGATCGGGCTGGCGGCCTGTGGCGACAATACCTCTGACTATCCCGCCCTGTTGCCGACCGAGCAGGTGCTGGCCGAACCCGCCATTGCGGGCCATGCCGCCGATGCCGCGCAGCTCGATACCGCCGGCGCGGCGCTGGAGGCGCGCAACCGCAGCCTTCGCGCCCGCGCCCCGGGAACCGCCGCCGGCACGGGCGATCTGCAACGCCGTGCCCAGGCGCTGCGCAGCCGCGCGAAAACCCTGTCCGAGCGGTCGCCGGACGGATCGCCCTGCCCCGAGGACCGGCCCGATTGCGCCAGCCCCTCCGGACAGGACTGACCAAGGAGAATCCCCATGCCCGTGATCACCTGTATCGAGGATCTGAAACGGATCTATCGCCGCCGCACACCGCGCATGTTCTATGACTATACCGAGAGCGGCAGCTATACCGAGAGCACCTTTCGCGCCAATACCGACGATTTCGCGCGCATCAGGCTGCGCCAGAAGGTTGCGGTGGACATGACCGGCCGCAGCACCGAAAGCACGATGATCGGCGGCAGGGTGGCGATGCCGGTGGCGCTGGCGCCGGTCGGCATGACCGGCATGCAATCCGCCGATGGCGAGATCAAGGCCGCCAATGCCGCCCGGAAATTCGGCATCCCCTATACGCTGTCGACCATGTCCATCTGCTCGATCGAGGATGTGGCCGAGGCGACGCGCCACCCGTTCTGGTTCCAGCTTTACGTCATGCGCGACCAGGAGTTCCTGGAGGCGATCATCGAGCGGGCGAAGCGCGCGAATTGCTCGGCGCTGGTGCTGACGCTGGATCTTCAGATCCTCGGCCAGCGCCACAAGGATCTGAAGAACGGCCTGTCCGCGCCGCCCAAGCTGACCCTGCCGGTGATGCTGGATCTGGCGACGAAATGGCGTTGGGGGATCGAGATGCTGCAGACCCGGCGGCGCAGTTTCGGCAATATCGTCGGCCATGCCAAGGGCGTGGGCGACACCCGCTCGCTGATGAGCTGGACGGCCGAGCAGTTCGATCCGCAGCTCGACTGGGACAAGATCGCGCGCATCCGCGATCTCTGGGGCGGCAAGCTGATCCTCAAGGGGATCAACGATCCCGAGGATGCCCGTATCGCGGCGGATTTCGGCGCCGATGCCATCGTGGTCAGCAACCATGGCGGCCGGCAGCTGGACGGCGCCGTCAGCTCGATCCGCATGCTGCCCGAGATCGTCAAGGCGGTGGGCGATCAGGTGGAGATCCATCTCGACAGCGGCATCCGGTCTGGTCAGGACGTGCTCAAGGCGCTGGCGCTCGGCGCCCATGGGACGATGATCGGCCGCGCCTATATCTACGGCCTCGGCGCCATGGGAGAAGAAGGCGTCAGCACCGCGCTCGAGGTGATCCGCAAGGAGCTGGACATCACAATGGCGCTGTGCGGCGAACGCAATGTCGCGGATCTGGGGCGTCACAATCTGCTGATCCCCAGGGAGTTTCTTGAACCCTACGCCTGAACCGGCCGGCTAGCGGTCCGCTTTGGCGCGCGGCTCGCGGGCAGGCTGCCGGACCGGGGCGACCTCGCGACTTTCCGCGTCATGCGGCGTCTCGCGGGAATCGGACCGCGCCCTGCGGCTCAGCCCGGGAACCGGAAACAGGCCCATCATCATCGCGATCAGGGCCGGCCCGCCGACCGCGAAGAGCATCAGCCCGGCCAGCCCGGTCACGCCCAGATTCCAGGCCAGGTGCAGCGCCAGCACATGCATGAAATAGACGGCGGCGGAAATCGGATCCAGCCGCAGCGGGGGCGCCGGCATGGTGGCTTCCATGGTGGCCAGGAACAGCGCCGGCGCCGCGATATAGGTGCCAATCGGAATGTCGAGCATCACCGTATCGCCCCAGCGGGCCTGCACCAGCCATGCCTCGAGCATCAGCGCCGCGCAGCCAAAAGCCAGCAGCGTCAACACCAGCCCGCGCGGCGGCCAGCCATCCCGGCCCATCAGAGAGGCCCGGCGGCCGAGCACATAGCCGATGGTCACGAAGGGAAAGCAGAAGAACAGCCCGTTCAGATATTGCCGCACGCCAATAGGCGCCAGGCCCGCCAGGTTGGCATATTGCATGGCAATCCCGATCAGCGCGCATAATGTCGCAAACCCGATCAGCACCGGCAGTTCGAGACTGAACGCGATGATATGCATGAGCCGGCGCAGCGCCAGGATCAGGAAGCCCGCGAACAATATCCCGGCCATGAACCAGAGGTGGAAATACCCCAGAAGCAGCATCTTGATCAGCGACACGGGTCCATGCAACTGGTCCAGCCAGAACGGCACATAGACCACCATCCAGAACACATAGAGGCCTAGCACGCGGATCAGCCAGCGCATGCCGTCGCCCCGTCGCGTCACCCAATACAGGAAATACCCCGCAATGATTGAAAATATCGGCACGATCATGCGCATCAGACCGTTGCCGATCACAAAAACCACCGGCGTCATGTTGCTTTGCAGCCAGTAGGTATGGCCGAACGCCACCAACACGGCCATGAACAGCTTCAAGTAATCAAGCGAATGAATACGTTGCAATGAAGTACCTCTTCCTGCACGTGCAAGGTTTGCAACCTCCGTCGCAGTCCTGCAATGACTTTGTGCCCGCTATTCGCTTTTTTCTCTTCACATCCCAAATTTAGCGCGCTATAGGCCCGGCTTCGGCCATGCACCCTTGGAGGATGGCCGCGAACCAAATAGCACAGGATTACCAAAATGGCCAAAGAGATCCCGGATCTGGTGGCCGAGGCACGCGCGGGGACAGGCAAGGGGGCCGCCCGCCAAGCTCGCCGCGAAGGCAAGGTGCCCGGCATCGTATATGGCGACGGCAAGGAGCCGGCGCCCATCCAGATCGAATTCAACTCGCTGCTGACGAAACTGCGCGCCGGCCGCTTCATGTCCACGCTGTGGAACCTGAAGGTGGATGGCCAGGACGATGTCCGCGTCATCTGCCGCGGCGTGCAGCGCGACGTGGTCAAGGATCTGCCGACGCATATCGACTTCATGCGCCTGCACCGCAATACCCGCGTCAACCTGTTCATCCATGTGAACTTTGAAAACCATGAGCAGGCTCCCGGCCTGAAGCGTGGCGGAACGCTGGTCGTGGTGCGCCCCGAGGTCGAACTGGTCGTGACCGCCTCGGACATCCCCGAGCAGATCACCGTCGACCTGACTGGCCGCGAGATCGGCGATTCGATCCATATCAACGACATCACGCTGCCCAAGGGCGTGAAGCCGACCATCGACCGCAACTTCGTGATCGCCAATATCGCCGCACCCTCGGGCCTGCGTTCGTCCGATAACGAAGATGGCGGCGCCGGCGAAGAGGCCGCGGCCGAGGAAACCGCCGTGGAATAACCGGCTTTCGCCGGTACAGGATCTGGGCGGCACCCGACGGGCGCCGCCCTTTTCGTTTCCGGGCCGCCGGCTTGCCGTCAGGCGCCGCGATTGCTATGCCCGGCCCCTGCACCGATCCGCTGACGAACAGGCGAAACAGATGACCGAACCGATCCATATCATCGGCGCCGGCCTTGCCGGGTCCGAGGCCGCCTGGCAGATCGCCCGCGCCGGCCTGCCGGTGGTGCTGCACGAGATGCGGCCGCAGGTCGCGACATTCGCCCATCGCACCGGCGATTGCGCCGAGATGGTCTGCTCGAACAGTTTCCGCTCGGATGACGACCGGATGAACGCGGTCGGCCAGCTGCATTGGGAAATGCGCGCGGCGAACGGGCTGATCATGGAGATGGCCGCGCGCCACCGCCTGCCCGCCGGCGGCGCGCTGGCGGTGGATCGTGACGCCTTTTCGCAGGCCGTCACGCAGGCGCTGCAAAACGAACCGCTGGTCAGTTTCGCCCCCGGCGAGATCCGCGACCTGCCCGCCGAGGGCCGCTGGATCGTCGCCACCGGCCCGCTGACCTCCGAGGCGCTTGGCGCCTCGATCCGTTCCCTGACCGGCGAGGGCGCCCTGGCATTCTTCGACGCCATCGCCCCCATCGTGCATGCGGAGACGATCGACATGTCGATCTGCTGGCGCCAGAGCCGCTATGACAAGGGCGAGACCGAGGAAGAGCGCACCGCCTATATCAACTGTCCGATGACCCGCGCGGATTACGAGGGTTTCATCGACGCGCTGCTGGCCGCCGACAAGACCGAGTTCCGCGAAGGCGAAACCGCCGGATATTTCGACGGCTGCCTGCCCATCGAGGTGATGGCCGAACGCGGCCGCGAGACCCTGCGCCACGGCCCGATGAAGCCGGTCGGTCTGACCAACGCCCATGACCCGGGCGAAAAGCCCTATGCCGTCGTACAACTGCGCCGCGATAACGCCTTGGGCACGCTCTACAATATCGTCGGCTTTCAGACCAAGATGAAATATGGCTCGCAAACCGATGTTTTCAGGCGCATTCCCGGGCTGCAAAATGCCAGCTTCGCGCGCCTGGGCGGCATTCACCGGAACAGTTTCCTGAACTCGCCCCTGCTGATCGACGACCGGCTGCGGCTGCGGGCGCGCCCGAACCTGCGCTTTGCCGGTCAGGTCACCGGCGTCGAGGGCTATGTGGAAAGCGCCGCCATGGGTCTGCTGGCGGGCCGGATGGCGGCGGCCGAGGCCCTGGGCCGCGACCTGCCGCCGCCGCCCGCCACCACCTCGATGGGGGCGCTGGTCAATCACATCACCGGCGGCGCGGATGCCAGGACGTTCCAGCCGATGAACGTGAATTTCGGCCTCTACCCACCGCTGCCGGAAACGCGCGGCGGCCGCAAGGGCCGCAAGGATCGCTATCCGGCCTATACGGATCGCGCGAAATCCGATTTCAATGAATGGCTTGCGGGGCAGATGTGAACCGGACGCGGTTCGCGCCCTCGCCCACCGGCCCCCTGCATCTGGGCCATGCCTTCGCGGCCGTGACCGCAGCGCGGCTTGCCGATCCCGGCGAATTCCTGCTGCGGATCGAGGATATCGACCGCAGCCGCTGCCGCCCGGAATACGAGGACCTGATCGCCACGGACCTGCATTGGCTGGGCCTTGACTGGCCACAGCCGGTCATGCGCCAGTCCGAACGGCTGCCCGTCTATCGCACGGCGCTGGAACGACTGGCACGGCTTGGGCTGGTTTACCCCTGCCAATGCCGCCGCGCCGATATCCGCGCCGCCCTGTCAGCGCCACAAGAGGGCGTAACGCCGGTGACGGGCCCGGACGGCCCGGTCTATCCCGGCACCTGCCGGCATCGGCGCATGCAGGATGCCCGGCCCGATGACGCGATCCGCCTGAATATCGAACGCGCGCTGGACCATATCCAGGCGCATGAAATCGCCTTTCTGGACGAGATCGTCACGCCCGGCCAACCGCACCGGATGAGTGCCGCGGACCTGATCGGCGGCGTCGGAGACGTGGTTCTGGCACGGCGCGGCATGGGCACCAGCTATCACCTGGCCGTCGTACTGGACGATGCCGCACAAGGGATTACCCTTGTAACGCGAGGAAAAGACCTTTTCGAATCAACATATATCCACCTTATTCTTCAAAAAATTCTCGGACTCCCGACGCCGCGCTATCACCATCACCGCCTGATCCGGGACGCCGCCGGCAAGCGTTTGGCCAAACGCGACGACGCCCGGGCGCTGCGCCTTTATCGGGCCGAAGGCGTCAGCCCCGGGGATCTGCTTCACTCGCTGGGGTTCTGAGGCTCGGTCAGGATGATCTCCTGCCCGTCGCGGATCGCGGTATGGAAACAGCTGCGCCGGTTGGTGTGACAGGCCGGGCCGGTCTGGTCGACCAGAACCAGCAGGCAGTCGCGGTCGCAATCCAGGCGCAGCTCGATCAGGCGCTGCACATGACCCGAGCTTTCCCCCTTGATCCAGAACGCCTGACGCGAGCGGGACCAATAGGTCACCCTGCCGCTCTCCAGCGTACGGGCGACGGCCTCGGCATTCATCCAGGCCATCATCAGCACCTCGCCGCTGCCGTAGTCCTGCGCGATGGCGGGAATCAGCCCGTTCGCGTCATATTTAAGGCTGGCTGGGTCGAACATCGGGTTTCCTTTCGGCTTGGCCATGCCTATCTAATCCCGGTGCAGCCGAGGGAAAACCCATGTCCGACACCGATCTGATGCAGCTTTATTCCCGGCGCATCCTGGCCTTGGCCGCGGATATCCCGCATCTGGGCAAGCTGGAAAACGCCACCGGCAGCGCACATAAGCGTTCGCCGCAATGCGGCTCATCGGTGACCGCGCATGTGGTGATGCGGGACGGGCGGGTCCAGGATTTCGCGCAAGAGGTACGGGCCTGCGCCCTGGGGCAGGCTTCGGCCGGCGTGCTGGGACGGGTGGCGCTTGGCCGTCGGCGCGACGAGATCGCGCATGCGCGCGATGCCTTGCAGGCCATGCTGAAATCGGACGGCCCCGCCCCCCCAGCCCCCTTCGATGAACTGGAGGCCCTGCTGCCGGCGCGCGAATTTCCCAACCGTCACGCCTCGATCCTGCTGGCATGGGAGGCGCTTCTGGGCGCCATCGACGCCTCGCCCGCATGAAAAGGCCGGCCCTTTCGGGGCCGGCAGTTACGCGCTTGATCGTCCGGGGGAAGGGGTTGCCCACGTCCAGGCGAGAACGCGGGCGCTCATAGCGCGGGGCAGTAAAGAGCAGGCTTCAGGCCGCCACGATCGACGGCAGCGAGAACAGGATGATCGCGGTCACCGAGATTGCGACGGTGGCCAGAAGGTCGGACAGGGATTCGCGGGTCATGGGCGTTCTCCACAGTTTGTTTATACTTTGTTCTCATATTGCGGATGCGGAGTAAAGAACTTTTTAGGAACATTTGACGAAACCCTAACCGGCCGAGATCAGCCGGATCGCCCGATCCTGTTCCATCAGCCATAAAAGCAGCCGCACGGCGCGGCCGCGTTCGCTTTCCATGCCGGGGTCGCGTTCCAGAAAGGCTTGCGCATCCTTGCGCGCCATGGCCATCAGCCCGGCCTGGCGCTCCAGATCGGCGATGCGGAATCGCGGCAGGCCGGATTGCGCGGTGCCGATGACATCGCCGGCGCCGCGCATGACCAGATCTTCCTCGGCGATGCGGAAACCGTCCTCGGTCTCGCGCAGGATGCCAAGGCGGCGGCGGCCGGTTTCCGAGAGCGGCTCGTGATACATCAGCAGGCAGCTTGAGGCGCCGCTGCCGCGCCCGACGCGGCCGCGCAGCTGATGCAGCTGCGCCAGACCAAAGTTCTCGGCCCGTTCGATCACCATGATCGTGGCCTCGGGCACGTCGACGCCGACCTCGATCACCGTTGTCGCGACCAGGATACGCGCCCGGCCCGATGCGAAATCGGCCATGGCGGCATCACGCTCATCCGCCGGCATCTGGCCATGAACCAGCCGCGTCTGATCGCCGAAACGGGCGCGCAGTTCCTGAAACCGCGCCTCGGCGGCGGTCAGATCGACGGCCTCACTTTCCCCGACCAGGGGACAGACCCAATAGGCCCGCGCGCCCTCCTGCAGTGCATTGGCAAGGTGATCGACGACCTCGCGCATGCGCGAATCGGAAACCACGGTGGTCCTGACCGGCTGCCGCCCGGGCGGCTTTTCGTCCAGAACCGACAGGTCCATATCGCCGAACTGTGCCAGAGCCAGCGAGCGGGGGATCGGCGTTGCGGTCATCACCAGCATGTCGGGCGGCAGACCTGCGCCCTTGCTGCCCAGTTCCATCCGCTGGTTGACGCCGAAACGGTGCTGTTCGTCGATGATCGCCAGCCGCAGATCCTGAAACGCGACGGTTTTCTGAATCACCGCATGGGTGCCGACCAGAATGTCGATCCGCCCCTCGGCCAGATCGGTCAGGATATTGTCACGCGCATCGCCCTTGTCACGGCCGGTCAGCGCCTCGAGCCGGATACCGGCCAGCCGCGCCAGCGGCTCAAGCGCGCGGAAATGCTGGCGGGCGAGGATCTCGGTCGGAGCCATCAGCACGCCCTGCCCGCCCGCCTCGACCGCGACCAGGAGCGCCAGAAAGGCGACCAGCGTCTTGCCCGCCCCGACATCGCCCTGCAGCAGCCGGTTCATCCGCCGTGGCGCGGCCATATCGGCGGAAATTTCCTCGATCGCGCGGCTTTGCGCGCCGGTCAGCGGCCAGGGCAGGCCGGACTGCACGCGGGCACGGAGACGGCCGTCCCCCCGGGTCTGCACCCCCCGCAGCCGGCGGCGGTCGCGCCGCAACAATGCCAGCGTCATCTGATGGGCCAGCAATTCGTCATAGGCCAGCCGCGCGCGCGCCGGATCGCTTGGCGACAGCGCCTGCGGGCCGGTCGGTGCATGGGCGCGGGCCAGCGCGCCGGCCCAGTCCGGCCATCCCTCGCGCGCAAGGACCGCGGCATCGATCCATTCGCCGGCCTCGGGCAGCTGCGCCATCGCACCCGCCACCGCCTTTTGCAGCACGCCCTGCGTCAGCCGCCCGGAAAGCGGATAGACCGGCTCGAACTCGGGCGGCGGCGTTGCGCCTTCGGGTCCGATGTGATCGGGATGCACCATCTGCGCCATGCCGTCGAACAGCTCGATCCTGCCCGAGATCACCCGGCGCTGACCGGGCGGCAATTGCTTTTCGATCCAGTCGCGCCGGGGATGGAAGAACACGATCTGCAGATCCGACACCCCGTCCGAGCACTGCACCCGCCACGGCCTGTTCTTCGCGGCGGGCGGGCTGTGGCTCTGAACGGTGATCGTCACGGTCACGGTCTCGGGCGGGCGGGCATCGGCGAGCCGCGCGACCGGACGCCGGCGGATACCCGAATGCGGAAGCGTCAGGATCAGATCGCGCAGCCGCGTCACCCCCATCTGGGCAAGGGACTCGGCGGCGCGCGGACCGATTCCGGGCAGGGTCTCGACGCCGGCGAACAGCGGAAACAGTGCCGGCGGGCGGCCCGGCGTCACCCCTGCGCCAGAGCCAGCCATGCGTCCTCGTCAATGACCTCGACGCCCAGTTCCGCGGCCTTTTTCGCCTTGGAACCCGCGCCCGGCCCGGCGATCAGCAGATCGGTCCGGGCCGAGACCGAGCCGGCGACCTTGGCCCCCAGGGCCTCGGCGCGCGCCTTGGCCTCGGCGCGGGTCATCTTTTCCAGCGTGCCGGTAAAGACCAGCGTCTTGCCAGCAATGGCGCTGCCGGTATCGCCGGGCGCCGCGACATCGACAATGGTGAGTTGATCCGCCAGACGGTCGATGGATGGCCGTTCCGCCTGGGGCGAAAAGGCCGCGATCAGCGAGGTCGCGACCTTGACGCCGATCCCGTCGATGCCGGTCAATTCGTCCCAATCCGAACGGTCGATCGCCGGGGCCTCGTTCCAGACGGCATCCCGCACCGCCTTGAGATTGGCCCGCCGCCCTTCGCTGCGGGCCAGGATGCGCTCTTCGGCCTCGGCGGCCTCGGCCCGCAAATGGCGCTCCTGCGCGGGACGCGCGCGGTCGAGACATTCCGTCAACCGCGTCCAGATGCCGAAATGCCGCGCCAGATCCATCGCCACGACCTCGCCCACATGGCGGATGCCAAGCGCAAAAAGCGCGCGGTTGAGTTCGATCCGGCGGCGCTCCTCAATGGCAGCGAACAGATTTTCCGAGGATTTGCTGCCCCAGCCCTTGATCTGCGCCAGCGCCTTGCCGCCAAGATGGCGGATCGCGCGGATGACGTGATCGGCGTCGGCCTCATCGACCGGAACGCCGGCGGCGCGCAGCATCTCGGCAATGCCGGACAGCAATTCGGCGCGCCGTTGCGGGTCATGGGCGGCGCGGGCGACGATCTCTTGCGGGTCACGGACCAGCCGGTCGCCGCTTGCGTCGCGCGCGGCCAGGGTAAAGATATCGGCGGGCTCGGCCAGCCTGCAGGTCGCATAGAGGAACTCGACCTGACGGGCGCCCAGCCCCTCTATATCGAAAGCGGCGCGCGACACGAAATGACGCAGTTTCTCGACCGCTTGGGCCGGACATATCAGGCCGCCGGTGCAGCGGCGCACGGAATCCCCCTCTTCGCGGATGGCGGGGGATCCGCATTCCGGGCAGTTGCGCGGAAACTCATAGGGCGGTCCTGCTTCGGCGCTCCGCCTGGACAGGTCGACATCGGAAATCTTGGGGATGACATCACCGGCGCGATAGACCTCGACCCAGTCGCCGGCGCGAATGTCCTTGCCGCCGCGAATGTCCTGCCCGTCGGCGCTGCGACCGGCGATGTAATCTTCGTTGTGCAGCGTCGCGTTCGAAACCACGACCCCGCCCACCGTCACCGGCAGCAGCCGCGCCACCGGGCTGAGCGCGCCGGTGCGGCCGACCTGGATATCGATCGCCTCAAGCCGGGTCCAGGCACGCTCGGCCGGGAATTTATGCGCCAGCGCCCAACGTGGCGTGGTCGAGCGCATGCCCAGCCGCGCCTGATAGCCCAGATCATCGACCTTGTAGACCACGCCATCGATGTCATAGCCCAGTGTCGCGCGCATCTGTTCGATCTGGGACCAGGCCGCGATCATCTCGGGGACGGAATTGCAGACCCGGGTCAGCGGGTTGATCTGAAAGCCCCAGGCCCGCATCCGCTCGACGGCCCGCATCTGGCTATCGGCCAGCGGTGCAGAGGTCTCACCCCAAGCATAGGCGAAAAAGCGCAATGGCCTCGATGCCGTGACTGCCGGGTCCTGCTGACGCAAGGATCCCGCCGCCGCATTGCGCGGATTGGCAAAGACCCGGCCGCTATCGGACCGGTTCAGTTGCTCGAAATCCTCATGCGACATATAGACTTCGCCACGGATTTCCAGAATGTCGGGATACTCGGCGCCCGAGAGCCGCTGCGGGATATCTGCGATCGTGCGCGCGTTCGCGGTGACATTTTCCCCCACGGCGCCATCTCCACGGGTCGCGGCCTGGACCAGTTCCCCCGCTTCATAGCGCAGCGACAGTGAAAGACCGTCGATTTTGGGCTCGGCCGTGAATGCCAGAGGATCGGCAGCATCAAGATTCAGAAACGACCGGACGCGCTGGACGAATGCCTCGACATCGGCCTCGGAAAAGCCGTTCTCGAGCGACAGCATGGGCAGTGCATGCGCAACCTTGGCGAATCGCCCGTCCGGGGCGGCGCCGACCTGCTGCGTGGGGCTGTGCTTCTGCACCAGTTCGGGAAAGCGTGCCTCGATCGCCTCAAGCCGCCGCTTCCGCGCATCATATTCGGCATCGCTGAGAAAAGGCGCGTCTTCATTGTGGTAAGCCAGATTCGCGCGGCCGATTTCCTCGGCGAGGCGTCTTGCCTCGCCTGCGGCGGCGACCGGATCCAGTTCCTCCACGGGTGGCAGCGGGGCTTGCGATCTGTCGGTCCCGATCTCCGAGGGAGCCCCCCCTTGCTTTCCGTTCATCGCCCCTCTGCCATCGGTACGCCCCTCGGGGCCGGTTTCAGCAGGAACGTGATACCGAGGTCGGTGCCGGATTGTCCAGCACCGCCCGTAGCCCAAGTTCAGGCACGCAAGGTCAGGCGCGCAATGCCATGCGCTCGACGTTCTGGTCTTCACGAACCGGATCGCGCAGGACATAGCCGCGGCCCCAGACGGTTTCGATATGGCTTTCGCCATTCAGCACCGCCGCGAGCTTCTTGCGCAGCTTGCAGACGAAGACATCGATGATCTTCAGCTCCGGCTCGTCCATGCCGCCATAAAGATGGTTGAGGAACATTTCCTTGGTCAGCGTCGTGCCCTTGCGCAGGCTGAGCAGTTCCAGGATCTGGTATTCCTTGCCCGTCAGGTTGACCAGGCGGCCATCCACCTCGACCGTGCGCGCATCCAGATTGACCACCATGTCGCCGGTGCGGATCACCGACTGGCTGTGCCCTTTGGAGCGCCGGATGATCGCCTGGATCCGGGCGATCAGCTCATCGCGGTTGAAGGGCTTGGTCATATAGTCATCGGCGCCGAAGCCGAAGCCGCGCAGCTTGCTTTCGGTATCGTCCGAGCCGGTCAGGATCAGGATCGGCGTATCGACCCGCGACATGCGGATCTGGCGCAACACCTCCATCCCGTGCATGTCCGGCAGGTCCAGATCGAGCAGGATCAGATCGTAGTCATAGAGCTTGGCAAGGTCGATCCCCTCTTCGCCCATGTCGGTCCGGTAAACGTTGTAACTGGCATGGGTCAGCATCATCTCGATGCTGCGCGCCGTGGTAGGATCATCCTCCACAAGAAGGATTCGCATTTCATTTCCCCTTGCTATCCCGTGATATCAAATTCTTCCCAGCAAAAGGTTAATATCACGTTACCCGAGAAACAAATAAATAAACACTCGTTAAAGTTGTCTAAATTTCTGCAGTTGCGTCACCTTCAGGGCATGGCGCCCATGCCGGCGCACCGCGCGAACCCAGGCATCCAGCTCCTCGTCCGTCAGCCCGTAGCGACGAATCGCGTCGTCGCGCCCGATCAGCCCGTGATTGACCGCTTCGACAACCAGAGCCTTGCGACTGGCGACCCAACGCGTTCCCGGATCCGGCAGATCGGCCAGGCTGAGGACGCTGCCATCCGACAACATGACCGTCCGAGGCCCCGGAGTTTTCTTCAAAAACATCGGCATATTCCCGTCTTCCTTTCGGATCTTGTGCCACAAACTCCTTAAGCCGGGGTGAAGCGCCGTATGGTTCCTGCGCCCTGCCCCTTGAGAAAATGCCGAACTTTCCTATAAATATTTATCGATGCAGCGTCCTGCCCGGCGCCGCGAAAGGACGATCCATGACAATGCCAGCACCAGACCTGCGCGAGGCCGCGCGTGACATGCCCGTGAACTCGCTGGGATTTCGCAAATCTCCGGCGCAGACGCGCGTCGTCGTGGCCATGTCGGGGGGCGTGGACAGCTCCGTCGTCGCCGCCATGCTGGCCGCGCAGGGCTATGACGTGATTGGCGTTACGCTGCAACTTTACGATCACGGCGCGGCGCTGGCGAAAAAGGGCGCCTGCTGCGCCGGTCAGGACATCCACGATGCCCGCCGCGTCGCCGAGCGGATCGGATTTCCGCATTATGTCCTTGATTATGAAAACAAGTTCCGGGAATCCGTCATCGAGGAATTCGCCGATGCCTATCTGGCCGGCGCGACCCCGGTGCCCTGCATCCGCTGCAATGAGCGGGTGAAATTCCGCGACCTGCTGCAAACCGCGCGCGAGCTGGACGCCGATTGCATGGCGACCGGACATTATATCCGCCGCCGCGACGGCATTGGCGGCGCCGAGCTGCACATGGCCGCCGACGCCAATCGCGATCAAAGCTATTTCCTGTTCTCGACCACGCAGGAGCAGCTCGATTTCCTGCGCTTCCCGCTGGGCGGGCTGGAAAGCAAGGCCGAAACCCGGGCCCTGGCCGCGCAATACGGGCTGGCCGTCGCCGACAAGCCCGACAGCCAGGACATCTGTTTCGTCCCGAACGGCGATTACGCCAGCGTCATCGAAAAGCTGCGCCCGGGCGCCGCCGATCCGGGCGATATCGTCGACCGGGACGGCAATGTCCTGGGCCGGCACCGCGGCGTGATCCATTACACGATCGGCCAGCGGCGCGGGCTGGGCATCGGCGGCCTGGGCGAGCCGCTTTACGTCACCCGCCTGGACCCGGAAAAGCGGCAGGTCATCGTCGGCCCGAAAGAGGCGCTGGCCACGAAGATCGTGCCGGTCACCGAGGTGAACTGGCTGGGCAGTGAACCCTTCGAGGGCGAAATCGCGATCAATGCCCGGATCCGCTCGACCCGGCCGCCGCGCCCGGCGATCCTGCGCGCCACCGGCGAGCGCCGGGCCGAGGTCGAACTACTGGACCCCGAACAGGGCGTCAGCCCCGGCCAGGCCTGCGTCTTCTACGCAAGCGAGGGCACGCGCGTGCTGGGCGGCGGCTGGATCTCGCACCGGCGCGGCGGCTGAGATCACGCCGCGGCGGCCAGCAGCCGGATGCGTTCGACCATGGCGCGCAAGCCGTTCGACCGCTGCGCCGAAAGATGCTCCTCAAGCCCGAGCCGGCCCAGTTCGGCCGGCGCGTCGATCGCGGTTACCTCGGCCACCGGCACGCCGGAATAGAGCGCATGCAGAATGGCGATCAGACCGCGCACGATCAGCGCATCGCTGTCGCCCTGAAAATCGAAGCGCCCGCCCGAGATGGTCGGCATGATCCAGACCTGGCTCGCGCAGCCCTCGACCTTGGTCGCCGGCACCTGCAGCGCCGGATCCATTGCCGCCATCTCCTTGCCCAGTTCGATGACATGGCGATAGCGATCCTCCCAGTCATCGAGAAATTCAAAGGTTTCGGCGATCTCTTCAAAAGCGGGCGTAGCCATGGCCATCCTTTCGCATCCTTGCGGCCCCTTGGGCGGGCTTGGGCATAGCGCGGCGCGGGGCCGAGGTCAAAGAGGCTTTCACGCCCGCGCGACTTGGCCTATCACTGCCGCAGCAAGCAAGAAACAGGGACAGTACCCATGCGGACAAGAACAATGGCCTCTCTCGCCTGCGCCATGCTGGTAGTGGCCGGCTGCGGCCGGGGCCCGGAAAGCCGCTGGAACCCGCTGGGCTGGTTCGGCGGCGGCTCGCAGCCGCAGACCCTGGCCCCCGAGGGCGGCTATCCGACCGCGCAGCAGGATGCGCGCCTGCCGCTCGCGCATGTCGCCAGCGCGAAATGGGAACCGCTTTACGAAGGCCGGCTGCTCGTCGTCACCGGCCTCGGCGCGACCAAAGGCTGGTGGGACAATGCGCTGATCACCGAGCAGGCCATGCCGCGCGGCCGGATCCGGCCCGATGCGAACGGCGTCCTGCGCCTGCGCCTGGTGGGCCATCCGCCGCAACCCGATACTTTCGCGGCGGCGAACCCTTCTGACCCGGCCCGCGACACGATCACCGTCGGGCTGACCCTGTCCTCTTCCGCCCTGGCCAGCCTGCGCCAGGTGGTGATATCGGGGGCAAACAACTCGATCACGCTGAACAAATAGACCGAAGCCGGGAACGGCCAGGGGCGCCTTGAGGGCGCCCCTTTTCCTGTCTCAGCCCATCTTGCGCAGATAGGTCCAGGTGGGCACGCGGGCGTTTCGCGCCACCGACCAGCTTTCGGCATCGCCCAGATATTCAAAGCCGCAATTGGTCAGGACACGGGCCGAGCCGGGATTGTCCTGAAACGCCTCGGCGAAAAGGGTGCGCGAGCCATGGGGGTTCGTCTGGACCAGCGCGGCGACCGCCTCGGTCGCGAAGCCGGTGTTCCAGAAGCCGGCACCGATCCAGAAACCAAGCTCGGACTGCTCGGATTCGATCCGGGTCAGGGAAACCACGCCCAGGATTTCGGCAAGCCGGTTGGAGGAGCCGTCGATCGCCCAGACATCCTCGTCGCGATCGGCGGACATGGCGCGGCGGACATAGGCCTCGGCCGCGCCGGGCGGCAGTGGATGCGGAATCGAACGGGTCCCCTCGGCCACGCGGCGATCTTCGGTATAATGGGCGATCATGCCGGCATCCGACAGCCGCAGGGGCCGCAGCACAAGGCGTTCCGTCGGAATGGTCGGCTGCGTATGCAAATCCGGTTCGATCAATTCGTTCATACCTATCCTCCTCCCATATCGCATATGTTGATATGGGTATGATCATTGAAAACGCGAAGGGGACCGGCCTGCGCCGATCCCCTTTTAACACCCGAAGGTAAAAAACGGCTTACTCGGCAGCCTCGAGATTTGCGGGCAGCACGGAAATATAGGTGCGGCCCTTGAGCCCCTTGCGGAAACTGACCTGACCGTCGGTCAGAGCGAACAGCGTGTGGTCGCGGCCCATGCCGACGTTCTGGCCCGGCCACCAGGTGGTGCCGCGCTGACGCACGATGATATTGCCCGCCACGGCCTGCTGGCCGCCGAACAGTTTCACGCCAAGACGGCGGCCGGCCGAATCGCGACCGTTGCGGGAGGAACCGCCTGCTTTCTTATGTGCCATGGGTCAGTCTCCTTATGCCTCAGGGGCGGCTTCGGCCGCGGCTTTCGTGGCTTTCGCCGGCTTCGCGGGGGTCTCGACCCGGGTGCGGGCGCCGACGGCTGCCTTCACATCGGTCTTGTCGCCGCCCTTTTCCAGCAGATCCGTGATGCGGACCAGGGTCAGTTGCTGGCGATGCCCGCGGGTGCGCTGCGAGCTGTGCTTGCGGCGGCGCTTGACATAGGTGATCACCTTGTCGGCCTTGATCGTGTCGATCACCTCGGCCTGCACGGCGGCACCGGCCACCAGCGGCGCGCCGACCGTCGCGCCGATCATCAGCACGTCGTTGAACTGCACCTTGTCGCCGGCTTCGGCGTTCAGCTTTTCGACGCGCAGCACGTCACCGGGCTGAACCCGGTACTGCTTGCCGCCCGTCTTGAGAACTGCGAACATTCCGTCTTTCCTTGTTCTGCCGCGTCCTTCGGCCCCTGAGACTCAGGTGTTGCTGGGTTGGACCCGCCTGCGGACAGCGCACCCCTTGATATGGGTGAGGTTCAAAATAACATGCCGGCAACGGGCAATGCCCGGCCGGATGCCGGTATATCGCGGATTCGACGCCCGAAGTCAACCGCCATGCCGGCAAATCCGCACGGCCCCCGCGCGCATTGCGCCGCGCAGATGATCGACCGCGCCTGTCGTGAAACTACCTAATCTCTCCCGCCATCGCCCCGCCTTGCCATTTCCGGGTCGGATATTGCCGAGCCACCCGGAGATGCACAGGCTTCATCGTGGTTTCGGGGGGAACATGGTGGGCGGTGAGGGACTCGAACCCCCGACATTCTCGGTGTAAACGAGACGCTCTACCAACTGAGCTAACCGCCCCCGCGCCGGCTGATAGCGCGTTGCAGGGGGGCTTGGCAAGCGCGCTTACCTGCGCAGCCGGGCAATCAGCGACGAGGTGTCCCAGCGGCCGCCGCCCATCTGCTGCACATCCTTGTAGAACTGATCGACCAGCGCCGTGACCGGCAGGCTCGCGCCGTTCTCATCGGCGGCGCCAAGGCAGATGCCCAGATCCTTGCGCATCCAGTCCACGGCAAAGCCGAAATCGAAACGGTTTTTCGCCATCGTCTGATAGCGGTTCTGCATCTGCCAGCTTGCCGCCGCGCCCTGGCTGATGACTTCGACCACCTCGGGGATGGAAAGCCCGGCCTTTTCGGCGAAATGCAGCGATTCCGACAATCCCTGCACCAGCCCGGCAATGGCGATCTGGTTGCACATCTTGGTCAGTTGCCCCGCGCCCGAAGGGCCCATCAGCCTGCAGATCCTGGCATAGGCCGCGATCACCGGCTCGGCGCGGGCGTAATCGTCCGATTCGCCGCCGCACATGACGGAAAGCTGGCCATTCTCGGCCCCCGCCTGCCCGCCCGATACCGGCGCATCGACGAAGCCGAAACCCCGACCCGCGGCGATCGCCGAAAGCTCGCGCGTCACCGTCGCGGAAACCGTGGTGTGATCGACAAAGACCGCGCCCTTGCCCATGCCGGCGAAAGCGCCCTCGTCACCCAGGCACACCTGGCGCAGATCGTCGTCATTGCCGACGCAGGCCATGACCAGTTCGGCACCGGACGCCGCCTCGCGCGCGGTGGCCGCGATGCGGCCCTTGTGCTTTTCGGACCAGGCCCGCGCCTTGGCGGCGCTGCGATTCCAGACCGTGACCTCATGCCCGGCGGCGGCCAGATGACCCGCCATCGGGAAACCCATCACACCAAGCCCCAGAAATGCGACGCGTGCCATCACAATCTCTCCTCATTGTTGAAAGGCGCGTTGATCCCGCCCGCGCCGTGCCCTATCAACTCAATGAATTTCACCACCGGTCGCAGGGGTCAACCGCCTCTGCGCCAAGCATCGGGACCGCGCCTCATTTCATGGTGACATTTTTCCGCTGGCTTGTGCGCCTGACGGTCGGGCTTATCCTTCTTGGCGTGGCGCTGGTCGTGCTCGTCTGGTATTTCGCCATCCGCTCATTGCCCGATTATGATGCAAGCTACCGCATCGCCGGCATTTCCGGGCCGGTCGAGATCATCCGCACGACCGAGGATGTGCCGCATATCTTCGGCGGCTCGGACCGCGACGTGTTCTTCGCGCTTGGCCTTGCCCATGCGCAGGACCGGCTGTTCCAGATGACCGTGCTGCGCCGCGCCGCGCAGGGCCGGCTGGCCGAGATCTATGGCCCCGGCGCACTGCCGGCCGACGGGCTGGCGCGGCGGATGGGGCTTTACCGCAATGCCCGCGCCTCGCTCGGGGCGCAGGAGCCCGGGGTGATCGAGGCGCTCGAGGCCTATGCCGAGGGGGTGAATGCCTGGGTCGAGCAGGTCAATCTGGGCGCGCGCGGGCGCGGCGCGCCCGAGTTCTTTCTGTACCCGGACGAAATCGCCTATTGGGAGCCTGCGGATTCGCTGGCCATCCTCAAGCTGCTGGCGGCCTCGGCAACCGTGCAGATGCGCCGCGAGGTGCTGCGCGCGCGCCTGTCCATGGTGGCGCCCGAGCGCGGGCAAGAGCTTGTCTCGGCCCCGGGCGAGCCGGCGATGCCGGGCTATGCCACGCTGTTTCCCGGCGCGCAGCTGGCCGCGCCCGAGCGTGGCGAAGGCAATCCCGCCTGGACCGAAACGCTCGCCGGCTTTCTTGCGCCCGCGCTCGGGGCATCCGCCAATGGCTTTGCGGTCAGCGCCGAGCGCACGGCGGCCGGCGGCGCGCTGCTGGCCAATGATCCGCAATTCGCGCTGACCGCGCCGGGGCTGTGGTACCTGACCCGGATCGAGCTGTCCTCGGGCGGCGTGATCGGCGGCACCATCCCCGGCATCCCGGCCATCCTGTCGGGGCGCAACAGCCAGCTCGCCTGGGGCATCACCCCGGCGCAGATCGACGATCAGGACCTGTTTGTCGAAGAGGTCCAGCCAGGCGATGCCAATCGCTATCGCGGCCCGGAGGGCTGGACCGAGTTCGCCACCCGGCGCGAGACGCTGCGGGTGCGCGACGGCTCCGAACTGACCATCACCCTGCGCGAAACCGAAAACGGGCCGATCCTGCCGGGCGTGCATCTGGGCCTGTCGGCCATCCTGCCGGCCGGGCATGTCGCCGCGCTGGCATGGACCGGCAGCGCGCCGGACGATCGCAGCATGACCGCCCTGATCGGGCTGATGCGCGCCCGGGACCGGCAGACGGCCGCGCAGGCGCTGAGCCAGATGGTCGCGCCGGCGCTGCTGGTGACGCTGGCCGATGACGGCGGCGTCGCGCAGGTGCTGGCGGGCAGGCTGCCCGAACGCGCCGCCGATCACCAGACGGCGGGCCGCATGCCCGCGCCCGGCTGGCTTGCCCGGAACCGCTGGCAGGGCACCGTCCCGGCACCGGCATCGCTGAGCCGGATGTCACCGCAAGGCGGTACCGTGGCCGCCACCGGGGCAATCGCCGACGCCGGGCCGGGATATGATGGCGACAGCCGTTACCGGCTGGACCGCCTGCGCTATCTGATCGACAGCCGCGAGATCCATTCCCGCGACAGTTTCATCGCCGCGCAGAACGATATCGTCAGCCCGGTGGCCCGCGCGCTGCTGCCGCTGGTCGGGGCCGATCTGTGGTTCACCGACGAGCCTGCCGCGCGCGGTACGCCCGAGCGCCTGCGCCAGGACGCGCTGGCGCTTCTGGCCAATTGGGACGGCGCGATGAGCGAGCACCTGCCCGAGCCGATGATCTATGCCGCCTGGATGCGCGCGCTGCAGGACCGGCTGGTGCGCGATCAGCTGGGGCCGCTGGCCGACGATCTCGACCAGCTTTACCCGGGTTTCATCGAAAGGGTGTTTCGCGGCACGGACGGCGCCTCGGCCTGGTGCGACATCCGCCAGTCGGCTCCGGTCGAGACCTGCATGCAGATTGCCCGGCAGGCGCTGGACGCGGCGCTGCTGGAGCTTTCGGGCCGTTTCGGGCCAGACCTCGCCAGCTGGCGTTGGGGCGATCTGCATTATGCCCGGCAGGTGCATCCGGCATTGGGCGACATGCGCGTCATTTCCTATGTCGTGAACCTGCTGCAACCGGTCTCGGGCGGGGAATCGACCGTCGCGCGGGCCGGTTTCCTGGGATATGACCGCAACCCCTGGCTCAGCACGCGCGGCGCCGCCTATCGCGGGGTCTACGATCTGGCCGATCCCGACAGTTCGGTCTTTATCGTCTCGACCGGGCAATCGGGTCACCCGCTGTCGCGCCATTACGATGACATGGCCGATCTGTGGCGGCGCGGAGAATATGTCGGCATGTCGCTGGACCCGGCGCTGGCGCGCGCCGCCGCCACCGGCATCACCCGGCTGGAACCCGCGGGCGAGGACTGACCCGTCCCCCGGCCCCGGCGCATCCAACAAGGAGGAGGCGACATGCCCCGCAAGATCATCATCGACACCGATCCCGGGCAGGACGATGCCGTGGCCATCCTGCTGGCGCTGGCCAGCCCCGAACTCGAGGTGCTGGGCCTCAGCGTCGTTGCCGGCAATGTGCCCCTGCACCATACCGAACGCAACGCGCGCATGATCTGCGAACTGGCCGGGCGCCCGGATCTGCCGGTCCATGCCGGTTGCGACGCGCCCATGGCGCGGGCGCTGATCACCGCCGAACATGTCCACGGCCGCACCGGGCTGGACGGGATCTCCCTGCCCGCGCCCTCGATGCCGCTGGCCCCCGGCCATGCCGTCGATTTCCTGATCGAGACGCTGCGCCGCAAAGCGCCGGGCACCGTCACGCTGGTGCCGATCGGGCCGCTGACCAATATCGCCACCGCCTTTCAGCGCGCCCCCGACATTGTCGCCCGGGTGCAGGAAATCGTGCTGATGGGCGGCGCCTATTTCGAGGTCGGAAACATCACCCCCGCCGCCGAGTTCAACATCCATGTCGATCCCGAGGCCGCCCGGCTGGTCTTTGCCAGCGGCGTGCCGCTGACCGTGATGCCGCTCGACGTCACCCACAAGGCGCTGACCAGCCGCGCCTGGGTCGAGGAGATGCGCGCCCTCGGCCCTGTCGGCCGCGCCGTCGCAAGCTGGACCGATTTCTACGAGCGTCATGACCGCGAGAAATACGGCAGCGAGGGCGCGCCCCTGCACGACCCCTGCACCATCGCATGGCTGTTGCGGCCCGAACTGTTCAGCGGCCGCCATATCAATGTCGAGATCGAGACGCGGGGCGAGTTCACGCTGGGCATGACCGTGGCGGACTGGTGGCGGGTCAGCGGCCGGAAACCCAACGCGACCTTCATTCGCGATCTGGACGCAAAGGGGTTCTTCGAACTCCTCAGGCGCAGGATCGGCAGTTTCGACGGTGCAGCAGCCTAGCGCCGTTTCCCGGCTCCTAACCGGTCAGTCCTGTCCCGGCGGGACCTCGGCCGGCGGCGGGGGCGAAACCTGACCGGCTTCGGGCGTATCTTCCGGAACGGGCGGGGTCAGGGAACCGGCCCCGATCTCGGCATCGACCCGCGCGATCAGCTCATCGGTCACGTCGATGCTTTCTGCCGCGACAAAGATCGAGCGCCGGTCCAGAACCGCGACGACGCCGCGCTCGGCCATCAGATCGGCCAGAACCGGCAGCGCCGCCCGGAAAAAGGCATTGCGCCCTTCATCCGCCTGGGCCTGCAGATCGCGCAGCGCCTCGTCGCGTTCGCGCCGGATCTCGACCACGCGCTGGTCGAACTCATCCGCGCGCCGGCGGAACTCTTCGGCGGGCAGCGTCGGGCGCAGCGCGGTCAGCTCCTGCTCCTCGGCGGCGAACTGATCGGCAAGGCGGTCGTTTTCATCCGCAATCTCGCGGCCGCGCCGCTCAAGCTCGGCCTGCACCCGCTGGCCCCAGGCCGAGCCGCGATAAAGCCCCTCCTGGTCCAGCGTCATCACCGGCAGGCTGGGACCGGGCTCTGCCGTGGCCCCGACCGCGGGCGGGGCATCGGGCAGCGCGAGCGGCGCGCCTGCCCCCTCCTGCGCCGCCAGCGGCTGGGCGACCAGCAGAACCGCCGCCAGCGCCAGGGCCGGATTGCGCAGGCAAGCCAGCATCAGAACTGGGTCGAGATGGTCAGGTCGAAATTCTGCTCATCGTCGTAATCCTCGCTCTTGAGCGCCTTCGAGAAGTTGAAGCGCAGCGGGCCGATCGGCGTGGTCCAGAACAGCGAGGCGCCGACCGCGGCACGGATGCTCATGTCGTCGTCGACCTCGTTGCCGAAGCCGGCGGTGTTGTCCAGCCCCCAGACCGAGCCGGCATCGGCGAACAGGCCGCCGGTGATGCCGTATTCCTCGGGCAGGCCCAGCGGGAACTGCAATTCCGTGCGCAGAGCCCAGAAATAGTTGCCGCCAAGCGCATCCTCGTTCGGGGCGTCGAGATCGCGCGGTCCGATGCCGTTCGGCTCGAAGCCGCGGATCTTGCCATTGCCGGTATAGCGGTCAAGGAAACGGCTGTCATCGTCGCCCAGCATATGCACGGCGCCGGCCTCGAACTCGGCCAGCATGGTCACGTTCTCGCGCCAGGCGCGGCTTTCCACGCCGGCATAGATCGCGGTGGTGATCGATTCCACATCGCCGCCCAGACCGGCGAAATCCTGGCTGAAGCGCAACCGGTAGCTGGTCAGCGGGTCCAGCCCCGAGATGCGGCTGTCATAGATATAGCTGTAGCCAAGCGCCGAGGTGAAATAGCCGCCCTGTTCGTAATAGAGAATGGGCGAGGAGCCGTCGATGATGCCGGTTTCGGAATCCGGCTCGATCGGGTCCACATCGAACAGCGTATCCTTGCTGAGCTTGTAGCGCAGTTCCAGCCGGCCGTTTTGCGATACCGGGAATTCGATGCCGGTCAGGAAACCGACCGAGCGGGTGTTGTAATCCGAATTCAGCCGGTCGGTGGTGTTGTACCAGATCTGCATCCGCGCCCTGAGATCGCGCCCCAGGAAATAGGGCTCGACAAAGGTCAGCCCCGAGGATTGCGTGTCCGATCCGGTGGCAAAGGACAGGTTGACCTGCTGACCGCGGCCCAGGAAGTTCTGTTCCGACAGCGACAGGTTGAAACCCACGCCCGACGAAACGCCGTAGCTGGCCCCGAAGCTGAGGCTGCCGGTGGGCTGCTCCTCGACGTTCACATCGACCACGACCTGCTCGGGCGTGGAGCCCGGGCGGCTTTCGGCCTGCACATCGGCGAAATAGCCAAGCGCGCGCAGCCGCTCGGCCGAGTTGCGGATCTCGCGCGGGTTGAAGGGATCGCCTTCGACCGTGGTGAACTGGCGGCGGATCACTTCGTCGAGGGTGGTTGTGTTGCCCTCGATATCGATGCGCTCGACAAAGACCCGCTGGCCGCGGGTCAGCGCGAAGGTCAGGTCCAGCGTCTGGTCGCGCTGATTGCGGCTGATGCGCGGCTCGATATTGACGAAATTCAGCCCCTTGCGGATCGCCAAGGCCTCCATCCGGCGGATGGTGGTGTCGATATCGGTCGGATTGTAGACGGCGCCGGATCTGACCCGGTTCTGCTCGGCGAACTCGCCGGCATCGACGCCCGGGATCTCGCTGATCGTGTCGACATTGCCAAAGGTATAGCGCGGACCTTCCTGGATCTGGAAGGTGATGTAGAAGGCATCGCGTTCGCGCGCCACCTCGGGGGAGACGGCCTGCACCTTGAAATCGGCATAGCCGCGCGAGCGATAGAAATCGGTCAGCAGGTTTTCATCGACCGACAGACGCTCGGGCGCGAAAATGTCGCGCCGGATAAAGCGGCGCAGGATACCGGCCTGCTTGGTTTCCAGCACGTTGCGCAGGCGCTTGTCGGAAAAGGCGCGGTTGCCGACAAAGCCGATTCGCTCGATCTCGGTCAGCTCGCCTTCCAGAATCTCGAAGACCACATCGACCCGGTTGTCGCTGCGCCGGATGACGCGCGGATCGACCCGCGCGGCCAGCCGCCCCTCGCCGGCATAGGCCTGGCTGATGGCGGCGGCATCCGCCTCGACCTGGGCGGGGGAATAGACGCGGCGCGACTGCGACTTGACGATCTCGGTCAGGCTTTCGTCCTTGATCCGCTTGTTGCCCTCGAAGCTGATGACGCTGATGGTCGGATATTCGCGCAGCCGCACGATCAGCGTCCCGCCCGAGGGCACCAGTTCCACCGTCTCGAACAGGCCGGAATTCTGCAGCCTCTGATAGGCGTCGTTCAGCGCCCCGTCCGACACGTCCTGACCGCGCGGCAGGTCCAGATAGGCCAGGATCGTCTCTGGCTCGATCCGCTGATTGCCCTCGATGCGCACATTGTTGAACACATAGGCCGAGGCGGGAACTGCCGTCATGGCGACAGGCACGGCCACTGCCAGCGCCGAGATCAGCGCCAGCGCGCCCTTGCCGAGTTTCGTGTCCTTCATCGCCGCCCCTTGCGAAAAATGCGTTAACTGGGCGGTTGGGCCCGCCCGATTTGACCCGATGGATACAGCGAAGCGGGCGGCAGTGTCAAAAGGCAACGCCCTGTCATGGGCAGAAAATGTCGTTGGTGAGACCCAGGACCATCAGCGACAGCACCGCCGCCAGCCCAAGCGCCGAAAGGATATCGACCACCCGCGCCGGCGGCGGGCGGCGCGTCACCGCCTCGTAGAAATAGAACATCAGGTGGCCGCCATCCAGCACCGGCACCGGCAGCAGGTTCAGAAAACCGATCGCCGCCGAGAGCACCGCGATCCACCAGATGAAATTCTGCCCGCCGGCCGAGGCGGCCTGCCCCGTGGTCTCGGCGATCGAGATGGCGCCGCCCAGATTGCAGGTGCCGATCTGGCCGGTGATCATCGCCCAGAGCCCGGTGACCGATGACGCGATGATGTCCCAGGTGCGCAGGGCGCCGATCTGCGCCGCCTCGGCCAGCCCGGTGCGGCGGGTCGCGGCCTCAAAGAAGGTGCCGCCGCCGGTCACGCCGATCAGCCAGCGCCGCTCGAAGCCCTCGGCGGTGGGCAGATCCTGCTCGCGCGCGGCCAGCGAATAATCGGCCACGCCCGCGCCCGCGCGCCAGACCGACAGCAACACCGGCCGCCCCTCGGCCGCCGCCACATGGTCGCGCAATTCCTCGAAGCGCGAGACGCGACGGCCATCGATGGCCAGGATGACATCGCCCGGCTGCAGGCCCGAGGCCGCCGCCGGGCTGCGCGGCGCGATGCCGGTGATCAGCGGCGGCATCGGGTCGGGACCGGCGACGGTGATTTCCGCGCCGTCGCGGATCACCGTCCAGTCATGCGCGTCGCGCGGCGGGATCTCTCCGGCTACGCGGGCCAGATCGGCCCAGTCCGCGATGCGCCGGCCGTCCAGCGCCACGACCAGATCGCCCGGCTGCAACTCCATCGCCACGCCGGGCGGGGTGGCCTGCAGGCGACCGACCCGCACCTGATCCTGCGGCATCCCCTGCCACAGCGCCATGCCGCCAAAGACCAGCACCGACAGGATGAAATTGAAGACCGGCCCCGCCGAAACCGTGGCGAAGCGCGCCCAGAGCGGCGCCCCGTTCAGGCTTTGCCGCGCCCGCCGGGGATCGACCGCCGCGCCCGAGCCGGCACTGGCGGCATTGCTGTCGCCCAGAAAGCGGACATAGCCGCCCAGCGGAATCGCCGCCACCTGCCAGACCGTGCCATGCCGGTCGCGGCGCGAGAAAAGCCTGGGCCCGAAGCCCAGCGAAAACACCTCGGCCTTGATGCCCGACCAGCGGCCGACGATGTAATGGCCGTATTCATGCACGGTGACGATGATCGACAGCGCCACGACAAAGGCCGCCACCGTCCACAGAACCCCGCCCAGACTGTCCAGCAACACGGTCATGCCGCACCCCGCCATTGCGCCGCCGCATGCCGCGCCAGCCCGTCCCATGCCAGGACCTGCTCAAGATCGGCCGGGCTTTGCGCGAAGCCGGCTTGCCCCGCCGCGCGCTGCAGCGCGTGCTCGACCGCCGGGGCCATATCGGTAAAGCGGATGCGCCCGGCGATGAAATCGTCCAGCGCCTGTTCCTTGGCGGCGTTGAAGACCGCCCCCGCCGCACCGCCCGCCGCGATCACCTCGCGCGCCAGACGCAGCGCGGGCCAGCGCATCTCATCGGGTTCGGCGAATGTCAGACTGCCAAGCGCCGCCAGATCCAGCGCCGGCACCGGCAGCGCGGCGCGTTCCGGCCAGTTCAGCGCATAGCCGATGGCATGGCGCATATCCGGCGCGCCCAGATGCGCGATACAGCCGCCATCGCAATGCGTGACCATGGCATGGACGATGGATTGCGGATGGACCAGCACCCGCAGGCGGCCGGCATCTATGCCAAAGAATTCATGCGCCTCAATGACTTCCAGCGCCTTGTTGAACATGCTCGCGCTGTCGATGGTGATGCGCTGGCCCATATCCCAGTTGGGATGGCACGAGGCCTCTGCCACCGTCGCCCGGGCCAGGCGTTCCAGCGGCCAGTCCCGAAAGGCGCCGCCCGAGGCGGTGATGGTCACATGCTTGACGGAATCGAGGCTTTCACCGTTAAGAGCCTGAAAAACAGCGGAATGTTCCGAATCCACCGGCAGGATGGTGGCGCCTGTCCTGCGCGCCATCGACATGACCAGCGGCCCGGCCGCGACCAGTGTCTCCTTGTTGGCCAGCGCGAGGACGCCGCCCCGCGCCAGAACCTCGAGCCCCGGCGGCAGACCGGCCGCGCCGACAATCGCCGACAGCGTCCAGTCGGCGGGACGCGCGGCGGCCTCGGCGATCGCCGCGGCACCGGCGGCGGCCTCGACCCCGCTGCCGGCCAGCGCCGCCCGCAGTTCGGGCAGCTTTTCGGGCCAGGCGGTCACCGCGATCTCGGCGCGCAGGGCGCGCGCCATCTCTGCCAGCCGCGCGACATTGGTACCGCCGGTCAGCGCGACGGTGCGCCAGGCATCCGCGCCGCCCGCCCGCGTCAGCAGATCGAAGGCGCTTTCCCCGACGGATCCGGTCGCCCCCAGCACGGAAATGCTGCGCATGCCTCTCTAGCCTCCGATCGCTGGCAACAGGTCGGCAAACAGCAGGATCAGCGCCAGCAGCAGCGCCCCGGACATCGCATCGAAACGATCCATCGTGCCGCCATGGCCCGGAATGATCGCCGAGCTGTCCTTGGCGCCGACCCGCCGCTTGAGCCAGCTTTCCGCGATATCGCCCAACTGGCCGCAAAAGGCCAGAAGCGGGCCGATCACGATCACGCTTGCACCGGCCGCGCCGCCGAGCCACAGCAGCACCGCCAGAACCAGCGCCCCGACCCAGCCCGCGATGGTGCCGCTCCAGGTCTTTTTCGGGCTGATCGAGGGCCAGAAACGCGCGCCCCCCAGCCTGCGGCCAACGAAATAGCCCAGAATGTCGGACAGAACGACGGTGCCCACGATCCAGAACAGGGTCGGCAGGCCCATGCTCTCGCGGATCATCACCAATGCGTAACCGGCGCCGAGAATCGCCAGCGTGAACAAGGCGAAGGCCGGGCGTTCGTGGCTATGCGTGCCCGCCCAGCCGGCGATCACCGGGACCAGCGCCAGAAGCAGCGGCCAGCCGCCTTGCAGGATCAGCATGGCCAGCATGATCAGCCCGGACAGGACAGCGATCAGGACGGGGTGGCGCGGGCGGTGGAATTCGGGATGGCGCCAGCCGGTCAGGCGCGCCAGTTCCCACATCAGCAATCCGGTCACCACCGCGACGCCGGCTCTGAGCCACAGTCCCGAGGACAGCAGAAGCGCCAGGCCGATGACCGCAATCACCGCGCCCGAGAGCACCCGCGCGCCAAGGTCGTTCCATCGTTCCCGCAGGGCATCGCGCCAGCGGCCGGGCTGTGGGTCGCGCCCGGTGGTCATGCGCCGCCGAATCGCCGTTCGCGCAGGCCGAAGCGGTCAAGGATTTCGGCCAGATGTTCGGGCGTGAAATCCGGCCACAGGGTCGGGGTGAATTCATATTCCGAATAGGCCGCCTGCCAGGGCAGGAAATTCGAGGTGCGCGTCTCGCCGCTGGTGCGAATCACCAGATCCGGGTCGGGATGACCGGCGGTGTCGAGACAGCTTTCCAGATCCGCCTCGGTCGGGTTTTCGATCTCGCCCCGCGCGATGCGTCCGGCCAGCCGCTCGGCGGCGCGGGTCAGTTCGTCCCGGCCGCCGTAATTGATCGCCACGGTCAGGTTCAGCCGGCTGTTGACGGCGGTGCGCGCCTCGATCCCGGCCATCAGGCGCTGCAGTTTCGCGTCCAGCCGCTCGCGCCCGCCGATGAAGCGCATGCGCACCCCCTCGGCCGAGAGCCCGTCGGCCTCGCGCTCGATATAGCGGGCAAAGATCTTCATCAGGCCCAGGACTTCCTCGGTCGAGCGCTTCCAGTTCTCGGTCGAGAAGGCATAGACGGTCAGCCAGTTCACGCCCAGATCGGGACAGGCGCGGACGATCTGCTTGACCCGCTCGGCGCCGCGACGGTGGCCGACAAGGCGGGGCCAGCCCTTGTTCTGCGCCCAGCGGCCATTGCCGTCCATGATGATGGCGACATGGCGCGGGCGCCCGTCCTGTCCGTTGGATTTCGTCAGGCTGGCTGCTGGTTCGGCCATGCGGATCAGACCTGCATGATTTCGGCTTGCTTGCTCTCAAGCGCCTGATCGACCGAAGCGATCATCTTGTCGGTCAGTTCCTGCACCGCGCCCTCCCAGAATTTCTGGTCATCCTCGGACATGCCGGCGGATTTGGCCTTCTTGACCTGATCCATGCCGTCGCGGCGCACGTTGCGAATCGCGACGCGGGCGCTTTCGGCATATTGCGCGGCGACCTTAGTCAGTTCGCGGCGGCGTTCCTCGTTCAGTTCCGGGATCGGCAGCATGATGATGGTGCCGTTCAGCTGCGGATTGATCCCCAGCCCCGATTCGCGGATCGCCTTTTCCGCCTTGCCGACCAGGCCCTTGTCCCAGATGTTGATGGTGACCATGCGCGGCTCGGGCACGTTCACCGTGCCGATCTGGTTGATCGGCGTGGGCGAGCCATAGGCGTCGACCATGATCGGCTCGACCATGCTGGCCGAGGCCCTCCCCGTGCGCAGCGAGGCGAATTCATGGCGCAGCGCCTCCATCGCGCCCTTCATGCGGCGCTCCAGGTCGTCGGTGTCGATCTCGATCTCGTCGGACATGCTCGGTCGCGGCCCCTTCTGTTGGTTTGTGCGCTTTTAGCCGAGCCACGCCGTCATGGCAAAGCCTATGCAGGGAATTTTAACCATGCACGCGCGTATAGGTTCCGCTGCCCGCCAGGATGCCCCGGAAACCGCCGGGCTCGTCCAGCGAAAACACGATGATCGGCAGGTCGTTGTCACGCGCCAGCGCGATGGCCGAGGCATCCATGACGCCAAGATGCTTTTGCAGCACCTCGTCATAGGTCACGTTCTCATAGCGCTTGGCATCGGGGAATTTCGCCGGGTCCTTGTCATAGACCCCGTCCACCTTGGTGCCCTTGAAGATCGCCTCGCAATTCATCTCGTTGGCGCGCAAGGTCGCGGCGGTATCTGTGGTGAAATAGGGGTTTCCGGTGCCGGCGGCAAAGATGCAGACGCGCTTTTTCTCAAGGTGGCGGACGGCGCGGCGGCGGATATAGGGCTCGGCCACCTCGTCCATGCGGATGGCGCTGATCACCCGGGTATGGATCCCCAAAGCCTCCAGCGCGGCCTGCATGCCAAGCGCATTCATCACCGTGGCCAGCATGCCCATGTAATCGGCGGTCGCGCGCTCCATCCCCTGGGCGCTGCCCTGCAAGCCGCGAAAGATATTGCCGCCGCCGATGACCATGCAGATCTCGACCCCCATCTCATGGACGGATTTGACCTCCTGCGCGATGCGGGCGACGGTGGGCGGGTGCAGGCCATAGCCCTGATCGCCCATCAATGCCTCGCCCGAGATCTTCAGCATGACGCGGGAACAGGTCCCGGCTTTTCTGGATGCGCTGTCGGACATGGGGACCCCTTTTTCGCCGCGGTTTCATTGCCGGGCAAAATGTCGCAAACAGCACCCATGTTCAACAGCCGGCCGCCAATAATCAGATGCCCCGACGCGATCCGATCCTGAACCAGATCGACAGCCAGCGCCATGTGGTGATCGCGGGGCCGACGGCCAGCGGCAAATCCGCGCTGGCGCTGGCCATCGCCGAGGCGCAGGGCGGCACCGTGGTCAATGCCGATGCGCTGCAGGTCTGGTCCTGCTGGCGCGTCCTGACCGCCCGCCCGCCCGCCACGGACGAGGCCCGCGCGCCACATGCGCTTTATGGCCATGTCCCGATCGGTCGCGACTATTCGGTCGGCGCATGGCTGGCCGAGGTCGCGGCGCTGCGCGGCCGTCTGATCGTGGTCGGCGGAACCGGGCTTTACCTGAACGCGCTGACCCGCGGGCTGGCGCAGATCCCGCCGACCCCGCCCGCCATTCGCGAACGTGCCGATGCCCTGCGCGCGACGCCCGAGGGCCTGGCCGAGATGATCGGCGCGCTTGATCCGCGGACCCGCGCCGGCATCGACCTGCAGAACCCGATCCGCGTCCAGCGCGCCTGGGAGGTACTGACCAGCACCGGGCGCGGCATTGCCTCATGGCAGGCCGAGACGCCGGCGCCGCTCATCTCCCGCGCCGACGCCCATCTGCTGGTCCTGTCATCGGAGCGCGACTGGCTGGTCGGGCGTATCGCGCGCCGCTTCCGGATGATGATGGATCAGGGGGCATTGGACGAGGTGCGGGCGATCCTGCCGGTATGGGACCCGGCCGCATTATGGGCCAAGGCCATCGGCGCGCCCGAGCTTGTGTCATATCTGCAGGGCGCCCGAACGCTTGACGAGGCCATCGACCAGGCCATTGTCGCGACCCGGCAATATGCCAAGGCGCAGCGCAGCTTTTTCCGCGGGCGGATGCGGGACTGGATGTGGATAAATCTGCCCGGATGAAGGGAAATTTACGGCAAACCGTGCCACGTTAACCTTTTTTCAACATGAAGCGGCGTAGACCTGTGGTGAAAACCTCGTCGCAGGTCGCAACCCGGCCTGTTCACACGGAAAGCTGCGCCCGATGAATGGCACCGTCCGCGCCCTGATAAATCCTGAAGGATCCGGAATGGACCGGAGCCGGCAGCGCCTTGTCGCCGCCGGCATCACGGCGGCCGCGATACAGGAACCGGGCGCCGCAGATCCCCGGATGAATCCGGCGCCGAGCTATGCCGACGACCTGCTGGCACTGGCGCGCGAACCGCGGCAACCATTGGCCCTGCATCTGGCCATTCCCCCCGGAAATCGCGCCGGAACGACGCCGCGCCCGCCCCCGTTTCCCCAGGGTGAGGGGGTGCGCCAGTTTCCCCTGCCCGGATTCCATCAGGGTGGGGCCTCGCGCGGCCGGAACAAGCCGCCCGGCCCCCGCGTCCGGGGCGATCATGTGCTGATCCTGCTTGGCCAGGGCGCGCTGACGATCGAATTTCCGCGCCACCGCCTGCCGCTGCCTGCCGGGCACGCCGCCTTCATTCCGGCGGGCACGGCCTTCGCCCTGCAAGCGGGCCACGACATCAAGGGGCGCGTCCTGCTGATCACGCCTGGCTTCGGCTGCGGCAGTCCGATGCCCCTGCCCCCGGGTTTTCGCAGCGGTGCAGTGGCGGCCGAAGACCTGCCGCCGATCGAGCCGGTCATTCTGACGCCCGGCACCGCGCAGGCGCGCCCGACGACCTGCGGCACCGACCTGACCCGCCAGGTGGCCCTGATTGCAAGGGTGCTGTCGCGGCTCGACGCCCCGCCCTGCCGAAGCGCCGACACCGCAACATGCACAGTCGATTCGCGCCTGCTGACCGAGCGTTTTCTGGAACTGGCGCAGGCAGAATTGGCCGAGCCTCAGACCATCGCGGATATGGCCCGCAAACTCGGTCATTCGCTGGCGCGGCTCGATCAGGCCTGTTGGCAGAGCCGTGGCCGCAGCGCGCTGCAACTGTTGTATGATCTTCGGCTAGCGCAGGCGGCCGAGGCATTGCGGCGCACCACCCGCCCGATAAACGAAATCGCGCTGGACCTCGGCTATTCCGGGCCGGGCCATTTCATCCGAAGCTTTTCGGCCGCGACGGGACGCTCGCCCCAGGCATATCGGGAGTTTACGCGCGACGGTCTGCAGGTTGCAGGGTCTGAAGCCGCGCAGCTTCAGCCCGAAACGGCGCCTCGTTGCACAGATCCATGACCATGGTCCGATCGACGGATCAATGCGTCCACGGCGCCCTGCGGTCAGGGGCGAAATTCTCGCCATAGCCACGCGGGCGGATATTCGTGGCGCGGGATTGCGGCTCGACGACCTCGAACTCCAGGCCCATTTCGCGGGCGTAATCCTCGGCCTGTTCGCGGGTTTGAAAACGCAGACGAATCTGGCTTTGGGTGTCGTCGCTGCTGGTCCAGCCCATCAGCGGGTCGATTTCGCGCGCATCCGACGCGGGAAAATCCAGAACCCATTCGCGGCTGCGTGCCGTGCCGGACTGCATGGCGTTTCGGGCTGGCTTGTAGATGCGCACAGGCATGGCGGGACCCCTTGCTTCGTTCTTGCCGGTCTTATCCCCGATGCGCGGCGCGGGATCAAGCTTTCCTGTCCTGCGGGGCTTGCATCGCGTGCTGAAAACGCCAGATTGGAACGGCGGAACAAAGGCGAAACCATGGGCCACAACAACACTGGCGCGCCCGTCGCGCGCTTTCCCGAAGTCACCCGCCCCAAGCTCGAGGGCGGCAGGCGCTTCGTGATGCAGTCCGAGTTCCAGCCCGCCGGCGACCAGCCCACGGCGATCGCCGAGCTTGCGCAGGGTGTGCGGGACGGCGAACGCGATCAGGTGCTCCTGGGCGCCACCGGCACCGGCAAGACCTACACCATGGCCAAGGTTATCGAGGAAACCCAGCGTCCCGCCATCGTCCTGGCACCGAACAAGACCCTTGCGGCGCAGTTATACGGCGAATTCAAGGGGTTCTTTCCTGAAAATGCCGTGGAATATTTCGTCAGCTATTACGATTACTACCAACCCGAGGCCTATGTTCCACGCTCGGACACCTATATCGAGAAAGAATCCCAGATCAACGAGGCGATCGACCGGATGCGCCATTCGGCCACGCGCGCGCTTCTGGAGCGTGACGATGTGATCATCGTGGCCTCGGTCAGCTGCATCTACGGCATCGGCTCGGTCGAGACCTATTCGGCCATGACCCAGGACATGATCGTGGGGGAGATCTACGAGCAGCGGCAGTTCCTGGCCGAGCTTGTGGCGCAGCAGTACCGGCGGCTGGATCAGGCCTTTCAGCGCGGCGGCTTCCGGGTGCGCGGCGATGTGATCGAAGTCTGGCCGGCCCACCTGGAAGATCGCGCCTGGCGCTTTGACTTTTTCGGAAACGAGCTTGAATCGATTACGGAATTCGACCCCCTGACCGGGCAGAAGACCGACAGCTTCAAGCAGATCCGCATCTATGCGAACAGCCATTACGTGACCCCAAGGCCAACAATGCAACAAGCAATCAAGGGGATACGCGCGGAACTTCAGAAACAGCTCCGGCTTTTCAACGATCAGGGCAAGCTGCTTGAGGCGCAACGGCTGGAACAGCGCACGAATTTCGACCTGGAAATGCTGGAGGCCACCGGCGTCTGCAACGGGATCGAGAATTACTCGCGCTATCTGACCGGCCGCGCGCCGGGCGAGCCGCCCCCCACGCTTTTCGAGTTCATACCGGATAATGCCATTGTTTTCGCGGATGAATCCCATGTCAGCGTGCCGCAGATCGGCGGCATGTATCGCGGCGACTTCCGACGCAAGTCGACGCTGGCAGAACATGGTTTCCGTCTGCCCAGTTGCATGGACAACCGGCCCCTGAAATTCGAGGAATGGGACGCGATGCGCCCGCAATCGGTCTTTGTCAGCGCCACGCCCAAGCAATGGGAACTGGATCAGACCGGCGGCGTCTTCACCGAGCAGATCATCCGCCCCACCGGCCTGCTGGATCCGCAGGTCGAGATCCGGCCGGTCGAGATGCAGGTAGACGACCTGCTGGACGAGGTGCGCCGGGTCACCGCCGCCGGTTATCGGACCCTGGTCACGACCCTGACCAAGCGCATGGCCGAGGATCTGACCGAATACCTGCACGAACAGGGAATCAAGGTCCGCTACATGCACAGCGACATCGACACGATCGAGCGGATCGAGATCCTGCGCGACTTGCGGCTGGGCGCCTTCGACGTCCTGATCGGCATCAACCTGCTGCGCGAGGGGCTGGATATTCCCGAATGCGGGCTTGTCGCGATTCTGGATGCCGACAAGGAGGGGTTCCTGCGCAGCGAGACCTCACTGATCCAGACCATCGGCCGGGCCGCGCGCAACGCGGATGGCCGCGTCATCATGTATGCCGACAAGATCACCGGCAGCATGGAGCGCGCCATGGCCGAAACCGAACGCCGCCGCGCCAAGCAGATGGCCTATAACGAACAGCACGGCATCACCCCCCGGACCGTGCGCAAGAATGTCGAGGATGTGCTGGCTGGCCTGTGGCAAGGCGACACCGACCAGTCGCGGATCACCGCCAGGGTCGACAAGCCGATGGTCGGCGCGAACCTTGCCGCGCATCTGGATGCGCTGCGCGCGCAGATGCGCAAGGCCGCCGAAAACCTGGAATTCGAGGAGGCCGCGCGCCTGCGTGACGAGGTCCGGCGCCTGGAAGCGGTCGAACTGGCGGTGGCCGACGATCCGCTGGCCCGGCAATCCGCGATCGAGGAGGCCGCCGAAGCGGCCGTCAACGCCTCGGGCCGCTCGACCGCCGGGCGGGCGGGACAGCGGGGCGGCAACAAACGCTCGAAACGCCGGCGCTGACAGGCCGCGGCCCCGGCCGCACCTGCCGAAACCGACAGGCAAAAAACGCTTTGTTTTTCTTGTATTTCGGGCAGAATTCGATTTCATCGCCCCGAAGTTAATTATGAGAGGTTACGATGTCTGTTCTTGCGATGGAAACCGATTCGCTTCAGCTGGATGCCGAGGTTGCAAAGGCTGCGGGCAAAGCCGCCTCCGAAGCCTATCGCAGCCAGAAACCCTATCCCTATGGCAGCTTTGACGATTTTCTTCCGCCGGAAGTCCTCGACCGGGTCCGCGAAGAGCTGAAAGCCCTGCCCGAGGCTGAAACCAGTTTTGACCGGCCGCAGGAAAAGCTGAAGACCAGCTATGTTCCCGAGCGCCTGCCGCTTTATACCAGAAACCTGTTTTATGTCCTGAATTCACGCCCCTTCGTCCAGTTCCTTGAAAACCTGACCGGGATCAAGGGATTGATTCCCGATCCCTATTTCGCCGGTGGCGGCGTCCATGTCGTGGCAAATGGTGGGCATCTGGATATTCATGCCGATTTCAACCACAATTCGATCCTGAATCTGGAACGGCGCCTGAATGTCCTGATCTATCTGAACAAGGACTGGAAAGAGGAATACGGCGGCTCTTTCGAAATCTGGAATAACGACATGACGGAAATCGTCAAAAGCTTTGTTCCCGAGTTCAATCGCATGGTCTGTTTCAATACCGGCTCGACCACCTGGCATGGCAACCCGACCCCGGTGAACCATCCGCAGGGCGAACCGCGCATGTCGCTGGCCCTGTATTATTACACCGCGACCTGGGATGGCACCAAAAGGTCGCATTCGACCCTGTTCAAGCCACGCCCGGGCACGGCGGATCAGGTCGACCGCGAATCCCGCCGGCATGAGCTGCTGCAGGACCTGGTACCGCCGATCGTTTTCCGCCGGATTCTGGGCCCGTTGCGGCGCCTGGGCTTCTGATTACGCCACGCCGATCCGCGTAACCGGCTGGTCGCGCGGATCGAAGCCGCAGGATCGCGAATCCGGCGGTAAGGCTGCGCGATGGCGATGGCTCAGCCCAGAAGCGCCAGAATCTCGTCGGTCAGGGTCTCGATCTCGGCCCGCGCGGTGGCATTGCGCGCGTTCTCCCCCGCGCCCAGCCCCTGGCCCAGCGATTCCGCATAGGCCACGCGATTGGCCAGTTGGCAGGCCGCCACCTCGGCGCCCAGTTCGGTGGCGCTTTGCGCGACCTCTCCGGTCAGGCGGGTATGGGCGCGGGTGCGGTTCAGCACGATCAGCGTGTCGCATTTCTCGCGCCGGGCCAGATCGAGCACCCCTTCGGTCGCCCACAGATCGACCTGGCTGGTCGCCACCGGCACCAGCACCAGATCGGCCACGCGCAGGGCCGGCCGCAAATCGCTGTCGATCTTGGGCGGCGTGTCGATGATCACGAAATCAAAGCGCTTTTTCAGCTTTTCCGATTCGTAGCTGGCCCCCCAGGCCGAGGAGGTGCCGAATTCCAGATCGTCATCCTCGCCCCGCCGTTCGAGACGTTCCAGGAACCAGCGCCCCAGGCTGCCCTGCGGATCGGTATCCAGAAGCGCCACGCTGTGGCCCCGGCCGCGCAGCGCGACCGCCAGATTCACCGCGACCGTCGTCTTGCCCGAACCGCCCTTTTGCTGCGCTACCGTGATGACACGTCCCGCCATGACCCCCTCCGTTCCGGTCTCTGCCAGTTTTTCGCAGGTTATGAGGTTCGCGCGCGCAATGCACGGCTTTTCGCGGCTGCGGCATGCGGGCGGGCCTCAGCCCTCCCAGCTCTCGATCACCTCATACATCACCGGCTCGAAATGGCGGCACATGCCGTTGATGACGCGGTTCCTGTCGCGCATTTCCGGGGTCCTCAGCATGGCCTGATAATCGCGCCGGTCGCGCCATTGCGAATAGGTGGCGATGCGGGTCTGGGCATCATTGAGATGAATCGCCCCCGAGATATAGCCGGGCTGCCGGCTGATGACCTGCGCATAGGCGTCGTTCAGCGCGTCCAGCACATCATGCGCCGATCCGGGCGTGACCTCGAAGGTGCAGATGACGGTCTGGCCGTCGAAATCCTTGGTGATGCGGGTCATGGCTGGGCCCTCCTTTCCGCCTTGCTTGCAGTTTTACCTTACGCGAGGCAGGGCCTTGTTGCAGCGGTTTTCGTGTCGCGTCATCCTGCCCGTCAGAAGATGGAAAGGATGCGCGATGATTCCGGTTTTCGACGGCCATAACGATTTTCTGCAACGCATGATCGAGGCGGGGCCGGCGCGCGACCGGCTTTGGCTGGATGGCGACGGCACCGGCTGTCTGGACCTGCCCCGCATCCGGGCGGGCGGATTCATCGGCGGCTTCTTCGCCATCTGGATTCCCTCGGCGCCCGATCCGGCGGCCGATACCCATGCGCTGATGAAGCAGAACCCGCCCTTTGCCCTGCCCCTGCCGCCCGAGGTGCCGCTGGCCGATGCCCTGCCCCACGCCTTGGCGCTGACCGGCCAGTTGATGGCGATGGAGCGCACGGGCACGCTGTCGATCTGCAAGAGCGCCGCCGAGATCCGCGCCGCCATGGCCGCCGACCGCATCGCCGCGATCCTGCATATCGAGGGGGCCGAGCCGATCGCCGATCTGGACGCGCTGCATCTGTGGCACGCGATGGGCCTGCGCTCGCTGGGGCCGGTCTGGTCGCGGCCGACGCGCTACGGCCATGGTGTGCCTTTTGCCTTTCCCTCGTCGCCCGATACCGGGCCGGGGCTGACCGATGCGGGCAAGGCGCTGGTGCGCGAATGCAATCGCCTGCGGATCATACTGGATCTGTCGCATCTGAACGAAAAGGGCTTTGACGATGTCGCGCGCCTGTCCGACGCGCCGCTGGTCGCCAGCCACAGTTGCGCCCATGCCGTCTCGCCCAGTTCGCGCAACCTGACCGACCGGCAGTTGCGGGCAATCGCCGATTCGGCCGGGCTGGTCGGGTTGAACTACGCCATCGGCTTCCTGCATCCGCAGGGCTCGCGCGCGCCAATGCACGGGTTCGAGATCATGCTGCGCCATCTGGATCATCTGCTTGGCATACTGGGCGAGGATGGCGTTGCCCTGGGCTCGGATTTCGACGGGGCCGAGATGCCTGCCGATCTGGCGGATGCATCGGCGCTGCAGGCATTGATACAGGCCATGCTGGATCACGGCTATGGCCGTGAGCTGACCGAAAAGATCGCCTTCCGAAACTGGCTCGGCGTGCTGGAACGCAGCTGGGGCGGATAGTGCATGGCCTGGGGCGGCGATCCGGAACGAAGAAACCGGGTAATGACTATCGGGATCGCCAACCCCATAGGCAAATATTTGCCACAACCGGCCCGCGAATTGAACCTGTCGGTTTGGATAGCTGACGTTTCGGACAGGTCCGGGGCGGTTCCGGGCCCCGGCCGCGCGCCCGGATAGCAAGGCAGCACGGCGCGCGGCGAAAGCACCTAAAAGCCCAGCAAAATCCACATACTCCGCAGGCGGGCAGAGACGAGGCAGCGTATCGGAGAGCGGAAAAATCGACGGAAACGGCGACCCAGAACATGCAACCCGGAACCAAGTATCTGGCCACCGCTTCCGTAAGCGAATATTTGCCACAACTTGCGCGACAGGAAAACCTGTCCATATCGCCAACTGTCCGTTTGGACAGGTTTACACGGCAGGAACCGCGCCGCGCTCAGCCTTCGGTCACCACCGGCTCGACATCCAGCGCATTGGCCAGGGCGCGGAAACGGGCCTCGGCCACCTCGCCCATCAGGGCCACGCCGATTCTGGTCAGACGCAGTTCCAGCGCCTTGCCGGGCTGGTATTTCAGCGCGCCGGCCTCGGCCGGATCCTTGACCGAGAACATGGCCCCGAAGCGCATGGCCTTGCCCAGCACCTCGGCGTCCTGGATCTCTTTGTCGCTCAGCAGGCTGAACAGCGGCGCCATCGGCGAGTTCGAGCGGTTGTTCTTGTAGCGATGCAGCAGCGCCAGGCCCAGAAAGACCCGCTCGGGATGGGACAGCGCCGCCATGTTGGCCCGCGTCACATTGTCGAAACAGGCATCGGCGCGGTAATCGGGATGGGTGCGCCAGGTGGTGTCGTGCATCAGGCAGGCCGCCCGGATCAGCCGTTCGCGCGCTGCCGAGGCGTCCTTGAACAGCGGTTCCAGAAACTGATACAGCCGCTTGCCAAAGCCCGGCATGCGCGCCATCTGCCGCTCGGAAAAGCGCGCGGCCTCGATCAGCGGATCGCGCGAGCGCAGCCCCAGCGGCATCTGTTCGTAAAGCAGCCCTTCGCGGATCCCATAAGAAGAAACCGCCAGGGATTTCGGCTTCAGCGTCTCGACCAACTGTCGCAGGACCTGGCTGGCCAGCGGCACCAGCTCCATCCGGCTTTGCGAAATGCCGGTGGCCGAGCGCATCTCGGAGATGGACTTGCCGGCGATCCATTCGACCGTATCAAGCGCCGCGGCGGGGGACATGCGATATTCGTGCAGGACCGTCATCGGGTAATCGCAGCGCAGCATGTCCAGCCGCGCGATTGCCCGCCAGGAGCCGCCGACCAGATAGATCTGGCCGTGATTGCGGTTCAGCCGGTCGGCCACATCGGCCATGATCTTGCGAATGTGTTCGCGGATGCCCGATTCGCCGCCCTTGACCTGCTGCAGGCGGAACGGACCCAGCGGCGTGGTGATGCATTTGCCGACCTTGCCGCCCCTGACCTCGGCCAGTTCCATCGAACTGCCGCCGATATCGCAGACCAGCCCCTTGGCATCGGGCCAGCCCAAAAGGACACCCTGCGCCGACAGGCGCGCTTCTTCCTCGCCGTCGATCACCCACAGCTTCAGGCCGGTTTCCCTTTCGACCGCCTTGCGAAAGGCGGGGCCGTCCTCGGCCTCGCGCACGGCGGCGGTGGCGACGCAGGTCAGCGGCTTGATGCCCATGCCCTCGGCCAGCGCGGCAAAGCGCCGCAAGGCCGCCATCCCGCGTTCGACGCCTTCGGGATTCAGCCGCCCCGAGGTGGCCAGCCCCTGCCCCAGCCCGGCCATGACCTTTTCGTTGTAGAAATAGGCGGGGGAACGCGCGGCGCCGTCGAACACCACCATGCGGATCGAGTTCGAGCCGACATCGACCACGCCGACACGGCTCAGCGCACGTTCCGAGGGGCGCTCGAACAACGAGCGTCCAAAGGGTTCGATGGTTTCACCGCCTGCGGTCATGATACCGTTCATCAGGTCCTCTCGGTTCCGTTGCCCAGCCGGGGTGGCGTTTGGATGGTGCAATTCGCCGTTGAGGTCAATCCGCCGAGTGGGTCAGTGCCGGTACGTCGCGCGCACCCGCGCTGCCCCGTCCCGAGAGTGACGGGTTTTCCATGAAAAACTTGTGACAGGAGAAAAGATCGTCGCGCCCGGCGGGCAGATAGCGCAGATAACGCCCGTCGGGCTGCAACAGCCAGCTTTGCGCCTCGTCTGCCAGATTGGCGGCCATGATCTGGCTGGTGATCTGCGCCTTGACGGTCTCGTTCTGGCATTCGATCAGCGTTTCGACCCGGCGATTGAGGTTGCGCCCCATCCAGTCGGCCGAACTGATGAAGACCCGCGATTTCTTCGAGGGCAGGCCGAATCCATTGCCGAAACAGACGATGCGCGAATGTTCCAGGAACCGCCCGACGATGGATTTCACGCGAATGTTCTCCGACAGGCCGGAAATTCCCGGCCGCAGCCCGCAGATGCCGCGAATCGACAGGCTGATGCGCACGCCGGCCTGGCTGGCGGCATAAAGCGCCTCGATCACGTCGCGTTCGATCAGGCTGTTCATCTTGGCCCAGATCGCGGCCGGGCGGCCGCGGCGGGCGAATTCCGCCTCGCGCGCGATCAGTTCCAGCAGCCGCTCCTTCATCCCGATGGGCGATATCGCGATGTTCTCCAGCCCCTCGGGCTGCACATAGCCCGACAGGAAGTTGAACACTTTCGAGGCATCGCGCCCCAGTGCCGGATCGCAGGTGAACAGCGACAGATCGGTATAGATGCGCGCCGTGATCGGGTGGTAGTTGCCGGTCCCGAAATGGGTATAGGTGACCAGCCGGTCGCCTTCGCGCCGGACGACCGCGCTGATCTTGGCATGGGTCTTGTACTGCACGAAGCCATAGACGACATGCGCGCCGGCGCGTTCCAGCCGCCGTGACTGGCGGATATTCGCGGCCTCGTCGAAACGGGCCTTCAGCTCGACCAGGGCGGTGACCGACTTGCCCGATTCGGCGGCCTCGCACAGCGCCTCGACGATGGGGCTGTCGCGCGAGGTGCGATAGAGCGTCTGCTTGATCGCCAGCACATCCGGGTCGCGGGCCGCCTGTTGCAGGAAACGCACCACCATGTCGAAGGTCTCGTAGGGGTGGTGCAGCAGCATGTCCTTTTGCCGGATGGCCGCGAACATGTCGCCGTCATGGTCCTGCACGCGTTCCGGTACGCGCGGGGTAAAGCCCGGCCATTGCAGGTCGCGGCGGCTGTCCAGAACCAGCTCGCTCAGATCGGCCATGCCCAGCAGGCCCTCGATCTCGACCACCTCCTCGGCGCTGACCATCAGCTCGTGCATGATCATGCGGCGCAGCCGTTCCGGCGCGCCCGAGGTGATCTTGAGCCGGATGACCGAGCCGCGGCGGCGGCGTTTCAGCGCCGTCTCGAATTCGCGGACCAGATCCTCGGCCTCTTCCTCGACCTCGATATCGCTGTCGCGCAGAACCCGGAACGCGCAATGGCCGATGTCGCGATAGCCCGGAAACAGGCTGCGCAGATGCATCATCAGCAGGTCTTCCAGCCGCAGGAAGCGCTTGCCGCCGGGCAAGGGGATGAAGCGCGCAATCTGCTGCGGAATCGGCAGCAGCGCCTGCATCTGCCGCCCGTCGCGTTCCCGCGCCAGTTCCAGCGCCAGCGAGAAGCCGGTATTGGGGATGAAGGGAAAGGGATGCGCCGGGTCGATGGCCAGCGGCGACAGCACCGGCAGCACCTGCTCAAGGAAATGGCGCTGCAGGAATTCCTCTTCCGCGCGGGTGATGCGCGTCCGCGACAGGATCGCGATATCGGCCTGTTCCAGTTCCCGCCGCAGGCCGTTCCAGACCGTCTGCTGCGCGCTCATCAGCCGGCGGGCATCGGCATTGACCAGCGCCAGCTGCTCGGCCGGGGTCAGCCCGTCATCGGAAAGATTCGTGTTCCCCTCGCGCATCAGCTCGCGCAGGCCCGCCACGCGGACGGTATAGAACTCGTCCAGATTCGCGGCCGAGATCGACAGGAAGCGCAGCCGCTCAAGCAGCGGCACGCGGGGATTTCGCGCCTCGTCGAGAACCCGCCAGTTGAAGGCCAGCCAGCTTATCTCGCGGTTGAAGAAGCGGGCCGGGCCTTCGATCGCGCCGGGCTCCAGCAGGCGCGGCAGGGGGAACTGGGTCTTGAGATAATCGGCTTGGGTCATTTTTGCGGAATCCGAAGGGGCGTGTCGATCATGGGTCAGGGGCGGCCAGCTTGTCCAGAAGCTCGGCCGCCAGACGCCGCGAGATGGCGCGCCGGTCGGCCAGCGATTCGCGGTCCATTGCCGCGACGAGCCGCCGCGCCAGATCGAGATCGCGATCCATGCGCAGCGCCAGCCAGTCGATCACCTCGGGGGCGACCTGGATCTGGCGGTCGGCGAACAGCTTGACCAGCACCGCCGGCAACAGCGCGTCATCGGGCGGCACCAGCAGCGCCTGCACCGCCGTATCCAGCCGCGAGCGCAGATCGGCCAGCCCGATGCCCCAGTCGCGCGGCACGGATCGCGCGGTGATCAGCAGCAGGCATTGCCGCGCGCCGGCAAGGTTCCACAGATGGAAAAGCCCCTGCTCGGCCTGCGCATTGCCGCCGATCTCATGGCCGTCCTCGATCACCAGCGCGCCGTCCGCGGGCACCAGCGCATCCGCGCCTTGCGGCGTCAGGCTCCATGCCTGGACGATCTGCGCGCCGCGCTCATCCGCCCAGAACCCGGCCAGATGCGACTTGCCGGCCCCGGCGCCGCCGACCAGCAGCAGCCGGCCCTGCGGCCAGCCCTGGGGCGCGTCCAGCATCGCCAGCGCGTCGCGATTGGCGCGGGTGACCAGAAAGTCGTCGCGCGACGAGGCCGGGGGCATCGTCAGGTCCAGTGTCAGTTGTCGCGCCACGGATCAGGCGGTCCCGCGATCCGGATCGGTGCCCGCGGCGGCCAGCAATTCGCCCGGCGAGGGCGGCCCCTCGGCATCCTCGATATTGCCGGCGCGCTGCGCCTCCTGCCGGGCCTCGAGCAGATCGGCCAGCCGCTCGTCGCGATGCAGCCGCGCCAGCGCCGCCTCATGCGAGATCTCGGCCCGCCGGCGCTCCTGCATGGCGGTGCCGCGCGGCACCAGCTCGACACGGGTCGGCGGCGCCGGCTCGGCCGGAATCTCGCGCCCGGTATAGATCGAGCTGTCCTTGTAGCGGCCGACGGCATAGCGCACCAGCACGCCGATCGCCGCCGACATCGGCACCGCGACCAGCAGCCCGACAAAGCCGAAGATCGAGCCGAACACAGTCAGCGCCAGCATCAGCCAGACCGGATGCAGCCCGATCGACGAGCCGACGATCTTGGGTTGCAGGTAATTCCCCTCGACCACCTGACCGATGGCAAAGATGGCGATCACCGCGCCGATCCAGACCGGATCGCCCCAGAAGCTGAACAAGGCGACTCCGATCGCGGTCGCGCCGCCGATCACCACGCCGACATAGGGGATAAAGGACAATGACGCCGCAAGCACGCCGATCGCCACGCCGAATGGCAGGCCCACGAGCCCCAGCCCGATGGAATAGAACGTGCCCAGGATCAGGATGACCAGGCCCTGCCCGCGCACGAAACCCGACAGCGCATTGTCGACCTCATGCGCCAGGGCGCGGATCGTCGGGGCATGTTCGCGCGGCAGCAGATCGTCGAGCCGCGCCACCATATTGTCCCAGTCCAGCAGCAGGTAGAAGGCGACCACCGGCACGATGACGACCAGCGCCAGCATGCTGAACACGCTCATCACCGAGCCCAGCACCGTGCTGATCAGTTCGCCGCCCCGCGTGCTGAGGTTCTTGGCCGCGTCGGTCAGCGCGGAATTGACCGCGCTGCCCTCGGTAAAGACCTCGGGAAAGCGGGTGCGCAGGAAACGCATGAGCTGTTCGGCCATCTGCGGCGCGGTCTCGATCAGCGCCGAGGTCTGGCGCACGAGGACCGGCACCAGCACCAGAAATGCCAGCACCACGACCAGCACCGCCACCACCGTGATGACCACCACCGACAGCGTGCGCGACAGGCCCAGCCCTTCGAGCCGGTCGGCGACGGGGTCCATGAGATAGGCCACGGCCGCGCCCAGGATGAAGGGCATGACGGCATTGCCCACCAGCCACAGCGCCAGCATCAGCGCGATCAGCGCCGCGCCCCAGTACCAGAGCTGCTTTTGTGTCGTCAGCCGCATGGCCGGCTCTCCCTGTCCGCGTTCGGCGTCTATTTGGCTGCTTGCCGCGCCACTTGCAAGGAAGCCGTTGCCCCTATGGCCACTCTGCGCTAACCCGTGCCGGTCGAGAACAAGGATTTCGCCATGCGTCTGTCGCGCTATTTCATGCCCGTCCTCAAGGAAGACCCGAAAGAGGCCCAGATCGTCAGCCACCGGCTGATGCTGCGCGCGGGCATGATCAAGCAGCAGGCGGCGGGCATCTATTCCTGGCTGCCGCTGGGCTACAAGGTGCTGCGCCGGATCGAACAGATCGTGCATGAGGAACAGCAGCGCGCCGGCCATATCCCGCTGCTGATGCCGACGCTGCAATCGGCCGATCTGTGGCGCGAAAGCGGCCGCTACGACGATTACGGCGAAGAGATGCTGCGCATCTCCGACCGCCACAAGCGCGATCTGCTTTACGGCCCCACGAATGAGGAGATGATCACCGACATCTTCCGCAGCCATGTCAGCAGCTACAAGGATCTGCCGCTGACGCTGTACCATATCCAGTGGAAGTTCCGCGACGAGATGCGCCCCCGTTTCGGCGTCATGCGCGGCCGGGAATTCCTGATGAAGGACGGCTATAATTTCGACCTGACCCGCGACGATGCGCTGCATGCCTATAACCGGCATCTGGTCAGCTATCTGCGCAGCTACGAGCGCATGGGCCTGCAGGCGATTCCGATGCGCGCCGATGGCGGGCCGATCGGCGGCGATTACACGCATGAATTCCTGGTGCTGGCCGAAACCGGCGAGTCGGAGGTGTTCTATGACAGCCAGATCACCGACCTGAAATTCGGCGACCGCCAGATCGACTATGACAGCCATGACGAATGTCGCGCCGTGCTCGAGGAATTCACCTCGCGCTATGCCCGCACCGACGAAACCCATGACGAGGCGCTTTTCGCGCAGGTTCCCGAGGCGCGCCGCCGTTCCGCGCGCGGCATCGAGGTCGGGCAGATCTTCTATTTCGGCACCAAATATTCCGAGCCGATGGGCGCCACCGTTGTCGGCCCGGACGGCAATCGCCTGCCGGTCCATATGGGCAGCCACGGCATCGGCGTCTCGCGCCTGCTGGGCGCGATCATCGAGGCCAGCCATGACGACAAGGGCATCATCTGGCCCGAGGGCGTGACGCCATTCCATGCCGGCATCGTCAACCTGAAACAGGGCGACGGATCGACCGACAATGCCTGCGAGGCGCTTTACGGCGAATTGAAGGCACAGGGCCTGGACCCGCTTTACGACGACCGCGACGAGCGCGCCGGCGCGAAATTCGCCACCATGGACCTGATCGGCCTGCCCTGGCGGATCACCGTCGGGCCGCGCGGGCTGGCCAGCAACAAGGTCGAACTGGCCTCGCGCCGCACGGGCGAGGTGGTCGAGGTTTCGCCCGCCGAGGCCGTCGAGCGGCTGAAGGAGATCTACCGGCCGGTTTTCGCCGCCGCGCGGTAATGCGCATGGTCCCGCGCCGGCTTGATCCGTCGCATGGATATTTGGATGAAGAAGAATGAGGCTGTCGCGCCCCGGCGGCGTTGACATCCTGCGGTTGCAAGGCTTCCCTGCGGCGCGCCGGGTGGCGGGAGGATCGGCTTGGCGAGAAAGGCACTGATTACCGGGGTGACCGGCCAGGATGGTTCGTATCTGGCCGAATTCCTGCTGGAAAAGGGCTATGAGGTGCACGGGATCAAGCGCCGCGCCTCGTCCTTCAACACGCAGCGGGTCGATCACATCTTTCAGGACCCGCATGAGGCCGAGCCGAGGTTTTTCCTGCATTACGGCGATCTGACCGACAGTTCGGCACTGACCCGGATCATCGCCGAAACCCGCCCCGACGAGGTCTATAACCTTGGCGCGCAATCCCATGTCGCGGTCAGTTTCGAGGCGCCCGAATATACCGCCGATGTCGATGCGCTTGGCGCGCTGCGCCTGCTGGAGGCGATCCGGTTCCTGGGGCTGGAGGGGAAGACGCGCTATTATCAGGCCTCGAGTTCCGAACTGTACGGGCTGGTCCGCGAAACCCCGCAACGCGAGACGACGCCCTTTCACCCGCGCAGCCCCTATGCCGTGGCCAAGCTTTACGCCTATTGGATCACGGTGAATTATCGCGAAGCCTATGGGCTGTTTGCCTGTAACGGCATCCTGTTCAACCATGAGAGCCCGCGCCGGGGCGAGACCTTCGTCACCCGCAAGATCACCCGCGGGCTGGCCAATATCGCGCAGGGGCTGGAGGATTGCCTGTATATGGGCAATCTGGACGCGCTGCGCGACTGGGGCCATGCCCGCGACTATGTGCGCATGCAATGGCTGATGCTGCAATGCGACCGCCCCGACGATTACGTCATCGCCACCGGCGAGCAGCATTCCGTGCGCCAGTTCCTGATCTGGGCGGCCGCGGAAATGGGCATCGCGTTGGAGTTCCGCGGCAAGGGCGTGGACGAGATCGCGCTGGTGGCCGGGATCACCGGCGACAAGGCGCCGGCGCTGAAACCGGGAGATGTGGTGATGCGGATCGATCCGAAATATTTTCGTCCCGCCGAGGTCGCGGCGCTGCTGGGCGATGCCGGAAAGGCACATCGCGAACTGGGCTGGACGCCCACAACCAGCCTGCCCGAGATGATCTCCGAGATGGCCGCCGAGGATCTGAAGATCGCGCGCCGCCATGCCCTGCTCAGGCGTCACGGGCTGGGCATGCCCGCGGCGAGCGAGGGAAAGTAGGTGGCGCGGCTGTTCATCACCGGCGGCCATGGCATGGTCGGGCGCAACCTGCGCGCCCATCCGGGGATTGCCGCTTGGCAGGTACTGGCACCGGCCCGCAGCGAGCTGGACCTGTGCGACGACCGCGCGGTCCGCGATTACCTGGCCCGCCACCGCCCCGATGCCGTGGTCCATGCCGCCGGTCTGGTGGGCGGCATTCAGGCCAATCTGGCGCAGCCCGTCCGGTTTCTGGCCGAAAACGCCCGCATCGGGCTGACCCTGATCGAGGCCTGCCGCGAGGCCGGGGTGCCGGTGCTGATCAACCTAGGGTCAATCTGCGTCTATCCGCGCGACCTGGGCCGGGGCCTGTCCGAGGACCACATCCTGACCGGCCGCCTCGAGCCCTCGAACGAGGGCTATGCGCTGGCCAAGATCATGGCGATGCGGCTGGTCGAATATGCGCGCCGCGAAGACCCGGCGCTGCTCTGGCGCACGCTGATTCCCTGCAACCTTTACGGTCCCCATGACAAGTTCGACCCGGCCCGGTCGCATCTGATCCCGGCGATCATCCACAAGCTGCATCGCGCAAAGCTGGCCGGCGCCGATACGGTCGAGATCTGGGGCGATGGCCAGGCGCGGCGCGAATTCATGTTCGCCCCCGATCTGGCCGGGGCGATCCTGCGCGCGGCGGCCGATCCCGCCAGCCTGCCGCCGCTGATGAATATCGGCCCCGGCCATGACCATTCCATCGACGAATATTACCGCATCGCGGCCGAGGTCATCGGCTGGCGAGGCCGTTTCATCCACGACCCGGCGAAACCGGTGGGCATGCGGCAAAAGCTGCTGGATATCTCGCGTCAGCGCGAATGGGGCTGGGCCCCGACAACCGGGCTGCGCGACGGGCTTGCCGCCACCTACGCCCATTACCGGGAGGTAGCGGCATGAGCCGCTTTCCGCTGGCGACCTCCAGCTGGGATGCGGCCGAGCGCGCCGCCCTGCAACGGGTCATCGATTCGGACCGCTTTACCATGGGGCCCGAGGTGGCCGCCTTTGAGGCCGATTTTGCCCGCTACACCGGCAGCCGCCATGCGGTGATGGTCAATTCCGGCTCATCGGCCAATCTGGCGATGGTGGCGGCGCTGCGCTACACGCGAAACGACGATCTGCGGCTGATGCCCGGCGACGAGGTGATCGTGCCGGCCGTGTCCTGGTCCACCACCTATTTCCCGCTGTATCAATACGGGCTGCATCTGAAATTCGTCGATATCGACGCCCGGACGCTGAATTACGATCTGCGCGCGCTCGAGGCTGCCGTCAGCGACAGCACCCGCGCCATCATGGCGGTGAACCTGCTGGGCAATCCGAACGATTTCGACGCAATCCGCGCCATCATCGGCCGCCGCCGCATCGTGCTGATCGAGGATAACTGCGAATCCATGGGCGCGAGCTTTGGAGGCCGCCAGTGCGGCACGTTCGGGGTCATGGGCACGTTCTCGACCTTTTTCTCGCATCACATCTCGACCATGGAGGGCGGGGTCGTCGTCACCGATGACGAGGAACTTTACCATATCCTGCTGGCGTTGCGCGCGCATGGCTGGACCCGGAACCTGCCGCGCAAAAACCGGCTGACCGGCATCAAGGGCGATGACCCTTTCGAGGAAAGCTTTCGCTTCGTGCTGCCCGGCTACAACCTGCGCCCGCTGGAAATGTCGGGCGCCCTGGGGGTCGAACAGGTGCGCAAGCTGCCCGCGCTGATCGCCGGGCGGCGCGACAATGGCAGGCTGTGGCAGCAGGCGATGGCCGATCATCCGCTGTTTCGCATCCAGCACGAAACCGGCCAGAGCAGCTGGTTCGGATTCGCGCTTGTCCTGCGCCCCGGGTGCGGGCTGACACGGCGCGAGGTCCTCGCGCGCTTTGCCTCGCTGGGGTTCGAGACCCGCCCGATCGTCAGCGGCAACTTTGCCCGCAATCCGGTTCTGGCGATGATGCCGCACAGTGTTCACGACAGAATGATCAATGCCGATGAAATTGATCAAAACGGCTTCTTCATCGGCAACCATCATTACGATATGAGGGAGGCGATCGAGATCGTCGCCCGGTTTCGTGGCCCGGCGGCCAGCTGATCGGCAACCGACAGTTAGAGAAGCAGATGCCTCCGCTGACGAGAAACGCGATGATCGTGGCAGCCGTCATGATGGTTGCGGGAACCGCGACCTATGTCTGGCCGCAGCCCGCGCCCGCCACCTCGGTTCCGACGCTGCAACTGGCACCCGAGGCGCGCTTCACCGCCCGGCTGACCGCGCCGCAGGCCGATCTTGCGCCGCTGCCGGCCCGGATCAGCGGCACCGCGGCCGCCGGCGAAGCGCCGGGAAGCCTGATCCATGAATGGCCCTCGCTCATCGCCGAGGCGCGGTTTGCCGGAACCGGCGTCACATTGCGGCTGGACGACCGGATCAACCGCTGGCGCGTCTCGCTGGATGGCGCCTGGATCGAGCTCAGCCGCCCCGGCACCCGCGACCTGCGCATCGAGGGGCTGGCGCCGGGCGAACACCTGATCCGGGCAGAGCGAATCAGCGAAAGCGATGGCCCCGCCATCTTTGGCGGCTTCTTTCTGGACCGGGACGCCGTTCCCCTGCCCGCCCCGGATCCCCGGCCCCGGACCATCGAGTTCATCGGCGATTCCGATACGGTCGGCTTTGGAAATACCTCGAAGCGGCGCGAATGCAGCGGCGCGCAGATCTTTGCCGCCACCGATACCAGCCAGAGCTTTCCCGCGCGCCTCGCGGGGGCACTGGGCGCCGATTACCGGGTGATCGCGCGCTCGGGCATCGGGCTGCTGCGCAATTATGGCGGCGCGACCCCTGACCGCACCATGCGGACCGATTATCCGCTTGCGGTGCCATCGGACATGCAGGCGGAACGGCTGCCGCAACCGGCGGCGGGCATGCTGGTGATCGGGCTTGGCTCGAACGATTTCGGCTCGGACATCGCCGAGGGCGAACCCTGGGCCGATCACGCGGCGGTTTCGCGCGATTTCGGGCCGGCGCTGCTGGAATTCGCCCGTGCGCGGCTGCTGGAGAACCCCGGTGCGCCGCTGATCCTGCTGGCCTTTGGCGAATATGGCGATGACCTGATGCGGGCCTATCTTTCGGCCCATGAGGCACTGCTGGCCGAGGGATTCACCGTCAGGCTGGTCACCCTGCCCAAGCTGCAGCGCCGCGCCTGCCTGTGGCACCCGTCACTGGCCGATCACGAGATGATCGCGGAAACACTGGAAAAAAGCATCAGGACCGAGTTTCCGGGCTGGTGATACCGGGCCGCCCCCTTGCGCCCGGACGCCCGAACCTTAAACTCGCGCCATTCTCGCAGATCAAGCAGCCATGCCCTCGTTTCGCCCGCTCATGAACCGACTGCCGCGCCTTTTCGGCGCCCAGCCCAGGGCGTTTGCCGATCTCGCCGTCGAACGCTGGGAGATCTGCCCCGCCGAGGCTGTGAATATCACGCCCGGCATCTGGCTGCCCGACCAGATCGAGCATATCGCCCGGACCGAGTTCGGGGACCTTCCCGATGTCCTGGGCCAGATGCAGGGCGACCCCGAGGAAATGACGCCCGCGACCATGGGCTACCGGTTTCGCGACGTCGATTTCGTCGATGGCGTGCTTTACGCGCGCGGCGCCGAGCGGCATCTGCGCGAACGCAAAGGCGCCGGCCTGACCTATCCGCGGCCCGAACGCAGCCTTTCCGGCGCGCTTTACGAAAGCTGGATCGGCAATCGCTGGTTCGGCAACTGGCTGCTGAACGATTGCCTGGCCTATCCGCTGGCCGCCGAGGCCGGCCGGCCGGTCACCTCGGCGCCCGCGCGCGGCGGTCATGTCGCCCGCTACGAGGAATTGCTGGGCATGCGCCCCGAACGTATCGGCAACGTGCATTTCGACGAGCTGATCCTGTTCGACGACCTGCACAATAACAGCAACCGTCAGGCCCGCGCGCAGGCCAACCGCGCCCGCATCATGGCCGGGCGCGACTTGCAGCCGGTGCCCGGCGTGTTCATCTTTCGCGGCGCCAGCGGCGATGCCCGCATTCTGGACAACGAGGCCGAGATCGCCGAACGGCTCGAGGCGGATTACGGCTTCCGCACCGTCTATATCGACCGCCATGACGCGGACCAGATCGCCGAGCTGGTCGGCGGCACGCGGCTGATCGTCGGGGTCGAGGGCAGCCAGCTGGCCCATGGCGTCATCGGCATGGCGCCGGGCGGCACCGTGCTGACGCTGCAGCCGGCCGACCGGGTCACCACATCGCTGAAACTGCTGACCGATTGCTGGCGACAGAATTACGCCATGGTCGTGGGCGACGGCACCGCCGGGGGCTTTCGGGTCGAATGGGATCAGATCCGCCGGACCCTGGACATGATTTCGGACAGGAATGGTTAAAACCCGTCCTAACGGTCAGGTTGTATCGCGGGGCACAATGCAGAATAATAATCGTGGCGACTTTTACCGGGTTATCTGTTTCCAAGTGTGTATTAATGTTTGACGATCTGCGGAAAGACTACCGCCGCCATGGCAGTTCGCTGACTGAACCGGCCTTCATGTCGCTGGCGGTCTATCGCTATGGACGCTGGGCGCTGTCCATTTCCAACCGGCCGCTGCGCTGGATCGCGTCCAAGTTCTATGGCCTGCTGAAATTCCTGATCCTGAACGTGACCAAGGTCTGGATTCCGCCGCAGGTGAAGATCGGCGAGGATTTTCACATCATCCATGCCGAAGGCTCGCTGTCCATTCACCCCGATGTGGTGATCGGCGACCGCGTGGGCGTCATGCACAATGTCACGATCGGCACCAATATGGGACCCGGCGCGCCGGTGATCGGCAATGATGTCTTCATCGGCGTGAACGCGACCGTGCTGGGCCGTATCAGGATCGGCGACCGGGTCCGGATCGGCGCGAATACCGCGGTGACGACCAATGTGCCGTCCGATTCGGTGGTCATCGGCTCGCCCGCCAGGATCTATCCCAACCTGCCGATCTTCGCCGCCAGGAAAAAGGCCGCTGCAGATGAGTGACCAGTTCGACCGTGACATGTGGCGGATGCTGTCCGACAACCTGCCCGCAGGCGCGGACAGGATCGCGGCCATCGATCACGACCGCCGGATCAGCTACGCCGCGCTCGCATCCGAGGCCGACCGCGTCGCCGGCTGGCTGGCTTCGCGCGGCATCCGGCCCGGCGAGCGGGTGATCGTGCATCTGCGCAAGGGAATCGACGAGGTCGCCGCCATGTTCGGCGCCTGGAAGGCCGGCGCGGTGGTCGTCAACGTCAATATCCGCTGGACGGCGGCGCAGCTGGCCTATGTCGCCCGCGACAGCCGCGCGCGCGCCGTCATCCTGCCGCGCAATGCGCTGGATCGCCTCAGCGGCGACAATGCCCTGCCCGAGGGCACGGCATTTCTGGTTCAGGGCAAGGCCGAGGGCCTTGCCCAGGGTGCGGACCCGTGGGCGGCGCTTGCCGCCGGCCCCGGCTCCGCACCCGACGAATACGACCCAGCGGGGCTGGCGATGATCATCTACACCTCGGGCTCGACCGGCGCGCCCAAGGGGGTGATGCTCTCGCATCGCAATATCCGCGCGGGCGCGATCTCGGTCGCCGAATATCTGGGGCTCGATGCCGGCGACCGGCTGCTTTCGGTGCTGCCCTACAGTTTCGATGCCGGGCTGAACCAGCTGACCACGATGATGCTTCTGGGCGGCACCGTCGTCCACCAGCCGCTGACCATGCCGGCCGAGATCATCCGCATGGCCCGCGACGAGGCCGCGACCACCATCGCCGGCGTGCCGCCCCTGTGGAACCAGATCGTGCGGCTGTTGCAGGACAATCCCGTCGCGCTGCCTGCGCTCAGGCGCATCACCAATACCGGCGGCAAGATCCCGCCCAACATGCTCGAGGCGCTGCCGCAGGTCTTTCCCGGCGTCGACATCTATCTGATGTACGGCCTGACCGAGGCGTTCCGCTCGACCTATCTGCCGCCGGCGAAATTCGCCGCCAAGATGGGATCCATCGGCCAGCAGATCCCCAATGCGCAGGTCTTTGCCATCCGGCACGGAATCGGCATCGCCGGCCCCGGCGAACAGGGCGAGCTGGTCCATGCCGGGCCGCTGGTCAGCATGGGCTACTGGGAAAAGCCCGAGGCGACGGCGCAGAAGATCCGGCCCTGCCCGGAACTGCGCCACCTGATCGGCGATGCCCCGGTGGTCTATTCGGGCGATCTGGTCCGTGTCGATGAGGATGGCGACATGTGGTTCGTCAGCCGCATGGACGAAATGATCAAGACGCTGGGCTTCCGCCTCTCGCCGACCGAGGTCGAGGACGCGATCGCGCAAAGCGGTCTGGTCAGCGATGTCGTGGCCTATGGCGTCGAGGACCCGGAACTGGGCCAGGCCGTGCATGTCGCCGTCGCCTATCTGCCCGATGGCGGTGAAAGCGCGCTGTCGGCGCATTGCGCGCGCGCAATGCCGCATTACATGCTGCCCCGAAGATACTATAGTTGGGACGGCACCATGCCACGCACCGCCAGCGGCAAGCTGGACCGGCCGCAAATCATCGCACAGGCCCGCGGCGGCGCCGTCCGGCAGAATTGACGAAAGGACTTTCCCATGAGCCTCGATAGGGACAACCTCGTCCGCTATATCCAGATGGAACTGAATATCGACGAGCCGATCAACGGCGATACCGAGCTGTTTTCCACCGGCATGCTCGATTCGGTCTCGATGGTCGGGCTGATCTCGTTCATCGAGACCAAGGGCGGGCTGCATATCCAGCCGGGCGATGTGACGCTGGACAATTTCGACACGATCGACGCGATCCTTGCCTATGTCGCCAGCCTTGGCTGATCCGCAGGCATTCGACCGCCAGCTGGCCGAGGCGGCCCAGCGTTTCGGCACCCCGGCCTATGTCTATGCCACCGATACGGTGGCGGAACGGCTGGCGCATCTGCGCGCGCATCTGGGCCGCTGGTTCGCGATCAGCTTCGCGGTGAAAAGCAATCCCAATCCGGCCCTGCTGCGCTGGATGGGGGACAGGCTGGACTATCTCGACATCTCGTCGGGCGGCGAATTCGCGCTGAGCCGGGAAGCCGGCTGGGAGCCCGGCCGGATCAGTTTTACCGGCCCCGCCAAACAGGAGCGCGAGCTGCGTCCCGCCATCGAGGGCGGGCTGGGCGAACTGGTCCTGGAAAGCCTGCGCGAGGCGGAACTGGCCGATGCCATCGCCGCGCGCGCGGGCCATGTGCAGCCGGTGCTGATCCGCATCGCGCCGGCGCGCGTGCCCAAGGGCTTTGGCGACCAGATGGCGGGCCGGCCCAGCCCCTTTGGCGTCGATGCCGAGGATGCCGCCCGGATCCTGCCGCAGATCGCCGCCTTGCCCAACCTGCGGATCATCGGGCTGCATATCTATTCCGGCACGCAATGCCTGAAACCCGACGCGATCTGCGAGAACTGGCGCATCTTCATGCAGGTCTTTTCGGAAACCTGCGCGGCGCTGGACCTGCGCCCGGAAAAGCTGATCTTCGGCGCCGGGCTGGGCATCCCCTATCATCCCGGCGAAACCGAGCTTGACCTGACCGCGATCACGGCCGAGATCGGCGCCGATCTGGACGCCTTCCGGGCCGATCCGCGTTTCGCCGACACAAGGCTGGTGCTGGAGCTGGGCCGCTATCTGGTCGGGCCGGCGGGCTGGTTCGTGACCCGCGTCGTCTCGGTCAAGGAATCGCGCGGCAGCCGCATCGCGATCTGCGATGGCGGGCTGAACGCGAACCTTGCCGCCTCGGGGAATTTCGGCATGGTCCTGCGGCGCAATTACGTGATGCACCGCGTCGGCGGCGATCAGGGCGGCGCCCGCCCCGAGGAAAAGCAGGATATTTCCGGCCCGCTCTGCACCTCGATCGACAAGCTGGCCGGCGGCGTCACCCTGCCCCGGCTCGAGGTGGGCGATCTGGTCGCGATCCATGCCTGCGGCGCCTATGGCCCCAGTGCCAGCCCGCTCTATTTCATCAGCCATCCCCATCCGCGCGAGGTGCTGATCGAAGGCGAGGGCATGCGCGACGCGACCCGGATTCCGGCGCTCTGACAGGCCGCGTGGCATAGCCGCCACTTCGCGATAACAACTTGCTGAAACCGCGCTCTGGCGCCCGGTTTCGCCGGCCTTGCCGGTTGTGCTCGCGATGCGGCCGCGTCTATCATGACGCCGATCCCCGATAGAGAAAAAGGACGTCGATGGTCGCGCAGAACCTGTTGCTCATGCTTGTCCTGGCGCCTTTCGTGGCGGCCGCGCTGGCGGCGACGCTGCCGGCCGGTGCGCGCAATGCCCAATGCTGGCTGGCCGGGCTCAGCATGGCGGTGATGCTGCTGATCCTGGGCATGCTGTACCCCGAGACGACACAGGGGCGCAGCGTCAGCGGCAGTCTGGACTGGATCGGCACGATCGGGCTGGAGCTGACCTTTCGCATGGACGGCTTTGCCTGGCTGTTCATGGTGCTGGTCGCCGGGATCGGCCTGCTGGTGATGCTTTATGCGCGCTATTACATGGCAAGCGACGATTCCTTCCCGCGGCTTTATGCCTGCCTGCTGGCCTTTGCCGGCGCGATGGCGGGAATGATCCTGTCGGGCAATATCATCATGCTGGTGGTGTTCTGGGAACTGACCAGCTTTGCGTCATTTCTGCTGATCGGATACTGGTATCGCCGGCAGGACGCCCGCGACGGCGCACGTATGTCGCTGATCGTGACCGCCTCGGGCGGGCTGTGCCTGCTGGTGGCGATGGTCGTGCTGGGCCAGATCGCCGGAAGCTATGATCTGGAAACCGTCCTGAAGGCCGGCCCCCGGATCACCGGGCACGCGCTTTATCCGGTGGTGCTGGCGCTGTTCCTGCTGGGCGCTTTCACCAAATCGGCGCAGCTGCCGTTCCATTTCTGGCTGCCCAACGCCATGGCCGCGCCGACCCCGGTTTCGGCCTATCTGCATTCGGCCACCATGGTCAAGGCGGGGGTGTTCGTGCTGCTGCGCTTTCACCCGGCGCTTGGCGGCACGGATGCCTGGTTCCAGATCGTCACCGGCTTCGGGCTGGCGACCATGCTGCTGGGCGCGGTGAACGCGCTGTTCAAGCATGACCTCAAGGGGCTTCTGGCCTATTCGACGATCAGCCATCTGGGGCTGATCACCGCGCTTGCCGGCATCGGCACGCCGCAGGCGCTGATCGCGGCCGTGTTTCACATCGCCAATCACGCGGTCTTCAAGGCCTCGCTCTTCATGGCGGCGGGCATCATCGACCATGAGACCGGCACCCGCGACATGCGCCGCCTGTCCGGGCTGGCGCGTGCCATGCCGGTCACCGCAGCACTGGCGATCATCGCCTCGGCCGCGATGGCGGGGGTGCCGCTGCTGAACGGTTTCCTGTCCAAGGAGATGTTCTTCGAGGCGACCTATCTGTGGAACAATGGCAGTCCGCTGGACAATGCCGCGCCCTATATCGCCGTTCTCGCCTCGGCCTTCAGCGCCGCCTATTCGCTGCGCTTCATCGTCAAGGTGTTTTTCGGCCCCGACGCGCATGATCTGCCCCGCCAGCCGCATGAGCCGCATGGCCTGATGCGGCTGCCGGTCCTGGTGCTGGTCGCGATCTGCCTGCTGATCGGCATCCTGCCGCAGCAGGTGCTGGGCGGCTGGCTGCAAACCGCGAGCCTTGCCCTGATCGGGCCGGACCTGCCCGAATTCAGCCTCAAGATCTGGCACGGCGTCAACGCCCCCTTCGTGATGAGCACGATCGCCATGGGGCTGGGCGTCCTGCTCTATTTGCTGCCGCGCAGCCAGATCGACACCGGCGAGGACAGCACCCGGCTGATGCGGCGGATGGATGTCGCGCGGCAGTACAACCGCAGCATGGATATCCTGACCATCCGCCTGCCGCGCGCCGCGCTGCGCCTGCTTTCGGCGAACGGCCTGCAGGCGCAGCTGCGGGCCATCGTGCTGCTGGCGCTGGCCGGCGGATGGTTCGCGTTGCGGCGGCTGGACTGGAACGTCCCGCTGCCCGCGCTCGGCCCGCGCGAGCTGGTCTTTGGCCTGCTGTGGCTGGTCGGCGCGGCCTGCGCGATCGGCGCGGCATGGCAGGCGAAATACCACCGTTTCGCGGCGCTGATCCTGATGGGCGGCGCCGGGCTGGTGACCTGCGCGACCTTTGTCTGGCTGTCCGCCCCAGACCTCGCGGTGACGCAATTGCTGGTCGAGATCGCGACCACCGCCCTGCTGCTGCTGGGCCTGCGCTGGCTGCCCAAGCGCGACAAGGAAATCGCCGACGACCGGAACCTGCGGGCCCGGGGCCGGCGCTTTCGCGACCTGCTGATCGCCCTTGGATGCGGCACCGGCGCGACCGCCATGGCGCTGGCGGTGCTGCTGACCGCGCCCGGCGCCGCCGTCGGCGACTGGTTCCTGCGCAACGCCTATGTCGAGGGGGGCGGCACCAATGTCGTGAACGTCATCCTGGTCGATTTCCGCGCCTTCGACACGTTCGGCGAGATCACCGTTCTGGCCGTGGTCGGGCTGACCGTCTATGCGCTGCTGCGCCGCTTCCGCCCGGCGCCGGAAAGCGCCGAGCGCCCGCGCCTGCAGCTTGACGACGGGGAACAGGCGCTCGAGGCCTATCTGTTCGTTCCCGCCGTCATCATGCAATGGCTGTTCGCGCCGATCATCGCCCTGTCGGCCTATCTGTTCTTTCGCGGCCATGACCTGCCCGGCGGCGGTTTCGCGGCCGGCGTCACGCTGGCGGTGGCCTTTCTGCTGCAATATGTCGCCGCCAATGTCCGCTGGGTCGAGGCGCGGCTGACCGTGCTGCCGATGCGCTGGATGGGGGCCGGGCTGACCACCGCGGCCATGGTCGGCGCGGGATCCTGGATCTTCGGCTATCCGTTCCTGACCGCGCATGCGCAATATCTGGACATCCCGCTGATCGGCAAGGTGCCGTTCTCGACCGCGATGCTGTTCGATTTCGGGGTGTTTTCGCTGGTGCTGGGCGCCATCGTGCTGATGCTGATCGCGATTGCCCACCAGTCGCTGCGCGTGGCATCGCGCCCGGCGCCCGCCCCGCGCGAAACCGGGACGGAGGCAGGCTGATGGAGGTTATTCTTGCGCTGGCAATCGGGGTTCTGGTCGGCTCGGGCGTCTGGCTGATGCTGCGGCCACGCTCGTATCAGGTGATCGTCGGGCTGTGCCTGCTGGCCTATGGCGTGAACCTGTTCATCTTTGCCATGGGACGGCTTTACATCGGCGCCGCCCCGATCATGCCCAAGGGCGGCTTCATCGATCCCGCCGCCTATGCCGATCCGCTGCCGCAATCGCTGGTGCTGACCGCCATCGTCATCAGCTTTGCCACCACGGCGCTGTTTCTGGTGGTGATGATCGCCGCGCGCGGGGTCACCGGAACCGACCATGTGGACGGAAAGGAGCGCAACCAGTCATGAACGGAGCCCCGCTGCCCGATCACATGATCATCGCCCCGATCCTGGTCCCGCTGGTTGCGGGGGCGATCATGCTGTTCTACAATGACAGCAACCGCCAGACCAAGATGCTGATCGGGCTGGCCGCCGTGGGGCTGACTTTCCTCGTCTCGGTGGAGCTGCTGGCGGATGTGAAATCCGCGACCGAACGCGGCGGCACGGTCGTCGGGCTTTACCGGCTGGGCGACTGGCCGGTGCCGGTCGGCATCGTGCTGGTGCTGGACCGGCTGTCGGCGATGATGGTCATGCTGACCGCGCTGCTGGCCGCGCCTTCGCTGATCTATGCCGCCGCCGGCTGGCACGGCAAGGGACAGCATTACCACAGCATGTTCCAGTTCCTTCTGGCCGGCGTCAACGGCGCCTTCCTGACCGGGGATCTGTTCAATCTGTTCGTCTTTTTCGAGGTGATGCTGGCCGCGTCCTATGGCGTGATGCTGCATGGCTCGGGGCCGGAGCGGATCAAGACCGGGCTGCATTACATCGCGATCAACCTTGCCGCCTCGCTGCTGTTCCTGATCGGGGTGGCGCTCGTCTATGGCACCACCGGCACGCTGAACATGGCCGATATCGCCCGCGCCCTGTCGCGGCTGGACGGCGCCGACCGGCCGCTGTTCCATGCCGCCGCCAGCTTTCTGGGGCTGGCCTTCCTGATCAAGGCGGCGATCTGGCCGGTCTGTTTCTGGCTGCCGCCGACCTATGCCGCGGCCTCGCCGCCGGCCGCCGCGATCATGGCGATCATGACCAAGGTCGGTGTCTATGTGATCCTGCGCCTGTCGCTGCTGGTGCTGGGGCCGGATGCCGGCGTCTCGGCGGGTTTCGGCGCGCCGGCCCTGATGATCGGCGGCATCGTGACCATGGGTTTCGGCATGATCGGCATTCTCGGCGCGCCGGAACTGGGCCGCAAGGGGGGCTATCTGGCGATCATTTCGTCGGGGACGGTGCTGGCGGCGGTCGGCTTTGCCCAGGCCGGCGGCGGCGCGCTGATGCTGGGCGGCGCGCTTTACTATCTGGTCGGCTCGACGGCGGCGATCTCGGCCTTTTTCCTGATCGCCGAGCCGGTCAGCCGCGGCGATGGCGGCGACGACGCCCCCCAGGAGCCCCCCGATCCGCTGAGGGAACGCTGGGCACCGATGGGGCTGGACACGGTCGAGGACACCTCGGCCCCGGCCAGCGAACGCACGGTGAGCTGGCTGACCATGGCGATCTGCTTCGCGCTGGTCGCCTCGATGCTGGCCGGGCTGCCGCCGCTGCCGGGCTTCATCGGCAAGCTTGCCATCCTGCGCGGCGCGATGCAGGACAACCTGGGCCCGGCAGGAGAGTTTCCCGCCATTCTCTGGGCCTATCTCGCCATGCTGATCCTGTCCGGGCTTGGCGCCCTGATCGCCTTGATGCGCTTCGGCATTCGCCGCTTCTGGGCCAATGAGGCGCCGGCGCCGCGCATCCTTGCACTTGAGGTCGTGCCGGTGGTCCTCCTGCTGGCCATGATCGCGCTGCAGACGCTGCGGGCCGAGGCGCTGCTGAACTATACCCATGCCACTGCCATCGCCCTGCTGGAGCCCGGCACCTATCGCGATGCGGTGCTGGCGCAGGCGCAGGACGTTCGCGCGGCGCCGACCCAGAACATCGTGCCCGACCTGCCCCGCGACGGCCAGGAGGCCGCACCATGAGCCGCCTTGCCCCGCATCCGGTCCTGTCGGTCGCGCTGGTGCTGATGTGGCTGTTCCTGACCCGGTTCTCGCTGGGCCATCTGGTGCTGGGCAGCGTCATCGCCCTGACCGCCGGCTGGGCGGTCGAGCATCTGCATCCCAGCCGGCCGCGCTTTCGCCGCTGGATCGCCGTGCCGCGCCTGATCTCGATCGTGATGCGCGACATCCTGCGCTCGAATATCGGGGTGGCGCGGATCGTGCTGCTGGGGCCGGACCACCCGGCCTATAATTCCGGCTTCATCGACCTGGAACTGCGCCTGCGCGATCCGAATGCCATCGCCGTGCTGGCGCTGATCGTGACCGCCACGCCCGGGACCTCATGGGTGGAATACGAACGCCACGAGGGCCGCCTGCTTCTGCATGTGCTCGACCTGAAAAGCGACGATGACTGGCAAAGCCTGATCCACGACCGCTACGAGGCCCTGCTGATGGAGATATTCGAATGAGCGCCATGATCCTGGGATTCGCCCTGGTCTATGCCCAGTTCGCGCTGATCCTGTCGCTTGCGCTGGCCTGCTGGCGCATGCTGCGCGGGCCGCGCGCGCAGGACCGCGTGCTGGGGCTGGATACGATGTATGTCAACGCCATGCTGCTGTTTCTGCTGGTCGGCATGGGCAACGGCAATGTGTTTTTCTTTGAAAGCGCGCTGGTGATCGCGGTGCTGGGTTTCGTGACCACGGTCTGCGCGGCCAAGTTCCTGATGCGCGGCGAGGTGATCGAATGAGGCATCTCGAACAACTGCCGCCATGGGCCGCCATCATCATCGCGCTATGCGTCGCCATCGGCGCCTCGATGACGCTTCTGGGCGGGCTGGGCGTGGTGCGGCTGAAAAGCTTCTACCAGCGCCTGCACGCCCAGACCCTGGCCTATAGCGCCGGCACGCTGCTGACCATCATTGCCTCGATGCTGATGTTTTCGCTGCTGGAAAGCCGCACCGTGCTGCATGAGCTGATCATCGGCGTTTTCGTCATCGTCACGACGCCAGTGACGACGCTGATGCTGAGCCGCGCCGCCCTGCGCCGCGACCGGGACGCCAAGCTGGGCCATGACGAGATCGTGCCGCCGCAGCGGCGCGCCGGGCCGGCGAAACCCGATCCGGCTAGCGCGACTCCGCCAATACCCGCCGCAGCAGCGCCGGATCGACCTGATCGGTGACAAAGGCCCGCCCGATGCCGCGCGCCAGGATGAAGCGCAGCCGGCCGTCCTGGACCTTCTTGTCCTGGGCCATCAGGGCGATCAGCGCATCGTCATCGGGCAGCTCGCCGGGAATATCGGCGATCCGCGCGGGCAGGCCCATGGCCGCGAGATGCGCCGCCACGCGCGAGGGCGCCTCCTGGCTGCACAGGCCCATCTTTGCCGACAGCTCATAGGCCAGCGCGCAGCCGATCGCCACGCCCTCGCCATGCAGCAGGCGGTCCGAATAGCCGGTCGCCGATTCCAGTGCATGGCCGAAGGTATGGCCCAGATTGAGCAGCGCCCGGTCGCCCTGTTCGGTTTCGTCGCGCTGGACGATATCCGCCTTCATCCGGACCGAGTGGCGCACGGCCTGCTGGCGCAGCGCCGGATCGCGCGCCAGCCCGGCGGCATTGGCTTCGAGCCATTCAAAAAAGCCTTCATCGCCCAGCAGCCCGTATTTCGCCACCTCGCCGTAACCGGCGCGGAAATCGCGCGGGCTCAGCGTGGCGAGCGTGTCGATATCGGCAAGCACCAGCGCCGGCTGATGAAAGGCGCCGATCAGGTTCTTGCCCTGCGGGCTGTTGACGCCGGTCTTGCCGCCGACCGAACTGTCCACCTGCGCCAGCAGCGTGGTCGGAATCTGCACGAAGCGCACGCCGCGGCGCAGGATCGCGGCGGCAAATCCCGCCAGATCGCCGATCACGCCACCGCCCAGGGCGATGACCAGATCGCGCCGCTCGATCCTTTGCGCGATCAGCCATTCGGTGGCGCGGCCGATCTCGGCCCAGCATTTCGTGGCCTCACCGGCGGGCAGCGCCAGCGCCGGCGCCTCGATCCCGGCCCCTGCCAGGGCCTCTTGCAGCGCCGGCAGGTGCAAGGCCGCGACAGTCTCGTCGGTCAGGATCGCGACGCGACGCCGGCCCGCCAGCGCCACGATCTCGTCGCCGGCGCGCGCCAGCAGGCCCTGCCCGATCCGCACGTCATAGGAGCGCGCGCCCAGATCCACATGAACCGTCTCGATGCTCATTTATCCTCCAGGATTGCGGGGTCGTGGTCCCTGATCGCCTCGATCACGCGAGTCGCGGTCTGGCCGATGCTGTCGCCCTGCCGCGCCTGAACGCGGATATCGGCCAGGGCATAGACCGGGCCGCGCTCGGCCAGCAGCCGCGCCAGCGTCCCGCGCGGGTCGGCGGTCTGCAAGAGCGGCCGCGTCGGGCGGTGGCGGACGCGGTGCCACAGGGTCTCCAGATCGCAGTCAAGCCAGACCGAAACCCCGTGATCGCCGATGCGGGTGCGGTTTTCCGGCCGCAGCCAGGCGCCGCCCCCGGTCGAGACCACCCCCCTGCCCGAGGCCAGCACCCGGCCCAGAACCTCTGATTCGCGGGCGCGAAAGAACTGCTCGCCATCGCGGGCGAAGATCTCCGGGATGGTCATTGCGGCGGCGCGCTCGATCTCGACATCGGTATCCGAAAAGGGGCGATGCAACCGGCGCGACAACTCGCCCCCGATCGCGGTCTTTCCCGCCCCCATCATCCCGATCAGCACGATGTTTTGCCGCATCACCCGCAAGAACCCCTCCATTCGAACCGTGTGACTGATGGCGTGATCTTTCCGGAAATGCCATATATATTTCGCACGAGCCGGCATAAGACCGGAACGACAAGACAATTTCGAGGCGGAAAGGGCATTTTCATGCGGCTTTTGAAACTGGTGGCGGTTCTTCTGGTGCTGACCCTGGCGGCCCTGGCGGGTTACGCCTATTTCGGCGATATGGGTTCCGACCCGCGCGAGATGCGCATGCCGGTCGAACTGGACCTGGGCGCCGAGCAGCCGGCCACCGCCCCGACCGAAACCCCCGCGGAACCCGAGCGCGTTGAAGCCGCCGCGCCCGACCCGGACGGTGCGACAGGACAAGATGATCGCGACTGAATATCTCCGCATCGGCGCCTGTCTCATGGCGGCGCTAGGCATCCTTGGGCTGCCGGCCGGCGCCAAGCCGCCGCTCTCGGCCAGCGACTGGCTGTCGGGCAGCGTGCAGCAGCCCGACAATGTCTCGTCCTGGCGCCCCGGCGACGAGCGCCCGCCCCAGCTCAAGCGCCGCAGTCGGCGCGACATCGCCGCCAGCGGCGCCGTCGAGCCGGTCGGCGTCACCCGGCTGGGCGAGGGCAACCCGGATCGCAAGGGCACCGTCTCGCCGCGCATGGCGGGCCTGCCGGCGACGCTTTGGGGCGTCAGCGACGCCGAAACGCTGGCGCGGCTGATCGCCCGCAGCAGCCCGCGCCTGCCGGCGCTGCGGCGGCTGGAACGGCGCATCCTGGCGGCGCAGCTTCAGCCGCCGGTGGCCGGGCCGCAGCAGGAGGGGCTGCTGTTTCTGGCCCGTGTGGACAAGCTTCTGGACATGGGCGCGACCGGCGCCGCCAAGGAATTGCTGCAGGCCGCCGGCCCCGGCGATCCGGAACGCTTCCGGCGGCTGTTCGACATCGGCCTGTTGTCGCGCAATGAGACCAGCGCCTGCGAGATCATGGACCGCACGCCCGGCGTCGCGCCCAGCTTTCCGGCGCGCATCTTCTGCCTGGCGCTTGGCGGCGACTGGCCGGCCGCGGCGCTGGTCTTTCACGGCGCCGAGACGCTGGGCATGATCGATCCGCAGATGGCGGCGCTGCTGGCGCAATATCTCGACGACACCTATTCCGACGGCGCCGAGGAATTGCAGCCGCCGGCCATCGTGACGCCGCTTGAACTGCGCCTGCACGAGGCGATCGGCCAGCCCCTGCCCTCGACTAACCTGCCGCTGGCCTTCGCGCTGGCCGATCTGGACCAGAATGGCGGCTGGAAGGCGCGGCTGGACGCGGCCGAGCGGCTGGCCCGCGCCGGTTCCATCCCCGCCTCGCAATTGCGGGCGATCTATCTGGAACAGCGCCCGGCCGCCTCGGGCGGGGTCTGGGACCGCACCGCCGCGATCCAGGCGCTGAACACGGCGCTGATCGCCCGCGATGCCGCGGCCGCGGCCAAGGCGCTGCCCCCCGCCTATGAGGCGATGCTGGCCGCCGGGCTCGGCGTCGCCCTGGCCGAGATGACCGGCGCGGAACTGGGCGCCATGGGGCTGGACGGCAAGCCGGGCCGCATCGCCCTATGGCTGGCGCTTCTGGCCGCGCAACCGCAGGTAGTGGCGGACCCGCCGGCGGATGCCTCGGCCTTTGATCTGTGGCTGCTGCGCTTTGCCGGCGGCGAGCCGGAATCCGCCCCGCCCCCCGGCGAGGGAGAGCCCGCGAAACGCGCGGCCCAGCTGTTCCCGGCCTTTCTCGGCCCTTCCGAGCGCGACGTTCCGCGCGCGGCGGCCGAGCTGATCCTGGCCAACAGGCGCGGCGAGGCGATGCTCGCCGCGATCGCCGATACCGATGCCGGGCTGGATGGCGACCTGAGCCGCGCGGTGCAGGGGCTGCGCGCGCTGCGGGCGCTTGGCCAGCACGAGATCGCGCTCCAGGCCACGGTCGAGCTGATCCTCGCCCCGGCGCTGATGGCCCCGGCCGGCGCCAGCCCGGAAAGATAGGCGGGCGGATGACAGGCAGGCGAATGGCGGGAGGCAAAAGCGCGGGCAGCGATCAGGGCCGGATCTCGGCCTTTCTGGACGCGCAGGCGGCCGAATCCGGGGCGGCGCGCAACACGCTGCTGGCCTATGGCCGCGATCTTGTCGATTTCGCCGAATGGCTGTCCGGGCGGGGCGCGGACCTGACCACGGCCAGCCGCGAAAACGTCGAGGATTACCTGTCCCATTGCGATGCGGAGGGCCTGTCGCGGGCGACGCGGGCGCGGCGGCTGTCCTCGATCCGTCAGTTCACCCGCTTCGCGCTGGAGGAAAACTGGCGCGAGGACGACCCGGCCGGCCGCATCAGCGGGCCGGGCCGCGCCCGGCGCCTGCCGAAAACGCTGGACCGGACCGAGGTGCAGGCGATGCTGGACGCGCTGCCACGCCTTGGCCGGACCGAGGCCGAGCGCGCCCGCAATCTGGTTCTGGTCGAACTGATCTATGCCACCGGCATGCGGGTGAGCGAACTGGTTTCGCTGCCGGTCGATGCCTGTCGCGGCGATCCGGCGCTGCTGCTGATCCGGGGCAAGGGCGGCAAGGAACGCATGGTGCCGCTTAGCGGCCCGGCGCGTCGCGCGCTGGCCGCCTGGCTTCGGCTGCGCGACAATGCCCCCGCCGAAAGCCCGCTGGGCCGGCTGGTCGCCGGGCGGGGCGGACGCTGGCTGTTTCCCGCCGCCAGCAAGCAAGGCCATATGACGCGGCAGGCGATGAACGGGTTGCTGACGCAGCTGGCGATTGTCGCCGGGGTCGATCCGGGCCGCGTCTCGCCGCATGTGATCCGCCACGCCTTCGCCACCCATCTGCTGGAGGGCGGCGCCGATCTGCGCGCCATCCAGACGCTGCTGGGCCATGCCGATCTGGGCACGACCGAGATCTATACACATGTGCTGGATGCGCGGCTGCGCGATCTGGTGCTGAACCATCACCCGCTGGCCAGCCGCCCGCGGAACGAGGCCGAAGAATGATCCTGCTGACCGCCGCAACCGCCGTAGCCGCCGCCGCAGCCGCGACCGATCCCGCCAGCCAGGCACAGGCCGGCTCGGGCTATGATCTGGCGCTGTGGCTGACCGGCGGGGCCATTCTGGTGCTGCTGGCCCTGTCGGGATTCTTCTCGGGTTCGGAGACGGCGCTGACCGCGTCCAGCCGCGCCAAGCTGCGCGCCCGCGCCGACCGGGGCGATGCCGGCGCGCAGCGCGCGCTTGAGGTGACCGAGGACAGCGAAAGCCTGATCGGCTCGATTCTCTTGGGCAACAATGTGGTCAACATCCTGTCGGCCAGCCTTGCCACGGCGCTGTTCACGCGGCTGCTGGGCTCCAGCGGCGTGGCGGCGGCGACGCTGGTGATGACGGTGCTGGTGCTGATATTTGCCGAGGTTCTGCCCAAGACCTATGCCATTCTCGCCCCCGAGGACATGGCCAGCCGCGTGGCGCGTCCGGTCAGCGTGGTGACCCGGATCATGTCGCCGGTGGTCACCGTGGTGCGGCTGATCGTGCGCGCCATCCTGGCGATCTTTGGCATCCGCGCCGACGGTTCGGGCCATGTCTTTTCGGTGCAGGAGGAAATCGCCGGCGCACTGGCCATCGGCCATTCCAGCGGCACCGTGCAAAAGGAAGAGCGCGACCTGCTGATGGGCGCGCTGGACCTTGGCGAGCGTTCGGTCGAGGAGATCATGCTGCATCGGTCCGAGATCGAGATGATCGATGCCGGGGTTTCCGCCGACGAGGTGCTTGAGCTGGTGCTGAAAAGCTCGCATACCCGCCTGCCCGTCTATCGCGGCGAGCGCGAGAATGTCATCGGCGTGATCCATGCCAAGGATCTGCTGCGCGGCGTGCGCAGGACGATGCAGGAATACGGCCCTCAGGCGCTGAGGGATTTCGATCTGCTCAGCGTCGCCATGCCGCCCTATTTCGTGCCCGACACCACGGCGCTGGACGAACAGATGCGCGAATTCCTGCGCCGGCGGACGCATTTCGCGCTGGTCGTCGATGAATATGGCAGCCTGCGCGGGCTGATCACGCTGGAGGACATCCTCGAGGAAATCGTGGGCGAGATCACCGACGAGCACGATACCGATGCCGGCCAGTCGCTGGCGCCCAACGCCCAGGGCGATTACAGCATCGACGGCGCCATGACGATCCGCGACCTGAACCGGGCGCTGGACTGGTCGCTGCCCGATGACGAGGCCAATACCGTGGCCGGGCTGGTGATCCATATGGCGCAGTCGATCCCGACGCCGGGCCAGGTGTTTTCCTTCGAGGGCTACCGTTTCGAGATCGTCTCGCGGCGCGAGAACCGGATCACGCGGCTCAAGATCAGGCCGCTGGGCGATCTGCCCCCGCCCGCCGATACCGGCGGCGCATCGTGACCAGTCGGCGCGCGCGGCGTCACGGCAATTGCCGGATGAAGCCGCGCCGCACGACCGCGGTCAGGTCAAGATCCGGCCGCAGCGCCTCGGCCTCGGCCAGATGGCGGCGGGCGCGGGTGCCGTCGCCCTGCTGGGCCGCGCGGATCGCCCCCGACAGCCTGAGCATCGGGTTTTCGGGCGCCAGCGCCATCGCCGAATCCAGCCATTTCCAGCCGCCATGCGCCTGCCCTGCGGCGAAACAGGTATCAGCCAGCCGTTTATGGGTCAGCACCTGACCGGGCCGGATCTCCTCCAGCCAGTTCAGCAGCGCGAAGCTGCGCTTGAGCCGCCCGTTCAGCCGCAGGATCGCGGCGCAAAAGCCAAAGCGCATCGCCTCGGCATCGCTGGCGCCGGGCCTGTCGCCACCGGCCAGCCTGTCCTCAAGCTCGCTCAGCCCGGACGCCACGGGTTTCATCTTTTCCCACAGGCGCGGCCATTCGCGCAATTCCCGCAGCAGCGCCTTGCCGCGGACGAACTCTGCCCAGTCAAGGCGCAGCGTCCATAGCGGCAGCGCCTTCGCCCCATCGCCGCCCTCGGGTGTCGGTCGCAGATAGGCCTGTAGCAGCCGGGGCGGGAACAGCAGCGCCTGCACGGATTCGCTTTTCTGGCGGACCAGCCGGCGGGCGAGCACCGGGATGATCGGCCCCTCGGCCGCCCGGCCGCTGAACAGCAGGGTCAGGAATTGCGCATCGACCAGCCGGTTCTGCTCGGGCTGGTTGCCCGCCGGGGCCACCAGCAGCACCTGCCGGCATTGCGGCTTGTCGCGATGCCGGATCAGCGGCGCATTCAGGCCCAGCTGCGCCAGCTTCCGTGCCTTCTGCATCCGCCCCGAGGCCCAGGCGGTCACCGCCAGATCCTTGTAGAGAAAGGGGAACCGCTCCAGAAAATCGCCGTTCCCGGCCAGGGCGCCGATCAGTTCGGGGCCGCGCCCCGTGACCACCGCATGCCTGGCGGCAAAGCCCGCGGTCTGCGCCAGATCGCCCGGCGCGAAAAAGCTGTCCTGCCGGGAAATCACCCGCTCCAGCAGCGCGTCATAGGCGGCATTGCGCAGATCCTCGGGCAGGGCGTCGGGCAGCGACACGATCCGGCACTGGCCGGCGACCGCCGCGGCGCGCGAAAAGGCGCTGTGGCTGGGCGCGCCGACCCTTTCGCAATCCGCCATCAGCAGCAGCTCAAGCAGATCGCGCGCCGCCTGCGGCAGCTTTCCGGCGTCCAGGATCCGGGTCACCGGCAGGATGCGCGGATCGCCCTGCCCCAGATGCGCCACCGCGGCGGGCGTGTCGCTGAACGACAGCACCGGCCCCTCGCTCATCGAGATGAAGGCGCGATAGAATTCGTCGGGCACGTATTTCGTCGCCCATGAGCTATAGGACCAGGGATCGCCGTCCAGAATATCGCCGCGCCGGACATGGATCGCGACCGGAGCACCGCCGCCGGCCCGCGCCACCAGCGCGCGCGCCTTTTCCAACTCCCGCGCAAGTGGCGCGGCAAGCCGGATCGAACGCGCGATCTCGTGGATCTCGGCATCGGCGCTTTCCAGGCTCTCGTCCATGAAACGCACGGTCTCGGCCATGGTGTCGCATTCGTAACGCTCGCCCGCCGCCAGCCTTTCGCGAAAGCCGCCCAGGCTCATCCCCGGCGCGGCCGTGCCGACATTGGGCAGCCGCGACAGATCCGGCACGGCAGGGACGACCTCGATATGGGCGGCGACGAAATCGGGGGCCAAGAAATCATGCGGATCGTTCAGCTCGGTGTGATCGCTGGCCGGATCGCTCAGCCACAGATAGCGCCCCCTGACGCCGGTGGCGCGCGCCAGCCGCATGACATTGAGCAGGCAGATCAACCGCGCGCCGATCCGATCCCGCCGAAAGCCGATGATCTGATCCTCTGCCATCATGGAAATCCGCCCTGCCCGTTTCAATGGCGGCTTGCAACCGCGCTGCGCCCTGCCTATCAGGACTTGCCGTCACCCAACAGCAGGGAATACCGATATGGACATCGCCGAACGCATCAAGGCCGACCCCGCGCATTGGCGCCTCGCGAACGCCATCCGCGCCCTTTCCATGGATGCGGTGCAGGCCGCGAATTCGGGCCATCCCGGCATGCCGATGGGCATGGCGGACGTTGCCACCGTCCTGTTCCGCAACCACCTGAAATTCGACGCCTCGAGCCCGCACTGGTTCGACCGCGACCGCTTCGTGCTGTCGGCCGGGCACGGCTCGATGCTGATCTATTCGCTGCTCTACCTGACCGGCTACGAGCAGATGACCATCGAGCAGATCCGCAATTTCCGCCAATGGGGCAGCATCACCGCCGGACATCCCGAATACGGCCACGCCGAAGGCGTCGAGACCACCACCGGCCCGCTGGGCCAGGGCATCGCCACTTCGGTCGGCATGGCCATCGCCGAAGAGGCGCTGCGCGCGCAATTCGGCAAGGATCTGTGCGACCACCGCACCTGGGTCATCGCCGGCGACGGCTGCCTGATGGAGGGCATCAGCCAGGAGGCGATCGGCCTGGCCGGCATGCAGAAACTGGGCCGGCTGATCGTGCTGTGGGACCATAACGACATCACCATCGACGGCCGCGTGTCGCTGTCGGACCGGACCGACCAGCTCAAGCGGTTCGAGGCCTCGGGCTGGCGCACGCTCTCCTGCGATGGCCATGACCCGGCCGATATCGACCGCGCGCTGGCCGATGCCGCATCGGGCAAGGACGACCGCCCGGTGCTGGTCGCCTGCAAGACCATCATCGGCTATGGCGCGCCGAACAAATCCGACAGCGCGGGCGTCCATGGCTCGCCCCTGGGCGCCGAGGAGATCGAGGCCGCGCGCAAGGCGCTCGGCTGGACCGCGCCCGCCTTCACCATCCCCGAGGATATCCTGGCCGACTGGCGCGCCATCGGCGCGCGGGGCGGAGCTGCGCGCGACGCCTGGAATGCCCGCGTGGACGCCGCGCCGAACCGCGACGAATTCGCCCGCCGCATCTCGGGCGAGGTCAGCGAGAAGCTGGCCCCGGCCATCGCGGCGCTGAAGGAACAGGCGCTCACGGCCAAGCCCAAGGTCGCGACCCGCAAGGCCAGCGAGATGGTGCTCGAGGTGATCAACCCCGAACTGCCGGAAACGCTGGGCGGTTCGGCCGATCTGACCGGCTCGAACAACACCCGCACCAAGGATCTGGGCATCTTCTCGCCCGAGGACCGCAAGGGTCGCTATATCCATTACGGCATCCGCGAACACGGCATGGCGGCGGCGATGAACGGCATCTGGCTGCATGGCGGCTTCCGCCCCTATGGCGGCACCTTCATGTGCTTTACCGATTATGCGCGCGGCGCGATGCGGCTGTCGGCGCTGATGGGCCTGCCGGTCACCTATGTCATGACCCATGATTCCATCGGCCTGGGCGAGGACGGTCCGACCCATCAGCCGGTCGAGCATCTGGCGATCTGCCGGGCCACGCCCAACACGCTGATGCTGCGCCCCTGCGACCTGATCGAGACCGCCGAGGCCTGGGAGATCGCCCTGTCCAGCGCATCGACCCCCACGGTCATGGCGCTGTCGCGCCAGAACCTGCCGCTGCTGCGCGCGGAGGCGGGCGAAAACCTGACCGCCAAAGGCGCCTATATCCTGCGCGAATCCGGCAAGAAGGAGCCCAGCGTGATCCTGATGGCCTCGGGCTCCGAGGTCGAGATCGCCATCGCCGCCCGCGATGCGCTCGAGGCCCAGGGCGTGCCGACCCGCGTCGTCTCGGTCCCCTCGATGGAGCTGTTCCGCGATCAGCCGGAGACCTATCGCAAGAAGGTGCTGCCCAAGGGCGCCGTGCGCATCGCGATCGAGGCGGGCGTCCGCCAGCCCTGGGACTGGCTGCTGCTGGGCGAGCGCGGCAAGGCCAAGAAGGCGGGCTTCATCGGCATGACCGGCTTTGGCGCCTCGGCCCCGGCGCCGACGCTCTACAAGGAGTTCGGCATCGCCCCCGAGGCGGTCATCGACGAGGCGCTGCGCCTGCTGGGCTGAGCCCGCGACATTCCCGACACACAAGCGGCCGCGCCATCCGCGCGGCCGTTTTCATGCGCCGGGGCAGCCGGGCTATGGACCCTGACCGACCTGCCCGGCATAACGGGCGGGAACGGAGACCCATCATGAGATTGCCACCTCCCGAACCCGGCGCCCTGCCGCCGGTCATCGCGCCTGCGGGCGATCCGGCGCGCAAGACGCAGATGCTGGGCATCGCGCTTTTGCTGCTGGCGATCATGGTATTTGCGCTGATGGATGCGACCGCCAAATACCTGAGCCAGAGCTACCCGCCGGCGCAGATCGTCTGGGCGCGTTTCGTCGGCAATCTGCTGATCGTCGCGGCGATCCTGGGGCCGCGCCTGCGGCGCAGCTTCGTCAGCAAACAGCCCCGGCTGCAATTCGCGCGCGGGCTGTCGCATATCTGTTCATCGGCGCTGTTCTTTACCTCGCTGCAATTCATCGGCCTGGCAGAGGCGACCGCGATCATGGATATCAACCCCGTGCTGATCACCCTGGGCGCGGCGCTATTCCTGGGCGAATCCATTGGGTTGCGCCGCATTCTTGGGATTGCCGCGGCGCTCTGCGGCGCGTTGATCATCATCCGCCCCGGCGCCGGCGTGTTTCATCCCGCGGCGCTGCTGCCGCTGGTCGGGGCCTTCACCTATGCCGCGGGCGCCATCCTGACGCGGCTGACGCGCAGCGATTCCACCGCCACCTCGATCCTGTGGTCGGCGGCGGTGGGATCGGTGCTGTCCTCGCTGGTGGTGCCGTTCTTCTGGCAGCCGGTCGCGACGGGCGATCTGTGGGCCTTTGCGGTTCTGGGGATTCTCGGCGCCATATCGCAGGCATTGCTGATCCGCGCCTTTGCCATGGCCGAGGCCTCGGCCATCGCGCCTTTCGGCTATACCGGGCTGATCTGGGCGGGCTTGTGGGGCTGGCTGTTCTGGGGCACGATCCCGGACATCTGGACCGTGACCGGCGCATTGATCATCGTCATCGCCGGGATATATGTCTGGATGCGCGAGGCCCGCGCGATGCGACAGACCTGACAGACAGGACCGCCATGCCCGCCACCAAAGCCGATCCCGAGGAGCCCCATGATCCGGTCGCGCTGCGCGACCGCATCGCGAACGCGGCCTTTCTGGCGGTGATGGGGCTGGCGCGCATCCTGCCCTATGAAAGGCGCATCCCCGCCATGGGCTGGTTCTTTGCGCATTTTCTGGGTCCGCTGGCCGGCTGGCGCAAGCGGATCCGCAACAATCTGGCGCTGGCCCGGCCGGACCTGTCCCCGCACGAGGCCCGCCGCCTGACCCGCACGGTGCCCGCCAATGCCGGGCGCTCGCTGGCGGAAATCTATTCGGGGACCGAATTCACCGACCGCATCCATGCCGCCGATCCCCTTTGCGGCCCCGGCCTGCCGGCGCTGGAACAGGCGGCGCAGGCGGGGCGGCCGGTCATTCTGGCGGTCGCGCATTTCGGCAATTACGACGCCATGCGCGCGGCGCTTTCCGGGCGCGGCTGGCCGGTCGGGGCGCTTTACAGGCCGATGAACAACGAGGCCTTCAACCGCCATTACATCCCCGCCATGCGCGCCATCGCCGAACCGATGTTCCCGCGCGGCCGCGCGGGTCTGGCCTCGATGCTGCGGTTTCTCAAGGGCGGCGGCTGGATGGCGCTCGGCTTCGACCAGTTCGACGGCCATGGCGCCGAGCTGACCTTTTTCGGGCTGCCGACGAAAACCGTGCTGACCCCGGCCGAACTGGCGATCCGCTATGACGCGCTGATCCTGCCCGTCGCGGGCATCCGCCGGCCCGACGGGCTGAGCTTCGACGTGCGGGTCGGCGAGCCGGTCGCGCATGGCGAGCCGGCGGCCATGATGCAGGCGCTGAACGACGATCTCGAGCAATTGATCCGCACCCATATGGAGCAGTGGTTCTGGGTGCATCGGCGCTGGAAACGCAGGCGCTAGGCGGCGAACCCCTTTCCCTCGGGTTGTGGGAAGGTTTATAAGATGCCAAGGCTGCCAGGCACGGAACACGGCACCAGCAACAAGAACAGAGGACGGCATGAGCGACGATTCCCCAAAAGCCGGTCAAGGCAAGCGCCATCACGAAGGCGATGTGGCTTTCATTCAGTCCCTTGCAGAGTTGCTCAACCGCAACGAACTGACCGAACTGACCGTCAAGCGCGAATATGACGAAAACGACCGGCTGACGGTCAGCCTGTCGAAACAGTCGCGACAGATCGCCGTCCAGGCCGCGCCGGCAGCGGCGCCGCTGGCCCCCGCCCCTGCCGCCGCCGCGATCCCCGCGCCCGCCAGCGCGGCCGCGGCCCCCGCCGACGATCCGGCCAGCCTGCCGGGCATCGTCACCTCGCCGATGGTCGGCACCGCCTATCTGGCGGCCGAGCCGGGCGCCGCGCCCTTTGTCTCGATCGGTCAGCAGGTCAGCGAGGGCGACACGCTGATGATCGTCGAGGCGATGAAGACCATGAACCACATCCCCTCGCCCCGCACCGGCACGGTCCGACGCATCCTCATCGACGATGGCAGCCCGGTCGAATTCGGCGCCCCCCTGATGGTCGTCGAGTGAGGCAGCCATGTTCGAAAAGATCCTGATCGCCAACCGTGGCGAGATTGCGCTGCGCGTCATCCGCGCCTGCCGCGAGATGGGCATCGCCTCGGTCGCGGTCCATTCGACCGCCGATTCCGACGCGATGCATGTGCGCATGGCCGATGAATCGGTCTGCATTGGCCCGCCCGCCTCGCCGCAAAGCTATCTGTCGCAGCCCGCGATCATCTCGGCCTGCGAAATCACCGGCGCGCAGGCGATCCATCCGGGCTACGGTTTCCTGTCCGAAAATGCCGGCTTCGTGCAGATGGTCGAGGATCACGGCATCGCCTTCATCGGCCCCTCGGCCGAACATATCCGCATCATGGGCGACAAGATCACCGCCAAGGAGACCGCCAAGGCGCTTGGCATCCCGGTGGTGCCCGGCTCGGATGGCGGCGTGCCCGATGTCGAGGCCGCCAGGCGGGTGGCGCGCGAGATCGGCTATCCGGTCATCATCAAGGCGACCGCCGGCGGCGGCGGTCGCGGCATGAAGGTCGCACTGGACGAGGCCCAGCTCGAGGTCGCCTTTCGCACCGCGCGCAGCGAGGCCAAGGCCGCCTTCGGCAACGATGAGGTCTATATCGAGAAATACCTGCAGCGCCCGCGCCATATCGAGATCCAGGTCTTTGGCGACGGCAAGGGCCGTGCCGTGCATCTGGGCGAGCGCGACTGTTCGCTGCAGCGCCGCCACCAGAAGGTCCTGGAAGAGGCCCCCGGCCCCGTCATCACCGCCGAACAGCGCGACCGGATCGGCGCCATCTGCGCCAATGCCATGGCCGAACTGGGCTATCGCGGCGCCGGCACCATCGAATTCCTGTTCGAGGATGGCGAGTTCTATTTCATCGAGATGAACACCCGCCTTCAGGTCGAGCATCCGGTGACCGAGGCGATCTTTGGCGTCGATCTGGTCCGCCAGCAGATCCTTGTCGCTTCGGGCGCGGAAATGGAGTTCCGGCAAGAGGATCTCCGGATCGACGGCCATGCCATCGAGGTCCGCATCAATGCCGAGAAACTGCCGAATTTCGCGCCCTCGCCGGGCCGGATCAGCCAGTATCACGCGCCGGGCGGGCTTGGCGTGCGCATGGACAGCGCCATCTATGACGGCTACCGCATCCCGCCCTATTACGACAGCCTGATCGCCAAGCTGATCGTGCATGGCCGCGACCGGCCCGAGGCGCTGGCCCGGCTGCGCCGGGCGCTTGGCGAGTTGATCGTGGACGGGGTCGATACCACCGTGCCGCTGTTTCTTGAATTGCTGGACAATCCCGATATCCAGAGCGGAGATTATTCGATCCACTGGCTGGAGAAGTGGCTGGCCGCGCATAACGCGACCTGACCCGATCCGATCCCGCCCGCGCGGGGAGGCTGTCGCATGAGCGCATTCCTGACCGCCCGCACCATGCTCGAGGGCTATGCCAGGGGGATCTTTCCCATGGCCATGTCGGCAAGCGATCCCCAGCTTCACTGGTTCGAGCCGACCATGCGCGGCATCCTGCCCGTGGGCGGGGTCCATGTCTCGCGCTCGATGCGGCGGCTGCTGCGCCACAGCGACTGGCGCGCCGGCATCAACGGCGCCTTTTCCCAGGTGATCGACGGTTGCGCCGATCGTCAGGACACCTGGATCAATTCCGAACTGCGCAGCCTGTACGGCGAGCTTTTCCGCCTTGGCCATACCCATTCGCTGGAGGTCTTTGCCGGCGGGCGGCTGATCGGCGGCGTCTTCGGCCTGTCGCTGGGCCGCGCCTTTTTCGCCGAAAGCATGTTCTCGCGCGCCGATAACGCCTCCAAGGCGGCGCTGATCTGGATGTCGGCGCATCTGGCGCGCTGCGGCTTCACGCTATGGGACACGCAATATCCCAGCCCGCATCTTGCCTCGATGGGCGGGCAGACGGTCGCGCGCCCGCAATATCGCACCTTGCTGAAGCTGGCGCTACGGGGGCATGCGGATTTCACCGGCCATGCCCTGCCCGACCCTCAGGCGCTATTGCACGAGATTACCCAGACATCGTAACGCGCATCGTCCAGCGCCGACAGCGCCGGCGACGAGGCGATCATCCAGCCCGCGAACACCCGCGAGTTGATCCGCTGATCGCTGATCGTCATTTGCGCATAGGCGTCGGAACTCGGATCCGCCGCCGGATAGCGGCATTCGCCCAGCACGATGCGCAGCCGGCCGAAATCCGCGCTTTCGCCCACGCCAAGGGTGAAATCCCGGGTCTGGCCGGTCACCTTGTCGAGCGCCCGCAGCAGCGCACCGTCACCGCGCGCCGTATCCGGGCCGCGTGCGGCGGCGGCGGCGGCCTCGCGCTCGGCGGCCGAGGGCTCGGCCGGGACGATCGCCTCGGGATCGTCGCTGAAGGCCGGATCGACCATCAGCTGCTCATCCGCTGCCGGATCCCCCTCGGCATCCCCGTCCTGCGCGAGAGCCGGCGTCGCGGCCAGCAGCAGGCACAGGCCGGCGCGGATCAGCAGGTCATTCATCGCCATCTTCCGAACCCTGCGAATCCACGAATTTCATCATCAGCGACAGCAGGCTGACCGCGCCCTGCACATCCTCGATCTCGTCCCCGGGTTGCAGATCGTCCGGCGCGCCGCCCGGCTGCAGCTCGATATAGGAGCCGCCCAGCAGCCCGTCGGACTGGATCAGCGCCGCGCTGTCGCTGGGCAGGCGGATGGTTTGCGGGATCCGCAGCCGCGCCTCGGCGTAATAGGTCTGCGGATTCAGCTCGACCCCGGCGACGCGCCCGACCTTGACCCCGGCGACGCGGATATCGGTCCCCGCCTCGATCCCGTCGACATTGGGAAAGGCGGCGCGCAGTTCATAGCTGCCGCTTCCCAGATTCGAGGCCAGACTGCCGCCCGAGGTGGACCAGACCAGAAACCCCGCCGCGACGGCCAGAACCGTGGCGCCAACCCAGAATTCGGCCCGTTCGGCGGCGTTGTTCATCGGCCTACTCGGGCTGCCAGGCGTCGTAATCGCGCCGTTCCGCCGGCTCGGCGCGATAAAGCGACCCCGCCGGGTGATAGGCGCCGGTCGTGCCGGTCAGGTTGGGCTTGTGCGGTTTTTCCCAAGCCTTGTGGGTCAGCGGCTCCTTGGTCGGCGGCTCCTTATAGGTGTGGTGCAGCCAGCCATGCCATTCGGGCGCGACCCGGCTTGCCTCGGATTCGCCGTTATAGATGACCCAGCGACGCTTGCCACCGCCGGACTGGTAATAGATGTTGCCCTGTTCGTCCTCGCCGACCTTTTCGCCGTAAAGCCGGGTCCAGACCTGAGTGTTCAGGGTCTGGCTGTTCCACCAGGTCAGGATGCGCAGCAGAAACGACATGGGTGATGGACCTCTTGCAGCGGTGTCGGCCGAGATATGGCGCAAACCGCCCCGAAGGTCCAGAGAGCTTGCGCCCCGCGACCGCGCCGGTCATGTCGCGTCGTGAAAGATGATGCCCAGCGTATGCCGCACGCCGCTGCGCAGCCTGCTGACGCCATGGCGCATGTTGACGCGGTAATCGCCCCGGCTGCCGCGCACAGGGCGGCCATGCACGGCAAAGACCACCGCGTCGCCCTGTTCCAGCGGCACCACCTCGGCCCGGCTCTGCATGCGCGGACGCTGTTCGGTGAGCACGAATTCGCCGCCGGTGAAATCGTGGCCGGGCCGAGACAGCAGGATCGCCACCTGCAGCGGAAAGACCAGATCGCCATAGATGTCCTGATGCAGGCAGTTGAAATCGCCCGTCCCGTATTGCAGCAGCAGCGGCGTGGGCCTGATCTGGCCGGCGGCATGGCACAGGGACAAAAACCCGGCATGGTCGTCGGGATAGCGCATCCCGATCCCCATGCGCGCGTTCCAGTCATTGCCGATCCGCGCCAGAGGCAGGTAAAGCGCCTCGCGCAATCCGGCCACAAGCGGTGGCAGCGGATAGGCGAAATAGCGGTATTCCCCCTTGCCGAACCCGTGCCGGGCCATGTGGACATGGCTGCGGAAATGCCGTTCCTCCGGGTAAAGCAGGGCCAGCGCGCGACATTCCTCCGGCTCCAGCAGGCCGGGCAGGATCGCGCAGCCATGCTCGTTCATCTGGGCGGCGACCGCGTCCCAGTCATGGCGCGCAAGCCGCGTGCCGGCCGCAAGCATGCCGGCATCATCCGGCGCGGTCATGCCGCCGCTTCCTTGTCCAGAAGCGCGCGCTTGCGTTCGACGCCCCAGCGATAGCCCGACAGCGCGCCGTCATTGCGCAGGACCCGGTGGCAGGGGATCGCCACCGCCAGCCGGTTCGACGCGCAGGCCTGCGCCACGGCGCGCACCGATTTCGGCGCCCCGATGCGGCGCGCGATCTCGGTATAGCTGGCGGTCTGGCCGGCCGGAATCTGGCGCAGCGCCTGCCAGACACGTTGCTGAAAGGCGGTGCCGCGAATGTCCAGCGGCAGGTCCAGCCCGATACGCGGCGCCTCGACAAAGCCGACGACACGGGCCACGCGCTCCTCGAAGGCCGCATCGGCGCCGATCAGATTGGCACGCGGAAAGCGGTCCTGAAGATCGCGCAGCAATTCCTCGGGATCGTCGCCAAGCGCGATGGCGCAGATGCCGCGCGCGCTTTCCGCGACCAGGATCGCGCCCAGCGAGCATTGCCCCAGGGCAAAGCGGATATCGGCATCCTTGCCGCCCTGGCGATAGGCCGAGGGGGTCATGCCCAGAATCCGGTCGGACTGCTCGTAAAAGCGGCTGTTCGAGTTGAACCCGGCCTCATAGATCGCATCCGTCACCGAGCCCTTCGGACCCTCCAGCGCGCTGCGCAGCCGCCCCGCGCGATGTGCGCTGGCCCAGCCTTTCGGGGTCAGGCCGGTGATCGCCCGGAACTGGCGGTGAAAATGCGACGGGCTCATCCCCACCCGTTGCGCCAGATCGTCCAGCCGCGGCATTTCCTCGGACCCGGCGATCAGCCGGCAGGCCTCGGCCACGATGGCGGCATTGGCCTGCGCCGCCGACTGACCGCGCGGATGGCAGCGCCGGCAGGGGCGAAAGCCTGCCGCCTCGGCCTCGGCCGGGGTCGCGTGGAAGCTTACGTTCTCCGGCCGCGCCCGGCGCGAGGGGCATGAGGGGCGGCAATAGACGCCCGTGGTCCTGACCGCATAGACGAAGCTTCCGTCCGCATCCGCATCGCGGGCGATCACGCTTTGCCAGCGGGGATCACGTTCGGTCTGGGTCATGCGGGCCGGTTTCATATCGTTTGGCATCGGAGCGCCCTGTCTTCTGGGAAATGTCGATGCTGACAGGTTTAGCGTCAAGGGCCGCGGGCCTCACTCCGCTCCTTGCTTTCAAATCTTATAGGGCATGGCGAAAGGTCAGGTTCAGGCGCAGCGCCCCGGTTTTCGGATGCACACCGTCCCTGAGCGTCAGAATCCCGTGATGGTTCAGCCGCGACGGCCCGCCCCAGACCAGCACATCGCCATGCAGCAGCGGATATTTCGCGACCGGATCATTGCGCCTGCGCCCGCCGAACTGGAACATCGCCGGCAGCCCCAGCGAGACCGAGACGATGGGCTGCGCAAGATCGCGCTCGTCCCGGTCCTGATGCAGCCCCATCCGCGCACCGGGCGCGTAACGGTTGATCAGACAGGCATCGGGGCGGAAACCGGGATAGCCCGCGTCACGCGCCGCGTCGGTGGCCAGATCGGCAAAGCAGCCGGGCATCTCGGGCCAGGGCCGGCCGGTCTCCGGGTCCAGCGGGTCATAGCGGTAGCCGCGGCGATCCGTCACCCAGCCGGCGCACCCGCAATTCGTCATCGCGACCGACATGGCGCGGCCGCCCGGCGTCACCATGTTGCGAAACGGCGCCGCCAGGGCGACCTGTTCGATCGCCGCCAGCAGCCGGTCCTGCGACGCCACGGCATGGCCGCGCAAGAGCAGCGCGCCCTCGGCCAGCGCCAGGCGCGCCGTCTGGGGCGGATCGTCCTGACCGAAAAGCTCGCCCGTCATTTCGCCCTCCCCTCGCCGGATATGGCTATCGTCATGGCAGATCGCGACCGTATCCGCACGCCGATTCTCGGCCGTCGAATTCCGGTCGCGCCGGCCGTTCCCGGCACCGCGCGCAGGTCTGGCCCCATGCGCGGATCAAATCTGGCTCTATTCATGCAGCCCGATCGGGCGCAAGCAGGGGAAACCGCTTTTCCCCGTTGGAGGTCCCGCCATGACGCTTGATCTGAATCCCAACGACATGACCCATGTCGTCGCCGCCGACCGCGAACATGTCTGGCACCATCTCAGCCAGCACAAGCAGTATGAAACCATCGACCCCCGCGTCTTTGTCGAGGGCAAGGGCATGCGGCTGTGGGACGCGACCGGCAGGGAATTCCTTGACGCGGTTTCGGGCGGGGTCTGGACGGTAAACGTGGGATATGGCCGCGAAAGCATCGCCAATGCTGTGCGCGACCAGTTGCTGAAGCTGAACTATTTCGCCGGCTCGGCCGGCACCGTGCCCGGCGCGATCTTTGCGCAGCGGCTGATCGACAAGATGCCGGGAATGAGCCGGGTCTATTATTCCAACTCGGGCTCCGAGGCGAATGAAAAGGTCTACAAGATGGTCCGGCAGATCGCCGCGCGCCATCACGGCGGCCGCAAGTGGAAGATCCTCTATCGCGACCGCGACTATCACGGCACCACCATCGGCACGCTGGCGACCTCGGGTCAGGATCAGCGCGCGATGCATTACGGCCCCTTCCCCGACGGGTTCGTACGGGTGCCGCATTGCCTCGAATACCGCAAGCAATGGGATGTCGAGAATTACGGCGAACGCGCCGCCGACGCCATCGAGGAGGTGATCCTGCGCGAAGGCCCCGACACGGTAGGCGCCATCGTGCTGGAGCCGGTGACCGCCGGCGGCGGCGTCATCACGCCCCCCGAGGGCTACTGGCAGCGCGTGCAGGAAATCTGCCGCAAATACGATGTGCTGCTGCATATCGACGAGGTGGTCTGCGGGCTGGGCCGCACCGGCACCTGGTTCGGCTATCAGCAATACGGGATCGAGCCGGATTTCGTGACCATGGCCAAGGGCGTGGCCTCGGGCTATGCCGCGATTTCCTGCACCGTCACGACCGAGCGCGTCTTCGAGATGTTCAAGGACGCGCCCGAGGATGGCACCAGCTATTTCCGCGACATCTCGACCTTTGGCGGCTGCACCGCGGGGCCGGTCGCGGCGATCGAGAACATGCGCATCATCGAGGATGAGAACCTGCTGGAAAACACCACCCGCATGGGTGAGCGGGTGCTGGCCAACCTGCATCAGCTGATGGAAAAACACGCGGTGATCGGCGATGTGCGCGGCAAGGGGCTGTTCTGCGGCGCGGAACTGGTCGCCGACCGCCAGAGCAAGGAGCCGGCGGAGGAGAAAAAGGTCCAGGCGGTGGTCGCCGAATGTCTGGCGCAGGGGGTGATCATCGGGGCGACCAACCGTTCGCTGCCGGGGATGAACAATACGCTCTGCCTGTCGCCGGCGCTGATCGCCACGCCCGACGATATCGACCGCATCACCGATGCCATCGACAATGCGCTGAGCAGGGTCTTTGCCTGAGGGCATGGCCGTCCGGGCTTGATCCGCGACGGTTTTCGGTGAACCGTCGGCGGGTCAACCGCCGCGGATCGTCTCATGTCCATCCCTCCCGACGCCTTTTTCCTGGATCGCACCGACGGGCTGTCGCTGCAGGTGCAGCTTCGGCGGCAGATCATCGCGGCGGTGACGGCGGGACGTTTCCGGCCGGGCGAGAAACTGCCCTCGACGCGCGCGCTGGCCGATCATCTGGGCGTGGCGCGGGTGACCGTGGCGCAGGCCTTCGCGGAGCTGGTCTCGACCGATTACCTCGCGAGCCGCGACCGCTCGGGGCATTATATCTCGGAGACGGTCGAGCACCGGATCGAGGCCGGCCCGACATCCCCGACGGCGCCCGGTTTCGACTGGGACAGCCGGCTCGACGGGCGTTTTGCGCAGGCCCGCAGATCCGACCGGACCCGCGACTGGCGCCGCTATGCCTATGCCTTTGTCTATGGCCAGGCCGATCCCGAACTGGTCGATCACGCCGCCTGGCGGGACTGTGCCATGCGCACGCTGGGGCGGCGCGAATTCGATGCGGTGACCGGCGATCTTTATGACGCGGACGATCCCGAACTGACCGATCACCTTGCCCGCCAGATCCTGCCGCGGCGCGGCATCAGCGCCGGCCCGGGCGAGATATTGCTGACGATGGGGGCGCAGAACGCGCTGTGGCTGGTCGCGCAGGTGCTCCTGCGCCCCGGTGCCTCCTACGCGATCGAGGATCCCGGCTATCCCGGCCTGCGCGAGATCCTGGCCGCCAGCCATGCCCGCGTCCTGCCGGTGCCGGTGGATGCCCAGGGCCTGCCGCCCTCGGCGATCCCGCCGGGCATCGCCGCCGTCTTTACCACCGCCAGCCATCAATGCCCGACCAATTCCACCATGCCCCTGCCCCGCCGCAAGGAGTTGCTGGCGCAGGCGCAGGCGCGCGGTTTCGTCGTGGTCGAGGACGATTACGAATTCGAGATGTCCTTTGCCGGCGCCCCCTCGCCCGCGCTCAAGGCCATCGACCGCGCGGGGGCGGTGATCTATGTCGGCTCGTTCTCGAAATCGGTCTTTCCCGGGCTGCGGCTGGGCTATGTCGTGGCCGATCCCCGCTTCATCACCGAGGCGCGCGCGCTGCGCGGCATGATGCTGCGCCACCCGCCGGGCCATATGCAGCGCACCCTGGCGCATTTCCTGTCGCTGGGGCATTACGACGCGCAGGCCAACCGCATGCGCCGCGCCTATGCCCGCCGGCGCGCGGTGATGGCGCAGGCGATTGCCGAGGCCGGGCTGCAGCCGGCGGCGCCCAATGCGAATGGCGGCTCCAGCTTCTGGCTGACCCTGCCGCCCGGGCTCGATTCCGGCCGGCTGGCCGAATTGCTGAAAACGCGCGATGTGCTGATCGAGCCGGGCCGCCCCTTTCACGCCGATCCCAGGGATGGCGGCGGCTTCTACCGGCTGGCCTATTCCTCGATCGCGGCCGAGCGCATCCCCGAGGGCATCCGCCGCATCGCCGACGCAATCCGCGAGATGCAGGCGCAATAGCAAAAGGGCCGCCCCAAGGCGGCCCGTTTCGTCCGGCCCATCGGTCGCCGCGATGATCGCCTGCAGCAGATCGTTCAGGAATGTCGGATTGGCCTTTGCCATGTCGCACCTCCTCGCCAGGAAGTTATCCGCATAAGCCATCTTTGTTATACATAACAAAATACTTAATGGACATTTGCCCCGGGCGAAATATTAGATAATGCAGCGGAGAGCGTAACTTATGACCATGTCGCAGCTTGGCAAACCGACCGTCCAGATGATCCGCGACACGCTGGAAAACGCGATCGTGGACGGCAAGCTTCTTCCCGGCGAGCGTCTCGACCCCGAGGCTCTGGCGGCGGAATTCGGCTGTTCGCGGACCCCGATTCGCGAGGCGCTGCAATCGCTGGAAAGCTCGGGGCTGGTGCAGGTGCAGCCCAAGCGCGGCACCTTCGTGACCAAGCTGGGCGTGCCGGAACTGGCCGAGCGTTTCGAGGTCATGGCCGAGCTTGAGGCGATGTGCGCCCGGCTGGCCGCGCGCCGTGCCTCGACCCCCGAGATCGAGACGATCCAAAACGCGCAGAAGGCCTGCGCGCGCGCCGTCGAAACCGGCGACAGCGATGCCTATTACTACGAGAACATCGCCTTTCATCACGCGATCTACGCCGCCTCGCGCAATGCCTTTCTGGAGGCCGAGGCCCTGCGCCTGCAAGCCATGCTGCAACCCTATCGCCGCCGGCAATTGCAGTTCCGCGGCCGGATGATGCGCTCGCTCGACGAACATCAGCGCGTGGTCGATCTGATCGCGGCCGGTGATGCCGAGGGCGCGGCCAGCGAAATGCGCAATCACGTCGTCATCCAGGGCGACCGGTTCCACGATCTGGTGGCCTCGATGCGGGCGGCGGAACGGTGACAGGCCCGGCGCGGCGGCGCTCAGCCCTGCTGCGCGCTGCCTTCGCGTCGCGCGATTTCCCGCGCGATGTTTTCAAGGGCCGTCAGCGCGGCACCGCTGACCGCCTGCCGCCGCGTCATGCCGACCGCGCCGGACATGAAGCGCCGCCCGGTCGGCAATTGCACCATCTCGTCACGCGCGATCTCATGCGACACCACGCCGCGCGAGATGAACCAGACCGCATCCGAGTTCAGGCAGATGCCGCGCCCGATGGCCAGCGAGACGGTCTCGACCACGGGCCGCAAGCCGCTGAGCCCGATCGAGGCCAGATAGGCATCGACCGGCGGCCGGATCAGCGCCGTCGCCGGCGGCAGGATGACGGGGTGGCGGGCCAATACCTCGGTCACCGGCCGGCCGATGGCGGGATGGCCGCTGCGCACGGTCAGGATCACCTCTTCCTCGAACAGGTGATCGAAGCTGAGCCCCGCCATTTCCGAGGCGCCCGGCAAACGCCCGACCATCAGGTCCACCGAGCCTTCGCGCAGCAGTCGCATCAGGTGGAAATGCGGGCCGGTCTCGACCGACAGCAGGGTCTCGGGATGCAATTCGCGAAAGCGCAGCATGACGCGGGGCATGAAGCGCGTGGCGACGGTCGGCAGGACGCCCAGCCGCAGGATGCCGCCCGCGCCGGGCCGCAAGGCCGCCGCCCCGGCTTCGAGCGCCTGCACGGCGGTCATCGCGTGGCGGCGAAACAGCGCGCCCGCCTCGGTCAGGACCAGCTTGCGGCCCTGGCGCAGGAACAGCGGCTGGCCCAGCAGCGTCTCAAGCTCGGCCAATGTCCGCGACAGGGCCGGCTGCGTAATGCCCTGCAGACGCGCCACGGCGGTCAGCCCGCCTTCGGACGCGATATCCAGAAATGCCCGGATATGGCGCAGCTTTACCGCCGGATGCATAGCGGCATGATTATCCATTCTGGCCCATTTTGCATTATTCAAGGATAAATCGTTATGGCAAGTTATCTCGCAAGGGGGAACATCATGCAAGTTCTGAACCGTCCCTGGGGGGCAATGCATTACCGGATCGACGGTCCGCAGGATGGGCCGGCGGTCGTATTCGCCAATTCGCTGGGCACCGATCTGCGGCTGTGGGACGCGCTGCTGGCGCAGATGCCCGGGATCCGCGCGATCCGTTTTGACAAGCGCGGGCACGGGCTTTCGGATGAGGGCGAGGAATACTCGATCGCCGATCTGGCCGAGGATTGCGCCGCCCTGATCGAGGCCACCGCCAGCGGCCCGGTCGTCCTAGTCGGCCTGTCCATCGGCGGCATGATCGCCCAGGCGCTGGCCGCCGCCCGCCCCGAGTTGCTCCGCGCCCTGGTGCTGTCGAACACGGCGGCGAAGATGGGCACCGCCGAAAGCTGGGCCGAACGGATCGAGGCAGTCGAGACCCGCGGCATCGCCGCCATCGCCGACACCATCATGGAGCGCTGGTTCGCGCCGAAATTCCGCGCCACGCCAGAGCTTGCACTGTGGCGCAACATGGTGCTGCGCAGCTCTCCCACCGGCTATGTCGCTGCCTGCCGCGCGCTGGCCGCGACCGACCTGACCCGGACCACAGCGACGATTACCCGGCCCACGCTGGTCGTCGCGGGCGATACGGATGGCTCGTCCCCCGCCGAACTGGTCGAGGCCACGGCGCGGCTGATCCCCGGCGCGGACTTCCGCATCATTCCCGAGGCAGGCCATCTGCCCTGCGTCGAACAGCCCGAAGCCTATGTCCGCACCATTGCCCCCTTTCTTCAGGAACACGCCCGATGAGCGCCCGTTACGATGATGGAATGCGCACCCGCCGCCGCGTGCTGGGTGATGCCCATGTGGACCGCGCCGAGGCCACCAAGACCGGATTCGACGAACCCTTTCAGACGCTGATCACCGAATCCGCCTGGGGTTCGGTCTGGTCGCGCGACACGATCACCCCGCGCGAGCGCTCGATGCTGACCATCGCGCTGCTGGCCGGGCTGGGCAATGATCACGAATTGGCCATGCATGTCCGCGCCACCGCCAATACCGGCGCCAGCCCCGATGACATCCTCGAGGCGCTCTTGCATGTCGCCATCTATGCCGGCGTGCCGCGCGCCAACCACGCCATCAAGATTGCCAAGGAAACGCTCGCTGAAATGTCCAGGGAGGACCAGAGATGAAGCCAGCCGAATTCTATCAGCGCGACCGGCGCCTGCAGCCGCCAGCCCTGACCCCCGATTACAAGACCAGCGTCGCGCGCAGCCCGCGCTATTCGATGATCTCGCTGCAGAATTCGCTGAGCGAGATCACCGGCCCGGTCTTTGGCCATAGCGATATCGACCCGATCGACAACGACCTGATCAAGAACTACGCCAAGGATGGCGACCCGGTGGGCGAGCGCATCATCGTCCATGGCCGCGTGCTGGACGAGAACGCGCGTCCGGTGCCCAATACCATGGTCGAGATCTGGCAGGCCAATGCCGGCGGCCGCTATCGCCACAAGAAGGACACCTATCTGGCGCCGATCGATCCGAATTTCGGCGGCTGCGGCCGCACTCTGACCGACGAGAACGGCTATTACTTCTTTCGCACCATCAAGCCCGGCGCCTATCCCTGGCGCAACTGGGTCAATAACTGGCGCCCGGCGCATATCCATGTCTCGGTCTTCGGCACGGGCTTCGTGCAGCGGCTGATCACCCAGCTTTACTTCGAAGGCGATCCGCTGATCCCGATCTGCCCGATCGTCAAGACCATCCCCGACCCGGACGCGATCCAGCAACTGATCGCGAAACTGGACATGAATGCGACGATCCCGCTGGATTCCATCGCCTATAAATTCGACATTGTCCTGAGGGGCCGCCGCTCGACCCTGTTCGAGAACCGGCTGGAGGGGAACTGATCATGGAACAGAAACTGGATTACCTGCGCGAAACCGCCTCGCAGACCGCCGGGCCTTACGTCCATATCGGCCTGGCGCCGGGCGCCGCGGGCTTCGACATCTACCGCCAGGAACTGGGCTGGGACATCGCCGGTCCGAATGCCGGGGGCGAGCGCATCCGGGTCGAGGGGCTGGTGATGGACGGCATGGGCAGCCCGGTCAAGGACGTGCTGCTAGAGGTCTGGCAGGCCAATTCCAAGGGCATCTATGCCCATCCCGAAGGCGGCGGCGAGGTCGAGGACGGCTTTCGCGGCTGGGGCCGGGTGATCACCGATTTCGAGACCGGCGAATGGGGTTTCGACACCGTCAAGCCGGGCCCGATCGTGCCGCGCGGCAAGCTGACCTCGGGCGTGGCGCGCAAGGTGCAGGACACCCATCCCGACTGGCAGGGTCGCAGCAGCGAACGCTTTGCCCCGATGGCGCCGCATCTCAACCTGTGGATCGTCGCCCGCGGCATCAATATCGGGCTCAACACACGGATGTATTTCGAGGACGAGGCCGAGGCGAATGCCAGCGATCCGGTCCTGAACCTGATCGAATGGGAAAACCGCCGCGCCACGCTGATCGCCAAACGGCAAGAGCGCGACGGCAAGCCCGTCTATCGCTTCGACATCCGCCTGCAAGGCGAGAACGAAACCGTCTTTTTCGATATCTGAGGCCAGACATGTCCGACCCCTGCATCATCTGCGTGGCGATCACCGGCTCGCTTCCGACCAAGGAAAACAACCCCGCCGTTCCGATCACGGTGGCCGAGCAGATCGAATCGACGCAAGAGGCCTTCGAGGCCGGCGCGACAATCGCGCATTGCCATGTCCGTGACGCCGAAGGCAAACCGACCAGCGACCCCGAGCGCTTCGCCGCGCTGAAAGCGGGGCTGGAAAAGCACTGCCCCGGCATGATCGTCCAGCTTTCGACGGGGGGGCGTTCGGGTGCCGGGCAGACCCGCGGCGGCATGTTGCCGCTTGCCCCCGACATGGCCTCGCTCTCGGTCGGCTCGAACAATTTCCCGAACCGCGTCTATGAAAACCCGCCGGATCTGGTGGATTGGCTGGCCTCGGAAATGCTGAAATACGAGGTAAAGCCGGAAATCGAGGCCTTCGATCTCAGCCATATCTTCCAGGCCGCGAAGATGCACCGGGACGGCCGCATCAAGGACCGGCCCTATGTGCAATTCGTGATGGGCGTGAAGAACGCCATGCCGGTCGATCGCGAGGTCTTCGACTATTACATCCATACGGTGAAACGCCTGTTCGGCGAGGACACGCCCTGGTGCGCGGCCGGCATCGGTGCCAGCCAGATCGTGCTGAACGAATGGGCGATCTCGTCTGGCGGCCATGCACGCACCGGGCTGGAGGACAATGTGCGCATCGACCGCGATACGCTGGCGCCCTCGAACGCGGCGCTGGTGAAGCGCGCGGCGGATCTGTGCGAAAAATACCAGCGCCCCGTCGCCACATGGCAACAGGCGCGCGATATCCTGGGCCTGCGCCAGCCGGCTGCGGCCTGACGCTCGCATCTTCCCTCGTGCCGAAATATCCTCGGGGTCCGGGAGGCAGCCCGCCTTCCGGACCTCGCACAAGAAAAGGCCCGACATGCCCGCATCCATCGCCGACAGCGCCATCTATCGCGACCTTTTCAATGATGAGGAAACCGCGAAACTCTTTACCGACAGCGCCGAGATTCGCGCCATGCTGCTGGTCGAGGGCGCGCTCGCCCGCGTTCAGGGCCAGATCGGCCTGATCCCGGAAACCGCCGCCGCATTTATCGACCGCGCGGCGCGCGAGGTGCAGATCGACCCAGCCGAACTTGCCGCCGAGACCGCAACCAATGGCGTTCCCGTCCCCGGTCTTGTCGCGGCGTTCCGCAAGGCCATGCAGGCGCCCGAACACGCGCAATATGTGCATTGGGGCGCGACCAGCCAGGACATCGCCGATACCGGCCTGGCCCTGCGCCTGCGCCGGGTAACCGAAATCTGGGACGACCGACTGCGGCAGATCGCGCAGGCGCTGGCCGATCTGGCCTGCAAACATGCCGAGCTGCCGATGGCCGCGCGCACCTATGGGCAGATCGCCACGCCGACCAGCTTCGGCGCGGTGGTCGCGGGTTGGGGTCATCCGCTCCTGCGCCACCGCGCCGCGCTGGCCCGGTTGCGCCGGGATCTCGCCACCGTCTCGCTGGCCGGCGCGGCGGGCACGCTGGCCGCCATGGGGCCCGAGGGTCCGGCGATCCGCGCGGCACTCGCCCGCGAACTCGACCTTTCCGATCCCGGCCATGGCTGGCATGCCGAACGCGACCGCATCGGCACCTTTGCCGCCTGGATGGCCGGGCTTTGCGCCTCGCTGGGCAAGATGGGCGAGGATCTGATCCTGATGGCCCAATCCGGCATCAATGAGATCCGCATCGCCGGCGCCGGCGGCTCGTCGACCATGCCGCAGAAACAGAATCCCGTGGGCCCGTCGGTGCTGGTCGCGCTGGCGCGGCAAAACATCTTGCTTTCCGCAGCCGTCCAAAACGCCGGGCTGCACCGCCAGCAACGCGACGGCGCGGCCTGGTTTACCGAATGGCTGACCCTGCCGCCGATCTGCATCGCCACCGGACGCGCCCTGGCTCTGGCACTGGAACTGGCGGGCCGCATCGCGCCGGATGCAGGCGCCATGGCGCGGGGCCTCGACGACGGGACGGGCCTGATCCATGCCGAGGCCTACAGCTTCGCCCTGGCCCGCCACATGCCCCGCCCCGTGGCACAGGCAAGGATCAAGGCGCTCTGCGCGGAGGCCATGAACAGGGGAAATCCGCTGCCGTCGCTGGTCGCACGCGACTATCCGGAACTTGATCTGGCGCATACCGACAGCCTTGGCAGCGCCCCCGAAGAGGCCCGCGCATTCGCCAGATCCGCGCGATCCGCGGACTGAGCTCCGGGCCAGCCGGGTCGCGGATGCACGTGACTTGCCGGCGTTTGCAGCTTGGCACCAGCCGGGCAGCGTGCACCCTTGCACCCTGCCGCCACGGAATGATAGACCGGGCGACAAGCTTGCGGACGGGTCCCCCGTTCGCGTCTCCGGACACGGTAATCTCGGGCCTCCATTAGGGAAAATGCGCATATGACGATGACTAGGACCAGCTTTGACAAGGATGATCTGCTGGCCTGTGCCCGTGGCGAACTCTTTGGTCCGGGCAATGCGCAATTGCCCGAACCGCCCATGCTGATGATGGACCGGATCACCGATATCTCGGGAGATGGCGGCCCGCATGGCAAGGGCCATGTCGTGGCGGAATTCGACATCAAGCCCGATCTCTGGTTCTTTCCCTGCCATTTCCCCGGCAACCCGATCATGCCGGGCTGCCTGGGTCTTGACGGGCTTTGGCAGCTGACCGGATTCAATCTGGGCTGGCGGGGCTGGCAGGGGCGCGGCTATGCGCTTGGCGTCGGCGAGGTAAAGCTGACCGGCATGGTCCGGCCCGACCGCAAGATGCTGCGCTATTACGTGAATTTCACCAAGGCCGTGCAGACCCGCCGCCTGACCATGGGCGTCGCGGATGGCCGCGTCGAAGCGGACGGCGAGACCATTTACGAAGTCAAGGACATGAAAGTGGCCCTGTCGGCCGCCTGAATCATGAACAAGGAGCACGCCATGCGCCGCGTCGTCATCACCGGACTGGGCATCGTCTCTCCCATCGGCAACAATGCGGGCGAGGTTGCCGAGAGCCTGCGCGCCGGGAAATCGGGCATCGTGTTTGCGCCCGAATATGCCGAGCGCGGCTTTCGCAGCCAAATCCACGGCATGCCGCAAATCGTGCTCGAGGATCATGTCGACAAGCGCAACCTGCGTTTCATGGGTGCGGGCGCAGCCTATAATTTCATCGCCATGGAACAGGCCATCGCCGATGCCGGGCTGACCGAAGCCGAGGTTTCGAACGAACGCAGCGGGCTGGTCATGGGGTCGGGCGGCCCCTCGACCGCCAATCTGTTCGACGCGCATCGCATCGTGATGGAAAAGGGCGCGCCCAAGCGCATGGGTCCCTTCATGGTCACGCGCTGCATGTCCTCGACCAATTCGGCCTGTCTGGCGACGCCCTTCAAGATCAAGGGCGTGAATTATTCGATCACCTCGGCCTGCTCGACCTCGGCGCATTGCATCGGCAACGGCACCGAACTGATCCAGATGGGCAAGCAGGACATCGTCTTCGCCGGCGGCGGCGAGGAACTGGACTGGACCCTGTCCTGCCTGTTCGACGCCATGGGCGCCATGTCCTCGAAATATAACGACACGCCGGAAACGGCGTCGCGCCCCTATGACGTGACCCGCGACGGTTTCGTTATCGCGGGCGGTGCCGGGGTCGTCGTCCTCGAAGAACTGGACCACGCCCTGGCCCGTGGCGCCCGGATCTATGCCGAGGTCACCGGCTATGGCGCCACCAGCGACGGCCATGACATGGTCGCCCCTTCGGGCGAAGGTGGCGAACGCTCGATGCGGCTGGCGCTTTCGACCCTGCCCAGCGACCGTGCGGTCACCTATATCAACGCGCATGGCACCTCGACCCCGGTCGGGGATATCGGAGAAATCAAGGCGATCCGCAATATTTTTGGCGAAGGGCGAGTGCCGCCGGTCTCCTCGACGAAATCGCTGACCGGCCATTCGCTGGGGGCGACAGGTGCGCATGAGGTCATCTATTCGCTGCTGATGATGAGAAACGGCTTCATCGCCGCATCGGCCAATGTCACCGAGCTTGATCCCGAGGTGCGCCCGGGCGAGGTCGCGACCCGGCGCATGGACGATATTGATTTCGATTCCATCCTTTCCAACAGTTTTGGCTTTGGCGGCACCAACGCGACGCTGCTTCTGTCCAAATACCGCGAATAAAAGAAGAAAAGGTTAAGCCATGGGCGATCTGATGAAGGGAAAGCGCGGCCTTGTGATGGGGGTCGCGAATGACCGCTCGATCGCCTGGGGGATCGCCCGGGCCCTGGCAGGACAAGGGGCCGAGCTTGCCTTTTCCTATCAGGGCGAGGCCTTTGGCAAGCGGGTCGAACCGCTGGCCAACTCGCTGGGCTCGGATTTCCTGATGGATGTGGACGTGCTCGACGACGAATCGCTGGACCGCGCCTTCGGCGACATCGGCTCACGCTGGGGCCGGCTTGATTTCCTGGTCCATGCCATCGCCTTTTCGGACAAGAACGAGCTGACCGGGCGCTTTGTCAACACGACGCGCGACAATTTTAGGAATTCCTTGACGATTTCCTGTTACTCACTGATCGACCTGGCCCGGCGGGCGCAGCCTCTGATGCATGGCGGCGGCTCGATCATCACGCTGACCTATGCCGGATCGAACCGGGTCACGCCGTTCTACAATGTGATGGGGGTGGCCAAGGCGGCATTGGAATCCTCGGTTCGCTATCTGGCCAATGATCTTGGCCCCGATGGCATCCGCGTGAACGCGATCAGCCCCGGGCCGATGAAGACGCTGGCCGGCGCCGCGATCGGTGGCGCCCGCAAGACCTATCGCCATACCGAGGCGAATGCCCCGATGCGCGCCAATGCGACGCTTGAGGCGATCGGCGGCACCGCCGTCTGGCTGTGCTCGGACTGGGGCGCCTGCACGACCGGAGAGATCGTTCTGGTCGATGGCGGCTATCACGTCCTGGGCATGCCGCAATCGGAAAACCTGTGATGCTTCGGCATTTCCGGGCCGAAGACGGCGCGCGCCTTGCCTATCGCGACGAGGGCGAGGGCCTGCCCGTTCTGGCACTGTCGGGGCTGACGCGCAACGGGACCGATTTCGACTATCTGGCGCCACATCTGCGCGATGTACGGCTGATCCGGCCGGATTATCGCGGGCGCGGCGATTCGGACTGGACCGGGGCCGCGACCTATACCGTGCCGCAGGAAGCCATGGACGCGCTGGCGCTTCTTGATCATCTGGGGCTGGAGCGCGCCGCGATCCTGGGCACCTCGCGGGGCGGTCTGATCGGGCTGCTGCTGACCGCGACGGCGCGCGACCGGATGCTGGGCCTCTGCCTGAACGATATCGGCCCGGTCCTAGAACGTGGCGGGCTGGAGCGGATCTTTGACTATGTCGGCCGCAACCCGGCGGCGACCAGTCTGAGCGAACTGGCGCAGCGCATGCCGCGCGCCATGCCCGGTTTTGCGAATGTGCCCGACAGCCGCTGGCTTGAGGAAGCGCGCAAGCATTATCGAGAAACCCCTGACGGTCTGCGGATCAATTACGACCCCGCGCTGCGCGAGTCGTTTCTGACCGCTTTCGACGGGCCCGAGGTCGATACCTGGCCGCTGTTCGACGCGGCCCGGGGCCTGCCGCTGGCCCTGATCCGCGGCGCCAATTCGGACCTGCTGTCGCCGGAAACCGCCCGGGAAATGCAACGCCGGCGGCCGGACATGATCTTCACCGAGGTCCCCGACCGCGCACATATCCCCTTTCTCGACGAGGCCGAGGCCCTGACCGCGATCAGGGCCTGGCTGCGGATGATGCGCTAGAGCGTATCGCGGACTTTGAGCTTCAATATTCCCAGACTGCGCCTGGCGTGGTTTTCTTCTGCTCAGGCAGATGGGGATTTCAGATGCGCAAGCCACATCCAATAGAGCTTCGTAGCCGGGTCATCGGCTACGTAGACGACGGTCACGGGCACCGTCAGGCGGCGCGGCACTTTCGGGTGTCACCGAAGTTCGTAAATGATCTGGTAAATCTGCGTCGCGAGACCGGATGTTTGACACCGAGGCGACAAAGCAACGGCGGCGGACATGGCAAGCTGGTGGACGTGACCGGCTGGCTCGAGGCCCGTGTCACGGCCAAAAGCGGGATCACGCTTGATGAACTCGTGGCCGAACTGGCCGAAACGCATGGCATCGACCTCCACCGCGCCACCGTCTGGCGCATTCTGCGGGGTCTCGGACTGCGTCATAAAAAACTCTGCAGGCGCTTGAACAGAAGCGAAAGGACCTGGCTGGCCTGCGGCATGTCTGGATCGCAAGGCACCAGCCCTTCATGGCCAACCATCTGGAGCGGCTGGCATTCGTCGATGAGACTGCGATCAAGACGAACATGGCCAAGACCACCGGCTGGGCACCCCGCGGGCAGCGCCTCGTCGATCATGCACCATCCGGACATTGGCGCATCCAGACCTTCGTTGCCGCCCTGCGCCATGACCGGTTGGACGCGCCTTGGGGATTGACGGCGCAATGAATGCCGAAATGTTCGATTCCTACATCAAAACCCAGTTGGTCCCGACACTCCAACCCGGGGAGGTTGTCATTCTGGACAATCTTTCCAGCCACAGGAATTGGGCCGCAGCGGCTGCCCTGCGCGATATCGGCGCCTGGTTCCTGTTCCTGCCCCCATACAGCCCCGACCTCAACCCGATCGAAATGGCCTTCTCCAAACTCAAGGCGCTGATCAGAAAAGCCGCCGCCCGCACCTACGATCAGCTTTGGCCGGCAGTCGGCCAAGTCTGCGATCTGTTCTCCGACAAGGAGTGCTACAACTCCTTCAAAGCTGCAGGATATCAGGCCGATTAGGTGTAACTGGCTCTAGGTAAGCGCGAACTTCGCCGCACATTTTCCGGCTGTGTTTGCTGCGGCATGAGGTGTCCACCGGAAAAAAGGTGGACACCAGGATATGGAAGACGATGGGCGGCAACTTCGGGTGACGGCGGTCCATCCGATTGGGCGGCGAAAGTTTGATCCGGTATCGAAGGCGCGTCTGATCGAAAGCTGTTTGCAACCCGGTGCGTCGGTTGCTCAGCCTGCCCTGGATCACGGGGTCAATGCGAACCTCCTGTGGAAGTGGATAGGCCAGCACCGGCTGGCGAAGCAGGGCATGGCGATGATTACGCCGCCTTCCGCGCCGACATTCATTCCGGTTCAGATTGAAAGCGCCGCGGATCAGGCCATGTCGCGACAGAGCAGCGCGTTTGCGCTGGATTTGGCTGCCCCCTGGTGGTGACGTGCCGCGCTCAGCATCTGAGAAGATCGGCCCACTGTCCTCTCCGGCCAGGGTGAACGCATCATTGCCGAACCGGGTGAAGCTGACGCTGGAATGCAATGATGTGGATGCATTGGCGGCAATGATCGGAGCGTTGGGTGATGTTCAGACTGGGCGCCCACCTTCAGGTCTATCTGCATGGCGACCCGATCGACTTTCGGGCTGGGATCGACAGCCTCGCGGTCCTGGTCCAGGAGACGATGGCCCTCGATCCTTTTGCTCCAGCGGCTTTTGCGTTCTGCAATCGCCGTCGCGACCGAATGAAGGTGCTCTTCTTCGATCGATCGGGCTTTGTTCCGGTCCTGAAGCGGCTGACCGAGGACAAGTTCCGGTGGCCCCACCGCCAGGAGGCGATCGTCCGGCTTGCGACCGAGCAATTGCATTGGATTCTCGACGGCATTGATATCAACGCGATGATTCGCCATCCGGTGCGGCAATATCAGGTTGCCGGCTAAGGGGTCTCGAATTCCGCGGTTGACGCGTCGGTACGGTTCAGATTCAAGAATCCGATGAATCGACCCGACGAACCGAGTGTTGACGAGCTGGTAGCGCGCATTGCTGCGCTGCAGGCAGAGAACCGTCAGCTCACAGAGCGCCGTTGAGGGAGGCGACACGGGCTGCGACGAGGCGGATTGCGTTGATCTGCCGAATACGGGCCTGCCGGCCAAAGAAAGGGCGACGGGAAAGAAGCGCGGCCGCAAGGCTTTGCCGGAAAACCTGCCGCGCGAGCGGGTTGAATATGACCTTGCCGACGACGAAAAGATCTGCCCATGCTGCCGTCACCAGATGCACCGCATGGGCGAGACTGTCACCGAGCAGCTTCATGTCGAGGTGAAGGCGAAGGTTTTGCAGAATGTGCGGTTCACATATGCCTGCCGCCATTGCGACCGTACCGGCATCAACACGCCGGTCGTCATCGCGCCGATGCCGAAGCAGCCCTTGCCGGGCAGCATCGCCCCAGCCTCGACGCTAGCCTTCGCACTCGTTCAAAAATACGTCGATGGCACACCGCTCTACCGCCTGGCGCAGACATTCGAGCGCGCAGGCGTTCCTGTCAGCCTTGGCGCGCTGGGCCATTGGGTGATCGGCTCGAGCGAAAAGCATCTCTCCCGTATCTATAACGCGCTGAAACTGCGGCTTCGATCGGAATCCCTCATCCATGGCGACGAGACGGCGGTCCAGGTGCTGAAGGAAAAGGACAGAGAGGCCGCCAGCACATCGTACATGTGGGCTTACCGGAGCGGTGAGGACAGCGACGAGCCGATCGTGCTGTTCGAATATCAGCCGCGCCGCGGACAGATCTACCCGCAGGCCTTCCTCGGCGACTATCGCGGCATAGTGATGAGCCATGGCTATTCGGCCTGGCGCACGCTGGAGGGGGCAACCCATCTTGGATGCATGGCTCATTCTACACGGCGCTTTGTCGATGCCCTCAAGGCGAGGAAGAAAGGTAGCGGCCCGCCGGAACAGGCGCTCCGGTTCTTCGACCAACTCTACCGGGTTGAAAGGCAGGCGAACGACGAAAAGCCGGGTGGCGGCGAAACGCAGGCCGACAGCATGCGCCGCTTTGGCCAGCAACACAGCGTAGCCATCCTGAATGCCCTCAAGGAACGGCTCGATATTATCGCCCCAAAGGTCTTGCCGGACAGCAAGCTCGGCGATGCCGTCTCTTATACTCTGAACCAATGGGAATATCTGACGCGCTACACCGAGGACGGCAGGATGCCGATAGACAACAACTTTCTTTTGTGGATTCCGCTCGGATTGCAAGGAATTTCTGATCGTCGGGACATGTGATCGAGTGCGGTCTTTTGTCAGGCCTGTTCGTGCGGCTGACTGGCGCCGCTGGCCGGGATGGTGATGCGCTGACCGGGACCACATCTCCAACAGCGAGTTCGAGGCTCGGAGAAGGTTTCCGGTTTGCCCGAGCCGGATCATGTCGATCATGGGCCCATGCAGATCATGCCTTCCTCACAACTCGGTGGCCCGGTCGCTTCAACGCCGTGTCAGGCGCCGATCAGCACCGGGCCACGATAACTTTCGCCGCGCGTCGGCATCGCCCGGATGCCGCGCGCCATCTTGTTCGCCTGCGAGACCGCGACGACCGGGATCGGTTTTCGTTCCAACATGCGCGCCAGCCAAGACCCCTTCGGTGCCCCGCGGCGCGAGGCCCAGCGGATCACGGCGGTCGCCCCGATAATCAGCATTCGCCGGATGTCGCGCTGCCCCATCTTCGAGGTCTTTCCCAACCTCTGCTTGCCGCCGCTGGAGTGCTGCCGCGGCACCAGGCCGAGCCAGGCGGCGAAATCGCGTCCGCGCCGGAACTGCTCCATCGGCGGCGCGAAGGTCTCGACCGCGAGCGCGGTGATCGGGCCGACGTCCGGCATCGTCTGCAGCTGGCGCGGCATTTCCGCGTCCTGCGACATGGCCGCGAACCGTGCCTTCAGCGCATCGATCCGGGCGGTGAACTGGGCGATCTGGTCAAGGAGCATGCGGCAGATGTCGCGCGCCAGTTCCGGCACCTCGATGTCGGGATCGTCGACGACCTTGGCGCGGCGCGGCAGGTAGCCGATACCTTCGGGCGCCACGTGACCGAACTCGTAGAGATGCAACCGCAGAGTATTCGCGGCCTCGGTACGCTGTTTCACGAGTTGCTCGCGGGTCCGGAACGCGACGGCCCGGCCTGCTGCTCTGCCGATTTCGGCTCGACGAAGCGCATGGTCGGCTGTAGCGCCGACTCGACGATAGCCTCCGCATCCGCCGCGTCGTTCTTCTGCCGTTTCAGGAATGGCTTGACGTCATGCGGCGCGATCAGCCGGACCTCATGCCCCTGCCGCGACATTTCCCGCGCCCATTGATGCGCGCCTGCACAGTCCTCCATCGCCACCAGGCACGGCCGCTGATCCGCCATGAACCGGGCGAACTGCGGCCGCGACAACTTCTTGCTGAACACAACGGACCCGTCCGCCGCCGCGCCGAGGACCTGAAACACGTTCTTTGCCAGATCGACGCCGATGATGTTAACTTCTCCCATGGATGCCATCTCCTGCAGCTTGTGCTTCCACACCACGAGTTTGGCACATCGCGATGCCGCCAGGGAAGAGCGGCATCCACCCCATCTCGAACGCGATATCAGAATATTTCCAACCGACAGAAAGAGCTGGCTGTTCAGCGATACCGTAGATTGAGCCAAGGCCAGTGCCGTCGTCTACAGTCTGATGTCGACCTGCCGCGCCGCACGCGTCGAGCCGTTAGCCTGGTTGCGCCACGTCCTCACCGAATTGCCGCAGCGGCCGACGACGCCGATATCACCGATCTGCTGCCCTTCAACTTCCCCAAAACCAGCACTGCCGCCTGATCCAACACGACGCTTACCGAAATCAAACGCCGAAAGGCGGCGTCAACGTGCGGCGAAAATCGCGCTTACAACTCTAGTATTACATTTGCGTTTTATCTGATCTCTGAATCAATGGTCTACCATGATGTGGATGCGGTAATGGATGTCTGGATTGCCGGTCGAGGAAGCGCTGGAACTTCGGGCTTCGTCGCTTCGGGATGTGAAGGCGCGGATGCGGGCGCTGTTCACGCAAGAGCGTGTTGCGGCGTCTGCCGGGCAGCTTCTCGGTGGCCTTCCGGGCGAGGAAGGGCGCAAGACCGGGTGGATGCCGGCAGAGGCTGCCGGCAACAAGGCACCCTGGCGGCAGCAGGCGATACTGGGTCGCGGTCAATGGGATGCCGATGTCTTGCGTGGCACCTTCCGCGAGTATGCGCTGGAAACGCTGGCGGATCCTGATGCGGTGCTGGTGATCGATTGGTGACCCAGGGCAGAAAACAGTCCCGGGGGCTGTTGAAAAAGCCGTGTCAGACCGGTTCCGCGGAGACGGCTTCCGACTCTGGAAAGGAAGAAGATCATCGCTGCCGCCGCCAACGTCTTGCGGTTCATGGCGATGGCGGTCAGGAGGGCCTGGAACTTCATGCTTTCAAGCCCTCTGCGGATCGCTCTGGCCCGTCCGTGGAGTGTCTTTGCGGTGCCGTGTACGCCTTGGACGCGCCAGCAATGCCGGGTGGTGTGGACGGCGTGGTCGTCCTCGCCCCATGCCAGGCGTTTGCGCCGGGGCGCGCTGGATGGCCGCATGGCTGGCGACGATATGCACCCGGCGCGATGGCGCGCCCTATGGCTGGCACTGTGCCTTGAGCGGGCAGCGGGTGCGGTCGCGCCGGCCGGCACGATACCACTTGCCGGATTTCATGCTGTCGCGAGCTGTGAGCCGCTGCTTCGCCGGACCCCGAACCACGTCGTGATAAGGATCGAACCTGAACGGCTCGGTTGCAAAGCGCTGCGCAACCTTGCGGCGGTGCGCGCGAAGGGGCGGGATGAGCGCTTCGATCCGCCGATCTGCTGAACCCGGCGGCACCCGACGAACAACTCGGCACTGTGTCCGCGGTGATCCGGCCCGGAGAAGCCCCGAGCGTGTCTTCGATGGCGTCCAAATGGCGCGAGACCAGCGCATCCATGCTGACATCGGCGCGGATCGGGCTGGCGTCGATGTGGATGATCCCGGTCGAAACCAGCTCAGCAGCCTGGCACTGCCGCAGGACACGGACAAAAACCCGGCGGATCGCGAGATTGACCCGGGCTTCACGCATCAGCCGCCGGTCGTGAACGATCCCGCGCAGAAAGCCCGCCAGCATCAGACGCAGGGCAAGTTCGGGGTCGAGGCCGGGGCGATCATTGTTCGAACGATAAAGATCGGTCACCCCGGCGCGAAGCCACTCAGGATCGAGAAGCTGATCGACCCTCACCAGCACATGGTCATCGCGGATCGGATCCCGCGGCGACCCGCTGATGAAAAGCTCTGGCCGACCACGTTTCTTCCGACCCAACATCGCAGCCTCTCAGCCAGCAACAAACAAGCAGAATCAGACATATGGATTTTTTTCAACAGCCGCCAGGGGATCATTTTCTTACCCGGCTCACCAATCAATCGCCAGCACCGCATCAGGATCCGCCAGCGCTTCCAGCGCATAGTCGCGGAAGATGTCACGCAAGGCATCGGCATCCCATTGTCCGCGACCCAGTATCGCCTGCTGCCGCCAGGGTGCCTTGTTGCCGGCAGCCTCTGCCCGCATCCACCCGGTCTTGCGCCCTTCCTCGCCCGGAAGGCCACCGAGAAGCTGCCCGGCAGACGCCGCAACACGCTCTTGCGTGAACAGCGCCCGCATCCGCGCCTTCACATCCCGAAGCGACGAAGCCCGAAGTTCCAGCGCTTCCTCGACCGGCAATCCAGACATCCATAACCGCATCCACATCATGGTAGACCATTGATTCAGAGATCAGATGAAAAACGCAAATGTAATGATAGGCAGAAGTCCATTGCTCTGGAACTGAATCTACCCAACTGCCACCACGGTGAGGATGCTGGTTATCCAGACACATGAATACCGACGGGACCAATGCCCATCATCGCCTCACGTTCCGGCAGATGACCATGGCGAACCAGCCACGATGTCACATTCTCAAGCTTCTCATCAGACAACGTGGCCAACGCCACTTGGATCGCTTGCCCGATCAACTTGTGCCCCCTTCACGAAGAAAATATCGGTGAGGTGGTCGACGCTGAATCCCGGCGGGTCGGGCAGTGAAGCAGGGATCGCCTCTTGCATTTGGCGTATCCTCGTCCCGCTCGCCATCCCCCTCTGCCTCCCGGCGCGCGCTGGAAGGTCATGCCTCCACGATCGACGATTTGCGCAGGCTGTTCAGCGCCTCGGCTCGACCGAATTCCCGTAACGCGCGACCACGCGCAGCCTCGAAACCAGGCAGCAACCGCCGGACCTCCTCCTCTGCGGCAAGGAGGTCGCGGATTTTTTCGCAGGCGAGCGCGTTGGTCAGCCGCGCCTCGCTGACCGAAAAAGCGGCGTCGGATTGGTGTATCGCCGCAAGCTCTTGCTCGATCTGCATCATGCGTGCGCGCGCCTCAACCAAATGCGAGCGAAAGGCCGAGAAGCGCCGCATCTCGATATCAGATTTCAGCCTTGCGATGCGCTCCAGCCGTCCAAGGGCCTTCGTCTGACCTTTCATGCCCCGCCGGCCCTCCGGATGGGAGGCCCGCCCCAGCCATCCCGCGCCTTCTTGCGCATGGCAGTGGCGAAGCGGATGGCAGCGGCAACCGGGGCAAAATGCTCACTGCGGATTTCCTCGCCGATCTCGACAGTCGCATGCAAGGCGCGAGCGCAGGGCGGATCCGACCAGATCGGCACCTGATGTTCCTGAGCCCGTTCGCGAATTCGCCGCGCCACCTCGTCAACCCCCTTGGCAAGGCAGACCGGCGCCCGCCCGCTGCCACGCTTCCATTCCAGCGCCACAGCAAAATGCGTCGGGTTGACAACAATGACATCCGCCTTTTCGACGTCTGCAAGCATCGCATTCATGACGATATCGACCCCCTTCTGCCGGCGTGCAGCCTTTAAATGGGGGTCACCCTCGCTTTCCTTGTGCTCGTCCTGCATCTCTCGCCGGGACATGCGGTGGCGCATCAGATACTCCCTGCGCTTCCAGAGCAGGTCTATGACAGCGAACACCGCACCGATCGCCAGGGCCAGCATCAACGCTTGGCGCAGGATCACGCCAAGCCCCTGAACCCATTTCAAATCACCCATCGCATCGACAGTGAACAGCCGTGCCAGCAACGAGACGTAAAGCAGCCAGCCACCGACGCAGACCAGAACGACCTTGCAAAGCGAGATCGCAAAGGTGACCAGCCCGCTCGTGCCGAACTTCTGAGCGGCGTTCTTGACCGGGTTGATCCGCTTGATATCCGGCGCAAGTTTCTTGGGCGTGAAAGTCACCGAACGCTGAGCCACAAGCCCCAGGATGATCGGCACCGACATGATCACGACCATGGTCAGCAACATCAGCCCGGCATGGGCTGAAAGCCCCCGCGCGATATCCATGACAGAGCGCCCCTCGGTATCGGGCCAGGGCTCGCTTCCCATCGCACGCGAGGCCATGCCGACCCAACCGGGCACAGCCCAAGAGATCGCGAATATCGAGGCGAACCAGAATCCCAGATACATCAGCGCGGACTGCAACTCGGCCGAACGGGGAACGTCTCCCTCGCGCCGCGCCTTGCGCAGCCTGCCTTCCGACGGATCGAACTGTTTGTCGTCTTTTTCCTCGCTCATGGCAGGTCCGTTTGCAACACATCAAGAACCGCATCCGCCCAGATCAATACGATCGACGGCGCCAGAAGCACCAGTGCCAGAAGCGCCAAGAAAATGGCGCCGGGGGCCGCGATGAAAACCACCGGAAGCGCCGGCATCACCTTGCTGACCATGCCCGACAACAGCTGGTATAGAAAGCCGCCAAGGATAAAGGGTGCGGCCAGAACCATCGCCAGGACGAAACCCCGCTGCACCAGGGAAATCGCGAGAGGCAGGATCCGGGTAACGTCAGGGACCCCGCCAAGCGGAAGCAGCAGGAAACTCTCACGCAACATATCGCAGACCAGCAACGGAAATCCCAATGCCATGATCAGTGCAAGTCCGGCCAGGTGCAAAATGCCCCCGATCGGATGCGGCGAATATTCGGTGGCTACTCCGACCAGTTGTGACAGCGACGCTGTTGCCGCGATCGCGGTCGCCGCCACATCCAGCGCCACCGCAAAAAGACGCACCAATCCACCAAGCGCCAGCCCCGACAGCACCTCGATCCCACCAAGTAACGCCAAATGCGAGGCAGCGCCGGGCTGTTGTACAAGAGTGGCATAATCCGCAAGAACCGGCGTGATTGACATGGCCAGTGCAACGCGCACTCTGACTGGCAGGAACCTTTCGGAAAAGACCGGAAGCGCCAGAAGGCAGGCTTGAACCCGGCAATATGTCAGCAACATACCGACAAGCATCGCGACGGTTCCCGAGTCCAGCGCGGGCATCATCATGGATTGACCGTACCGCAAAGCCGTACCCGGGCGGATGCGTCAATCTCGTCCAGACCGAGTACGGGAATCCCGATCCCCGACGAACTCAGCATCATCCGGATCAACCTGCGACGATGATCGGGCACAGCGAGCACCACTTCGTTCGCGGTCTGCAGACCGGAAAGTGTGGTCTGTACCGCCTCGGTAATACGTTTTTGAAGCTGCGGGATTGGTACATTGCCCGAGCGCGCGGCATCGCTTTCGGCGCGGGCAATCTCGGCTTCCCATTTCGGGTGAAGTTGCACGATATCCAGATGACCGTCATCACTCAGGAATTGCTCGGTGATCTGGCCACGCAGCCGCTTGCGTACCAACTCATAGACCGCCTCAGGCGTGGTTGCGCTGCGCGCCTCATGAACGGCATCCGTGATCAGAACAAGATTGCGCACAGACAGGCGTTCATCCAGCATGCCGCGCAAAACGGCCAGTAATATTTCCGATGAAACCTTTTCAGGTACCATACTGTCGAAAAACCTTTGGTTCAATTGCGCGCGATGCTCATCCGAGACGCTGCAAAGCTCCCGAATCATGCGCTGCATCGAAGACATGGTCAGTAGCGCCGAAAGGTTGGATTTGACCACCTCCATCAGGTGCGTGGAAAGAATCTCCATCGGCGTGACGACGGTCGCGCCGGAGATGGACGCATCATCCTGACGGTCGAGTGCGATCCACCGCGCCGGACTGCCGTATACGGGCTCACGGATGCTTTCGCCGGGCAAGTCCTGCAAAACTGAATCTGCTCCCAATGCAAGCACGTTCCGGGGTTGAAGGACGCCGCGCCCCCTGATGACGCCCTGCAGCCGGATGACATATTCGCCGTCGCCAAAACCTGCACCATCCGTAATGCGGACATCCGGCAGGATCAGGCCATAAGCCTTGGCGATATGCAGCCGCAGGTTAGTGATCCTTTGCCCAAGGCCACGGCCGGCATCAAGTGCGCTCACAATCAGCCCGGCACCGATTTCGATACACAATTCGTCTGTATCCAGAACATCACCGATTCGTGTCTTAACGGGTGTCGCAAGCTCTTGTTCCTTAACCGATTCCGGTTGGGCTTCGAACTGAGCCTGTCGCGTTCGGATGAACCACGCCGCCGCTGCCAGAGACGCCGCGAGGGTCAGAAAGATCAGCGCGGGCATGCCCGGCACCAGGCCGACTATCATCATCCCGCCCGCGCCGACGGCCGGAACATGCCAGTTCGTTGTCAATTGCTGAGACAGCAGATCGGCGGTGGTTTCGGTCGCGCCCCCGCGCGACAGCAGCAATGCCGCCGCCATTGAGGTAATCAGCGACGGAATCTGACTGACCAACCCGTCACCGATGGTCAGTTTGGAATAGGTTTCGAGCGCCTCGCCAACCGGCATCGAGTGGACGAACACCCCCGCACCCAAACCGACGAAAAGGTTGATCATAGTGATCATGATACCCGCGATGGCATCGCCTTTGACGAACTTCGAGGCGCCGTCGAGCGAACCAAAAAAGCTGATCTCACGCTGCTCGCGGCTTCTGCGCCGCTTGGCCTCTTCGTGATCAATCGCCCCCGAGTTCAGATCACCGTCGATCGCCAACTGCTTGCCAGGCAACGAATCCAGCGCAAAGCGCGCCGAGACTTCAGCCATGCGCCCAGAGCCCTTTGTAATGACCATAAAATTCACCACCGAGATTACCCCGAACACCGTCAGGCCAATCAGCAACGATCCGCCGGCGACAAACTCGGCAAAACCGTTGATAACCTGTCCGGCCGCGGCGGGGCCGTTTTGGCCATCGGTCAGGATCAGGCGGGTGGACGAGATATTCAGCGACAGTCGAATCAGCAAAGATACCAACAACAGGACGGGAAAAGCCTGAAAGTCCGTCGGTCTTTCAACCAGCGAGGCCATGACAAGAACGAGAGTCGCGGTCGCAATGGAAAGTGCTATTCCGACATCAAGAACCCCCGCAGGCATTGGAATAACCATTGACAAAACAATGAGTACCAGAATGCCGGTGATCGCAAGTGGTCGGATGGACACTGCCATGCCCGAGGCTTGTTCGGCAATGCTCATCTGGAAGGATCTCCCGGTCTGGCCGGAACAAGAAGGCGCTCTGAACTCCAGCTTGGGCCGGTCAACATTCCCGACCGGCGTAGAAAGATCAGCACTTCAATGCGATCCGCCGGTGCGAGAGCCATCAGGCGTGCATCGAGATCGGGCGGCAAAGCTTCTCCGTTCAGCAGCAAATTGGTCACTTCGCGGATCAATCCTTCGCGAGTCACCGGCGTTTCGCTCGGCTCATTGGCCAGCGCGACCGAGATCAGCAAGAGCGCAATCACGACGCCCTCTTGAGTTCTTTCAGGACATTTTCCAGCGCATTGAATGAAGGCCGCACATGTTCGGGCGCCGCTTGACGCCCGACCTCGACGCAAAGGTTGGTCGCATGCTGGTGAAGGCCTGCAACCAATACCGATTTTATCACGTCATAGAACGCCTGATCCTGCTTTATCACGGCCGAAAGCCGCTGCGCAAAAGGCGCCACGATCGCATAGGCCAAAAACACCCCTAGGAACGTGCCGACCAAAGCCCCACCGATCATCTTGCCTAAAACCTCTGGCGGCTGATCGATCGCGCTCATGGTCTTGATCACCCCCAAGACCGCAGCCACAATACCCAACGCGGGCAAGGCGTCCGCCATGTTTTGCAGCGCATGAGGAGCGTGCATCGCCTCCTCGTTCATCAACCCGATTCTTTGCGACAGCATCTCTTCGACCTGATAGGGATCGTCATAATTCAGACTGGTAGAACGCAGCGTATCAGCAATCAGGCCAACGGCATGCTCATCCACCAGAATCTTGGGGTATGCCTGGAAAATCGGCGATTCATGGGGGTTCTCGATATGCTCCTCAAGCTCGACCGGGCTTGAGCGCGCAATGCGCAGCAGTTGGAAAAGCAGACACAACACATCCTGCAAGTCTGTTTCATGCCATTGCGTCCCCTTAAGACTGCGCCCAATACCAGAAAGCGATTGTTTGATAACGCACGTTTCATTCGAAAGCAGGAACGAACCGATTGCGGCACCACCAATCATCATCAGCTCAAACGGCAATGAGTGCATGATCACACCCAGTTTTCCGCCCGCAAGAATATAACCTCCGAACACCATCACGAAGGTTACCACAATGCCGATCATGCCAAACATGGTTTCACCTGCCTCCTGACATCCTGATTGCGCCCATATATGACGTGAGTACTGCCGCACGCTCTGGCTCGACCGAAGCCATGATCCGCGCGCCGGTTTCAGGCTGCACGCGCGCGAGTATCTGCGCAGCAAAATCGGGAGGCAGATTAGATATAACCATAGCCGCCTGCTCCGGCTTCATCTGATCATAAACCGCTATCAACCGGGCTATATCATCGTTCTGAACCTGTTGTTGACCCGCATCTCTTCGAGCGTTTAGCTGCCTTAGCTTGCGTAGCTCGACAAGCTTTTCCGTCAGCTGCTTTTCGGCAAAGGCGATTTCAGCCTTTTTTCGCTCCATTTCCTGGATATACCTGTCCATTCGCTGGGATCTTTGCCGTAAGGTATCGGCCAGCGCGACAACCTCGGGAACATCCATACACCCTGCCAACAACTCGGGAGGTTCGGCATTCGCCGCCAGGCGCGCTGAACCATCCACCAACATGACGCCTTGCGCCGCTGCAGCCAACACCATTACGCTGCCCAGAATAGAAAGTATCGGCCTGCGCATAATATCAAGCCTCCTCACGCCGACGACGGCGTTGAAGTCGCGAGGGACGCGTCGCGATGTTTTCATTTAACTTTTTATTCAGCGCCAAGAAGGCACGCTCTTCCTTGGCTCTTTCTATTTCCTCCGAAAGAGAGCGGGTAGCGCGCATCGCCTCGGCTTTGGCCAAGATGATCGAATTTTCCAGCCGGCTGATTTCACTGGTCATCACCGCGATGGCTCCGCCCAGACCATTTTCCAAATCATTCAGCATTCTGAGCCGGCGCGCCAGCGCAAAGCAGAAAAATGCAAGGCCGACGGTGAAAGTAATCAGCAAGGTTTGTAAAATCTGCGCGATTGTCATTGAATGCGGAACTCCGTGATGAGCAAGTCGGTAAATGCGCTTTTCCCAAGGACGTATACCGCCCGGGTCGCTAGCTCGTTCCTGATAATGTCAAGGATCCCGCGGCGCTCAAAAGCCGATGGATCAACATCAGAAAGAAAGCTATTAAAGCTGTCCAGCAGGCGAGGCGTCAGGTGCTCTACCTCTGCGCGGTGAGTTGAATCTGTCTCGACCTTGATCGTCATGACAATCATACGCATTTCCGAGCCCGAAAGCGTCAGAACGATTTGCGGCAAATCCACGAATTCCTCCGCGTATCCACCTTCTTCCGCAGATTTTTCTTCCCCGGCGGCAATGATATCCGCCGGCGACCAGAAACCCAGATAGGTGGACGCAAAGCCACCTGCGGCTGCGCCGACAAGCAGGCCGGCCAACAGTAGCATTCGACGCAGGCCCGCGCCGGTCTCTTTTTCCTCAACTATATCTGTGACGTCGGCCATGGTGATTCTCCGTCGATCTGTCGACTGAATATCATTCCGGGACTAACCAATTCTTAATCGCCGTTGTGCCATGAAGGACCCAACAAGGAAAAACTGATTCGAAGGGAACGGTTTTGCTGAAGCTGCAACACTACTGGCGCGAAAGAAGCACGAAGCAACGAGCACTTCTTGTTGTTGCTTTTTTGTTTACATTTCTGGCGATCACCACATTGTCGTGGTTCGCCAGCCGTCCGGGAATGGCATTGCTTTATTCCGGTTTGGAGGCCAAGCAGTCGGGCGCGGTTATGGCGGCTGTCGAAAGATCTGGCATCCCCTACGAAATCCGAGGCGATTCGATCTGGGTTGAGCAAAGCCGTCGCGATGAACTGCGAATGACGCTTGCTGGCGAGGGGCTGCCTGCAGCAAGTGGCGCGGGCTACGAAATACTGGATGGCATGTCGGGCTTTGGCACCACTTCGCAGATGTTCGATGCGGCCTATTGGCGCGCCAAAGAGGGCGAACTTGCCCGCACGATCCTGGCTCTGCCGAATGTTGAGACGGCGCGCGTACATCTTGCCGTGCCGAATGGGCGTGGATATCGCCGTGATAGCCTGCCGAGCGCCTCGGTCACGGTTTCGACAACAGGCGCCCCCCTCAGCAAGGCGCAATCCGAGGCGTTAAAATTCATGGTATCCTCCGGCGTGCCTGGAATGGCGGCGGATAGCGTGACGGTCATCGACAGCGAGCTTGGAGTTGTATCTTCAGGCGAGGGATTCGCGGGCAAGGACCGCGAGACCGAGATCAAGCGCAACGTCGAACGGATTCTGGAAGCCCATGTCGGTCCGGGAAATGCGATTGTCGAACTCAACCTGGACGTGGTGACAGAAACCGAACGACTTACCGAGCAGCGCTTCGATCCCCAAGAGCGCGCCTTGATCGCGCAGGAAAGCGAAGAAACCACCGATCAGAGCAGCAACTCTCAAAAAGGTGCTGTAACAGCCGCTTCGAATCTGCCCGAGGGGCAAGACGAGGATGGCGACCGAAGCCAATCGTCCCGTTCCGAAACCCGGCAAAGATCCAATTTCGAGGTCAGTACTGTCACCCGTGAAGTTTCGCGCCAGCCCGGCTCGACCCGCCGTCTAACGGTCGCGGTCCTGATTAATGGCGTTCCGCAAAACGGTGCGGACGGGCTGATAACGCTGGCTCCGCGGGAAGAGGCCGATCTTCAGTCAATTCGTGAACTTGTTGCCGCAGCCGTCGGTTTCGATGAGACTCGGGGGGATGCGATCACCGTGAAGTCGCTTCCCTTTGCATCGCTTACCGAAGCCGGGACACTTGCCAGCCGGGGCGGGTTGCTCTCGCAACTCGATCTGAACGGGTTGACCCGTATCGCACTGGTCGGATTCTTCGCACTGGCACTGGCCCTGTTCCTGCTTCGGCCGATCCTAAGAGCCAGATTCAAAACGAGATGAATGATTTCAATCTGTTGCGATTGCCCTGGTCATGCGCCTGATATGTGCGATGAGAACCCATGCCTCTGCGCTCTCGATGGATTTCTCCCAATCCTTTGCCAGCCTGCGGCATCTCCCCAGCCAGGCGAAGGTGCGCTCCACGACCCACCTTCGGGGCAGGACCTCGAAGCCTTGCGCCGCGTCGGATCGTTTGACGATCTCGATGGTCCAGCGGCCAATACCGATCAGAGCCTCGCGCAGTTTTGGTCCTGCATATCCTCCGTCCGCGAAGACATGGCGCAGCTTCG
>NZ_JRKN01000004.1 GCF_000763905.1 Paracoccus halophilus
GTCCACCTCGACGCCATAGACGGCGAAGACGCCGCCTTCGCGCCCGCCCGGACGGGCGCGAAGGCGGCGTCTTCGCCGTCTATGGCGTCGAGGTGGACAATGCGAACGGCAATGTCTGGGTCAGCAATACCCGCCAGGACACGATCGCGGTCTACAAGCAGGACGATCTGTCGCTGGTCAAGCAGTTCGACGTGGGCGCGGTGGTCCATTCGCGCGACATCGTCGTGGACGAGGCGAACAACCGCGCCTATGCCAGCGCCACCTTTACCCCGACCATCCAGGTCTTTGACACCGCAACGCTGGAACAGCTCGAGCCGATCGAGATCGAAACGCAGGTCCGGGGCGAGGAATTTTCCTCCATGTCGCTGGATCTGGACGAAAAGGGCGGCAAGCTGGTGACCGTCAGCCTGACCACGCCCGAAGCGGCGCTGATCGACCTGGCCTCGGGCGAGGTCAAGGTGATCGCGCTGCCCGGCACCAAGGGCGTTTCCGGCGCCGCCTATGACCCGCAGGAGGGGCTGATCTTCGCCGCCTCGCAGGGCACCGACAATCTGCTGATCGTCAAGGCGGAAACCGGCGAGGTGCTGCATGACGTGCCGGTGGGCGCGGGCGCGCTGAACGTCGCCTTCGACCCGGTCAGCCGTCTGGCCTATGTCGCCAATCGCGGCGCGGGCACGATCACCGTGGTCGACACCCAGGGCCAGATCGTGGCCAATCTGGATGCCGGCAGCCTGCCCAACCAGCTGCGCGCCGATGGCAAGGGCAATGTCTGGGCCGTGAACAAGTCGCGCGGCGAAAACGACGAGGCGGGCGACCGCATCTGGCGCATCACGCCCAAGTCGTAAGTCACGGCGATTTCAGAAAAACCGGGCCCGGCGATCATGATCGCCGGGCCTTTTTTATTGGCCGCCCGCCTGCGGAGCGCGCCGATCACGATCGGCGGCGCGTCGCTGCCCGTTAGGACTCCGTTTCCGTTCATGTCGCTATGTTACGATGCGAATGAGGAACCGAATCGGTTTTGGGCAACCTGATCGAATGAAAACTGAGCAGCGCCAGAACAGGCAGCGCCAAGACGGCTTGCGGCGGCATGGAGCCCATGCGACGGCCGGTCACGCCCGGCTGCCTTGCCATGGGCCGGGAAACAAGCCACCTGCGCCAGCCGGCCGGGCCGCGACAAGGATAACGTGATGCGGATCGTCAAGATCATTCTGACCCTTATCGTGGTGCTGGCCGCGGCCGGCGGCGGTATGTACCTGACCGACCGCATCCTGGCCAGGCAGGGCGAACAGACCGCGATGCTTGGCCCGGGCGGCAACCGTGATCCGCTGGTGGTGGAAACCGTTGCCGCCGGGGTCGAGACATTTGCCGAAAGGGTGCGTGCCGTCGGCACCGCCCGCGCCCGCCAGGCGCTGGAACTGGTGCCCGAATCCAGCGGCCGCATCGCGGAGATCCGGTTCGAGTCGGGCGACAGCGTCGAGGCGGGGCAGGTGCTCCTGCTGCTGGACGACCGCGCGGAACAGGCCGACCTGAAATCCGCCGAGGCGACGCTGGCCGAGGCGCAGGCCGCCTTTGCCCGGCAGGAAAAGCTCAATCGCAGCGGCAGCGCCTCGGACGCGGCCTATCAGACCGCCCGCGCGACCCTGCTGCGCGCCGAGGCCGAGCGCGACCGCGCCCGGATCGCGCTGGACGACCGCAGCCTGCGCGCGCCATTTTCCGGCATCGTCGGGCTGACCGATCTGGTCGAAGGGCAGATGGTCGAAACCTCGACCATCATCACCACGCTGGACGATCTGTCGGTGATCGAGGTGGATTTCAGCGTCCCCGAGGCCCTGCTGCCGCGCCTGCGGCCGGGGCAGCAGGTCGATCTGACCTCGGCCGCCTGGCCCGGCCGGATCTTCCGGGCGGGGATCAGCCGCATCGACACCCGCGTCGATGCCGCCACCCGCTCGATCGCGCTCAAGGCCCGGATCGAGAATGACGACCGGGCGCTGTCCGGCGGCATGTTCCTGCAGGCCGAATTGCTGATGGGCGAACGCCGCAACCCCGCGGTCCCGGAACGCGCCCTGACGGTCGAGGGCGCGAATACCTATGTCATGGTGGCGCAGGACGGCGTGGTCCGGCGGGTCTCGATCACCACCGGCCAGCAGCGCGACGGCCGGGTCGAGGTGACCTCGGGCCTGCCACCCTCGGCGCGGGTGATCGTGACCAACCTGCATCGCATCGCCCCCGGCATGGCGATCGAGGAACGGCCGCAGCTACAACCGCCCGAGGTCGCGGCGACCCCGAAAGCGGCCCCCGTCACGGGAGAAGGCGGATGAGCCTGCCCGATTTCTCGCTGCGCCGCCCGGTCACCGCAACGGTGCTGAACCTGCTGATCGTGCTGATCGGGGCGATGGCGCTGACCCGGCTGCCGGTGCGCGAACTGCCGCAGGTGGAATCCGCCTCGATCACCGTCTCGGTCGCCTATACCGGCGCCGCGCCGGATGTGGTGGACAGTCAGGTCACCTCGGTCATCGAGGGCGCGCTGGCCGGAATCTCCGGCATGACCTCGATGTCCAGCGAATCCGAGCGCGGCCGCATGCGCACGGTGATGACCTTCGACCCCGGCCGCAATATCGAGACGGCGGCCAATGACGTGCGCAATGCCGTCGACCGGGTGGTCAACCAGCTGCCCGAAGCGGCCGACCGTCCGCGGGTCGAAAAGAACGACAATGAAAGCGATCCGGTCATCCGGCTGAGCCTGTCCAGCTCGGCCATGACGCCGGTCGAGCTGTCGGATTATGCCGACCGTTTCCTGGTCGACCGGCTGGGGCGGCTGCCGGGCGTGGCGAATACCGCGATCTTTGGCGAACGCTCGCCCTCGATGCGGATCTGGCTGGACCAGACCCGGATGGCCGCGCATGGCATCACCACCGGCGATATCATCACTGCGTTGCAGGCCAACAATCTGGAACTGCCGGCGGGCGAGATCGAGACCGGCGCCCGGCAGTTGCAGGTGCTGGCGCAGACCCGTTTCACCTCGGCGGACAGCTTTCGCCAGATGGTGATCCGCAATGACGGCAGCCGGCCGCTGCGTCTGGGCGACGTGGCGATGATCGAGGAAGGCCCCGAGCAGCGCGAATCGTTCTTTCGCGCCAATGGGCTGGTTTCGCTGGGGCTGGGCGTGCAGCAGCAGGCGCAGGCCAATACCATCGCGATTTCCACAGCCGTCAGGGCCGAGCTGGATCGTATCCGCCCGACCCTGCCCGAAGGCATGGCGCTCAGGATCACCTCGGACGAGGCCATTTTCATCGAAAGCTCGATCGAGCAGGTGCTCAAGGTATTCGCCGAGGCGGTGGCGCTGGTCACGGCGGTGATCTTCCTGTTCCTGGGCTCGGTCCGGCTGTCGATGGTGCCGGTCGTGACCATCCCGATCTCGGCCCTGGGCGCGGCGCTGTCGATGATGGCGCTTGGTTATTCGATCAATATCCTGACCCTGTTCGCGCTGATCCTGGCCATCGGCCTGGTGGTCGATGACGCCATCGTGGTGCTGGAAAACATCCAGCGCCACCGCGCGATGGGCAAGTCGCGGGCCGAATCGGCGCGCGCCGGCGCTGCACAGGTCAGTTTCGCGGTCATCGCCACGACCGCGGTGCTGATCGCGGTCTTTATCCCGGTCAGCTTCATGCAGGGCGAAATCGGCCTGCTTTTCGCGGAATTCGGCATCGTGCTCGCGGTCGCGGTCGCGGTGTCCGGCTTTGTCGCCCTGACGCTCTCGCCGGTGCTTGCCGCGCGGGTCATGCCGCGCGAGGAGCGCCCCGGCCTGCTCACCCGCGCCATGGACCGGGTGATCCGCTGGCTGGAACATATCTACGGTGCGGCGCTGGAACGGATGATCGCGCGGCCGCTCGCGATCCTTGCCATTACCGCCTTTGCCGTGGCCGCCTCGGTCACCATCTATCAATACCTGCCGCGCGAGCTGACCCCGGCCGAGGATCGCGGTCAGGTGCAGATCTTCGTATCCGCGCCACAGGGGTCGAGCCTCGATTATACTGATGCCGCAACCCGCCGGGTCGAGGCCCTGCTGGAGCCCCTGCGCGATCAGGGCATCGTCGAAAATGTCACCACCATTGTCGGCAGCTGGGGCGAAATGCGCCGCGCGATGCTGTTCATCGATCTGGCGCCATGGGACGAACGGCAGGTCTCTGCCGATGATCTGGTCGCGCAGTTGCGGCCGCAGCTGACCGGGATCTCCGAGGTCGCGACCTTCGTTCGCGCCTCGGGCGGGCTGGGCATCGGCGGCGCGGTCGGCAATATCCGCTGGATGCTGGGCGGCCCGGATATGGAGCGCACCTCGGAATGGGCCGCGCAGATGGCGGCGAGGCTCGAGGAGGACAGCCGTCTTGCCTCGGTCGAGGTCGGCTTTTCGGCCAATCAGCCCGGCGCGGATCTGTCGATAGACCGCAATCGCGCGCAGGATCTGGGGCTGGACGCGCAGACCGTCGCGCAGACACTGCAGGTGCTGTTCGCCTCGCGCGAGGTCGGGGAATATACCAGCGACGGGCGGCAATACCCGGTCATCCTGCAGGCCTCGCCCGAGGATCGCGATTCGGTGCAGGACATGCTGGCCGTGCTCCTGCGAAACGAGCGCGGCGATCTGATCCCGCTTTCGGCATTTGCCAGTATCGAGACCGGCGCCACCACGCCCGAGATCAACCGCTACGACCGGCTGATCTCGGTCGAGATGGAGGCCGACCTGACCGAGGGGCTGGATCTGACCACCGCCATGGCCATTGTCGAGCAGGCGGTGCAGGAACTGCCCGCCGGCGCCGTGCTGGCATGGGAGGGGCGCGCCGCCGATTACCTGGAGAGTTCCGGCGGCATCGCGATGGTCTTTGTCCTGGCGCTGGCCATCGTGTTCCTGGTGCTGTCCGCGCAGTTCGAAAGCTTCCGCACGCCGCTGACCATCATGCTGACCGTGCCGCTGGGGCTGGGCGGCGCGGTGGTGACGCTGTATCTGACCGGCGGCACGGTGAACATCTTTTCGCAGGTGGGCATGATCCTGATGATCGGCATCATGGCCAAGAACGGCATCCTGATCGTCGAATTCGCCAATCAGCTGCGCCTCGCCGGCCGGCCGCTGGCCGAGGCCGCCCGCGAAGGCGCGGTGACACGGCTGCGCCCGGTCCTGATGACCACCATCGCCACGGTTCTGGGCGCAGTGCCGCTGGCCACGGCCACGGGCGCCGGGGCCGAAAGCCGCAGGGCGATCGGTGCGGTGATCGTCGGCGGGCTGAGCCTGGCCTTCGTGCTGACGCTGCTGCTGACCCCGGTGATCTATGTCCTGATCGAGCGGCTGCGCCTGCGGTCGCTGGACGAGGACCAGCCCGCCCCGGCGCCCGCCGCCGAGGGGTGATAGCGACGGCGTGTCACTCCGCGCGGGCGTGCGCCCGCGCTACAGGAACAGGCGCAGGACCAGCGGCGCGATGATTGCCGTCAGCACGGCGTTCAGCCCCATCCCGATCCCGGCAAAGGCGCCGGCGGTTTCATTGACCTGAAAGGCGCGCGCGGTCCCGATCCCATGCGCGGCGACGCCCAGCGAAAAGCCGCGCGCCCGCCAGTCGCGTATCTTCAGCGCGTTCAGCACCGGCGTCGCGACGATGGCGCCGAAAATGCCAGTCAGCAGCACCAGAACGGCGGTGATGGTGGGATCGCCGCCCAGCCCTTCGGCGATGCCGATGGCGACCGGGGCGGTGGTCGATTTCGGCGCCAGGCTGGCCAGCATGATATCGGACAGGCCGAAGGTCCGGGCGATCAGCAGGACCGACAGGATCGCGGTCAGCGATCCGGCCAGCAGTGCCGCCACCAGCGGCAGCGCCGAGCAGCGCAGGCGCTTGAGATTGTCGTAAAGCGGCATTCCCAGTGCGACCGTCGCCGGGCCCAGCATGAAATGCACGAATTTCGCGCCCTCGAAATAGGTCTGGTAGCTGGTGCCGGTAACCCCCAGCAGCAGCGCCAGGACGATCACCGCGGTCAGCACCGGGTTGGCCCAGCTTTGCCGGTCCATGCGGCGGAAAAACGTATCGCCCAGCCAATAGGCGACCAGCGTCGCCGTCAGCCACAGCAGCGGCTCCTGGGTGAGATAGCTCCAGATCAGGGCGGCATCGGTCATTGCTCGGACCCTCCCGTCCACTTCAGCACGGCGCGAAAGACCAGCGCGCCGACCGCGATCGCCAGCACGGTCGAGACCATGACCGCGATGGCGATGGCGATGCCGTCCTGCCGGAACTGGCTGAGATGGGCGACGACACCCACGCCCGCCGGCACGAAGAACAGCGACAGGTTGCCCAGCAGGGTGCCGACCACCGGCCGCAGCAGATCGGCCAGCGGTGGCCGCAGGCTGCAGGACAGGACCAGCAGCAGCAGGCCCAGCACCGGGCCGGGCAGCGACAGGCCCAGGCCGCGGGCGGCGACCTCACCGATCAGCTGAAAGCTCAGGATGATGCAAAGCGCTGGAATCATGGCGTCAGATTAGCAGGCGGGGGCTCTTGTGTTGATCCCTCAAATATTGTGGAAAACTGCGTTCCGTCGACAATATATTGTGGTTTCGGTTGACTCGGCTGTCCTGATCGCCAAAACTCGTGACATTTACGGCACAGGATGGACCCCCATTGCGTTTCGACCGGCTGCGACTGAATGGCTTCAAGAGCTTCGTGGATCCGACCGATCTGGTCATTCACGAGGGGCTGACCGGCGTGGTCGGCCCGAATGGCTGCGGCAAGTCCAACCTGCTTGAGGCGCTGCGCTGGGTCATGGGCGAAAACCGCCCCACGGCCATGCGCGGCGAGGGGATGGAGGATGTGATCTTCGCCGGCACCTCGCGCCGCTCGGCGCGCGGCCATGCCGAGGTGACGCTGACCATCGACAATTCGCAGCGCCTGGCGCCCGAGGCGGTGAACAATGCCGATTCGCTGGATATCTCGCGCCGGATCACCCGCGATGCCGGCTCGGCCTATCGCATCAACGGCAAGGAGGTGCGCGCCCGCGACGTGCAGATGCTGTTCGCCGATGCCTCGACCGGGGCGCATTCGCCGGCGCTGGTGCGGCAGGGGCAGATCTCCGAACTGATCAATGCCAAGCCCAAGGCGCGGCGCCGGATTCTGGAAGAGGCGGCGGGGATTTCGGGCCTGTACCAGCGCCGGCACGAGGCCGAGCTGAAGCTGAACGGGGCCGAAAACAACCTGACCCGTGTCGACGACACGTTGGAGCAACTTTCGGCGCAGGCCGCCAGCCTCGCCCGCCAGGCCCGCGCCGCCGCCCGCTATCGCGAGATCGGCGCCGCCCTGCGTCTGGCCGAGGGGCAGTTGCTCTATCGCCGCTGGGCCGAGGCCGAGAAATCCCGCGATCTGGCCGCCGAGGCCCTGCGCGCCGCCATCGCCGCCGCATCCGGCGCCGAGGCCGCTGCCCGCCACGCCATCGCCGCCCGCGAAGAGGCCGAAGCGCATCTGCCGCCCCTGCGCGAAGAGGAACAGGTCGCCGCCGCCATCCTGTCCCGCGCCACCGTCGAGCGCGAGGCCCTGGACGAGGCCGAATCCCGCGCCGCCCAGGCAATCCAGACCCTGCTGGCGCGCATTGCCCAGCTGGACCGCGATATCGAACGCGAAGCTGCGCTGAACCACGATGCCGGCGAGGTGATCGAGCGGCTGGAATGGGAAAAGCGCGAGCTGGACAAGGCCGGGCAGGGGCATGAGGAACGCCTTGAGGCGGCCGCCGATGCCGCGGATGAGGCCGCCGAGGCGCTGCGCGAGGTCGAGGGCAAGCTGGCCGAGCTGACCGACGAATCCGCCCGTCTGGCCGCCCGCCACCAGTCGGCCGAGCGTCTGGTGCATGACCTGCGCCAGATGCTGGACCGCGCCACCCGCGCCGCCGCCGAGGCCGAGGCCACTGCTGCCCGCGCGGCCGAGGCTGGCGAGGGGGCCGAAACCGCCCGCGCCGCCGCCGAAGAGGCGCAGGACGAGGCCCGTGAGCGTGTCGAGACCGCCGAGGACGCCCTTGCCGCCGCCGAGGAATCGCGCGGCGAGCTTGAGGCCGGGGAATCCGCCGCCCGCGCCGCCCGCGCCGAGGCCGAGGGCGAGGTCTCGGCCCTGAATGCGGAAATGGCGGCGCTGCGGCGGCTGGTCGAGCGCGGCGGCAGCGGCGGCAAATCCATTCTGGACCTTGTGCGCGTGGCGCGGGGCTATGAAACGGCCTTTGGCGCGGCGCTTGGCGACGATCTTTCCGCCGGGCTGGCGCAGGATGGCTCGGGCTGGCACGCGCTGCCGGGTTATGGCTCGGTGCAGGCGCTGCCCGGGGACGCCCAGCCCTTGGCCCCGCATGTTCAGGGGCCGGATGCGCTGGCCCGCCGCCTGTCGCAGGTCGGGCTGGTCGCCGATGCCGCGACCGGCGCCGCGTTGCAGGAATCGCTGGCCCCCGGTCAGCGGCTGGTCACGCGCGACGGCGATCTGTTCCGCTGGGACGGGATGCGAGTGATGGCGGGCGAAGCCTCGTCCTCGGCCGCGCTGCATCTGCAAAAGGTCAACCAGCTTGCCGAAATGACCGGGCAGGCCGAAGCGGCGCAGGCCCGGGCCGAGGATGCGGGCGCGACCCATCAGGCGCTGCGCGACCGGCTCTCCGCCGCGACCGAGGCCGAGAAACGCGCCCGCGACGCGCGGCGCGAGGCCGAGCGCGGTCTGTCCGATGCCGCCCGCGCCGTGACGCGCGCCGAATCGGACCTGTCCATGGCGCAAAGCCGCGCCGAATCCGCTCGCGCGGAACTGGCCCGCCACCGCGAGGATATGGGCGATGCCCGTGCCCGGCTCTCCGAGGCCGAGCGCGCGCTGGCCGATCTGCCCGACCGCGCGGCGGCGGCCGATGCCGTCGAACATGCCCGCACCGGGGTCGAGGCGGCGCGCATCGCCACCATGACCCGGCGCGGCGCGCTGGATGAACTGAAGCGCGAGGCGAATGCCCGCATCCGCCGCCTGCAGGAAATCGCCAAGGAGGAATCCGGCTGGCGGCTGCGTCTGGATCAGGCCGGCACCCGCGCCCGCGAACTGGCCAACCGCCGCGATCAGGCCGCCGGGGAACTGGAAGAGGCCGAGGCCCAGCCCGAGATCCTGGCCGAGCGCCGCGGCATCCTGACCGAGGCCGAGGGCAAGGCCGAGGCGCGGCTGGCCGCCGCCCGCGACAGGCTTGCCGCCGCCGATCAGGCCCTGCGCGCCACCTCGGAGGCCGAACGCGAGGCCGAGCGCCGCGCCTCGGAGGCGCGCGAGACCCGCGCCGCACGCGAAGCCCGCGCCGAAGCCGCCATCGAGGCCGAGGCCGGCGCCCGCGCGCGCATCGGTGAAGAGGCCGAAACCACCCCGCAGGCGCTGCTGGAATCGCTGGGCGAGGTCGAGGAAATCGCCCCCACCGAGCTTGAGGACCGCGTCGCCCGCCTGCGCCAGCAGCGCGACGCGCTTGGCGCCGTCAACCTGCGTGCCGAAGAGGACAAGCGCGAACTGGACGAGGAACGGGGCCGCCTGGGCGGCGAGAAAGACGACCTGACCGAGGCGATCCGCAAGCTGCGCCAGGGCATTGCCAGCCTGAACCGCGAGGGGCGCGAGCGACTGCTGGCCGCCTTCGACACGGTGAACGCCAATTTCACCACGCTGTTCACGCATCTGTTCGGCGGTGGCGAGGCGCGGCTGGTGCTGGTCGAATCCGACGACCCGCTTGAGGCAGGTCTGGAAATCATGTGCCAGCCGCCGGGCAAGAAGCTCAGCACGCTGAGCCTGCTGTCGGGGGGCGAACAGACGCTGACCGCGCTGGCGCTGATCTTTGCCGTCTTTCTGGCCAATCCCGCCCCGATCTGCGTTCTGGACGAGGTGGATGCGCCGCTGGACGACGCCAACGTGACCCGTTTCTGCGATCTGATGGACGAGATGACGCGCCGCACCGATACCCGTTTTCTTGTGATCACACACCACGCCGTCACCATGTCGCGCATGGACCGGCTGTTCGGCGTGACCATGGTGGAACAGGGCGTCAGCCAGCTGGTCAGCGTCGATCTGAAGCGCGCCGAGGCTCTGGTCGCCTGACATCGTTTGCGCTATCTGCGCGCTGTGGTGTGGAGGCGTGCATGCGTGTCCTGATTCTTTTTCCGGTTGCGCTGATGCTGGCCAGCTCTGTCGTGGCGGCGCAGGTGCGGGGCGACCCCGACCTGATACAGCGCATGATGGCCGATACCGGTCTGCGGGTGACGCAGCTGGCCGATAACAAGGGCGATCCGATGCTGGAAAGCCGGATTGACGATGTGCTCTTTCGCGTCCATTTCTTCGATTGTCAGGCGACCTGTGCCGCGATGCAGTTTTCGGCCGGGTTTCAGCTGGACGCGCCCCTGCCGATCGAGATGGCCAATCTGTGGAACCGCGAGCGGCGCTTTGGCCGGGTCTATCTGGATCGCGACGGCGATCCCTTCATCGAGATGGATATCGGGCTGACCGGCGAAGGTATCGGGCGCCGGAATTTCAAGGATGCGCTGGACATCTGGCGCGTTTTGCTGAACGATTTCCGCGATTTCATCGACTGGTAGGGGAATGGCATGACAATCGAGACAAGGCTGGCCGAACTGGGGATCGAATTGCCGGACGCGCCGGCCCCTGCGGCGAATTACGTGCCCTATGTGATCTCGGGCGATCTGCTTTACGTCTCGGGGCAGATCAGCACGGTCAAGGGCCGGCTGGGCGCCGATCTGACGGTCGAGGACGGGGCCGGGGCCGCGCGCAGCTGCGGGCTGGCCCTGCTGGCACAGGCGCGCGCGGCACTGGGGTCGCTGGACCGGGTCAGGCGTGTGGTCCGGCTGGGCGCTTTCGTGAACTCGACGCCCGAATTCACCGATCAGCCCAAGGTGGTCAATGGCTGCTCGGACCTGATGGTCGAGGTGTTCGGCGACAAGGGCCGGCACGCCCGCGCCGCCGTATCCGCCCCGGCGCTGCCCCTGGGCGTGGCGGTCGAGATCGACGGCATATTCGAGATCGAGTGATGCCGCTGCATCCGGGTTTTCTGCGCCTGCCGATCGCCCATCGCGGTTTGCACGGGCCGGGCGTGCCGGAAAACAGCATGGCGGCCTTTCGCGCCGCCATCGCGGCGGGTTACGGCATCGAATGCGACATCCAGCGCGCCGGCGACGGCACGGCGATGGTGTTTCACGACGATGACCTGCCGCGCCTGACCGGCGTCCGGGGCCGGCTTGCCGATCTTGACCGCGCGGCGCTGGCGGAATTGCGGCTCATGGGCACGGATCAGCCCATCCCGACCCTGCGCGAAATGCTGGCCGAGGTGGCCGGCAGGGTCCCTCTGCTGATCGAGATCAAGGATCAGAGCCTGCGCTCGACCGAGGCGGTGGGGGACCTGCAGGACAGCGTGGCCGGCTTGCTGGCCGATTATGCCGGCCCGGTGGCGGTGATGTCCTTCAACCCGCATACGGTCGCGGCATTTCACAAGGCGGCGCCCGGCGTGCCGGCGGGGCTGGTGACCTGCGGCTATTCGGCCCTGGACTGGCCGGCGCTGGATCGGCCGAGGCGCGAACATCTGGCCCGGATCGCGGATTTCGACCGGGTGGGCGCCGTATTCGTATCGCATGACCGCAAGGATCTGCAAAACCCGGCCCTGCTGGCGCTGAAGGCGCGCGGCGTGCCGGTGCTGAGCTGGACCATCCGCTCGCCCGGACAAGAGGCCGAGGCGCGGCGCGTGGCCGACAATATCACCTTCGAGGGCTATCTGCCGCGCCTGTCCTGACAGCCTGTCGGGGGAGGGGAGAATATGAGCAGCGCAAGGGTCGTGACCGGCCTGCCATGTCACCGGCACAAACGTGGAAGTTACCGGCGGGCGCTGACAAAGCCGGGCGGGACGCCTATCTTGCCGGCATGAGCGAGTTGACCGTCTCCGTCCTGTCCGCGATCTCTGGCATCGACCCGGCCGAATGGGATGGCTGCGGGGCGGATGCGAACCCGTTCACCACGCATCGCTTTCTGGCCGCGCTCGAGGCCTCGGCCTCGGTTGGCGAAGGGACCGGCTGGCATCCCAGCCACCTGATCGCGCGGCTGGATGGCAAGGTGGCGGGCGTCGCGCCCTGCTATGTCAAGACCCACAGCCAGGGCGAATATATTTTCGATCACGCCTGGGCGCATGCCTATGAACGCGCGGGCGGGCGCTATTACCCGAAACTGCAATGCGCGGTGCCCTTCACCCCGGTGACCGGGCCGCGGCTGATATCCGCGATTCCGGCGGTGCAGGGCGCGCTGCTGCAGGCCATGGCGCAGGTGGCGCGGCAATCCGGCCTGTCGGGCGCGCATGTCACCTTTTGCAGCGCGGCCGAGGCGGCGCTTGGCGAAGAGGTCGGCTATCTGAGCCGGGCCAGCGAACAGTTCCACTGGCAGAATGACGGCTATGCGGCCTTCGACGATTTCCTGGGCCGGCTGTCCTCGCGCAAGCGCAAGGCGATCCGCAAGGAACGCGAACGCGCGCAGGCCTTTGGCGGCAGCATCCGCAGCCTGCGCGGCGACGAGATCCTGCCCGCGCATTGGGATGCGTTCTGGCATTTCTATCAGGATACCGGCGGGCGCAAATGGGGCAGCCCCTATCTGACGCGCGCGTTCTTCGACATCCTGCACGACACGATGCGCGACGATTGCCTGCTGGTCCTGGCCGAGCGTGACGGCCGCCCCATCGCCGGCGCGCTGAACCTGATCGGGCGCGATGCGCTATACGGCCGTTACTGGGGCTGTATCGAGGATCACCCGCATCTGCATTTCGAACTGTGCTATCACCGCGCCATCGACTGGGCGATCGCGCAGGGGCTGGCGCGGGTCGAGGCCGGCGCGCAGGGCGAGCACAAGCTGGCGCGCGGCTACATGCCCAGCCAGACCCATTCCCTGCACTGGGTCGCCGACGAGGGCTTTCACAAGGCCATCGCGGACTACCTGCGCCGCGAGCGCGACGCCGTCGGCCAGGAGATGGCCCTGCTGACCGAAATGGGACCGTTCCGGCGCGGCTAGTTGCGCCGGAACTGCCGGAAGGCGGCCGACGCGCCCCAGCCCGCCGCAATCGCGATGGCCAGCGACATGATCCCGTAGACAAAGGGATATTCCAGCGCCAGCCGATACAACCACCGCTCCAGCCCGACCTTGCGCACCTCGATCGGCGCGCGGAATGTGTCGAGCACCTCGCCCCCGCGCAACAGGAAGATGCGCGCGCTATAGGCGCCCTCGATCAGGTTCGAGGGCAGGCGGACATCGGCCCGGAACAGCGTATTCTCGACCAGCCGCACGGCGCCGTTGTCCTGCCGGTAATAGCCCGAATTCTGGCGCAGGCGGACCAGCGCCTCGGTATAGGGAACGGCGTCCTCGACCTCCAGCGGGCCGGCAAAGCTGCGCATGACCAGCGGTACGGAAATGCGATGCACCTGATCCTGCTGCGGCGTCAGGATCAGATGCAGCGGCCGGGTCGAGGCGATGACATAGAAATTCGGTGCGGCCCCGATATCGACGCGGCCGGTATTCACCCATACGCCCAGCTTGCGTTCCTTGTGGCGCACGGTCACCGCCTCGGACGGGCCGGCGACGGCGACGACGACGTCCAGCGGATCGTCGGCGGGAATCGGGGCCTGTCGCTTGACGGCGCCGTAGATGATGATCTCGGACCCGTCGAAGCTGGTGGTGATGTCGATATTCTCGCGCGAAATCCCGGCCACGATCTTTTCCGGCGGTTCCTTCTCGGGCGATTCGGGCGCGGCATCCTGCGCCCGTGCCGGCAGCGCGATGGCCAGCAGGGCGGTCAGCAGCAACGGGACAAGAGGCCGGGTCATTGCAGCAATCCCGTGGTGACGGAATAAAGCTCGTCCGGGCGCAGGAACAGGTCCAGCGCCAGCTTGGCGCAGACCGCCAGCACCAGCAGCGCCAGCAGGATGCGCAATTGCTCGGCCCGCAGGCGGGTGCCCAGCTGCGTGCCGATCTGCGCGCCGACGACGCCGCCGACGATCAGCAGCACCGCCAGCATGACATCCACCGTGTTCGAGGATACCGCATGCATCAGCGTCGTATAGGCCGACAGGAAGGTGATCTGGAACAGCGAGGTGCCGATGACCACCTTGGTCGGCATGCCCAGCAGGTAGATCATCGCCGGCACCATGATGAAACCGCCGCCCACGCCCATGATCGCGGCCAGAACGCCGACCGCCGCGCCGACCAGCAGCACCGGGATCGAGCTGATATAAAGGCCCGAGGCGCGGAACTTGATTTTCAGCGGCCATTTATGCACCCAGCCATGCTGATGCCGCCGCATCGGCTTGATCGGGCCGCTGACCCGCGTGCGGCGCAGGGCGCGCAGGCTTTCCTGAAACATCATCCCGCCGATCAGGCCCAGAAAGATGACATAGCAAAGCTGCACCACCAGATCGACCTGGCCCAGCCTTTGCAGCATGTTGAACAGCAGCACGCCGATGGACGAGCCGACAAGCCCGCCCGCCAGCAGCACCCAGCCCATGCGGAAATCGACGGTCTTGCGCTTGACATGCGCCAGCACACCCGAAAAGGACGAGGCAACGACCTGATTGGCCCCGGTGGCGACGGCAATGGGGGGCGGAATGCCGATGAAGAACAGCAGCGGCGTGATCAGAAAGCCGCCGCCGACGCCGAACAGGCCCGACATCAGACCGACGAGACCGCCCAGCCCGATCAGGGTAAAGGCGTTCACCACAACCTCGGCAATGGGAAGGTAGATCTGCATGTCCTGTCCGGTCGGTTGTCTTTCCTGCTTCTGCTTTGGAAACCACGCGCTGTCAAACGCACATGGCATGCGTCCTGCGGGTTGTCGCAGGCGCGCCGCACGGATAATCATTGTCTGACGGACGGATAACGGCTGGCGGCCGGCGCGTCCATGGCCTTGCGGAGATATTGATGCGAATTCTGCTTACCAATGACGATGGTATCAACGCGCCGGGGCTCGAGGCGCTCGAGGCCATCGCCACGGAACTCGCGGGGCCGGGCGGCGAGGTCTGGACCGTCGCCCCCGCCTTTGAGCAATCGGGCGTCGCGCATTGCATCAGCTATGTCCACCCGACCCTGATCGCGCGGCTGGGGCCGCGCCGCTACGCGGCCGAGGGCTCGCCGGCGGATTGCGTGCTGGCGGCGATTGCCGACGTGCTCAAGGGCAATCCGCCCGATCTGGTCCTGTCGGGGGTGAACCGGGGCAATAATTCGGGCGAGAACGTCATGTATTCCGGCACCATAGGCGGCGCCATGGAGGCCGCCCTGCAGGGTCTGCCGGCCATCGCGCTGTCGCAATACATGGGCGAGCGCACCTCGGAACTGGACGACCCGTTCGAGGGCGCGCGCGTTCATGGCCCAGGGCTGATCCGGCAATTGCTGGACCATGGCGACTGGACCTCGGACGAGGATTTCCGCCTGTTCTACAATATCAACTTTCCGCCCTGCGATGCCGCCTCGGTCAAGGGGGTGCGGGTCGCGCCCCAGGGGCGCCGGCATGGCGTGCGCTTCGAGGTCGAGCCGTATCACGCGCCGAACGGGCGGCGCTTCATGTGGATCATGGGCGGCTCGCAGACCGCGCCCGCGACGCCGGGCAGCGATGTCGATGCGAACATGCAGGATTACATCTCGGTGACGCCGATGCGGCCCGACCTGACCTGCCATGCCTCGCTCGCCGCGCTGCGCGATGCGCTGGAACAGGGGTAAGCCCGGGGATGAGCGACGATCCCGATATCGCCGAGCGCAAGATGCGCTTTCTGTTCCAGCTGCGCCAGCGCGGCGTGACCGATCCGCGCGTGCTGGAGGCGATGGAGCGGATCGATCGCGGCGAGTTCGTGCGCGGCCATTTCGAGGATCGTGCCTATGAGGATACGCCGCTGCCCATCCCCTGCGGCCAGACGATCAGCCAGCCCTCGGTCGTGGGGCTGATGACGCAGGCGCTGGAGGTCGGGCCGCGCGACAAGGTGCTGGAAATCGGTACCGGCTCGGGCTATCAGGCCGCGATTCTGTCGCTCTTGTGTCGGCGGGTCTATACGGTGGACCGCCATCGTCGTCTGGTGACCGAGGCCGAGGTGATCTTTCGCCATTTCGGCCTGTCAAATATCACCGCCATGGTTGCCGACGGCTCGCGCGGATCGCCGGAACAGGCGCCCTTTGATCGCATCATGGTGACCGCCGCGGCCGAGGATCCGCCCGGGCCGCTCTTGGCGCAGTTGAAGATCGGCGGTATCATGGTGGTGCCGGTCGGGCAGTCGGACGCGGTCCAGACCCTGATCCGCGTTCGGCGCGGTGAGAACGGCTTTGATTATGACGAATTGCGGCAGGTTCGCTTCGTGCCGCTGGTCGAGGGGTTGGGACAGACATGACCTCCGGCCGAGCAGAGTGAGGAACGGGCAGATGGCGAAAATCGGGAAGCTGGCATTGGTCGCGGGCGCGGCACTGACCTTGGCGTCCTGCGGGCCGAATGGCGGGCTGGATTTCAGAAATTTCGACCCGGACCTGCGCGGTTGGGGCGGTGGCGGGCTGGACACGGCGCAGGCGGCAGCCCGCGCGGCGCCGCGACCCACGCCCGATCAGCGCGGCGTGATTTCCTATCCCGGCTATCAGGTTGCCATCGCGCGGCAGGGGGATACCGTCGCGACCATCGCCGCGCGCCTGTCTCTTGATGCGGGGGAACTGGCCCGCCATAACGCGATCGGCGAGAATACCGTGCTGAACCCCGGCGCGGTGGTGGCCCTGCCGCGCCGCGTCGCGGCCGGTGCTGCGGCGCCGGTCGTGTCATCGACCGGGCAGGTCAGCGATCCGTTCGCAGGGCAGGGGGTGAAGCAACCCACTGCCCCGGCCGGTGCCCAGGAGGTCACGTCGAGCACGCTTCCCGCCAGCAGCCAGCCCCGGCAGCATGTCGTCGCCTCGGGCGAAACAGCCTGGTCCATTGCCCGGCGATATGATGTTTCGGTCGACGATCTGGCCCAATGGAACGGGCTGTCCTCGGACATGGCGCTGCGTGTCGGCCAGCGCCTGCTGATCCCGGTCGCGGGCCAGGCGCAGCCGGCCGGCGCCACGGTGACGGCCCCGGGTTCGGGGAGTCCGACGCCGCGCCCGCCCTCGGCCGCGAAGCCGTTGCCGGCCGAAAAGACCCAGCCGGTCGCCTCGCCCGTCAACAAACCCAGCAGCCCCGATCTGGGCAAGACCCGCACCGCGGCCTCGCGCAGCGGCAATTTCCGCATGCCCGTCAGCGGCGCGATCATTCGCACCTATGAGAAGGGCAAGAACGAAGGTATCGACATTTCCGCGACGCCTGGCAGCTCGGTCGTGGCGGCGGGCGGCGGGACCGTGGCCGCCATCACCCGCGATGTCGACCAGGTTCCGATCATTGTCATCCGTCACGACGGCAATCTGATGACCGTCTATGCCGGGCTGGAGGATGTCTCTGTCAGCAAGGGGCAGAAGGTCAGCGCCGGCACGGCCCTGGGCAAGGTGCGCAGCCAGGGTGTCGTCCATTTCGAGGTCCGCAACGGTTTCGACAGCGTCGATCCCGAAAAATACCTTGGCTGAGAACGAACGCGCCGGACGGGACGGAAAGCAGGGCTGACATGGTGCCGCGTCCGGCAGCTGTTCATTGCCGGGGCGCGGCATGCCCATGGCCGGCGCTGCGGCCGGCGATCAATCCTCTTCGCACATCTGGCGCAGGGTCTGTTCGATCTCGTGCCGGATCATCTGCTGCAGGTTGCGGCTTAGCCGGTTTCCGACTTCGCCCTGCAGTTCCTGCCGGATCGCATCCCGGATCATGCCGCGCAGATGGGTGCCCTTTTGCGAATCCTTGTCGCTGCGCGAGAACAGATGCGGCTCGGCGCCGCCTGCCTGGGTGTCATCCATCTGGAGCGCAGCTTCGACCGCGGGGTTGATCGGGGTCACGGGGGTGTTGGTTTGCAGCATGGTTTCCTCATTATGCATGGTGTCGGAGTCCGAATCCTCGGCATCGGATGTGGCGAGGTCTGCCGGCCGGTCATCTTCCCGTTCCCTGTGCCGAGCCGCATCTGCGGAACGATCCACCGGTTGGGTTTCGACGGAGTATTCGATCAGGGCGCGCGGTCGCGGCCGGTCGGCCGGATCGATATCGGAACCGGCCCCCGGCGATGGATCGCGGGAGGGTGGCCTTTGGTCGGCCGCCTCGTCCGCCACTGGTCCCGGGGCGGCGGCGGCTTCTTGCGATGGTTTGTCGCTGTCGTTTTCGTGGCCGGTTCCCGGAGCGACCAGCTTGCTGCCGTCCAGCCTGAGCGGCAGCGGTTCGCCCGCAGTCGGGCCGGCCGCTTTTGCGGGACCAGCGCCGGCGAGGCCGGGCAGGCTGTTCAACAGGCGATCGGGAATTTTTGCGCCGGCTTCGTCCTGGGCGATCAATCGCCGGATCGAGGCCAGCACATCCCCGACATTGTCCGAGCCGTGTGATGGTGTCGCAGGGCGCATCATGTCATGTCGCATGAGGCGCCCCCTTGTTCAGGGCGGAATTATTCCTGTCCGATAGCGCGCAGCACGCGATCGAGGCTTTTGCCCTGTCTGCTGGTATAGGGTGCGTCTTGCACCGCATTGTAATAGGCCGATGGGTCATAGGTGGGAATCCCCAGTCTCAGGTTTTCTACCGTCAACAAACCCATAGCAGCCAAGAGTTGATAATGTGCTAACTGCAGATTGGCTTCCGCAGTAATCTTGCTGGCGCGTGCCGCGATCAGCGATTGTTCGGCTTCCAGGACGTCCAGGGTGGTCCGCGCGCCCAGCGTGGCCTCTTCGCGCACGCCGTTATAGGCCTGTTCCGCCGCGACGATCTGTTCGTCGATCGAGACGATCTGTGCCTGCGCGACATCGATCGATGCCCAGGCATTCGCCACGGCGGCATTGACCTGGCGCGAGGTGTTCAGCAGCACGGCGCGCGCCGAATCGCGATTCGCCATCGCCCTGCGATGCTGCGCCGGCAGACGCCCGCCCGAATAGAGGGTCTGGGACATCTGGATCGAGGCGCTGCCCTGTGTCGCATATTCTGTCGAGAGCGTCGCGTTCGCATTGCTGCGCTGACGTTCGATGCCCAGCGTGCCGGTCAGGTTCGGGCTTCGCTCGGCCGCGGCGGCGCCGACGGCCAGTTCCGAGGCCGAGGTCTGGCGCCGCGCCTGGGTGATCGCCGGATGCGTGCGCTGCGCGACCCCGCGCGCGGCATCCAGATTCGCGGGCAGCGAGGGCAGGGGCGGCGGCGCCGCCAGCGCCGAAGGATAGGCGCCGGTCGAGGTGTGATAGGCCTCGCGCGCGATTTCCAGATCGCCCTCGGCCGCGGACAGGTTGGCGCGCGCCTCGGCGAGCGCGGCATCGGCCTGGGCCACGTCGGTCTGGGTGATCTCGCCCACATCGAAGCGATCGGTCGCGGCCTGCTGTTCCTGGCCGATCACGCGGACCGAGTTGGTCTGCAATTCGACCTGTTCCGTGGCGCTGCGCACGTCCAGATAGGCCTGCACCGCACCCAGCAGCACGTCCTGCTCGATCCCGACCAGGGCGGCGCGGGTCGCCAGCACGGTTTCCTTGGCGATGTCGATGGCAAAGGCGTTGCGGCCCCAGTCGTAAAGCGTGATCTGGGCCTGCAGCGCGATGCCGGTGGTCTGCGTGTCGAGACCGTCGCTATAGTTATAGGTGTGCTCGGCGACCCACTGGATGATCGGGCGCAGCTCGGCCAGGGCGGCGGCGGCGTCCTCATCGGCGGCGCGCAGCACTGCCCGGTTCTGCTCGAGCAGGGCCGAGTAGCGATAGGCGGCGACCATCGTGTCCGCCAGCGTTTGGGCCGAGGCCGGCAGGGCGGTCAGCGCCGCGAGCAGGGCGGCGGTCAGCGGGCTCCGCAGAGCCTTCAGCGATTTGCGCAACATCTGTCTGCCTTTCCGGTCGGGGCTCACAATACAAAACCTTGTTGCCGCGCGAAGCCCGGCAATACTGGCGCGGCGGCGTTGAAGGCGAAGCGCCAGTTGATCCGGCCATCCAGCTTGTGGCCGATCCGGACGATGCCCAGGTTCTTGTCCAGAAACAGGGCGACGACGCGGCCGCCCTCGTTCAGCTGTTCGGCCAGCGGCGCGGGAAATTCCTCGATCGCGCCCTCGATCAGCATGGCGTCATAGGGACCCTGGCTGGCGCAGCCTTCGCTGAGCGCCCCCCGGACCACCGCGACGTTGAACACATCCTGTGCGGTCAGCCGGCCTTCTGCCTCGGCCACCATGGTCTCGTCCTCCTCGACGGCCACGACCGCCTCGGCGATGCGCGCCATCAGCGCGGCACAATAGCCGTAGCCGCAGCCGACATCCAGCACCAGATCCGAGCCTTGCAGGTTCAGCAACTCGATCATCTTGCCCAGCGTTCTCGGCTCCAGCAGGACACGCCCGGCCGCCAGATCGATATTTTCGCCGGCATAGGCGATGTCCCGAAGCGAGTCGGGCACGAACTGCTCGCGCGGGACGTTCAGCATGGCCTCGATCACCGGATAGCTGGTTACATCGTTCGGGCGGACCTGGGTGTCGACCATCAAGGTGCGACGCTGTGCGAAATCGGTCATGTAGCGAACTCTGCTCTTGATTTGCTTTGGCGAACTATTGCCATGAAAATCCTGTGCGGGCAACGGCAGGCGCCACCATTGCCCCGGCTCTGCCGTCATGTCATGTCTGGGTCATGGACGAATATCTGTTTCCGCCCCCTCCTGTCGCATCGCTGCCGGTCCTCGCCGAGAGCCGGCGTTTTCCGGTCGGGCGCATCTTTTGCGTCGGCCGCAATTACGCCGCCCATGCCGCCGAGATGGGGGCCGAGGTCGATCGCGAGGCGCCGTTCTATTTTCTGAAATCGGCCCATGCGGTCCTGCACAGTGGCGAAACGCTGCCATATCCACCCGGGACTGGCGATCTGCACCACGAGATCGAGCTTGCCGTGGCGATCGGCGCGCCGGCTTTCCGCATTCCGGCGGCGCAGGCCGAGGCCGCCATCTGGGGTTACGGATCGGCGCTGGACATGACCCGGCGCGACCTTCAGGCCAGAGCCAAGGCCAAGCAGCGCCCCTGGGATCTGGGCAAGAATTTCGAGGGCGGCGCGGTCCTGTCGCCGCTGACCCGGGCGGCTGATTTCCGCCCCGAGGGGCAGCGCATTCACCTTGAAGTGAACGCGGCGGTGCGGCAGGATTCGGTGATTTCGGACATGGTCTGGTCGATCGGCGAGCTGATTTCCGATCTTTCGCATTATTATCACCTCGCGCCGGGGGACCTGATTCTGACCGGCACGCCAGCCGGGGTCGGGGCCGTCGTGGCGGGCGACCGGCTGAGCGGCAGCGTGCAGGGCCTGGCCGCGGTCGAACTGACCATAGGCGCGGCGGAATAGCGGCTAGTCCGGCTCCTGCCATTCCATGATCATCTGGGTCTGGGTCACGATCGCGGCAACCTTGCCATCGCCGCGGGTGATGGTGGTCTGCAGCACCATGGTCTTGCCGCCCTTGTGCAGCACGATGCACCGCGCATGCGCGACATCGCCGGTGCGGACCGGACGCAGGAAGTTGGTCTTGCTTTCGATGGTGGTGGTGGCCTCGCCGCGATGCAGGTTCATGAAGGCGGCGGTGCCGCCGGCATGGTCGGCCAGCCCCATGACCGCGCCGCCATGCAACACGCCGTTATGATTCGACAGCGCGGGCGTGGCGGTCATCCTTGCCAGCACTTCCGCCTTGCCGGCCGAGATCAGCCGGATTCCGAGTGAATCGGAAAAGGGCGATTCTTCCCGGTATTGAAGAGGTTGAGCGTCGTTCATGCAATGTCCCGATCCTGCCGGCATCGTGAGGTCGGCGAGCGCCACAGTCAATCGGTAGGATTGCCCTGACCGCGCGATCCCGCGTCCGGCATCGGCGCTATTCGACCACGATGCCCGGCGGGCCCGCCTCGGCGCTGCCGATGATCGTGGCCAGCGGAAAGCCCGCCGCGCGCAACTCGTCCAGAAGCTGCCCCGCGGCCGGCGCGGCGCAGGCGATCAGCAGCCCGCCGGAGGTCTGCGGATCGGTCAGCAGCGCCCTTTTCCAGATGGGCAGCCCCTCGGGCAAGGTCACCTCGGCGCCATAGGCCGCCCAGTTCCGGGTCGAGGCTCCGGTGGCGAATCCCGCCTCGGCCAGTTCGGCGGCGCGCGACAGCAGCGGCAGATCGTTCAGCCGCAACCGCAGCCGCAGCCCGGCGCCACGGGCGACTTCCAGCCCATGGCCCAGAATGCCGAAGCCGGTGACATCGGTGATGGCATGGACATCGTCGCGTTTCGCCAGATCGGTGCCGATCCGGTTCAGCCGGGTGGCGCTGGCGACCATTTCGGCCAGCCCCTCGGCGTCCAGCGCGCCTTTCTTGATCGCGGCGGAATAGATGCCGATGCCCAGCCCCTTGGTCAGGATCAGCGCGTCGCCCGGTCGCGCATCGGCATTGCGGCGCAGCTCGGACGGGTGGCACAGCCCGATCACGGCAAGGCCATAGATCGGCTCGGGCGCGTCGATGGAATGACCGCCGGCGACCGGGATGCCGGCCTCGGCGCAGATCTCGCGCCCGCCCTCAAGGATCTGGCGGATCTGTTCGGGCGCCAGCTTGTCGATGGGCATGCCCAGGATCGCCAGCGCCATGATCGGCCTTCCGCCCATGGCATAGATGTCGGAAATCGCGTTGGTCGCCGCGATACGTCCGAAATCGCGCGGATCGTCGACCATCGGCATGAAGAAATCCGTGGTAGCGATGACGCAGGTCTGCGCGTCCACCTGCCAGACGGCGGCATCGTCGGCGGTCTCGGTCCCGACCAGAAGCTGCGGAAAGGCCTGTGCCACGGGCTGGCCGGCCAGCAATTCGCGCAGCACCGAGGGCGCCAGCTTGCAGCCGCAGCCGCCGCCATGGGCAAGCGATGTCAGTCTGGGGTGTTCGTTCATGGCCCTGTCCCTGCTGTTCGTCGGCCGGCGCCATGAAGGCGGCGTCCGGGCCGCGTTCAGAAATCGACGCAGAGGCCCTTTTTCTCGTAATCGCCGTAGCGCACCGGCTCGGGGCCGTCGCGGCCGCCCAGTTCGACCGGCAGGTTCATGGGCGCGGCGGCCCGGCGGCGGGCTTCGGCCTCGTCCAGCGCGCGCTGTGCGGCGGGCGGCAGATCCTTGCGTTCGGTCATGGCGGTTATCCCTGCATCAGGCTAGATGGGGTCAATCTAGGCAAGGGGCGGGCATTGGACAAGTCGCAGGGCAAAAAGGTCGGGAACGCCGCGCGGGCAGGGGCGCTGCAATTGCTGGCCGCGATCGACGATGGCGCGACGCTGGACGAGGCCGCTGCCCTGAACGGGCAGCTCGCGCCCGCCGACCGCGCCCGCGCCCGCCGCCTGGCGCTTGAGACGCTGCGTCGCCGCGACCGCGCCGACGCGCTGCTGGCGCCCATGCTGGCGCGGCGTCCGCGCCCCGAGATCATGCGCATCCTGCGCCTCGCCACCGTCGAGATGCTGGCGCTGGACGAGGCCGCGCATGGCGTCGTCAATACCTATGTCGGCCTCACGCGCGCCTCGGGTCGCAAGGGGCAGGCGGCGGCGGGCATGGTGAACGCGGTGCTGCGCAGGGTCGCCCAAGGGGCCGCGGCATGGGCGGATCTGCCGCCGCAGCCCATGCCCGGCTGGCTGCGCGGGCCGGTAGTCGCGACATGGGGCGAGGCGACCGCCCTGGCCATCGAGGCCGCGCATGAGCTGGGCGCGCCGCTGGACCTGACCCCGAATCCCGCCGGCAAGGGGCCGGTGCCGGGCACGGGTTTGCCCTCGGGCTCGCATCGCCTGCCCGCCGGGACGCAGGTCAGCGCGCTGCCGGGCTATGACAGCGGCGACTGGTGGGTGCAGGACGCGGCCGCCGCCATGGCCGTGCCGCTGCTGGACCCGCGTCCGGGCGAGCGGATCGCCGATCTTTGCGCCGCGCCGGGGGGCAAGACGCTGCAGCTGGCGGCCGCCGGGGCGCAGGTCACGGCACTGGATATCTCCGAATCAAGGCTGGCCCGCGTGGCGGAGAACCTGGCGCGCTGCGGCTTCAGCGCGCAACTGGTGACGGCAGATGCGCTGACCTGGCGTCCGGATCGGCCGCTGGATGCGGTGCTGCTGGATGCGCCCTGTTCGGCCACCGGCACGATTCGCCGCCACCCCGAACTGCCCCGGCTGCGCGACGGCGCCGGGCTGGACGGGCTGACCGATCTGCAGGCCCGGCTGATCGATCATGCGTTAAGCATTCTGAAACCCGGAGGGCGTATGGTCTATGCCACATGTTCCCTCCTGCCGGCCGAGGGTGAAGACCAGCTTGCCGCCGCGCTTGGCCGCCACCCCGATGTGACGGTCGAACCCTTGCGGGCGTCCTTTGTCCAGCCCGGCTGGATCACGGCGCAGGGCGGGTTGCGGTTGCGTCCCGACCTGTGGCCCGAACGCGGCGGCATGGACGGGTTCTTCATCGCGTGCTTGCGAAAATCTGCCTAACGGACCTAAGGTTGCGCCATTTCAACATTCGCCTCGCCATGACCGATACGACCGTCGCGCCCAGGGGCTTTCTGCGCCGCCCCGAACCCAAGGCCATCGGCCATTCCGGCCGGGGCGAGCAGATCGTCGCGGGCGAGCTGCATCTTGGCGGCATCACCCTGACCGGCGATTTCTTTGCCGCCGATCCGCCGCCGACCGTGGCGGCCGAACTTCACGGTTTCGGCTGGCTCGACGATCTGGCGGCGGTCGGCTCGCCCAAGGCGCGTGCGATCGCACAGGATCATGTCCTGCGCTGGCTGCGCAAATATCGCGTGCCGCATGGCGACCGCGTCGAATGGCTGCCCGAAGTGGCCGGCCGCCGTGTGCTGCGCTGGATCTTTCATGCCGGGATGGTGCTGCCGGGTCTGGATCGTGACGGGGCCGGGCCCTATTTCCGGGCGCTGGACCTGCATCTGAACCATTTGCGCGGCAGCTGGTATGACGCGGTGGACGGGATCGACCGGCTTGAGGCCCTGGCCGGGCTTGCCATCGGGGCCATGTATCTGCGCGACCGCCAGCCGGTCGCGACGCCTGCCCTGATCGCGCTGGCCGAAGAGGCCGATGCCATGGGCGTGGATACGCTGGCCGAATCGCGCGCGCCCGAAACCCTGCTCGAGGCGATGGCGCTGCTGGTCTGGGCGCAGGAGGTCGCGACCGAGATCGGGCTTGACGCGCCGCCGGAACTGGCGGCGATCATTTCCCAGATCGCGCCGATCCTGCGCGCCCTGCGCCATGCGGATGGCGGGTTGCCCAGTTTTCATGGCGGCGGGCGCGGCGCTGCGGGGCGACTGGATCGCTGCCTGCGCGCCTCGGACGGGGCGGCGCTGCCGTCGCACGGGCTGGCCATGGGTTATGCGCGCATGGCGCGGTCGCGCACGACGCTGATCCTCGATGCGGCCGCGCCTCCGGGCGGGCCGGCGGCGGTGCGCGCCCATGCCTCGACGCTGGGCTTCGAGCTGACGGTGCAGCGCCAGCCGCTGATCATCAATTGCGGCCCCGGCGATGGGTTCGGCCCGCTTTGGGCCAAGGCCAGCCGCGCCACGGCCTGCCATTCGGCGCTGTGCTTGGCGGGGCTGTCCTCGTCGCGGCTGAACCCCAACCGGCAAGAGGGTGAGCCCGATACCCTGACCGAGCGTCCCGATCTTGTCTGGGCCGGCGATTGCGATGCCTTGGGCAACCTGACCGCGCCCGATTGCGGCCCGGCCCATTCGCCCGAACCCGCGCATCTGCTGTCGGGTCACGACGGCTGGCTGGCCAGCCACGGGCTGACCCATCTGCGCGAATTATGGCTGCAGCCGGACGGCATGTCCCTGCGGGGCGAGGATTCGCTGGCGGCGCTGGACGCGAGCGCCCAGGCCCGGCTGAACCAGATACTTCCCGAGGCGGGGCTGGCCTTCGACATCCGCTTTCACCTGCATCCCGATATTCAGGCACGCATGCATGGGCCAGAGGCGCATCTGACCCTGCCGAATGGCGAGGAATGGCGCCTTTCCCATGACGGCGTGGGCGCCGCCCGGCTGGAGGCGTCATGCCTGCTGGATCGGGCGCTTGCGGCGCCGCGGCCGTCGCAGCAGGTCGTGATCTCTGCGGCCTTGCAGGGGCGGGCGATTCAGATCGGCTGGACCTTGGCGCGTTCCGGGGTTAGGTGACGGGCAGAATTCGCGATCCATGACGGGACCCTGACCGATGACCGACCGCATTCCGCTGAAGCGCGCGCTGATTTCCGTTTCCGACAAGACGGGGCTCATCGATTTCGCCAGGGCACTGGCCGCGCGCGGGGTCGAACTTCTGTCCACCGGCGGCACCGCCAAGGCGTTGCGCGAGGCGGGTCTGACGGTGCGCGACGTTGCCGATGCCACCGGCTTTCCCGAAATGATGGACGGCCGCGTCAAGACGCTGCACCCGGCCGTGCATGGCGGCTTGCTGGCCCTGCGCGACAATGAGGAGCACATGGTGGCGGCGCGGTCGCACGGGATCGCAATGATCGATCTGCTGGTGGTGAACCTCTACCCGTTCGAGGAAACCGTGGCCAAGGGCGCGGACTATGCCGATTGCATCGAGAATATCGATATCGGCGGCCCGGCGATGATCCGCGCGGCGGCCAAGAACCACGCCTTTGTCACCACCATCGTCGATGTCGGGGATTATGCCGCCCTGCTGGCCGAGATGGATGAAAACGACGACGCGACCAGCCATGCGTTTCGTCAGCATCAGGCGCAGATCGCCTATGCTCGCACGGCGGCCTATGACGCGGCGGTCTCGGGCTGGATGGCGCAGGCGGTTGGCGAGGATACGCCCCGTCGCCGCAGCTTTGCCGGCACCCTGGCGCAGCCCCTGCGCTATGGCGAGAACCCGCATCAGGCGGCGGCCTTTTATCGCGACGGTTCGGACCGGCCGGGCGTGGCGAGCGCGAAACAATGGCAGGGCAAGGAACTGTCCTACAACAATATCAACGATACCGATGCGGCCTTTGAACTGGTCGCGGAATTCGACCCGGCCGAGGGGCCGGCCGTCGCGATCATCAAGCACGCCAATCCCTGCGGCGTGGCGCGCGGCGCATCGGCGGTCGAGGCATATCGCCGCGCCTATGATTGCGACCGGACCTCGGCCTTTGGCGGGATCGTTGCGCTGAACACGGTGCTGGACGGCGAAACCGCCCGCGCGATCACCGAGATATTCACCGAGGTCGTCATCGCGCCAGGAGCCAGCGACGAGGCGCGCGAGGTCTTTGCCGCCAAGAAAAACCTGCGCCTGCTGACCACCGGCGGGCTGCCCGATGCCGGCGCGGCCGGTCTGGCCTTCCGCCAGGTCGCCGGCGGGTTTCTGGTGCAGGGCCGCGACAATGCCCGCATGACGCGCGCCGATCTGAAGGTGGTGACCCGGCGCCAGCCCTCGGAACAGGAGCTGGGCGACCTGCTTTTCGCCTGGAGCGTGGCGAAACACGTGAAATCGAACGCCATCGTCTATGCCCGCGACATGGCCACGGTGGGCATCGGCGCCGGCCAGATGAGCCGGATCGATTCGACCCGTATCGGCAAGCGCAAATCCGAGGACATGGCCGAGGCTCTGGGGCTTGATCAGGCGCTGACCATTGGCTCGGCTGTCGCCTCGGACGCATTCTTTCCCTTTGCCGACGGGATCGAGGCGCTGGCGGCCGCCGGCGCCAGGGCGGTGATCCAGCCCGGCGGCTCGATGCGCGACGATGAGGTGATCGAGGCCGCCGACCGTTTGGGTCTGGCCATGGTTTTCACCGGTCAACGCCATTTCCGCCACTGATGACAGCGACATCCGACAAGACCCGCAAGGCCCCCGCCAGACGCCGCAGCCGCAAGAAGCCGCCGCCGCGCATCTGGCGCAATGTCGGCCTGACCGCGGCGCTGATCTTCGTGCTGGATCAGGCGCTGAAATATCTGGTCGTGCATATGCTGCGACTGGATCAGCTGCGCGAAATCAACGTGCTGGATCCCTGGCTCAACCTGCGCATGGCGTGGAATCAGGGCATGAATTTCGGCATGTTCGCCAGCGAGCAGGACGGAACGCGCTGGATCCTGATCGGCATCGCCCTTGCGGTCTGCCTGTGGGTCGCGATCTGGGTCGGGCGCTCGAAACCTTCGGTTTTCGCGCAGATCTCTGCCGGGTTGCTGATCGGCGGAGCGCTTGGCAATGTCGTGGACCGGGTGCTTTATGGCGCGGTCGCGGATTTTCTGAACATGTCGCTGCCGAACTGGCGCAATCCCTACAGCTTCAATGTGGCCGATATCACCATTTTCCTGGGCGCAATCGGGCTGGTGCTGCAGCCCCCGGAAAAAAAGCCCGTGCCCCGCAAACGCAAGCCCGCCACCCGGACGCAGGTGGCAGCACCCCGCCCGGAACCGGCCGAGGCACAGGCCGAATTGCCGTTTGAAGACAAGACCCGTGACGAGGCCGGGAATTCGCGTTAGAACGGCGCCACCAGAATGTGAGGGACCAAGATGCGGGTGATCGCGCTGACCATGACCATGCTGCTGCTGACCGCCTGCAGCAGCGATCCCCGTCTGATGAATACCAATGCCGGCCAGGACGGGCCGGACGAATTCGGCATCGTGCCGACCAAACCCCTGCAGATGCCCGAGGATCTGAATATCCTGCCCGCGCCGACGCCGGGCGGCGGCAATATCACCGACGCCACGCCGATGGGCGATGCGGTTGCCGCGCTTGGCGGCAATCCCGAACGGCTGGCGGTGCAGGGAATCGGTGCCTCGGATGGCGGGCTGGTCAGCTATGTCTCGCGCTTTGGTCGTGATCCGGCGATCCGGCAGGTGACCGCGCAGGAGGATGTCGAATGGCGCAGCCGCCACTCGCGCCGCCTGCTGGAGGTCTGGGCCCGCACCAATGTCTATTACCGTGCCTATGAGCCGATGACGCTGGACAGCTGGGCCGAGCTGGAGCGCTGGCGCCCGACCGGCGTGCGGCTGCCGGCAGCGCCCCCGCGCAATCGCGGCGAGCCGTTGGCGCGCCCCACCGATAACGCGCCGAGGCTTCAGGGTGACTGATCGGGCCGCCCCGGCTTCCCGGACGATCACGCGGCGGATCACGTTTAGATGACGGGCAACGGGCTTGCGCGCCAGACCGCCTCGGGGCAGGGTCTGGCCGCGACCCGGAACCGGAGCATGCCCATGATACGACCCGTCCGCCTGGCCCCCTTGGCGCTGCTGTTGGCCGCGACCCCGGCCTTGGCTGAGATGCCCAAGGGAATCAGCAGCTTTACCTTGGATAACGGCCTTGAGGCCGTGGTGATCGAGGATCGCCGCGCGCCGGTCGTGGTCCAGATGCTGTGGTACCGGATCGGTTCGGCCGACGAACAGCCGGGCAAGTCGGGGCTTGCGCATTACCTCGAGCATCTGATGTTCAAGGGCACCGACAAGCTGGAGGCCGGCGAGCTTTCCAGGACGGTGACCGCCAATGGCGGCATGGACAACGCCTTTACCAGCTATGATTTCACCGCCTATTTCCAGCGAATCGCCAGCGATCGCCTGCCGCTGATCATGGAGATGGAGGCCGACCGCATGGCCAATCTGCGGATCGGCGAAGACGACTGGCAGGCCGAGCGTCAGGTCGTGCTCGAGGAGCGCTCGCAGCGCACCGACAGCGATCCCGGCGCGCAGTTCTCCGAGGAACGCGGTGCGCTGCAATTCTACAATCACCCTTACGGCCGCCCGGTCATCGGCTGGCGGCAGGAGATGGAGGGCCTCACGCGCGAGGACGCCATCGCCTGGTATGACAGCTATTACGCGCCCAATCAGGCCGTGCTGATCATCGCGGGCGATGTGACGGCGGAACGCGCGAGGGAACTGGCCGAGGAATATTACGGCCCGATCCCGGCCCGTTCCGACACCGCCCGCCAGCCGCGCCCGCAGGAGCCGGTGAAATATGCCGCGCGCCGGATCGAGCGCAGCGACCCGCGCGTCGCGCAACCGGTCCTGACCCGCACCACCCTGGCGACCGAGCGCAATCCGGGCGATCAGACGGCCGCGGCCGCGCTGACCGTGCTGGCCGAATTGCTGGGCGGCTCGGCCCAGACCTCGGTGCTGGCGCGCGATCTGGTGCTCACCGGCAAGGCGCTTTACGTCAACGCCTCTTATGACGGGCTGACGGTCGACCCGACCAGCTTCGGCATTTCGCTGGTGCCTGCGCCGGGTGTCGCGAATGTGGATGCCGAGGCGGCGCTGGACGCGGCGCTGGCGAAATTCCTGGCCGATGGTCCCGACCCGGCGCAGTTGGAACGGGTCAAGACGCAGATCCGGGCCGCGCAAATCTATGCCCGGGATTCGGCTCATGGCCGCGCCTATGAATACGGCCAGGGCCTGTCCATCGGCCTGTCGGTCGAGGATGTGAACTCATGGCCCGATATTCTGGCCGCCGTCACCGCCGGGGATATCCGCGCCGCGGCCCGGGAGGTGCTGGCCGACAAGGTGAACGTGACCGGCTGGCTGCTGCCCCAGCCACCGGACGGCGGGGCGCAGGCTGCGGCCCCGGCCGGCCCGGAGCCCGTTTCCGCCAATCCGGGGGACAGTGAATGATTCGCGCATTTGCCGCCTTTCTTTTCGTGGCGCTGGCCAGCCTGCCCGCCCGCGCCATCGATATCCAGGAAATCACCTCGCCCGGCGGCATCGAGGCCTGGCTGGTCGAGGACGGCTCGATCCCCTTTACCGCGCTGACCCTGATGTTCCGGGGCGGCGCCAGCCTGGACGCGCCCGGCAAGCGCGGCGCCATCAACCTGATGACCGCCCTGCTCGAAGAGGGCGCCGGCGACATGGAATCGGTCCAGTTCGCCGAAGCGGTCGAAGGTCTGGGCGCGCGGGTCGGTTTCAGCGTGGGCGATGACGCGCTGACCGTCACCGCCCGCGCGTTGACCGAAAATCGCGATCAGGTCGCGGATCTGCTGCGTCTGGCCCTGACCGAGCCGCGTTTCGATGCCGACGCGGTCGAGCGGGTGCGCGCGCAGGTGCAGGCCGTGATTCGGTCCGAGAGCACCGATCCGCAATCCATCGCCGCCAAGGAACTCGCGCGGCAGGCCTGGGGCGAGCATCCCTATGCGACCTCGATCAACGGCACGGCCGAATCGGTTGCCGCGCTGACCCGCGACGATCTGGTCGCGGCCCGGGAGCGCATCCTCGCCCGCGACCGGGTCATCGTGGCCGCCGCCGGCGACATTTCGGCCGCGGAACTGGGGCTGCTGATCGACCGGATTCTGGGCGATCTGCCGGAAATCGGCTCGGCTCCCTTGCCCGCGCAGGCCCAGCTGCAACTGACCGGCGGCGTCACGGTGATCGACTGGGACAGCCCGCAGACCGTGGTGAGCTTCGCCCAGCCCGGCCTGCCCATGTCCGACCCGGATTACTTCGCTGCCGTGGTGGCCGATCACATCCTGGGCGGCGGCGGATTCTCGTCGCGCCTGATGGAGCAGATCCGCGAAAAGCGCGGGCTGACCTATGGCGTCGGCACCGCGCTGGCCAATGGCGTCTATGGCGAGACCTGGCGCGGCGGCATGGCCAGCGCCAATGGCAAGGTGGCCGAGGCCATCGACCTGATCCGCCAGGAATGGGACCGTCTGGCCGAGGGTGGCGTGAGCGAGCGGGAACTGACCGACGCCAAGACCTATCTGACCGGCGAATATCCCTTGCGCTTCAATGGCAACAACCGGATCGCCGGCATTCTGGCGGGCATGCAGCTGATCGGGCTGCCCGCCGATTACGTCAATATCCGCAACAGCAGGGTCGAGGCCGTCACGGCCGAGGATGTCGCCCGCGTCGCCAAAAGGCTGTTGCGCTCCGACCGGATCCGTTTCGTGCTGGTCGGCCGCCCCGAAGGCATCGCCGCCAGCGAGTGACGAATCCTTTGCCCGTCACCGGGAAACTGCTAGATATGGGGGTATGAACAGTCATGCCCCCAATATCCGCGCTGAACCGCGCCCGGTCATTCGGCAATTGGACGAATCCGCCGCCAACCGCATCGCCGCTGGCGAGGTGGTCGAGCGCCCGGCCTCGGCGGTCAAGGAACTGGTCGAGAATGCGCTGGATGCCGGCGCCACCCGGATCGAGGTCGCGATTGCCAAGGGTGGCAAGGCGCTGATCCGCGTCAGCGATGACGGCTGCGGCATGACGCCCGAGGATCTGCCGCTGGCGCTGGCCCGACATGCCACCTCGAAAATCGACGGCAGCGATCTGCTGGATATCCGCAGCTTCGGCTTTCGCGGCGAGGCCCTGCCCAGCCTTGGCGCGGTCGGCCGGCTTGTGATCACAAGCCGCGTGCAGGGCGGCGATGCCGCGCAAATCACCGTGTCGGGCGGGCGGATCGGGCCGGTCAGGCCCGCCGCCGGCAATCGCGGCACCACGGTCGAGCTGCGCGACCTGTTCTTTGCCACGCCGGCGCGGCTGAAATTCCTGCGCACCGACCGGGCGGAAACCCAGGCCGTCGCCGATACGATCCGCCGCCTCGCGATGGCCGAGCCCTATGTCGGCTTTTCGCTGACCGACGAGGATGAGGGCCGCATCCTGTTTCGCGCCGATGCCGAACAGGGTGAGCTGTTCGGTGCCTTGCAGACCCGGCTTGGCCGGGTCATGGGCCGCGACTTCATCGAGAACGCCCTGCCCATCGACGCCACCCGCGACGGCATCACCCTGACCGGCTTTGCCGCCTTGCCCACCTATTCGCGCGGCGCGGCGGTGGCGCAGCATCTTTATGTCAACGGCCGGCCGGTCCGGGACAAGCTGCTGACCGGCGCCCTGCGCGCGGGCTATATGGATGTGCTGGCCCCGGGGCGGCATCCGGCGGCGGTGCTGTTCGTCACCTGCGAGCCGCATCAGGTCGATGTGAATGTCCACCCCGCCAAGGCCGAGGTCCGCTTTCGCGAGCCTGCCATCGCCCGCGGGCTGGTGGTTGCCGCGCTGCGCCATGCGCTGGCGGGGGCGGGGCATCGCGCCTCATCGACCGTGGCGGCCGCCGCCCTGGGGGCAGCGCGCCCCGAACCCGATGCGCGCCCCCGTGCCTATCAGGCGGATTACCGGCCCGGCGGATATGCCGCGCCGCGCCCCTCGGCCCCGGCCATCGCCGCGAGCCTGGCCTTTCAGGCCCCCGGTTTTGCCGAAGCCCCGACCGGCCGCGTCGAGCCCGATCCCCAGATCGCGCCCGGCCCCGATGCGCCGCTGGGCGCGGCCCGCGCGCAGTTGCATGAAAACTGGATCATCGCCCAGACCGCGACGGGCATTGTCATCGTCGATCAGCATGCCGCGCATGAGCGGCTGGTCTATGAACGGCTCAAGGCGCAGGCGGCCGAGAACGGCATCGCGAGCCAGGCCCTGCTGATCCCCGAGATCGTCGAGCTTTCCGAAGCCGATGCCGCCCGCATCCTGTCCATCGCCGATGATCTGGCCGCTCTGGGTCTGGTGATCGAGCCCTTTGGCGGCGGCGCGATCGCGGTGCGCGAGGTGCCGGCGCTGATCAGGCAGATCGACGCGCCGCGCCTGATTCGCGATATTCTGGACGACCTTGAGGATCAGGGGGCGTCCGACCGGCTGCGCGCGCGGGTGGATGCGGTCCTGTCCTCGATGGCCTGCCACGGCTCGGTCCGCTCGGGCCGGCGGATGAATGCGGATGAAATGAACGCCTTGCTGCGCGAAATGGAGCGCGTGCCGAAATCCGGTCAGTGCAACCATGGCCGCCCGACCTGGATCGAGCTTAAACTGGCCGATATCGAACGTCTTTTCGGACGCAGCGGTTGATCTGGCGCATTGACCCCGTCCTCTGACGGGGCGACAAGGAAGGGGCGCGACAACAGGGGTAAGCCGGAGGACAAGATGCTGGAAATCAGCCCCGACAAGATCGCCCATGTCATCATCCGCGCGCGCGAATATGACAGCGGCGTCAACGCCTGGGCCCATAGCGGCCATCGCAAGGGTGACGGAACCCGGACCGAACTGCACGAATTCATTGCCGGCCTGAACGAGGACGAGCAGGCCAGCCTTGTCGCCGTCATGTGGATCGGCCGCGATACGTTCGGCCCCGAGGATCTTGGCGAGGCGATCGAGACCGCCAAGGCCGAGCGCAGCTCCCCCACCGAGGATTACCTGATGGGCGAGCCGCAACTGGCCGATTACCTCGAGGCCGGAATGGAGGCACTGGGCATGTCGCCGGAGGAAGCCGAGGACGATCTGCAGCGCCCGGTCTGATCCGCCGAAGCCCCGCGCCACCCCGGCCGCGCCGCGCCCGGCTGCGGTCGTGGGAGGGGGCGGCGGCGATCAGGGCTGCGCGCCGATCCGGGTCAGGCGGAACAGGGAGCCGGGGTTTTCGTCGTTCAGCACCAGCAAGGCGCCGTCGGGGGCGATCGCGACATCGCGCACGCGGCCGAGATTGTCGCCGATGCGCTGTTCGCCGGTCACCCGGTCGCCGTCCAGTTCCAGCCGCACCACCGTGCCCGAGCGCAGGCCGCCGATCAGCGCGTTGCCGTTCCATTCCGGGAACATCTCGCCCTGATAAAAGACCATGCCGCTGGGGGCGATGACGGGATCCCAGTAATAAACCGGCTGCTCCATCCCGTCCTTGTGGGTGATGCCCTGATTGATCGGCTCGCCGCCGTAGTCCTGGCCATAGCTGATGATCGGCCAGCCGTAGTTCAGCCCGGCCTGCGGGCGGTTCAGCTCGTCGCCGCCATTCGCGCCATGCTCGACCGTCCAGAGCCGGCCCTGAGCGTCCAGCGCGGCGGCCTGGATGTTGCGATGGCCGTAGGACCAGATTTCGCGCCGCGCCTCGCTCTCGGTGAAGGGGTTGCCCGCTGCGGCCTCGCCGGTCTGCGGGTCGATCCTGAGCACCTTGCCCAGATGACCGCCCAGATCCTGCGACACAGGCTGTTCGGCCGAGTATATGCCGCGTTCGCCGGTGGTCACATAAAGATTGCCCTGCTGGTCGAAGACCAGCCGCGAGCCGAAATGAATCGGCGATTCGACCGGCGGCTCCTGCCGAAAGATGACCCGCACATCCTCAAGCGCGCTGCCGTCGTCCGACAGGATGCCGGTCCCGACCGAGGTCGAGCTTTCACGATTGCCGCGCGGCTCGGAAAAGCTGAACCAGACCTGCCGCGTCTGCGCGAAATCGGGCGCGACCGCGACATCGAGCATGCCGCCCTGACCCTCGACAAAGATCTCGGGCAGGCCCTTCAGGGGCTCGGAGAGCCGGTCGTCGCGAAACAGCCGGATCGTGCCGGGGCGCTCGGTGATCAGGATGCCGCCATCGGGCAGCACCGCCATGCCCCAGGGATATTCCAGCCCTTCGACCAGCGGGATCCGGATCAGACGCGGTGCCCGCGGGATGACGGGCGCGCGGGTCTGCCCCTCGAATGCCGGGCTCTGGCCGCGGGCCTCGGGCGGCCGGTCGTTGAAATCTTCCTGTGCCAGTGCTGGCAGGGCGGGCGCGAGGGCCAGCGCGAAACTGGTGGCAAGGGCGCGAAGGGGCGTCATGTCGGTCTCCGTCAACTTGGTGATACTGGTTATAGGGTGCGGGGGCTTTGCGGGTTCTGACAATCGCGTCATGCCTGCTCCTTATCCTGCGCGCAACCTAGGGGAACGCGCCCGTGGCGGCAGGCGGGGGCCGCCGCGCGCCGCGAAACGGTCCCTGGCCGGCGGCTTCGATCCGGGCCATGGCCTGCGCGATGGGTTCGACGATGACCGCCATGGCGAAGGCGGTCGCATGGATCATCCGTTCGCCATCCAGCGCCATCGCGACATGGCCGGGCCAGAACAACAGGTCATTGCGGCGAATTGCGTCCGGGACCGGGGCAAAGGCGGCCTCTTGCAGGTCACTGTCGCCGGGGCAGGGGATCGCGCAGGCGGTCAGCCCGGCCTGCACGAGGCCCGAGCAGTCGATGCCCCAGCGGCTGTTTCCGCCCCAGAGATAGGGCGTGCCGAGAAGCCGCTCGGCCATGCCGGCCGGATCCCGCGCGGCCTGGTCCGAGATGTGCTGAACCGGCACCCAGTCGCCTTGCGCCAGCCGCGCGAAATTGTTCCGCAGGGCGGTCACGGACAGGCGCGCGCCCAGCGACAGCGCCGCCGATTCCGGGCTTTTCAGATCCGGCTCGGCATAGATATGGGTCGCGGCCGCATCGACGCGATGGGTGATCGCGCAGGCGCGCTCGCCGATTTCTCCGGCCCTGATCCAGCCGCAATAGCCATCCAGCGCGGTCTGCACAAAGGCCCAGCCGTCATTTTCGTCGATCACGGTCAGATCGGCGCCGAAACCGATCTGCCGGTCGCGCGCGCCGGCGGGTGCGCGGTGCAGATCGGCCAGCGGCACCGTCAGACGGGCCGGCCTGCCGGGCGTATAGGCCGGCCGCGCGATCACGCCGCGCAGGGTTTCCAGCGCGATCCGTTCGGTCGCCGGCGTCAGGCGGCGATCTGTCGGGGCCGCGTTCATGTCAGGATCTCCGGCAGGGCGTGCAGGATGGCGCGCATCGCCTGACCGGCACCGCCCTTGGGCCGGCCGGGCGCTGCGGTCGGCTGCCAGCCATAGATGTCGAAATGCGCGTAATGGCGGGCGCGCGTGGTGAAGCGGCGCAGAAACAGCGCCGCCGTGATTGCGCCGGCAAAGCCGCCGCCGGGGGCATTGTCCAGATCGGCGATGGCGGGCTCGATCATTGTTTCATAGGGTTCCCAGAACGGCATGCGCCAGACCGGGTCGGCATGCCGCAGCCCCGCCCTTTGCAAGGCGCCGGCCACATGATCGTCATCGCAGAAAAACGGGGGCAGATCCGGGCCAAGCGCCACCCGCGCCGCGCCGGTCAGCGTCGCGACCGAGATCAGCAGATCGGGCGCTTCCTCATCGGCCAGCGCCAGCGCATCCGCCAGCACCAGACGACCCTCGGCATCGGTATTGTTCACCTCGACCGTCAGGCCCTTGCGGCTGGTCAGGATATCGCCCGGACGGAAGGCATTGGCCGATATCGCATTCTCGACCGCCGGGATCAGCACCCGCAGCCGGATGTCCCGCGTCATTCCCAGCCGTGCCAGCATCTGCGCGAGACCCAGAACATTGGCCGCGCCGCCCATGTCCTTTTTCATCAGCGCCATCGAGGCGGCGGGCTTGATGTCCAGCCCGCCGCTGTCGAAACACACGCCCTTGCCGACCAGTGTCACGCGCGGCCCCTGACCGGGAAAGCGCAGGTCCAGCAGGCGCGGAGGCTGCGCGGCGGCGCGCCCGACGGCATGGATCATCGGGAAATTCCGCGCGATCAGCGCCTCGCCCGTCGTCACCGCGAATTCGGCACCATGCTGCGCGGCAAGATGTCCGGCCGCCTGCTCAAGCTCTCCGGGGCCCATATCCGAGGCCGGCGTGTTGATCAGATCGCGGGCGAGGAACTCGCCCTCGGCCATTGCCAGCAGCCTGTTCTCGTCCAGGGTTTCGGGGCAGAGGAGCCGCGCCTGTGGCGCTTCGGCCTTTTTATAGCGCGCAAAGCGATATTGCGCGAGCAGCCAGCCCAGTACCGCGATTTCCGCGTCGAACCCGTCGGGCAGATTGGCAAGGCGCCAGTTTCCGGCGGGCAGGGTTTCCGCCGCGCGGGCAAGGCAATAGCGCTCGCGGGTCGGGCGGTCGGATCGCGGGCCGGTGCCATAAAGCGCGCCGGCCAGATCGCCCTTGGCGTCGGGCAACAGACAAAGCTGCCCCGCCTTGCCGGCAAAGCCCTGCGCCCTGGCCCAGCCGGCCGCGGCGCCGTCGATCCCGGCCGGCAGTTCGGGGCCTTCATCCGCCTGCCGGCACAGCCAGAGGGGAAGGGTCGGAGCGGAACGGTCGGCGAATTCGGGGGCGGGCATCGGCATTCTCGTCTTCGGTTTCGATGCGCGCAGGGTAGCGTGCGCAGCACCGGCTGCAAGGGGCGTGGCCGGTTCACCCGGCTGCCGGCGGGTCCCATATCTGGGTCAGGGAGCGATTGCCGATCCGAACCAGCCGCGATGATGTCGCGATCAGCGCGCCCCGGTCCTGGCGCTCGGCGCAACTGCCGACATCGATCGCCACGCCGGCCAGCGTGACCAGCCCGACCTGCCAGGCCAGCCGCGACAAATGCTCGGCATGGTTGACCACCCCCGCCAGATCGCCCGTTTCGACGGCCTCCAGCGTTCTGGTCAGCGCCAGTGCCAGCTGCTCCAGCGCGGCGCCGATGACTTGCGAGGCGGTTTGCTCGCCCAGTTCATGGATGATTTGCTCAAGCCTTTGCAGATCGATACGCACCGCTTCATCGACGGTGAGCAACGCAACCTTTGTCATGTTCATTCCTTAATCCGGGCTTTCCCGCGCCATCAGGAAAGCTCGCATCAATCCCTGAAAAAATGGTTATGTCACTTGTGTGAAACGCCTCGAACTTTATCGGTTTTGCGGGTATCAAACCGGCAGAACGCCAGCGAGGAAATCATGAAAGAAGCCAGTCTGCTGCCGCAATACCTTGTCCAGCGCTATCACGGTTGGCGCGCGACGACCTTTGTCGAAAATCGCGCCTGGTACCGGCGTCTGGCCGAGGACGGTCAGAGGCCACGGGCCATGGTCATTGCCTGCTGCGACTCGCGCGTTCATGTCACCTCGATCTTCGGCGCGGATACGGGCGAGTTCTTCATTCACCGCAATGTCGCCAATCTCGTTCCCGCCTATGCCCCGGACGGCGAGCAGCACGGCACCTCTGCTGCCGTGGAATATGCGGTGAACGCGCTCAAGGTCGCGCATCTGGTCATCGTCGGGCATACCGGTTGCGGCGGGGTGCAGGGCTGTCACGCGATGTGTTCTGGCCAAGCCCCCGATCTGGAAGAAAAAAGCAGCTTTGTGGGGCGCTGGATGGATATCCTGCGCCCGGGATATGAGCGCATCTCGAACCTGCCGGCCGACGAGCAGATTCGCGGGCTGGAGCAGCAGGCGGTGCTGATTTCGCTTGAAAATCTCATGACCTTTCCCTTTGTCAAAACAGCGCTCGAAGCCGGAGAGCTGTCCCTGCACGGTGTGCTGCATGACATCGCGCAGGGCACATTGGAGCAATATGACAGCAAGCTGGGGGTTTTCGCGCCGGTTGCCTGAAGGTCCGGATGTCGCCGGGTTGCAGCGCGGCACGGGTCATCCCGCCGCAATTTGAATCAAACGGGTACTTCAGATGCGCGCGACCGCGGCAATCCCGGTCGCAAGGATCCGCGCGCGGTTTTTGATCCGGTCCCGCCCTTGCTGCGTAAGAATCGCGAAGAGACCACGGAACGGCTCTTCGGAACGACAAACCGCATCATCGCGAGGAGAACCAGAAAATGCTGCGCAACTTTCTGATGGCGACGGCCATGAGTGCCGCTTTGGCAAATGGCGCGCTTGCACAGGATGCAACGACGGATATCGTCGATACGGCGGTCGCCGCGGGTGACTTCACGACGCTGGTCGCCGCGGTCCAGGCCGCGGGTCTCGTCGAGACGCTCAAGGGAGAGGGGCCTTTCACTGTTTTCGCCCCGACCGATGCCGCCTTTTCCGCACTGCCCGAGGGCACGGTCGACACGCTGCTGAAGCCGGAAAGCAAGGATCAGCTTGTGGCGATCCTGACCTACCACGTCGTTCCCGGCAAGGTGATGTCCACCGATATCACCGCGGGAATGACTGCGGCAACCGTTCAGGGTGGCGAGGTGACCTTCACGCTTGAGGACGGCGTGCGCGTCAATGACGCGAATGTGGTCACGGCCGATATCATGGCGTCCAACGGCGTGATCCATGTCATCGACAAGGTGATCATGCCTCCGGCAAACTGAGCCGGCGGCCGATTGTTCCGACGCGGACAGGATGGACCCGGGCCTGTTGCCCGGGTCTTTCCATGCCGGATCACCGCCGCGAGGCAGGGCGGGGCACGAGCCGGTCCAGCACTGCCAGGGCGACAATCCCGGCGGCGCAGACAAGGGCGATCAGCGTGTCGCCCGCTTGCAGGTTCGCCGCGATGACGCCGACCAGCGCCCAGCCCACGCCCAGGCGATAGGTCCAGATATGCAGGCGCGTGGCGGCGACCGGGATCGCCACGATCAAGGCCGCGAGGATCAGTGACACAGCCGCGACCCGTGGCGCGGCAAACCCGTATCCGGTCAGCACGACCGACACGGCAACCGCCGAGGCCGCCGTCAGCCAGCCCGCGTAAAGGCCCAGTGGCGCCCAGCCGCGCCAATCCGGTCCCACGCGGCGCATGGCCATGATCGCCGCCGTGGCCATCGGCAGGATCATCGCCGTGGCAAGGGGCGGCGAGCGCATCGCCGTCTCGACCCAGAACGCGCCGATGAACAGGCTGAGGGCCAGGGGCAATGCCGCACGGCTCCAGCCCGGAATTGCCGCCGGCCGCCACAGCGACCATGCGGCGGCGGCGATCAGACCCAGATAGATCACCCCCCAGATCGAGAAAGCCCAGCCCGCCGGCTGCGCCGGCCAGCGCTCGACCTGAACCGGAAAGCTTTCGCGGTAAAAGCCGCCGAAGCCCTCGGACAGCAGCGGCGATAGGGCAAAGGCGATGGCCAGCAGCAGGACGGCCAGCCGCTTGATGCGGTCGTTCATGTCAGTTCTCCGGTCTCAGGGCGCGAAACCGCGTCAGCGCGGCAAGCGCGGCTTTGCGGCCCGCGCTCAGCGCCGATGGCGGGCCGGGCTGCCAGCATGGTTTCACCTGCCATGCGCGCGGCACTGTGTCCAGCCAGGCGCGGGCTTCGGATGTCCCGGCGCTGCCCGTCCCCGCCAGCCAGCGCCGGCGATAGGCCGCATCGGGGTCGTATCTGCGGGCCTGAAGGTCGGGATTGAAGATGCGGAAATAGGGCGCCGCATCGGGGCCGCAGCCGGCCACCCATTGCCAGTTCATCGCATTCGAGGCCGGGTCCCAGTCGGTCAGGCAATCGGCGAAATGCGCAAGCCCCGCGCGCCAGTCGGTCAGCAGATGCTTGGTCAGCCAGCTTGCCGCCACCATGCGCACACGGTTATGCATCCGCCCGGTGACCCACATTTCGCGCAGGCCCGCATCGACCAGCGCCACCCCGGTTTCCGCCCGCCGCCATTGCGTCAGGCCGGGGCCGTCCTTTTGCCAGGGGAAACGCTGCCATTCCGGGCGCCAGCAGGTGTCCGTCATCTGCGGGAATTCGATCAGCAGGTGCCAGGCGAATTCCCGCCAGATCACCTCGGACAGGAATTTGGCGATCCCCTGCGCCTGACCGGATATCAGCTCCGCCTGCGGCGCGGCCATGGCCCAAAGCGTGCGCGGGCCGATCTCGCCCAGGGCCAGATGCTCGGAGAGGCCCGAGGTCACATTCAGGTCGGGGCGGTCGCGCCCGTCGGCATAGTCCTCTGCACGGTCAAGGAATTCGGCCAGCCGTGCCTGCGCCGCCGCTTCGCCGGCAGGCAGGGCGAAACGTTCCAGCGCCGCGCGTCCGCGATGCAGGTCGGGCGCCAGATCCAGCCGGGCGGGGTCCGGGTCGTCCGGCAGAGCGGCGAAACCCGTGATCCGCGCGGGCGCGTCGGGCGCCGGGCGGTCGGCGCCGATGCGGCGCAGCGCGCGGGCAAAGGGCGAATAGACGCGAAAGGCGCCGCCCGATGCATTGCGCAGCGCGGCCGGAGGCAGCAGCAGATGCCCCTGATGCAGCACCAGATCGCCGCCGATCGGACGCAGGGCCGCGCGCAGCCGCGCCTGCAGCGCGCGCATGCCGGGCGTGGGCCAGTCCGACTGATGCAGGCGGCGCGCGCCAAGGCGCTGCATCAGCACCGGCAGCAGTTCATCGGCTTCGCCGCGCAGCACGCTGACGCCCCGCCCGCCGCTGCGCGCCCGCAGCGCCGCGTCAAAGGCTGCGAGCGCGCGCCCCAGACGCCAGCGGCTGGCCGCGCCCTGTTCCAGCGTCAGGCGGTCGATGATGAACACCGGCAAGAGCGGCCCGTCGGTGATCGCGGCCCGCAGGGCGGCATTGTCGGCAAGACGGAAATCGCGGGTCAGCCAGAATATGCCGGGCGGTGCGGTCGTCACCTTGCCTCGCTGGCATGGGCAAGTGCAACCTGCACGACGTCGCATCTGCCGGTGGCAAAGGCGGCGGCGCAGCCCTGAAGGTAATATTGCCAGCCGCGCAGAAAGGCATCGTCATGGCCAAGCCGCAGGATTCGCCGGCGTTCTTCGTGCATGCGCGCGGACCAGATGCGGCAGGTGCGGGCATAGTCCTGTCCGAAAGCGTGGCTGGCCCGGACCCGCAATCCCGCCCGTGCGGCCTCGGTCGCGATCATCGCCTCGCAGGGCAGCATGCCGCCCGGAAAGACATGCTGGCGGATGAAGTCCGAGCGGCGGCGATAGAGCGAAAACCCGGCATCGGGCACGGTGATCGCCTGCAGGACCGCGCTTCCGCCCGCCTTGAGGCGCGATTTCAGCGTCGCGAAATAGGTCGGCCAATAGCGTTCGCCGACGGCCTCGATCATCTCGATCGACACGATATTGTCGTAGCGGCCGGTGACCTTGCGATAGTCCTGCAGCCGCACCTCGGCGCGGCCGTCCAGACGGGCATCGGCATAGCCCATCTGCGAGGGCGAAAGGGTGATGGCGGTGACGCGCTGGCCCCGGTCCGCGGCGGTTTCGGCAAAGCCGCCCCAGCCGCAGCCGATTTCCAGCAGGCTGTCGCCGGGCGACAAAAGCGACAGGATGCGCCGGTTCTTGCGCGCCTGCGCCTGTTCCAGATCGTCGCCCGGCCCGAACATCGCCGAGGAATAGGTCATGCCGGGATCGAGCCAGAGCTGGTAGAATTCGTTTCCGACATCGTAATGCGCGCGGATATTGCGCGAGGCACCCCGCGGGCCGTTGCCGCGCAGGAACGCGTCCACCAGCCGCATCCGCCATGTCTGCAGCCGCCCGGGCGCCGACCAGCCCGAAAGCGCGCCGCTGTTGCGCATCGCCAGCGCAAGCAGGTCCTCCAGCCTGTCGCTGTGCCAGTCGCCGGCGACCCAGCCCTCGCCCAGCCCGACATCGCCGCGCAGGGCCAGCCGCGACAACAGGCGCCAGTCGCGGAGATGCATCTCCACCTCGGGGCCGGTATCGCCAAAGCGGTGCTGCCCGCCTTCGGGCGTGGTCAGGATCAGGCGCCCCCCGGCAATCCCTTCGAGCGCGGCGAGAAAGCGGGTTTTCAGGGCGCGCGTGGCCAGCGTCATCGGCTGATCTCCTTGTCGGGAGGGGCGGGGCGGCGGCGATAGGCCGCGCCTTTCAGTTTCAGGCGCAGCGCGTGCCAGTAGATCTGCGCGATCACCCGCAGCGCGCCCCCCGGCCGGCGCAGCGCGGCGGCAAGGATCGCGCGGTTGGTCAGCCCCCGCAAGGGGCCGCTCATGGCGGTATCGACCCCGGCCTTGCCGTCGATATGGCGGATGCGAATGGCGATCCGGTCCGCATGCAGGGCAAAGCTGAACCGATAGCGGCCGCTGACATCCTGAAAGGGCGAGACGTGAAAGACCTTGCGCGCGCTCAGCCGCGTGCCCTGGGTGATTGGCGCCCGGTCCGGCGCGACCAGCAGATAGCTGTGGCGCTGGCCGAAGGTGTTGTTCACCTCGGCGATGACCGCGAGCAGCGCGTCATCCTCGATCAGCATCCAGAAGCTGACCGGATTGAACCAGTAGCCCAGAAAACGCGGCTGGGTCAGCAGTGCCAGCACCAGACCGGGGCGGCGGGCGATCCCGGCGCCGCCGATCTGCTCCCATGCCCAGGAGGCGCCGGAACCCCGGCCGCGCGGGCCGCCATGGTCGGCATCGTGAAATGCCAGCAGGTTGAAGCGGTTATGCGACATGAGCGCCGGCGGGCGGAACCCCTCGGGCGCCAGCAGCAGGTAATCCGCATCGGTGCGAAAGGCGTGGCGCAGCTGGCCGCGCCGGGCATGGGTGACCTGCGCGCGCATCGCCAGCACCTCGCCCGATCCCAGCCGCGCCGCCAGCGTCACAGCGCCACCATGCCGGGCAGCAGGCGGCGCGCGATGCGCATGGCGCTGGCAAATCCGTCCTCGTGAAAGCCGTTGCGCAGCCAGGCCCCGGCGAACCAGGTGTTGTGGCGGCCGTCAAGGCGCCTGATCCGCTCCTGCGCCGCGAGCGCGGCGTGATCGAAAACCGGGTGGCGAAAGGTGGTCTCGTCATGGATCAGCCGCTCGTCGATGCCGCCCTGCGGGTTCAGCGTCACGAAAAGCGGATCGTCCTCGGGGATGGCTTGCAGGCGGTTCATCCAATAGCTGACCGCGACGCCGTGGCCCGGTGCCGCGCCACGCGCGACCCATGAACTCCAGCAGCGCCTGAGGCGGGGCATGACCGACGGATCGGCATGCAGCACCGCCCGGTTGGGCTGGAAACGGATCGCGGAAAGGCCGGCGGTCTCATCGGGGTCGGGATCGGCCAGCAGCGCCAGCGCCTGATCGGCATGGGTGGCAAGCACGATCTGGTCGAATGTCTCGGCCAGCCCGCCCCGGCAGCGCAGGGATACGCGGCCTTCGTTGCGCCGGACGCTCAACACCGGGCTGCCCGGGCGCAGATCGACCCCGGCGCGCAAAAGCGCCGCCTGCAGCCGCCCGACATAGGTGACCGAGCCGCCTTCGACCGTCCACCACGGATATTGGCCGCACCGCGACAAGAGCCCGTGATTGCGCATGAAACGGACCAGCGCCCGCGCAGGAAAGGCGCCGATATCGCGATCGGGCGTCGACCAGATGGCGCCGCAGAACGGGAACAGATAATGGTCGCGGAACCGTGCGCCCAGACGCATCCCCGCGATCATCTGCGCGATGGTCAGCTGCGGCGCGGCCTCGATGGCGGCCTCGGCCCCGGCGTTGAAGCGCAGGATGTCGCGAATCATCCCGTGAAAGCGCGGATCCAGAATATTGCGCCGCTGCCCGAACAGCGCATTGGCCGAGCGCAGCGCATATTCCACACGCCCACCATCCAGAGAGACGCCAAAGCTCATGTCGCTTTTCACGACCGGCACGTCGAGGTCGCGGAACATGGCCGTCAGATGCGGATAATTCACATGGTTGAAGACGATGAAGCCGGTATCGACCGGCCGGTCGCGATGCCGCCCGGCGATCACGGTGCGCGCGTGACCGCCCAGACGCGGCTCGGCCTCGAACAGGGTTACCCTGTGCGCGCGCGACAGAAGCCAGGCGGATGCAAGCCCGGCAATGCCACCGCCGACAATGGCGATGCGCTGCGGCGCACCTTTTGAAACGTCGAAGGGCATGGATTCCCGTTGCTTGTTGTTTCCTCATTACGCGGCATCCCGGGGTGCGGATCAGTCGCGGCGAAAATTTTCCGCGCTTTGTGATCCGATCGGCCGCCTGACGCGTAGCCCCGACATGGAAACCGCGATTGTGCCCGTTGCCTGCAGAGACCATAGAGGAGTTGGGCCGCATGCCAATCCGGCGGCGCAACGCCATGGCCATGGACAGAAGGCGGAATGTTTGCAGTCCGGTGATGACAGCCTTTCAGAGATGACGCGCCACCTGATCGCGGTGCGGGACCGGCGCGACCGGGCGGCCTTTTGCTGTCTGTTCGACCATTTCGCGCCCCGGCTCAAGGCGATGCTGCTGCGCCGGGGTCTGCGCGACGGAAGCGCCGAGGATGTCGTGCAGGACGTGATGCTGACGGTCTGGCACAAGGCGGCGCAGTTCGATCCGCATCGCGCCGAAGCTTCCGGCTGGATCTATGCCATCGCCCGCAACCGCCGCATCGACCTGGAGCGCCGCCGCCCCCTGTCGCAGCCCGAGGAGCTGCCGGAACCCGAAACCGCTGAGCCCGATGCCGCGCAGATCCTCGCGCTGCAGCAGGAGGCCCGCCACCTTGCCGAGGCGCTTGCCCGCCTGGCGCCCGAACAGGCCGAGGCACTGCGCGCCGCCTATTTCAGCGATCTGCCGCACCGCCGGATCGCCGAGATGAGCGGGCTGCCGCTTGGCACCATCAAGTCCCGCATCCGCCTTGGCCTCGAACGCCTGCGCCACGAGCTGAAGAACATCGCCCCATGACCGAGATCCGCCACCATATCCCCGAGGACATTCTGGACGCCTATCGCGCCGGCAGCCTGTCGCATGCCTTTGCCGTGGTCGTGGCCGCGCATCTGTCGCTCTGCGACCGCTGCCGCGCCCGTCACGAGGCGGCGGACATGATCGGCGGCGCGCTTCTGGATCAGGCCGAGGCGGTGCCCCTGGCTACGGGCGCCCGGCAGCGGATGATGGCGCTGCTGGACGGGCCGCCGCCGCGCCCGCCGATGCGCGGCACGGGCATGTTTCCGGCGCCGGTGATGGCAGAGCTTGGCGGCCTCCCGCCGCGCTGGAAAATGCTGGGCGGCGGCATCCGCCAGCAGATCCTGTCGGCCGACCGGGACGGATCGCTGCGGCTTCTTTACATTCCGGGCGGCAAGGCGGTGCCGGAGCACGGCCATCGCGGGCTGGAGCTGACGCTGGTCCTGCAGGGCAGCTTTCACGACAGCGAAGGCAGCTTTGGCCGCGGCGATGTCGAGGCCGCCCATGACGAGATCGACCATCAGCCCATAGCCGACCCGGGCGCGCCCTGCATCTGCCTCGCGGCTACGGATGCGCCGCTGCGGTTCCACGCGATGCTGCCGCGGCTGTTGCAGCCCCTTTTCCGGATCTGAGCGGTGGATTTCGCCGGCCGCCGCATCTGGATCATCGGTGCCAGTGCGGGGATCGGCGCGGCGCTTGCCCGCGCGCTGGCGGATCGCGGCGCGCGGCTGGTCCTGTCCGCGCGCGATGCGGGCGCGCTGGACCGGCTCGCGACGGAATGCGGCGGGGCGCGGGTGCTTGCCCTCGATCTCGCGCGGGCCGAAGCGCTGGCCGAGGCCTGCGACGCCCTTGCCGCCGATGCGCCGCTGGATGCGGTGATCTGCACCGCCGCGCTTTATGATCCGGGCCGGGTGGCCGATCTCGACCCCGCCCGGGCCGAGGCGATGGTACGCGTCAACATCCTCGGCATGATGGAAGTGGCGCGGCTCTGCCCGCCGCTCTTGCGCGATGGCGGGCAATTGCTGCTGTTCGGCTCGGTCGCGGGCTATCTTGGCCTGCCGGGCGGTCAGCCCTATTCCGCGACCAAGGCGGCGGTGAACAACCTGGCCGAAAGTCTTGCGGTGGAACTGGCCCCCCGCATCGAGGTTAAGCTGGTCTGCCCCGGCTTCGTGCGCACGCGGCTGACGGCCAAGAACCGCTTCACCATGCCCGCGATCATCACGCCCGAAGAGGCCGCCGGGCACGTCCTGCGCGGCATGAGCCGTCGCGGGTTCGAAATCCACTTTCCGCGCCGCTTCACCCTGGCGGTGAAGCTGCTGCGGATCCTGCCCTATGCCCTGTCGCTGCGCATCACCGGGCGCATGGGCTGAGCGCTCAGGCCAGCCGGCCGGTCAGCGCGACCACCCCCGCCCATGCGGAAAACCCGGTCAGCACCGTGCCCCAGAGCGTATCCGCGACGACCTGCTGCCAGGACCAGTCGGCAAGCGTGGCGTAATTGGTCATCTCATAGGTTCCGTAGCAGAGAAATCCCAGCACGAGCCCGCCAAGAAGCGCCTGCACCGGCTCGCCGGTTCTGAGCGCCGACCAGGACACCATCCACAAGAGCCCCGCGACATAGACCAAGTAGAACACCGCCGCCGGCCCGAGCCGCAGCGGCTCGGCCAGCAGGTGGCCGACATGGCGATCAAAGACCGGGCGTATCAGGAACCGGATGCCGATGATGTCGAGCCCGAGGAACACCCCGGCGGTGATCAGATAGAGGAGCAGGGCTTGCAGCATCTCGTATCCTTGTCCTCATGGTGTCGATCGCATGTGTCACGCTCGATGGATCTGTGCCCACCCGGACGGCGTGTCCGCCGGAGGCCGGTTCAGGTATCGCGCGGCGGAGGCCCGGCCCATCGCAGCATTCTTTCGTGCTATACGCCCGCGCCGTCACCCCGGATCATTCGACAGCCGAAAAATGGATGAGATTCCGATTTTGCCCGACGCTCGGCGGGGGACCTTTCCCGGACCAGCGCTCGCGCCGGTTCGGCGGTGGAATGGATGAACCGGTCCCGCCCGTCGGGGGGCCAACCCCTTCGACGCTGAGCCGGCGTCTTTCCGGAACAGGCCCAGCCGCGCGGCCGCGCCGGGCCAATGAAAAAACAGCCGGGCCAGCCGGCTGTTTCGATTGTTGCCGCTGCTGCGTCTGCGATCAGCCCAGCAGGAATTCGTCCACCGCCGCATCCAGCGCCGCGCCGTCCTGATAGCCCAGGTTCACGATCCGAACGTCCATATCGCGGCCGGTATCGGCCTCGTCATAGGCGGTGTCCGCCGTGGCATGATTGTCCAGCAGATATTCGGCCAGCGCGTCCTGCTCGGTCCCGTCATCGGCAAAGGTCGCGTCGCCGCTCTGCACGCCGAGATTCTCGATCGAGACAAAGTCGAATTCGTCGCCCGTCGGGAAGGGGTAGCCATCGCCGCCGGTGGACAGGAAGTCCAGCGTGACGACGCCGTATTCGCGCGTGGCATCGACCACCTCGCCGTCATCGACCAGAACCGCGCGCACCGCGCCGGTTTCGGGATCGACAAAGACCGCATCCTCGATCCGGTCGCCGGCTGCGGCGGTGGGGTCGAAGCTGAACTGGATCCCCGAAATCTGCGGAAAGCGGCCGTTGACATCGGGCAGCGCGCTGATGCCGTATTCCAGCAGTTCGACGATCTCGGCGGCGGTCAGCGTGCCGACGGCCAGATCGTTGTTGAAGGCCAGTGCGGTCTGGATGTCGTTCTGGCTGATGCCGCCCTCGGGGCGGATCTCATTGCCCTCGGCATCGTAGATCGCGGAATTGACGCCGCGCACGGCCTCGGTCTCGCCGGCGGGCACGGTGATCTCGCCGATCGAGGCGCGGATGCCGCCGCCGTTCTTGATCGACATCCAGACCTCGACATCGTCCTGGATCTCGTTGGCATAGGCCAGGTTCGCATCCGCCGTCAGGTTGCCCAGGTTGGTTTCCTGCACGCGCACCCCGTCGGGATCGTCCGCCGCATCGGTGCCCGAGCGGTTGCCGTTCAGATAGACGTTCGAGATGCCGAAGACATTGCCCTGGGTCTCGACGATCTCGGCCAGGATATTGTCGGCGATCTCCTGGATCTCGGGGTCCACGAGATCCTCGGCGCCCAGATCGACCACGCCCTGATCGTCGGTCGCGAACACGCCCGAGACATCCGCGTCATAGCTGGCCGGGATGATATTGCCATCCTCGTCGAAATCGACCACCAGACGGCCGACATAGCTGTAATTGCCGTCGGTATTGACGATCGCCGTGGTGGTGCCGCCGGCATTCTCGACAAAGATCGGATAGGTGCCCTGCGCGCTGTCGCCGTCGCGCAGGCGGTCGTTTTCATCGACCAGACGCGTGTTCGAGCCGCCGGCGACGATGACATCGACGTTTTCCAGCAGCGGCGCCAGCGCCTCTTCGATGCTGAGTTGCTGCATATGCGTGGCCAGCACCACCTTGTTCAGGTCGGGATTCGCGGCCAGCAGCGCGTCCACCTCGGCCTGGATGATTTCGGCCAGGGCGGCGATTTCCTCGGCGGTCGGAATGGTGTCGGCCCAGACCGGCATCACGGTCACCTCGCCCGAGCTGGAGATCCGGCTCAGCGTGGGCGTGGTCGCGCCGATCACGGCGACCTGTTCACCGCCGGTCTCGATGATCACCGATGAGGTCACCGAATTGCCCTGCGGCGCCTGACCGCCCTCGACGGCCAGCGGCGCCAGATTGGGATCGGTCGAGAAATCCAGATTGGTCGAAAGATAGGGGAAGGCGGTGCCCCCGAAGCCTTCGGCGGCCGCGCCCGAGATCAGATCGGCCAGTACCTCGGTGCCCAGGTCGAAATCATGGTTGCCAAGCGCGATGGCGTCGATGCCCAGTTCGTTCTGGATCAGGATGTCGGCGATGCCCGGCGCGCCATAGACGGCGGTCGAGGCGTCGAAGAACAGCCCCGGAATGAGCGCGTCGCCCGAGGTCACGGTCAGCACGCCATCGGCGCCCAGATCCTGATCGCGCAGCGCGTTCAGAACCGCCGACAGGTTCGGCGCGTCCTCGGTCGAGCTGGCATTGGCTTCCTGATCGGAAAAATGCAGCAGGTTCAGGCGGAAGGTGGTATCCTGATCGGCCACGGTCAGGGTCGCCTCATCCTCGCCGCCCTTGCCGTCCGAGACGGTATAGGTCAGCTGGATCTCGCCGGCATCGTCGTATTTCTTGACGACGATCTCGCCATCCTCGTTGACCTTGGCCCAGCCCTGGACGTCGCCATCGTCGTCGCGCAGGATGACCTTGCAGTTCTTGTCGACCTTGATGCCGTTGATCTCGGTCACCTCAAGGCGGTTGCCGTCGGCATCGCTGTCATTGGCCAGCACATCGACGGTGACCTTCTTGCCGTCGGCCAGCACGTAATCGTCGGCGGCGACCGGGTTTTCGTTCGTGGGCTCGGGGCGGTCGCAGCCGTCCTTGCCGCCGTGGCCCCATTTGTCGCGGCCGTGGCCGTCATGCCCGCCATGACCATTGTCCCGGCCATGGTCGTCATCCCGGCCGCCCCATTTGTCGCGGCCGTCATCCTTGTCGCGGCCGTGGTCGTCACGCCCGCCACGGCCCTTGTCCCGGCCGTGGTCGTCATCCCGGCCGCCCCATTTGTCGCGACCGTCATCCTTGTCGCGGCCGTCCCATCTGTCCCTGCCGTGCCCGTCATCGGACCGGCGCCCGTCGCCTTTTCCGAAGTTTCCGCGACCGGTCCAGTCCCCGCCGAAAGCGCCGAATTTTGCAAACATCCGTTTTTCCCCAAAAAACAAGAAATCAGCCCGTTTCTGAGAGGCAGCCTCATCAGAAGGACATGGTGGCGGTCACTCTGCGACACGCCGATGAACCGGACATGAAGATTATGTAACCGGATCATGGGGCCGGGCGGTGTTCGGGCGCCCGCGTCCCGGATATCGAAACATGGGTCCCAGATCGGCCGAAGCCGCCATGTCATTTGTCAGTCAGGAGGATGGAGAGGCGGGGGTATTCAGTAAGTCTCGATATGCAGCCGACCCTCGTCGCACATCTGCAGGCGCAGCGCCGGCCAGTCCAGATCATGGCGGGCGCAGATCTCGGCCATGGCGGTCTCGACCCCCTCTTCCAGCCCGCGCAACCCGCAGACATAGATATAGGTCTTGGGGTTGCGCAGCGCGTCGGCGACCAGGTCATGGCGCTGCAGCAGCCGGTCCTGGACATATTCGCGCTCAGCCGCCGGCTGCCGCGAATAGACCAGTTCGCGGTGCAGTTGCGATTGCAGCAGGCGCTGCAGCGGACCGAAATAGGGCAGTTCCTCGGGCGTGCGGGCGCCGAAGAACAGATACATGCGGCCCGGCTCGGGCGCGGTGCGGCGGCGGCGCAGCGAAAAGGCCCTAAAGGGCGAGACGCCGGTGCCGGTGCAGATCATCAAGAGATCGGTGGTCGGGTCGTCCGGCATCAGATAGGTCGAGCCGAAAGGCCCGATCACGTCCAGCCGGTCGCCTACGGCCATGTCGCACAGCCAGTTCGAGGCCAGCCCGGGTTGCCCGTCCGACCGCATCACCCGCTTGACCGTCAGGCTCATATTGTTGGTATTGGGCTTTTCGCCGTCGCGCGGGCTGGCCACGGAATAGAGCCGCATCGCATGGGGCCGGCCCTCGGCATCGGTGCCGGGGGGAAGGACGCCGATGCTCTGCCCCTCCAGATAGGGAAAGTATTCAGAGCCGAAATCCAGAATGATGTGATGCACGTCGCTGTCGGTGCCGCTTTCGGTGATGCGGGCATTGCCGGTCACGGTGGCATGGGCCGGATCGGCGCGGGTATAGACATTGACCTGCGGATGCGCGGCGCTGGCGGGGGCGCGGGCGGCGCCGCCCATGGCGCCGGCGGCGCGGGCAAGAAGGTCGGCGGCCTCGTCGTCGAAGGCATCGGGCGGCGCCACATCCGCCGCAGCCGGGCGCGGGGGCAGAAACTGCCAGCCATGCTGTTCGTCCAGCGTAAAGGGCGTCTCGACATCGAACCAGTTGTCGATGGCGCCGGTCGGGCAGGGCCGCACGCATCTCATGCAGAAATTGCAGATATCGACATTCACGACATAGTTGCGGTCATGGCTGATCGCCCCGGTGGGACAACGCGTTTCGCAGGTGTTGCACCGGATGCAGATTTCGGGATCGATCAGATGCTGGCGGATGGTCATGGCCCAGTGCCCGCGCCGGCCCGTTGAACGAGGTCAGCAGGCCGGCGCGGCCGTTTCCCGGTCAGGCCGCCACGGCGCTGTCATGGATTGCGGCGGCCAGATCGTCCAGCGTCGCATGCTGCGCATTGGCCATGTCCAGCGCGCCCTGCAGATGCGATGCGGCCGGCAACCCCTTGGCCCTGGCCCATGCGCCAAGCGTGTTGAAACGCGCGATCTCGTAATGCTGGATCGCCTGCAGACAGGCCAGCAGGCCCGCATCCTGCAACGCCCCCTTGCCCTGACCGTCATTCAGCACGTCCTCGGTCTCCTGCAGCAGGCCCAGGATCGCCTCGCAGGTCACGCCCTCGGGCTTCTGGTCAAGCGCCTTGAAGGCCTCTTCCAGACGGGCGATCTGCTGCCGGGTCTCGTCCGCGCGGCCCTGAAGCACCGCCCCTAGCCTGCCGTCATCGGCGGCGGCGGCCAGTTCCGGCAGCATCTTCAGGATCGACTGCTCGGCGAAATACATGTCCTTGAGGAAATGCATGAACAGGTCGTTGAATGTCTTCATGGGTTCTCCTCCCCCGTGGCTGGGCACGACCGGACGCCGCCCTGAAGGCGCCGCCATGCCCCGGTGTCAGGCTTCAGGGCGGTAAGGCCGGGGCGGAGCGGATCCGCCTCGGCCCGTGTCATGACCTTACGCGGCCTCGAACTTGACCAGTTCGGGCGAGCCGGAACCTACAATGTACCACACCGTCGCATGGCCCGCACCATTGTTGCGGAACCAGTGCTTGCGTCCGGCCGGCGTCTTGACCAGATCGCGCGGGCCAAGCTCGATCTCGACCTTCTCGCCGTTTTCCTCCCAGCCGACGGTCAGGCTGCCTTCCAGCACCAGGAACGCGTCTTCGACATCGCGGCTGAAGGGCTTGACGCCGACGCGCGAGGGGATGCCCAGCATCTCCTTGCGGCAGGTATCGACCTCGACCCCGCCCGGGCCGCAATAGATCTTGCGGCTGAAGCCGGCATCGTCCCAATGGGTCTTCAGCTCGGAATGGCGGACGACATATTTCGCTATCAGCTGCTGTAGCGGATGGCTGCTGGTGCGGTCGAAGACCTGGGTCCTGCCGGGCTGGGCGCCGAAGGCGCGGGCCAGTTCCGGGGGATGCTCCTTGGGGTGGTAGTGATAGACCGGCGGCAGCGGCTTGCCGACATCGACCGAGATCGACATCATCACCGGCTCGACCCCGTCCACGCGAAAGCCGTGGCCGATCTCGCGGACGTTCAGGATCATGTCCTTGGGGCCCAGATTGACCTCGACCACATCGCCGTCCTTTTCCCAGCCGACGATCAGCGCGCCGTCGATGATCAGAAAGCTTTCCTCGATCTCGTGGCTGTGGCAGGCGGCGTATTTGCCCGGCTCCTTGTAGATCAGCGACAGGGTGAAATTGTCGGGCTTCAGCGTGGTGTTGTCGCCCACCTTGGGCGAGCCGCCGGCGCCGATATAGCGCATCTGAGCGCGCGACAATTCGTCGAAGCCGACATTGGAGGGGAAGGCCTTCCAGTCGAACTGCTTATCGGTAAAGCGTCCGGTATGGGCCCTCAGCTCATCGGCAAGGGTCTGAAGTTTCGTGTCCTGTACGGTCATGGTTCACCTTTTTTCAGAAGGGTTGCGGATAATTTCGTCACGCCGCCGGGGCGGCATCGGGGATCGGGACGGACCAGGCGTCATAGCCATAGACCCAGTCGGCATTGCCGCCCTCTTTCAGCCATTCATTGGCCAGCGAGCGCTCTTGCACGCGGCTGGTGCGCGGGATGCGCACCGCCTGGTAATGCCGCAGCGCGGCGGGGATGCCTTGGGCATCGACGCCCCCGAGGGCCCGCGAGAGCACGACCGCATCCTCGATCGCCATGCAGGCGCCCTGTGCCATGAAGGGCACCATCGGATGCGCCGCATCGCCCAGGAGCGCGACCGAACCGCGCGACCATTCGGCCATCGGCTCGCACACATGCAGGGCCGAGCGGGTGACCTCGGTGCAGGCGGCCAAAAGCGCCCGCGCCTCGGGGTGGAAATCGGCGAATGCCGCGCGCAATTCGGCCACATCGCCGGGCAGGGTCCAGCCCTCTTCGGTCCAGTCGTCCTGCCCGGTGGTGGCAAAGACAAAGATCTCCTCGCCCCGGCTCAGCGGGAAGGTGACGATCTGCCGGTCCGGCGTCGGCCCCCACCATTTGGTAAAGCTGTCCAGATTGGGCAGATCGGCCACCGCCGCGCGCGGCACCACCGCGCGCCACGAGATCAGGCCGGTAAAGCGTGGATCGTCCTCGCCGAACAGCGCCCGGCGCACCGGCGAATGGATGCCGTCGGCCTCGCCCAGACCGTGATCGCGGTCCCCGGCCAGCCCGGCGGCCAGCACGACGGCGTCATAAGCCCCGCGCAGCGCCTCCAGCGTGACGTCGCGCCCCAGCGAGACATTGCCAAAGAACCGCGCGCCCTGACGTTCGAAGATACGCTCGAACTGGCGGGTGATGGCCTTGCTGCCCTGATGGTCGGCGGCCACGCCATAGCGCACGAGGCCAAAGGGAACCGGCAGCGAATCATAGACATCCACGGCCCAGTCGGGACGCGCCTTCAACAGGCCCTGTGCGGTAAAGCGATCCGCAAGATCAAGCGTGACTACGACAGACACGTCTACAGATGGCGGCATCTGATCGAAAAATTCTTCGCAAAGATCAAGGAATTCCGGGCCATAGCCACGCGCTGCGAAAAGACGACCTGCAGCTATGCCGCCAACTGGCATCTCGCCGCGACCATGATCGCATCACGCTGAATGTCCACGGGGCCCAAGGGGCAGGGCGCGGTGCAGGGCTTCGCCGGAACCTGCTTGGAGGCCGTGGGTTATTGTTCATTATAGAAACATTCGTTCCAAATTTTGCAGGCCGTTGCAGATGACCCGTCCGTCACAGCCGTCAGCCGTCGAAGCAGTCGATGACACAAGTCGCAGCTATGATGTCCCGCCGGTGACGCGGGACTTCAGCCTGTTGCGCTATATCAGCGAGGGGAACCGCTGCCGGAACATGTCGCGGGCCGCATCGGCGCTGGATATCAACAGAACGACCCTGCTGCGTCTGCTGCACACGCTGGAACGCGAAAACATGATCGAACGCGACGAGGGTGACGGCGGCTATCGGCTGTCCTATGGCCTTCTGGAACTGGCGTCGAGCATGCTGTCCTCGCGCGATGTGGCGCGCCTGGCGCGGCCGCTTCTGGCGCGGCTCGCCTCGGATGTGGGGCTTTCCGCGCATCTGGGGGTGCTGTCCGGGGCGGATGTCATCGTCCTGGTCCGCGAGGCGCCCGAGGTGCGGCTGGTCAGCAATATCCGCGAAGGCAGCCGGCTGCCCGCCTATGCGACCGTCATGGGCCGGATCATCCTTGCCAATATGTCGACCGACGAGGTGCACGCGACCCTCTCGGCCCAGAAGCTGACGGCGATCACCCAGCATACGGCGGTGACGCTGGAACAGCTGGACGAGCAGCTTGCAGCAGACCGCGCCGAGGGGCTGGCATGGTCGGCCGGAAATTATGAATCCGGCATCGGCTCCTGCGCGGCAGTGGTGCTGGACCACTCGAACCGGCCGGTTGCCGCGATCAGCGTGGCCGGGCAGCAAAGCACGTTCGAACCCGAAAGCGAGGCGCGCCAGCTTATCGCCGACCGCCTGCGGGGAACGGCGCAGCAGCTTTCCTCGCTGATGGGGGCGCAGCGCTGAACTGCCCCGAATTGCGGCCTGGGCGGCTTTGCAACCGGGGCTGCAGGCCATGTTTGCGGCCGGATGCGCCCTCCCGCTGACGAGACGGCAATGCTGTTCTTGTCCGACTCGCGAAACTTCGCCATCAAAATTTGAACAATAAGTTCATATTTGAACTGTAAGGGGAGAAATGCACTTGACGAGACGCGATTTCATGCTGGGTACGGCCGGCGGCGCGGCGATGCTGTCGCTGGCGGGGACCGGACAGGCATAAGGTAAGGCTTTCAACTTCATCACGCCCTTCACCCTGTCGCTGGCCTTCGCCCCCGTCCTTTATGCGGATGCCGCCGGCTACTATGCCGATGAGGGGCTGGAGACGAATGTCCAGGCCGGCAAGGGGGCGGCGCTGGCGGCGCAGATGACCATCGCGGGGCAGATGGATGCCGGGCGCACCGGCGGCACGAATTACATGATCTCGCGCATCGAGAACGACGCGCCGCTGATCTCGATCGCCACCATCGCGCAGCTGTCGCCGTTCTATGTGCTCTCCTCGGCGGAAAACCCGGTCAACAGCATCGCCGATCTGGCCGGGCGCACGGTCGGCATGGCCACGCTGGGCGGCTCGATGGAGGGGACGCTGAACATGATGCTGGCCGGTGAAGGCATCGCCGCCGAATCGGTCGAAAAGGTGAAGGTGGCGGATTCGGCCGCCTCTTTTGCGCTGATCGAGGCCGGTCGCGCGGGCGCCTTTCTGGGCAATACCTCGTCCATGGTGATCGCAAGTTCGGCCCGCGACGACGTGGTGGTGATGCCCATCGACGACGGCATGCCGGGTCAGGTCTATGTCGCCCGCCCCGACCAGATCGCCGCCGATCCCGACCGGTTCATCGCCTTCCTGCGCGCCACCCATCGCGCCGCCAGCGAAATCGTGCAGGCCGGCGATCTGACCCCGATCCTGACCCGCATCGGCGAAAAGCACGATGTCTCCAGCCTCAAGAACACCGAGACGGCCACCAGGGACCTGCGCGCCAATGCCGAAAACTGGGCCGCCAAGGGCCAGCAGAACATCCTGCGCAACGTGCCCGAAATATGGGAACGCGCGACGAAACTGCTGGTCGATGGCACGCACGGCACGCGCGCCCTGGCCGAAGGCCTTGCCATGGCGCGGGTCGAGATGCTGGAATGGGCCTTCAAGCCGTTTATCGTCTGCCTGCAGCTGATCCCCAAGATCGCGCTGGCACCCCTGTTCATCCTGTGGTTCGGCTTCGGCATCGAATCCAAGATCGTGATTTCGGCGGCCCTGTCCTTCTTTCCGGTCTTTTCCAATTCGCTCGTCGCCTTCCGCTCGGTCGAGCCGGGCGACCGCGACGTGTTCACCATGCTGCAGGCGAATCCGCTCCAGCGCTTCCTGATGCTGGATCTGCCGACCGCGCTGCCGGTGGTCCTGGCGGGGATGGAGGTCGCGGTGGTCATGTCGATGATCGGCGCCATCGTCGGCGAGTTCATCGGCGGCAACGAGGGGCTGGGCTATCTGGCCGTGGCCATGCTGCAGGAATTGCAGGTGCCGGGACTGTTCGCGGTGATCGTGTTCCTGACGCTGATCGGGCTGTCGCTCTATACGCTGATCTCGAAGCTGCGCGGCTGGCTGACGCCCTGGCATGCCTCGGTCACCGGCCGGGCGCCGGATCACTGAGGCCGGGAAGCAGGGGGAGGGGGCTTCGCCGGCGACCCGACGCCGAGGTTCGGGCGGCCAGCCTGCGCATTCAGCAAGCGCTTTCGCATCATCGGCGGATTGAACCCGCCTGGCGGCGCGATCCTCAGCCTGTTGGCGGCGCCCCGGACAGCTTCACCGGCTCAACCCGCCCGCCACGCTTGGCACATCCCCTGCGGCGAAGCCGTAATGCCGCAGCCAGCGCAGGTCGCTTTCGAAAAAGGCGCGCAGGTCCGGGATGCCGTATTTCAGCATCGCCAGACGGTCGATGCCCATGCCGAAGGCGAAGCCCTGGAATTTCTCGGGGTCGATGCCGCCGGCGGCCAGGACCTTGGGGTGAACCATGCCCGAGCCGAGGATCTCCATCCAGCTGTCGCCCTGGCCGATGCTCAGCTTGCCACCTTCCCACGAGCAGCGGATATCGACCTCGGCCGAGGGTTCGGTAAAGGGGAAATGGCTGGCGCGGAAACGCAGCTCGACCTCATCGACCTCGAAAAAGGCGCGGCAGAATTCCTCGAGCACCCATTTCAGGTTGGCCATGGAAATGTCGGGGCCAAGGGCCAGCCCCTCGACCTGATGAAACATCGGCGTATGGGTCTGGTCCATGTCCATGCGATAGACGCGGCCCGGGCAGATCACGCGGATGGGCGCGCCGCTGTCCTGCATGGCGCGGATCTGCACCGGCGAGGTATGGGTGCGCAGCACATGCGGCGGGCGGTCGTCGCCCGCCGCGCGGGCCATGAAGAAGGTGTCGTGTTCCTGCCGCGCGGGATGTTCGGGCGGGATGTTCAGCGCGTCGAAATTGTACCAGTCGCTTTCGATCTGCGGCCCCTCGGCCACGGCGAAACCCATATCGGGGAAGATCGTGGTGACCTCCTCGGTGACCTGGCTGACCGGGTGGATCGAGCCCTGCGGACGCGGCCGCCCGGGCAGGGTCACGTCCAGCCATTCGTCGCGCAGCCGGACGTCCAGCGCCGCATCCTCAAGCCCCTGCTTGCGGGCGCGCAGGGCGGCGTCGATCTCGTCCTTGAGGCGGTTCAGGGCGGCGCCGGTGGTCTGGCGCTCCTCGGGGGGCATGCGCCCCAGTTCCTTCATCTTGCCGCTGATCTCGCCCTTCTTGCCAAGGGCGGCAAGGCGCACTTCCTCCAGCGCCTCGGTATCGGCGGCGCCCGAGATGCGGGTCAGATAGGACTGGCGAAGCGTTTCGATGTCGGACATGGCGGTCTTCCCTGCGGTTCGGGCAGCCGATTAGCATGCGGGACGCGCGGGGAAAAGCCTCAGCGGGTCAGCGTCTCGGCCACCAGTTCCACGGGCCGGCACAGGCGCACGCCGCCGGGGCCGCAGACGATCGGGCGTTCGACCAGCAGCGGGTTTTCGACCATGGCCGCCAGGATCGCCTCGTCATCCGCCGCCTCGAGGCCGCGTTCCCTTGCATCGGTGCCCTTGACGCGCAGCGCCTGCCGGGGGGTCAGCCCGGCCGCCGCGAACAGCCCCAGCAACTGGGCGCGGCTCCAGCCCGCCCTGGCATAGTCGATGACGCAGGGCTCATGCCCGGCATCGCGGATCATCTGCAGCACCTTGCGCGAGGTGCTGCAGGTCGGCTTGTGATGGATGACGATCATGCGTTCAACTCCAGATCGTTTTGCTGACGCCCGGGGCAAGCTCGGGGTGGTCGGCGATGCGGAAGGTCGGGTTGCGGCCTTCGCGGCGCTGGCGCAGGTAATCCTGCGTGACATAGGCGATGGTGCCCGACAGCGCCACGATGGCGACCAGGTTGATCGTGGCCATCAGCCCCATCGAGGCATCGGCAAAGTCGAACACCGTCTGCACCTTCTGGATCGCGCCCCAGACGACCATCGCCATGACCGCGGCGCGCAGCGCGATGACCGGCGTCTGGCTGCCATGGCCCAGAAAGATCATGGCGTTTTCCGCATAGGCGTAATTGCCGATGATCGAGGTAAAGGCAAAGAAGAAGATCGCGATCGCCACGAAATAATGGCCAAAGGCGCCGAAATGTTCGCCAAAGGCGTTCTGGGTCAGCACCACGCCGGTATTCGTCTCGGACGGGATGGCGCCCGACAGCAGGATCATGATCGCGGTCGCGGTGCAGACCAGCAGCGTGTCGATGAACACGCCAAGCGCCTGCACGAAGCCCTGGCTTGACGGGTGATGCGGATCGGGCACGGCGACAGCGGCAATATTGGGCGCCGAGCCCATGCCCGCCTCGTTCGAGAACAGGCCGCGCTTGACCCCGTTCATCAGCGCCGCCATGACGCCGCCGGTGACGCCGCCGGCGGCCTCCTGCAGGCCGAAGGCCGAGCCGATGATCGAACCCAGCACGGCCGGCACCTCGGCGATATTGGTGATCAGCACCCAGAGCGCGGCCAGCAGATAGGCGCCGGCCATGAAGGGCACGACGAATTCCGCGACACGCGCGATCTGCGGGATGCCGCCAAAGATGATGATGCCCGAAAGGGCGGCCAGGCCGAGGCCGATCCAGACCTTGTTGATCGCCAGTGTGCCGGCGGCGGCCTCAGCGATGGAATTGGCCTGCACGGCGTTGAAGATCAGCCCGAAGGCCAGGATCAGCGCGACGGCGAAGATCGCCGCCAGCCAACCCTGTCCCAGCCCTTTCTGGATATAGATGGCCGGGCCGCCGCGATACATGCCGTCGGGGCCGTGTTCCTTGTAAAGCTGGGCCAGCGTCGATTCCGCATAGGCCGTGGCCATGCCGACCAGCGCCACCATCCACATCCAGAAGATCGCCCCCGGGCCGCCCAGCGTGATGGCGACCGCGACGCCCGCGATATTGCCGGTGCCGACGCGGCTGGCCAGCGAGACGGTCAGCGCCTGAAAGGGCGAGATCCCGTCCCTGTCCCCCTCGCGCGAGCCGAAGACGCAGCGAAACATCTCGCCGAAATGGCGGAACTGGAGGAAGCCCAGCCGAAAGGTGAAATAGATCCCGACCGCCAGCAGGCCATAGATCAGCACATAGCCCCAGAAGATGGTGTTGAGAAAACCGATTATGGCGTTCATTGCGACGCTCCCCTTGTTTCGGGGATTGTGTAACGGTTTCGTGATGGGGGCAAGCCGTCTAGCGGGCGGTGACGCCCAGCCAGACGCCGCCATGGGGCCGCAAGGTCAGGATCATGCGCGGCTGCGGCGCCCGGTCGGTCAGGGCAAAGCGGAACCGCGCCAGCAGCGTGGCCAGAATGATGACCGCCTCTTGCAGGGCGAAGCTGGCGCCGATGCAGATGCGCGGCCCGGCGCCAAAGGGCAGAAAGGCAAAGCGGTCGCGCGGCGGTGCCTCGGGGGCAAAGCGATCCGGGTCGAAACGGTCGGGATCCTCCCATAGCAGGTGATGGCGATGCAGCGCATAGATCGGCAGCACGATGGTATCGCGGGGGCGCACCTCGCGCCCGCAAAGCGTATCGGGGCTGCGCGCCGTGCGCGACAGGAACGCCGCCGGCGGGTAAAGGCGCAGCGTCTCCTCGACGATCTGGCGGATATAGGTCAGGCGCGGCAGGTCCGCGACGCCGGCGGCATCATCGCCCAGGGCGGCGCGGGCCTCGGTCGCGGCGCGGTCCTGCACCTGCGGGTCAAAGGCCAGCAGATAGAGCGCCCAGGCCAGCGTCAGCGCCGTCGTCTCGTGCCCGGCGACGATGAAGGTCAGCAGATTGTCGCGCAGCTCGGCCCCGTTCATGCGGCGGTGGGTCTCGGGGTCCTCGCCCGCGCGCAGCAGGTCCAGCAGGTCCGGCACCGGGCGCGGCCCCGCGCGGGCGCGGGCGAGGATCGCCTCGTCCGCGAAGCGCTTCATGCGGCGCAGATCGCCGCCCGCAAACAGGCGGCCGGGGCGCGGAATCCAGCCCGGCAGGCCCATGATGTCCAGAACCGAGACCCGCGCCGCGCCGGCGATATAGTCGTCGATGGCGTGATGCACGGCGTCCCGGTCAAAGCCCTCATCGCCGGAAAAGGTCACGTCCGAGATCACCTCGAATGTCGCGGCCACGGTTTCCTCGAAGATATCGACCGGGCCGGTCGCGGCAGCCAGACGGCGGCTGCTGGCCTCGGCGGCGGCGGTCATCACCGGGGCCAGCGCCTCGACATTGCGCTGCGCGAAGGCGGGCGCGGCGGCCAGCCGCTGCCAGCGCCAATGCGCGCCCTCGGCGACAAAGAGCGACTGGCCGATGGCGGGCTCGAGGATCAGGCGGGTGACCAGCGATTTCGGATAATCCTCGACCTGGTCCTTGAGGATGCGGCGCAGCGCGCCCGGGTCCATCACCATGTGCCAGCGCGCGCCGGTCCGCCCCGAGACCATCGGCTGACGCGTCGCAAGCTCGGGGATCAGTTCCAGCACATTGCGCCGCGCCGCCACCGCGCTGGCGATCACCCCCATCATCCGCGTGTTCAGGCGGACGCGGGCGGGGTAATGCGATGCGGAATCGTCGGTGGGCATGGCAGGGAACGGGCAGGGGGGCGTGGGTTCCGCCCAGCATGCGCCAGATGCCGGCCGATCTCAACGCCCTGTCTAGACCGGCAGCGCTGTGGTCTGCGCCACCGTCCGCAGCGAGAACGAGGATTGCATCTGCGCGACCCCGGGCAGTTTCGCCAGCCGCTGGCGGTGGATGCGGGCGAAATCGTCGGTATCCTGCGCCACCACCTTGAGCAGGTAATCGGCCGAGCCGGCCATCAGGTGGCATTCCAGCACGTCCGGGATGGTGCGCACCGCGCGCTCGAATGCCTCGAGCAATTCGTCCGCCTGACCCGACAGGGTGATCTCGACAAAGACCGTGGTCGGGCGCTCCAGCTTGCGGGCGTCGAGCAGCGCGACATAGCCGCGGATGACGCCGATTTCCTCCAGGCGCTGCACCCGGCGGTGGCAGGCACTGGGCGACAGGTTGATCTCGGCGGCCAGGTCGGCATTGGTCATCCGCCCGTCGCGTTGCAGCACCGACAGGATGCGGCGATCCGTTGCGTCCATCTCGATCATCGGCGAACATCCCTGCCTGGCCGGTTCCCGCGTGGGAATTTTCTTCGACCATAACGGTTGAAAAAGCGCAGCTTAAGCAGAAAATGCGAAAATCGCTGTGTCTCCATCCAGGCGCAACATAGGAGGATGACCATGAAGATCGGATGCCCAACCGAAATCAAATCCCAGGAGTTCCGCGTCGGCATGACCCCCGAGGCCGCGCAGGAGGCGGTCGCGCATGGCCATGACGTGCTGATCCAGACGGGCGCGGGCGTCGGCTCGGGCTTTGCCGATGAGGATTATTCCGCCGCCGGAGCGCGTATCCTGCCCGATGCCGCAAGCGTCTTTGCCGAGGCCGAGATGATCGTGAAGGTCAAGGAGCCGCAGGCCGATGAACGCGCCATGCTGCGCAAGGGGCAGGTGCTGTTCACCTATCTGCATCTGGCACCCGATCCCGACCAGACCCGCGAATTGCTGGCCAGCGGCGTGACGGCCATCGCCTATGAGACGGTGACCGATACGCGCGGCGGGCTGCCGCTTCTGGCGCCCATGTCCGAGGTGGCCGGCCGTCTGGCGCCGCAGGTGGGCGCCTGGACGCTGCAAAAGGCCAATGGCGGCTCGGGCGTGCTGCTGGGGGGCGTGCCGGGGGTGCGGCCGGCGAATGTGCTGGTGGTCGGCGGCGGCGTCGTCGGTACGGCGGCGGCGCGCGTGGCGGTGGGCATGGGGGCGAATGTCACCGTGCTGGACCGCTCGGTCGCGCGGCTGAGCTATCTGGACGATGTCTTCATGGGCCGGCTGACCACGCAATACGCGACCGAGGGCGCGATCACGGAATTGCTGCCCGGCACGGATATGGTGATCGGCGCGGTGCTGGTGCCGGGCGCGGCCGCGCCCAAGCTGGTGTCGCGCGCGCAGCTTGCCCTGATGAAGCCCGGCTCGGCGCTGGTCGATGTCGCCATCGACCAGGGCGGCTGTTTCGAGACCTCGCGCGCCACGACCCATCAGGACCCGATCTATGAGGTGGACGGGATCATGCATTACTGCGTGGCGAACATGCCGGGCGCGGTGGCGCGGACCTCGACCCGGGCGCTTGGCAATGCCACGCTGCCCTTCGTGCTGGCACTGGCGGGCAAGGGCTGGCGGCAGGCGCTGCGCGACGACGCCCATCTGCGCGCCGGGCTGGCCACGCATGAGGGCGCGCTGACATCCGGCCCGGTGGCGCAGGCGCAGGGTCTGGACTGGGTCCGGGCCGACAGCTTTCTGGACGCCTGACGTGGATGGAAAAGGGCCGGCGCGGGCTTGTCGCCGCGCCGGCCCGGTTCTGCCTTGCCGTCCGGATCAGGCGCGCTGCGCGCGCAGCTCGTCGCGGATCTGGGCCAGCAGTTCCTCCTGCGTCGGGCCGGCAGGGGCGGGCGCTTCCTCGACCGGGTTGCGGTTCGCGGCTTCCTTGACGCGGTTCACCGCCTTGACCAGCATGAACACCACCCAGGCGACGATCAGGAAGTTGATGACCGCCGACAGGAAAGCGCCATAGGCAAAGACCGAGGCCCCGGCCTCGCGCGCGGCGGCAAGGCTGGCGCCTTCGGGCACATTGCCGCTCAGGACGAGGTAAAGGCCGCTGAAGTCGGTGCCGCCGGTGACCAGACCGATGATCGGGTTCAGCAGATCGTCGACCAGCGAAGTGACAATGGCCGTGAAGGCCGCGCCGATGATGATGCCGACGGCCATATCCATGACATTGCCGCGTGCGATGAATTCCTTGAATTCGTTTAACATGGTTTTACCTTTTCCAGCCTGTTGCACGTTCTTGCGCGCGTCGCCAATATCACGCCGAAATTGGCGCGAAAAGCAAAATAGGATAACGCATGGCTGTACTTTCCGACTATCCGATCACCCGCCGCTGGCCGCCCAGGCGACCCGAGGTCATCCAGCTTTACACGCTGAATACGCCGAACGGCATCAAGACCTCGGTCATGCTCGAGGAATGCGGCCTCGATTACGACTGGCACCGCATTTCCATTTCCGACCCCGAGGATCAGTTCACCCCGGAATTCCTGTCGCTGAACCCGAACAACAAGATCCCCGCGATGATCGACCCCAATGGCCCCGATGGTCAGCCGCTGGGCATCTTCGAGACCGGCGCGATCCTGATCTATCTGGGCGACAAGACCGGGAAATTCCTACCGAAATCGGGCGCGGCGCGCTATCACACCATCCAGTGGCTGATGTGGCAGATGGGCGGCGTCGGGCCGATGTTCGGGCAGGTCGGCTATTTCCACCGCTACAAGGGCAGCGAGATCGAGGACCCGCGTCCCCGCACCCGCTATTACAACGAGGCGCGCCGCCTGATGGGCGTGCTGGACAAGCAGTTGCAGGGCCGCGACTGGATCACCGGCGAATATTCCATCGCCGATATGGCGGTCGGCCCCTGGCTGCGCACCGTCCGGGTCAATTACGAGGCCGAGGCCGAAACCGGCATGGACGGCTTTGCCAATGTCCAGGCCTATCTGGCGCGCTTTCTGGCCCGCCCCGCCGTGCAGCGCGGGATCGAGGTGGGCGCGGCCTGATCCCCAAGGCGCCTCCGCTCCGTCGGGCTGGCGGGGCGGGGAATAATTCCCGGAGCCATCCGTAATCATGCTGCAATGGTTGATATTGCATCGCTGAAAAGGACGGATGACATGAGATTCGCATGCAAGACCGCGATGTTCGCCGCGCTGGCCCTGTTCACCCTGCCGGGCCTTGCCGTCGCCGATGACGACGACTGGCTGCGGCGCAGCCTCAGCATTGAGCGGGCGCTGTTCCGCGATTTGACGGGTTGGGACGATCGCCCTGTCCGTCGCGTCTGGCGCGATGACCGGCACCGCCACGACCGCCGCTGGTCGGGGAACCGGCGCGGCTGGGGCGGCGATGACGATGACGACGATCGCGGTCGCCGGGGTCGCGGGCGGGGCCGGGGCGGGCATGACGACGACGATTGATCGCGCCGGCATGGGCCGAGCAGCATCCCCGGCAGGTTTGCGCGCGCCCACGCGGGCAGACGCTCACCGCCAGGCGCGAATGGATCAGGGTCAACCCGCAAAGCCCTGAACGGCGGCGAGGGTGTGTTTCTCTTTCATCTTCAAATATCCCCGCCGGAGGCTCCGGCGGGTGCCACCGGCATCGCCGCTCAGCTTTCTTCCGACACCTGCAACAGGATCTTGCCCACGTGATTGCTGCTTTCCATGCGCCGATGGGCTTCGACCGCATCCTGCAGGGCAAAGGTGCTGTCGATCAGCGGACACACCGCCCCCGAGGCGATCAGCGGCCAGAGCCTGGCCTCGAGCTCCTGCGCGATCAGGGCCTTGGCGTGGTCCGATTGCGGCCGCAGGGTTGAGCCGGTCAGCGTCAGGCGCCGGCTCATCACCGGCAGGAAATTGATTCTGGCCTTCGGCCCCGAGAGAAAGGCGATCATCACCAGCCGGCCGTCATCGGCAAGGCTGGTGATATTGCGCTCGATATAGTCGCCGCCGACCATGTCAAGGATCAGGTCCGCGCCGCCGGCCTTGCGCATGACGGCGACGAAATCCTCCTCGCGATAGTTGATCGGCCGGGCGCCCAGTTCGGCGCAGGCAATGCATTTCGCATCCGATCCGGCGGTCGCCCAGACAGTCGCCCCCAGGGCGCGCGCGACCTGTATGGCGATGGTGCCGATGCCGGATGTGCCGCCATGGACAAGAAACCGTTCGCCCGATTGCAGGCCGCCGCGCATGACCACATTGGACCAGACGGTATAGGCTGTCTCCGGCAGGGCGGCGGCGGCGCGCAGGTCCAGCCCCTCGGGAATGGGCAAGGCGTGCTCTGCCGCGCAGGTCGCGTATTCGGCATAGCCACCGCCGGGCAGCAGGGCGCAGACGCGGTCGCCCGGCTTCCAGCGGGTCACGCCGGGGCCGACGGACAGGACCGTGCCCGCGCATTCCAGCCCCGGCAGGTCGGATGCGCCGGGCGGCGGCGCATAGAAACCCGCGCGCTGCAGCAGATCGGGACGGTTCACCCCGGCCCAGGCGATCCGGATCAGGATCTGCCCGTGCCCCGCGACCGGCACCGGCCGTCTGGCCGGTTTCAGAACCTCGGGCGCTCCGGCGCCGGATATCTCGATGGCGCGCATGACGTCGGGGATCATCCGTCAGCCTTCAGGTCTGAGGGCATCCCGCCCCGGTCGGTGCTGCTGCCGGTTCCGGGCGGCCGTATCCAGCCGCTTGCCGCCTGGGTCAGCGCCGCCATTCCGGGCAGCGCCGCGACGCGCCCCTTGATCGTCTCGAAGCGCATGATGCCCTCGATCCGGCGGTCCAGGAAGGCGCGCGTATCCCCGGCATCCTGCGACTCGTCGCCCAGCCAGTAAAGCGCGGTGGCGCCATAGACCGCCGACAGCGTCGCGCGCTTGGAATACCAGTTCACATCCTGCGAGCGGTCGCCCAGCCCGGTCCAGATGGCATCGGCGGTTTCCCAGATCAGCCGCGCGCCCAGCCCGGCATTCTGCGGCAGCGCCAGAACGATGGCGCCGGCGCGGGCCAGTTCACGATCGCTGACCGACAGCCGGTACATGACCGCCTGCGCGATGCGGTCGCGAAACCGGCCCGGGGGCGCTGCGCCGCGCAGCCATGCCAGCAGCGCGGCGTCACCCCTGCGGTGATAGGCGGCGGCAAGATCGGCGCCGCCGCGCGGCAGATAGACGCGCGCAAGATCGGGACTCATCGCCAGATCCCGCGCGCCGGCGGCGATCGCACGGTCGCTCATGCCGTCGAACACGGCATGTTCCAGCGCGGCCTCGATCAGGCGCGCTTGGTTGTCGGTCATATTGTCCTCCTGATTCTTTCGCCCTGCGGCACGGAAAATCTGGACAAAGCCGATTCTCCCTGTTAGTAGACCGCGTCCTGCAATTCAGTTCAACTCTAACCTAGGAAGGTGGTGACAACCACATGCAGGTAAGTGTTCGCGATAACAACGTCGAACAGGCGCTTCGTGCTCTGAAGAAGAAACTTCAGCGCGAGGGGGTGTTCCGTGAAATGAAGCTCAAGCAGCATTTCGAGAAACCCTCGGTCAAGAAGGCCCGTGAAAAGGCCGAGGCCGTCCGCCGCGCCCGCAAGCTGGCGCGCAAGAAAGCGCAACGCGAAGGCGCGCTGTAAGACAGCGACCACATCGGTTCAGGAAGCCCCCGCATTGCCGGGGGTTTTCTTTTGCCGCCGGCGGTTACCACAGTTCCGAGCCGAGCCTGCGCCGGATCTCGTCCTTGTCCTCCTGGATCATGCCGGGGACCAGAAAGATATCGAGGATCACCCACAGGCAGACCAGCCCCAGCAGCGGCCAACCGATCAGCAGCGGCGCGGTCAGCCAGCCAAGCCCCCACAGCGCGGCCATGAAGATGCCGCTGACCCAGCGGCCCAGATACATCCGGTGCAGCCCCAGCCCCCATAGCAGGAACAAAAGCAGATAGGCGACCAGCGGCGATTTCGCGTCATTCGCCACCCTCTGTTCGATCAGCATTTCCCTTTGGCTGTCCATTGGCCCCTTGTCCATGTTAATGCCGCTTACATATAGGCGGCCCGCGACCGGAAACAAGATGCGCCCGCGCTCCTGCGTCATGCGTCCGGGGCGACCCGATCATGCGGGTTTTCCCTGCGAATCCCGGTTTTTCCGCGCCCGCGTCCGGTGCCGGATGCACAACCCTACCATTCCGCCGCGCCATGGGTTAAGTGACGCGCAAACGTCACGGGGACGCCGCTATGAAATTCACCCTGTCCTGGCTCAAAGAGCATCTCGACACCGCCGCCACGCTGGACCAGATCGCCGAGGCGCTGACCGATCTCGGCCTTGAGGTCGAAGAGGTCACCGATCCCGCCGCGCGCATCGGCGCCTTTACCCTGGCCCGCGTGCTCGAGGCCGAGCAGCACCCCGATGCCGACCGCTTGCGCGTCTGCAAGGTGCTGACGGATGAGGGCGAAAAGCAGATCGTCTGCGGCGCGCCGAATGCCCGCGCGGGCATTACCGTGGTGCTGGCGAAGCCGGGCGATTACGTCCCGGGCATCGACGTCACGCTGGGCGTCGGCAAGATCCGCGGCGTCGAAAGCCATGGCATGATGGCCTCGGAACGCGAGCTTGAGCTGTCCGACGAACATGACGGCATCATCGAACTTCCCTCGGGCGAGGTGGGCCAGCGTTTCACCGATTGGCTGGCCGCGAACCGGCCCGAGACCATCGACCCGGTGATCCATATCAAGATCACGCCGAACCGCCCCGATGCGCTTGGCGTGCGCGGCATCGCCCGCGATCTGGCGGCGCGTGGGCTGGGCAGGCTGCGCCCCGCGAAAGAGGTGGTGGTGCCGGGGGCCTTCGCCTCGCCGATCGGGGTCTCGATCGCGGATGAGGTTGCGGACAAGGCGCCGTTCTTCGCGGGCCGGGTGATCCGCGGGGTGCGGAACGGCCCTTCGCCGGCATGGCTGCAAAAGCGCCTGACCGCCATCGGGCTGCGCCCCATCAACACGCTGGTCGATATCACCAATTTCTTCACCTATGACCTGAACCGGCCGCTGCATGTCTTTGACGCGGACAAGGTCAGGGGCGACCTGACCGTGCGCGCTTCGGTGCAGGGCGAGGAACTGCTGGCGCTGGACGGCAAGACCTATGGCTTTGCCCCCGGCACGATGATCATCGCCGATGAGGCCGGCCCCGAAAGCATCGCCGGCATCATGGGCGGCGAGTTGTCGGGCTGCACCGGCGACACGGTGAACGTGTTTCTGGAAAGCGCCTATTGGCAGCCCATCGCGATTGCGACGGCGGGCCGCGCGCTGAAGATCAATTCCGACGCCCGTTACCGCTTCGAGCGTGGCGTGGACCCGGAATTCACCCGGCCGGGGCTGGAACTGGCGACGCAGATGATCCTGGACCTGTGCGGCGGCGAGGCATCCGAGGTGGTGACCGCCGGCGCGGTGCCGGACACCAGCCGCAGCTATGCGCTGGACCCGGCGCGCGTGGTCAGCCTGGTCGGCATGGAGATCGCGCCGGCCGATCAGCGCGCCACGCTGACCGCGCTTGGCTTCCGGCTGGAGGGCGATCAGGCACATGTGCCCAGCTGGCGCCCCGATGTGCAGGGCAGCGCCGATCTGGTCGAAGAGGTTGCCCGCATCGCCAGCCTGAGCCGGCTGCAGGGCCAGCCCCTGCCGCGCCCGCGCGCAGGCGTGCCGCAGCCGGTGCTGACCGCGCAGCAATGCCGCGAAGGCGCCGCCCGGCGCATGGCGGCGGGGCTGGGCTATAACGAATGCGTGACCTACAGCTTTATCGACCAGCGCGCGGCCGAGCTGTTCGGCGGCGGCACCGATGCGGTCCGGGTCGAGAACCCGATCAGCAGCGAGATGACCCATATGCGCCCCGACCTGCTGCCCGGCCTGCTGGCAGCGGCGGCGCGCAATCAGGCGCGCGGCTTTGCCGATCTGGCGCTGTTCGAATGCGGCCCGGTCTTTTCGGGTGGCGAGCCGGGCGAGCAGGCGACCTGCCTGACCGGCCTGCTGGTCGGCGCGAGCGCGGCGCGCGATCCCTATGGCTCGCGCCGCAAGGTCGATATCTACGACGCCAAGGCCGATGCCGAGGCGATCCTGCAAGCCGTCGGCGCGCCGGCAAAATCGCAGATCAACCGCAAGCTGGACGGCTGGTGGCATCCGGGCCGGGCGGGCAATATCGCCCTGGGGCCGAACACGCTGGCGACTTTCGGCGAAATCCATCCCCGCATCCTGCGCCATTACGGCATCAAGGGCGCGGCGGTCGGCTTTACCATCCGCATTGCGAATGTGCCGCTGCCCAAGACGCGGACGCCTTCGCGTCCGGCGCTGGTCCTGTCGGATCTGCAGGCGGTCGAGCGTGACTTTGCCTTTGTCGTCGATGCCGGGGTCGAGGCGCTGGCGCTGGTCAATGCCGCCGCCGGCGCCGACAAGGCGCTGATCGAGCGGGTGACGGTCTTCGACCAGTTCACCGGGCTTGAGGATGGCCGGAAATCCATCGCCATCACCGCCCGGCTGCAACCGCGCGAGAAGACCCTGACCGATGCCGAGATCGAGGCGGTCAGCGCCAGGATCGTCGAAAAGGTCGGCAAGGCCACCGGCGGCGTGCTGCGCGCCTGACCCCTCCCGCGGCGCGGCAGATGTCGGGGGACGCTATGGCGCGCCGGTTCTGGTCTCGTTCAGGCAGGGTTTGACCCCCGGATAAAAAACGGGCCGGGCGCAGGGCCGGCCCGCAGGGTCAGAATTCATCCAGATCGCTGGCCAGCACGACATTGCCGTCGTAAAGCGCCTGGACCTCGGTCAGCGCGGTTTCGATCGGCGCGCCGTAATGCAGGATATGGCTCAGGACCAGCACGCCGGGCTGCGCGTCGATGGCGATCCGGGCCAGTTCGCTGGTCAGCGTATGCGAGCTGTGATGATATTCCTGCCAGTCCGGTTCCAGCGCGCCCCAGCCCTCTTCGCTGATCACCTCATGGATCAGCACGTCGACGCCCCTGGCCTTTTCGGTCAGAAGCTCGCTATAGGCGGTGTCGCCGGAAAACACGATGGTCTTGTCGGGGGTGGTGATCTTGTAGCCATAGGCGGGCTTGATATCGCCATGCGGCACGCTGAAGGCCTCGACCGTGACGCCGTTCTGGTCGAAGATCACGCCATCCTGCGCGATCTCGGTCACCGCGACCTGATACATGGTCGGATCGCTGACCGGCTGGTTGCCGCCGGTCCGCAGCGCGATGTCCACCTCCTGCATGGCGTAATAGCCATCGGTCATCGCCTGCAGGCCCTTGGGGCCATAGGCGTTCAGCCGCGCCTCGCGCCGCCACCAGTAGGTTGCCGCCAGTTCCGAATAGTCCAGCGTATGATCGCTGTGCAGATGCGACAGGAAGACCTGCCTGATGGCGGGCGGGTTCAGCTCTGGCGCGTCCATGGTCTTCCAGGCCTGAACGGCGCGCTGCACCGTGCCGTGACCGGCATCGAAGATATAGGCCTCGCCGTCATGGATCACTGCGACCCCGGCGCCGGCGCGCTCGCCATTGGGCACCGGCGTGCCGGAGCCAAGGATGATCACCCGCGTTTCTGCCTGCGCGGATGTCGCGATCAGTCCGGCCAGCAGGGCCGTGAATGCGATTGTCTTCATCGTTTCTCCTCCTCAGGATCGACATCGGATTAGTGGCAGATGAGGCCATGGCCCGTCTACAGCGCCGACACTGAAGGGCGGGATCGGCGGTCACGTCGCCTGCCGGGGCGAACGCTGCGCCCGTCCCGGATCAGCGCCAGCCAAGCGCCGGCGCGACATGTTTCAGGATTGCCTCGATCACATGGGTATTGTAATCGACGCCCAGCTGGTTGGGGACCGTCAGCAGCAGCGTGTCCGCCTCGGCGATGGCCTCGTCGCGGGCCAGTTCATCGACCAGCCGGTCGGGCTCGGCGGCATAGCCCCGGCCAAAGATCGAGCGCGTCTCCTCGATAAAGCCGATCTGATCGCTTTCCTTGCCGCCGCGTCCGAAATACATCCGGTCGCGGTCGTCGATCAGCGCAAAGACCGAACGGCTGACCGAAACCCGCGGCTCGCGCGCATGACCCGCCGCCTGCCATGCCGCGCGATAGGCGCGGATCTGTTCGGCCTGCTGGACGTGGAAGGGCTTGCCGTTCTCGTCATCCTTGAGGGTCGAGCTTTGCAGGTTCAGGCCCAGCCCGGCGGCCCATTGCGCCGTCGCGTTCGATCCCGCCCCCCACCAGATGCGGCCCCGCAGGCCGGGCGAATGCGGCTCCAGCCGCAACGGGCCGGGCGGGTTGGGGAACATCGGCCTGGGATTGGGCCGGGCAAAGCCATGGCCTTCGATCATCCGCAGAAAGACCTCGGCATGGCGACGGGCCATATCGGCGTCGCTTTCGCCCTCGGCAGGCTGATAGCCGAAATGCCGCCAGCCGTCGATCACCTGTTCGGGCGAGCCGCGGCTGATGCCCAGTTGCAGCCGCCCGCGTGCGATCAGATCGGCGGCACCGGCATCCTCGGCCATGTAGAGCGGGTTTTCGTAACGCATGTCGATGACGGCGGTGCCGATCTCGATGCGGCTGGTGCGCGCGCCGATGGCGGCCAGCAGGGGAAAGGGTGAGGCCAGCTGCCGCGCGAAATGATGCACGCGGAAATAGGCGCCGTCCGCGCCCAGTTCCTCGGCCGCGACGGCCAGATCGATGGATTGCAGCAGCGTGTCCTGCGCGCTGCGGGTCTGCGATCCGTGACCATCAGACCAATGGCCGAATGACAGGAAGCCGATTTTCTTCACGGTGTGCCTCCGGAAAAGGTTCGCGGGGAAGGGCGGCCGGGATGCGCCCGTTTCGACATTTACTGAACTTATGCCTTCACATAAGGTCCATCGCAAATCCATGTGGAGCGTCAGCATGCATTTCCACTTGTTCCTGTCTGCCGCAGTTTTCCTACTTCCATTTCAGTTACAGGCTGCCGGCTTCGAGAGGATTACCCTGGCGTCTTCGCCTGCCATCGATATTGGTATCTGGTACCCTTCTTCTTCGCCTGTTCCGGATGCAGCCAACACGCCATTCCGGCAGGCAGTCGCGATGAATGGCACGCCAGAGGGCAGCGGTCTGCCGATGGTTCTGCTGTCGCACGGAAATGGCGGCTGGATGGGCGGGCATGCGGATACAGCGCTGGCGCTGGCTGAAGCGGGTTATGTCGCGGTCGCCCTGACCCATCCCGGTGACAATGGCGAGGATGAAAGCGCATCACCTTCGGAATGGCTGATATCGCGCCCTGCCGACATATCGGAAACCATCGACTACATGCTGTCCGACTGGACATATGCGGATCGTATCGATCCGGGCAGGGTGGGTGTTTTCGGCTTTTCAGCAGGGGCTTATACCGCATTGGTTGTCGCGGGCGCTGTGCCCGGTCTTACCCTGGCCAGACAGCGCTGCTTCGACGTGCCCGATGAATTCACATGTGGCATCGGGATGCTGGATGACGTTGACCCGGCTGAACTCGGGCCACGGCTACGGGATGTCGCAGGCGATGACCGGGTTTCCGCTGTAAGCGCGGCTGCACCGGGACTGGGCTACGGATTCGACAAGACGGCACTGGCCGATGTCAGCGTGCCGGTTCAGATCTGGTCAGGCGCCATTGATGACCGGGTTCCCCATGACACGAATGGCGCAAACATTGCTGCCAATCTACCCAATATGCCCGAGGTTCACGTCGTCGAGAATGCCGGGCATTTTGCCTTCCTCGCCGAATGCGATCCGCGCCTCAGGGAAATAAATCCCGAAATCTGGAATATGGTATGCGTGGATGCCGATGGCTTTGACAGGGCCGCATTCCACCAGCTGTTCAACAAGAAGATTATCGAGTTTTTCGATTCGTCGCTGCCGCGCCCAGACCGGCAGTGAAAGCCCGCTAAGCCCCGCAAAACCCGCCTTGACCGCTCAGCCCGGGCTGCTGCCGAGATGCGGCGTGCTCGCGTCAAAGATCATCAGACCGTCCTCGGGCACCTCGCGGGCGGTCCAGCGCGGATCTTTCAGCGAACGGTCGACATCGCGCAGCCCGTCGCGCCAGTGATCCAGCATCGACAGGCGCGAGAATTCGTAATCCTTGGACCCGCTTTCGTGATCGGCGTGGCGATAGATCAGATGCATCAGGCTGACCGGGCAGGCCGGTCCCGCCGTGATCAGCATCTCAAGATCCGGATCGTTGCGCAATTCATCGGGCAGGCGGTGATGCAGGCGGCGCGCGGCCTGCGACAGGGCATGCCGGGCCCGGAACTCGTCGGTGTTCAGCCGGGTGCGGCTGGAAAACCGGATCTCGCGCTCGCGCTGCTCGACCTGCGACATGTTGTAGGGCAGGCCGTCGCTGGCCTGATACAGGTCGATCTGATAGATGCAGAGCGGCCGCTGGTTCGGCCGCGACAGCACCACCTGCAGCGGCGAGTTCGAGACCAGCCCGCCATCCCAGTAATGCCGGCCATCGATCTCGATCGCGGGAAAGCCCGGCGGCAGCGCACCCGAGGCCATGATGTGATCGACGGTGATGCGTTGCTCATGGCTGTCGAAACAGGTGAAATTGCCGCTTTGCACATCGACCGCGCCGACGGTCAGGCGCGGGCCGCGACTGTTCAGGTAATCCCAGTCCACCAGCCGGTTCAGCGTATCGCGCAACGGCGAGGTGTCGTACCAGCTGGTCTGGCGCATCAGCCCGGGCAGAAAGGAAAACAGATCCGGCATGCGCGGCCGGAAGAAGCCGGTCGCACCAAAGACGGTGCTCATCGCGGCGCGGCTTTCGTTGAAGATCGACCTGATGTGATCGGAAAAAGGCGTTGCTTCAAGCCAGTGGGCGGTCAGCCACGGCGCGCCGGTCACGCTTTCCCAGAAGCTGCGCAGCGCATCGAGACGGTCGCCCGGCGCATTGCCCGCGATCAACGCGGCATTGACCGATCCGATCGATATGCCGGCCAGCCATTCGGGCTCCTGCCCGGAGCCGCTCAGCGCCTCGTAGGCGCCGGCCTGATAGGCGCCAAGCGCGCCGCCGCCCTGCAGGACAAGGATGATCTGCTCGGACTTGTCCGCGCCGTTATGGATGTGTTTTGTCATGAATCCGTCACCATGGGCGACCCTTTCTAGCAGGCCAAACCGGGTAAACCAATGGCGCAGGGGGCAAATTCCGTTGCGTTTTGTGCAAGTCATCTACCTGCCGGGGTCATGGCGGTATTTTTCCGGGTCCCGGCAAGCGTCATTGTCAAGCGCCGCCGAGCGGCTATATTTGTCCCTGACCCAGCCGGAGCACACCGCCGATACGCGCATGATCGACGATATATCAGCAAGCAGCGCGGCCCTGTGCCACCTGCCTGCGCCGGCATTCCCCCACCCTGACCCGAGCCCGCCCGATGTGGATTGAAATCGCGATCGTTCTTGTCCTGATTCTGGTGAACGGGCTTTTGGCCATGTCGGAACTGGCCATCGTCTCGGCCCGTCCGGCGCGGCTCAAGCTGCGGGCCGAGCGCGGCGACCGCGGCGCAAGGATCGCACTGGCGCTGGCCGAGGATCCGGGGCGCTTCCTGTCATCGGTGCAGATCGGGATCACGCTGGTCGGCGTGCTGTCGGGCGCCTTTTCCGGCGCGACGCTGGGCGCGCGGCTGGCGGCGGCGCTGCCCGGCTGGGGGGTGCCGGCGGCGCTGGCGCAGCCTCTGGGCATGGGCGGCGTGGTGGTCGCGATCACCTATCTTTCGCTGATCATGGGCGAGCTGGTGCCCAAGCAGATCGCCCTGCAGGCGCCCGAGCGGATGGCGATGCGTGTCGCGCCGCTGATGCGGACGGTGTCGCGGATCGCCGCGCCGCTGGTCTGGCTGCTCGACAGATCCGGCAAGCTGGTGCTGAGGCTGCTGGGCAGGCCGGGCGAGGGCAGGCAGGGGATCAGCGACGAGGAAATCCGGCTGGTCATCTCCGAGGCGGAAAGCGCCGGCGTCATGCACCGCGCGGAGACCGAGATGATCGCCGGCGTCATGCGCATCGCCGATCGCAGCGCCCGCCAGCTGATGACGCCGCGCCGCGATATCGAGCCGGTGGATGTCGGCGACAGCTGGCAGGTGGTGGCGCGCAAGTTCCGCGACAACCGCCGCACGCGGCTGCCGGTCAGCGACGGCGATCCGGACAATCTGATCGGCGTCGTCGCCAGCATCGACCTGCTGGGGCAGTCGCGGGAAACGGATATGGACCTGCGCGAGGTCATGTATCCCGCGCCGATCATCCCCGAAACCATGAACGCGCCCGAGGTCATCGCCCGGCTGCGCGCGGCGCCGGGGCAGATGGTGCTGGTCTATGACGAATACGGCCATTTCGAGGGGATCGTGACGCCGATGGACGTGCTCGAGGCGATCACCGGCGAATTCGCCGGCATCGACGATGACGAGCCCAAGATCGTCGAGCGCGAGGACGGCTCGCTGCTGGTGGCGGGTTGGATGCCGGCGGATGAATTCGCCGACCGGCTGTCCACCGCGCTGCCCGAGGATCACGATTATTCCACCGTGGCCGGCCTCGTTCTGGACGTGGCGGGGCGGCTGCCGCTGGCCGGCGATCACTTTGCCTGGCAGGGCTGGCGGATCGAGGTGGTGGACATGGACGGGCACCGTATCGACAAGCTGCTGGTGTCGCGCCTGGCGCGTTGATGTCAAGGGGGCGCGACAGGCAAAGGCCCCGCCGTGGCGGGGCCTTGGTTCATTCTGGCGGATGCGGCCGCGATCACATGTCGATGCGCACCGGCAGGACCAGCGTCACCGTCTGCCCCGAGGGATGCGCGGGCACCCGCGCAAGGCGCGAGGCCTGCGTGTTCAGCGCCGAGTCGATCTGCGGATTCCCGGTCGAGCTGGCCAGCCGCGCCCCGGCGATGCCGCCGCTGGGCGTGACCGAAAAGCGGATATTGACCACCGCCGATTCGCCCCGCCCGCCGCGCAGGCCGCGGGTGCGGCGCATGTGCCGGGCGACTGCCGATTGTACCTTGGACTGCCAGCTTGCGATCGCGCGCTTGCTGGGCTGGCCCCGCTGGGCCTGCGGCGCGCCGCTGCGCTCGGCGCGGGGCGCGTCGTTCTGGCTGCGGGCCTGACGCGCGGGCTGCTGTTCCGGCGCCTTTTCGACGCGCTCGCGGCGGCGTTCGCGCCGCGGCTCGGGCTCTTTCTTGCGCGGGACCTCGACGACCTCCTTGCGCTCGGGGCGCTCGCGGGGGCGTTCGGATTTCTGCAGCACGACCGCATCGGGCGGCGGCGGAAACAGCGAATTCATGTCCGGCAGGGGCTCAAGCTCCGGCAGCGGCGGCATGGCGATTTCCGGTTCCGGCTCGGGCTCGGGGTCAGGTTCCGGCTCGGGTTCTGGTTCCGGCTCGGGTTCGGCCTCGGCCATCTCCTCCTGCTCGATTCCCTTTTCGGGGGCGGCGGTGGGCATCGGCGCCAGCTCGACATAGACCGGATCGGGCAGGCCGGGCGGTGCTGATGCCTCGGCCCGGCTGAGCAGCCAGATGGCGCCGCTGACATGGGCGGCGATAACCAGGCTGGCGGCCCCGCCCCACAGCGCCGATTCGCGCAGCATGATGCCCGGCCTGATGCTCATGATCCGTCGCCTGTGGTTGCGGCAGGTGCCGTGGACGCGGCGGCCGGCCCGGCCTGCGCCGATGACGGCGCCGAAGCCGAAACGGAGGGCGGAGCGGTCCCGGCATCGGCGGTCTGGCCTGCCCCGGCTGCGGGGGCAGGGATGGCCGGTGTCGTTTCCAGCCCGACCAGCGCGATCTTCAGATAGCCCGTCTCGCGCAATTCGTTCATCACGCCCATCAGGTCGCCATAGACGACGGCCTTGTCGGCGCGCAGGAAGATACGCTGTTCGCGATCGTCGCCGGTGGCCTGCGCGAGGGCTGCTGCCAGATTGCCCGCCGGGATATCCTCATTGCCAAGCGCCAGCGTCAGATCGGGCTTGACGGTCAGGTAGATCGGCTGATCGGGGCGCTGCGCGGGTGTGGCGTTCGACACCGGCAGGTCGATATTCACATCCACCGTGGCCAGCGGCGCCGCGACCATGAAGATGATCAGCAGCACCAGGATCACATCGATGAAGGGGGTGACGTTGATCTCGTGATTGTCGGGCAGATCGTCGCCGATGGTTTCGCGGATGCCGCCAGCCATGGTCTATACCTCTGCCTGCCGGGGGGCGCCGCGGAAATCGAGATCGCGGCTGACAAGGCGGTTCACCCCGGCGGCGGCATTGGCAAGCTGCAGCCGGTAGCCGGTGATGGCGCGTGCGAAGGCGTTGTAGATCACCACGGCCGGGATCGCCGCGACAAGGCCGATGGCGGTGGCCAGCAGCGCCTCGGCGATGCCGGGGGCGACGACGGCGAGGTTGGTGGTCTGCGCCTCGGAAATGCCGATAAAGCTGTTCATGATGCCCCAGACGGTGCCGAACAGCCCGACAAACGGCGCGGTCGAGCCGATGGTGGCCAGAACGCCCGTGCCGCGACCCATGCGGCGGCCGGCGACCGCCTGGATCCGGTCCAGATGCGAATCGACGCGTTCCTTGACGCCCGCGCCGCCGGCCTCGTCCAGCGCCGGGGCCGAGCGTTCGTATTCCCCGGCGGCGGCGCGCACCATGCGCGAGACGGGATCGCCGCGGCGGCCGCTGGCGCTGACGGCGGCAGAGAGGTTGCCGGCGCGTTCGAGGCGGCGGATGCCCGACCGCGCGCGGCGCGAGGCTTCGAGCAGTTCCAGCACCTTCACCACCAGCACGGTCCAGGTGATGACCGAGGCGATGGCCAGGCCGATCATCACCGCCTTGACCACCCAGTCGGCGGCCAGGAACATGCCCCATGGCGACAGGTCATGCGGCAGGTTCGGATCGCGCGGTTGCATCATCGGCGCGATGGCGTCCTGCATCGCGTCCTGCATGGATTGCGGCAGCAGGCTGGCGCCGGGGATCTCGACGGGTTCCGGTGCCGGCGCCGGTTCGGGCGCTGCCGCAGGGGCTTGCGGCGCGGCCGGGACCGTCGCCGGAGCCTCGGTCGCGGTGTCGGCGGCGGTTGCGGTGCCTGTGCCGGCCTCGGTCGCGGCTTCGGCCGGGGTGGCGGGTGCGGCCTCCGGCGCGGCCGGGGCAGGGTCAGCAGCAGGGGCCGGATCGGCCGGCACGGTGCTGGTCACGGCCGGCGCTTCGGTTGCAGCGGGCGCTTCGGTTGCAGCGGGCGTTTCGGTTGTCGCGGGCGCGGAGGCCGGCGCGTCGGTTGCGGATGCGGCAGGGGGCTGCCCGCCCTCGGCGGCCTCTTGCGCGTTGGCAGGGCTGGCAAGCATCAGGCAGGCAAGCGAGGCAGCGATTCCCCCGCGTATCCGCGGCAGCGACAGTTGGCTCATGGTATTCCTTGTGCTTGCAGTCTTGTTGCAGTGCGGCTTGCTGGGTCGCGGCATGACAATACCTGCCATGACCTCTGGCTGCGCGTTTGCGCCCTCCTATCTAGCGTCAGGGTAAAATTGTCAACTATTTGGCGATGCGGATTCGCGTCTATCCAGGCCGATCACTTCCTGGGGATGATTCATAATATTCTAAAGCAATCAGGGGTGGTAAATTTGCCCAGCCGCGATCTGATCCGCCGCCCGTTCCAGCGCACCGGTTCCATGCGGGATCTTCAGCGCGGCCATTCCGGCCTGCATGACCGCCAACGTCCCCAGCACTTGCGGCGCATTGGCATAGCCCATATGCGCGATGCGCAGGGCATTGTCGGGATCATCCGCCCCCAGACCGATTCCCAGCGTCACCCCTGCATTCCGCGCTGCCCATTCGCGCAGGGCGGTGGCGCCGGGCAGGCTGGCCGCGGTGACCGAGCGTGCCCTCTGGCCCCTATCCGCGACCATCGCGGCAATGCCCGTGCCCTGTGCGCCCCATGCCTCAATCGCGGCCCATGTGGCCCGCGCGAGCCCCTCGTGCCGCGTCCAGGCGGCGGGCAGGGTTTCCTCGTCCAGCAGCATGCGCAGCGCCTCGTTCAGGCCGAAGATATGCTGCACTGGCGGGGTGCCGCCCCAGAACTGCCAGAGCGCCTCGGCCGAGAGGCGCGGGGTCCAGTCCCAATAGGGCGTCGCCAGATCCGTGCGGGGTCGCGCCCGCGCCCGTTCGGAGACCCAGACCAGCGCCACGCCCGGCGGCGTCATCAGACCCTTCTGGCTGGCCGAGACCAGCACGTCGATGCCCCATTCGTCCATATGCAGCGGCTCGCATCCCAATGAGGCGATGGCATCGACGGCAAGCAGCGCCGGGTGGTCGCCCATCGCCGGGCGCAGCGCCGCGATATCGGCGCGGACCGAACTGGCCGTGTCGATCTGGCAGACCAGAACCGCGCGGATACGGGCTTCGCGGTCCTGCGCCAGCCGTTCGGCCAGGCGCTGCGGATCGGGGGCGGCAGGGCCGAAATCCATCTCTTCGACATCGACGCCCAGGGCGCGGGCCGAGGCCGCCCAGCCCCGGCCGAAATGGCCCGAGCACAGCACCAGCGCCCGATCGCCGCGATCGAACATGTTGCAGTTCGCGGCCTCCCACCCGGCATGGCCGTTGCCGATATAGCTGGCCACCTGCCCCGAACTGCCGGCAAGGCGCCGCAAGCGCCGCATCAGGTCAAGGTTTTCCTGCGCCATTTCCGCGCCATAGATATCGGGCGAGGCGCGATGCATGGCCCGCAGCACCCGGTCGGGCACGGGCGAGGGGCCGGGAATGGCCAGAATGGGGTGGCCCTGGGCAAAGCTCATCTGGAAATCCTCTGGACGATCCGCAACTGGTAGGACGGCGCGCGGCCCGGGTCAACGCGGCGCGGAACGCGCGGCTTGCCCCCGGGCGGCTTGCGCCTTATCCCTTTCGGTCAAACGGAATTTCCGGGGGTGCGATGGCGGACCGACTGCAGAAAACGGCCAATCTGTTCGCCCGCATGTGGCGCGATTACCTGCACCCCTATTGGGCACGCATCGCGCTGGCCCTGGTGTTCCTGATCCTCGAAGGCTCGACGCTGGGTCTGCTCAGCTGGATGCTGAAGCCGCTGTTCGACCGGGTCTTCGTCGGCGGCAATACCGATGCGATCTGGTGGGTCGGAGGCGTCATATTTACGCTGTTCCTGATCCGGGCCATGACCTTTGTCATCAACCGCAGCCTGATGACCTCGGTCTCGCTGGCGGTCTCGACCACGATGCAGCGCGACATGCTGCGCCATATCATGGCGCTTGACGGCGACTTCTTCCAGAAGAACCCGCCCGGCGCCCTGATCGAGCGCGTGCAGGGCGACACCATCGCCGTGCAGGGCGTCTGGTCCACCTTCATCTCGGGGGCGGGGCGGGATGTGATCTCGCTGCTGTCGCTGTTCGGGGTGGCCATCGCGGTCGATCCGATGTGGACGCTGGCCGCGATGGTCGGCGCGCCGCTGCTGATCCTGCCGACCCTGCTGGTGCAGCGCTATATCCGGCGCAAGATGCGGCAGAACCGCGTGAATGCCAGTCAGCGCGCCACCCGGCTGGATGAGGTGCTGCACGGCATCAATGCCGTCAAGCTGAACCGGATGGAGGATTACCAGACCGACCGTTTCGCCCGCATCGTGGACAGCATCCGGCGCGGCCAGATCAAGATGTCGGCGATTGGCGCGACGGTGCCGGCGCTGGTCGATATCGTCACCGGGCTGGGCTTTCTGGGCGTGCTGGCGCTTGGCGGCGCCGAGGTGACGCGGGGCGAGCGCACGGTGGGCGATTTCATGTCCTTTTTCACCGCCATGGCGCTGGCCTTTCAGCCGCTGCGTCGTCTGGGCAGTCTGGCGGGCACCTGGCAGGTCGCCGCCGCAAGCCTTGAGCGGATCTATGACGTGCTGGACCTGCGGCCCGCGATCACCTCGGGGCCGCGCCGCGAGCCGCCGCCCGATACCGCGATCCGGCTGGAGGATGTGCGCATGTCCTATGACGGCCATCCGGTGCTGAACGGGCTCAGCTTCACCGCCGAGGCGGGGCATACCACGGCGCTGGTCGGGCCTTCGGGGGCGGGAAAATCCACGGTATTCAACCTGCTGACGCGGATGGTTGATCCGGATTCTGGGCAGATCACGCTGGGCGGCGTGCCCTTGCGCGAATTCGATCTGGGGGTGCTGCGCGACCAGTTCTCGACCGTCAGTCAGGATGCGGCGCTGTTCGACGAAACCCTGCGCGAGAATATCCTGCTGGGCCACCCGCAGGACGACGCCGCCCTGCGCCGCGCGGTCGAGGCCGCCCATGTCGCGGAATTCGCCGATGCCCTGCCGCAGGGGCTGGACACAAGCGCCGGGCCGCGCGGCTCGGCCCTGTCGGGCGGGCAGCGCCAGCGCGTGGCGATTGCCCGCGCAGTCCTGCGCAACGCCCCGATCCTGCTGCTGGACGAGGCGACGAGTGCGCTGGACGCGCAAAGCGAGCGGCTGGTGCAACAGGCGCTGGACGGTCTGTCGGTCGGGCGCACGACGCTGGTCATCGCGCATCGCCTGTCCACCGTGCGGCAGGCCGACAAGATCGTGGTGATCGACGCCGGCCGGGTTGTCGAAGAGGGCAATCATGACCAGTTGATAGCGCAGGACGGCGCCTATGCCGCGCTGGTCCGCCTGCAATTCGGAGAGACGTGATGCGCGAGCTTGTGCATGTCACCGGCCCGGACCGGGTCGCCTTTCTTCAGGGGCTGGTCACCAATCAGGTGGGCGATGCCCCGGTCTGGGCGGCGCTGCTGACGCCGCAGGGCAAGTATCTGGCCGATTTCCTGATCGTGCCCCGCGACCAGGAGCTGCTGATCGACGTGGATGCAAGGCTGGCGCCCGATCTGCTGAAGCGGCTGACCATGTACAAGCTGCGTTCGCAGGTTGCGCTCGCGCGCAGCGATCTGGGCGTGGCGCGCGGCACCGGCCCGGCGCCCGAGGGCGCGATTGCCGATCCCCGGCATCCGGCGATGGGCTGGCGGCTTTACGGCGCGCCGGGCGATCTGCCGGCCGATGACGGCAGCGATTTCGATGCGATCCGGGTCGCGCATTGCATCCCCGAAAGCCTGATCGAGCTGATCCCGAACGAGACATTCATCCTCGAGGCCGGGTTCGAGCGCCTGCACGGCGTCGATTTCCGCAAGGGCTGCTATGTCGGGCAAGAGGTCACCGCCCGCATGAAGCACAAGACCCAGCTGAAAAAGGGCCTTGTCAGCGTCGGGATCGAGGGCGCGGCTCCTGTCGGCACGCCGATCCTGCTGCCCGACGGGCGCGAGGCCGGCACGCTGTTCACCCAATCGGGCGGCCGCGCCATTGCCCATATGCGGTTTGACCGCATGGTGGACGGGCTGGTGGCGGGGGATGCCCGCATCCGGGTGTGACCGGCAAGGAACGCATCCGCCGCATCGTCCATGTCGATATGGACGCCTTTTACGCATCCGTCGAACAGCGCGACAATCCCGATCTGCGCGGGCGTCCGGTGGCCGTGGGCGGCATCCGGCGTGGCGTGGTGGCCGCCGCCAGCTACGAGGCGCGGCGCTTTGGCGTGCGCTCGGCCATGCCCTCGGCCCGGGCGCTGCGGCAATGCCCGGCACTGGTCTTCGTCAAGCCGCGATTCGAGGTCTATCGCGCCATCAGCCAGCAGATCCGCGCGATATTTGCCGAATATACCCCGCTGATCGAGCCGCTGTCCCTGGACGAGGCCTATCTGGACCTGACCGATTACCTTGCCGGCCGCACCGCCACCCGCATCGCGCAGGAGATCCGCGCCCGTATCCGGCAGGCGACCGGGCTGACCGCCTCGGCCGGGGTCAGCTATAACAAGTTCCTGGCGAAACTGGCCTCGGACCAGCGCAAGCCGGATGGGCTGTTCGTGATCCCGCCCGAGGCGGGGCCGGAATTCGTAGCCTCCCTGCCCATCGGCCGCTTTCATGGCGTCGGCCCGGCGACGGCGGCGCGGATGCAGGCGCATGGCATCCAGACCGGCGCCGATCTGGCCCGGCAAAGCCTCGATTTCCTGACCGCGCATTTCGGCAAATCCGGCAGCTATTACTGGAATATCGCCCGCGGCATCGACACGCGCGAGGTCACGCCCGACCGCATCCGCAAGTCGATCGGGGCCGAGAATACCTATTTTCAGGATATCCGCGATCTGGGGCAGGCGCTGGCGGAACTGGTGCCGCTGGCCGACAAGGTCTGGCACCATGCCAGCCATGCCGGGCGCAGCGGGCGGACCGTCACGCTCAAGGTGAAATATGGCGATTTCCGCCAGATCACCCGGGCCCGCTCGCTGAGCCGGCCGGTGGAAAGTCGGGACGAGATGCTGGCGATTGCCTCGGACCTGCTGGCCCCGGTTTTCGCCGATCCCCACGGGGTGCGGCTTTTGGGCATCACCATGTCTGGGCTGGATGCGGCGGCGGGAGAGGACGCGCCCCCCCGCCAGCTTGGTCTGTTCGACGACCCCTAGGGATCAGGCGTAAAGGTTGATCACGCCAACCTTTTCGTGGATGCCGTTCACGGTCGCCTTGTCGAGGCCCAGATTCTGCGCCAGTTCGTGCAGGTATTCGGCCTCCTTGCGGTTGTCGAACTCGATCGCCATCAAGGACATCAGATAGATCTGCGGGCCGAAGCCTTCGGGCACCTCGCGCGCCAGCGCGGCGGCATCGACGGGGGCGGCCATCTGTTCGCGGATAAAGGCGCGTTCCTCGTCGTCCAGATCGCCGAATTCGGACATCAGGCGGGCCTTTTCCTGCTCGTCGATCTCACCATCCGCCTTGGCGGCCTGGATCATCGCGCGGAGCATCAGCCCGGCCATCGCGTTCTGTTCCGGCGTCGGCGCGACCTCGGGCTCATCCCCCCGGGAGATGGCGTCGTTGAACAGCTCGCCGAAGCTTGCGTCGTTCCGCGGCTGCGAGCCGCGATGCGCGAGCCCGCCGCCCGACTGGCCGGCGGCGCCGCCAAGCAGGCCACCCAGCATCCCGCCCAGCCCGCCGGCGGCCGCGCCGCCCGAGAACTGGTCAAGAATGCCGCCAAGCCCGCCCTGCGCGCCGGCCTGGCGCGGCGAATTGGCGCCGCCATAGCGCGCCCCGGCGCCCGCGCCGCCGCCAAGAACCTGCCCCAGCATGTCGCCCAGGCCCCCCGAGCCGGTGCGGCGGTCGCCGCCCATGCCTGTATTGCTGCCCAGCAGATCGTCGAGCAAGCCGCCCGAGGACTGGCGTTGGCCGCCCTGACCCTGACGGTTCTGGGCATTTTTCATCATTGTCCCGATGCCTTTCGCCAGCATGACGCCGGCGGCAACCTTGGCGAGGGATTTCATCAGACTCATCACTATCCTCCGGATAGGGTTGGCGGCGCCCATGGGCAGCCTTGTGACGGAAATCAAACGCCTTTCGGCCGGATCGGTTCCCCGCCCGCGACAGGCGATGCAAGCAGGCCGGACACCCTTGATTTTTCCACGGCGCAGCTATAAGTCGCGGCGGATGTTACTCGGGGGCCCATGCGCGGGCTGGCCCCCTTCGATAGGAGGCCAAGGATGGCAAAGGCAAAGTTTGAACGGACGAAACCGCACGTCAACATCGGGACCATTGGTCACGTCGATCACGGCAAGACGACTCTGACGGCTGCGATCACGAAATATTTCGGCGATTTCAAGGCCTACGACCAGATCGACGGCGCGCCCGAGGAAAAGGCCCGCGGCATCACCATCTCGACCGCGCATGTGGAATACGAATCCGACTCGCGCCACTATGCGCATGTCGACTGCCCCGGCCACGCCGACTACGTCAAGAACATGATCACCGGCGCGGCGCAGATGGACGGCGCGATCCTGGTGGTGAACGCGGCCGACGGCCCGATGCCGCAGACCCGCGAGCACATCCTTCTGGGCCGCCAGGTCGGCATCCCCTTCATGGTCGTCTACCTGAACAAGGTCGACCAGGTCGATGACGAGGAACTCTTGGAACTGGTCGAGATGGAAGTGCGCGAGCTTCTGTCCAGCTACGACTATCCCGGCGACGACATTCCGATCGTCAAGGGCTCGGCGCTGGCCGCGCTGGAAGGCCGCGATGCGGAAATCGGCGAGAACTCGATCCGCGCCCTGATCGCGGCGGTGGACGAATACATCCCGACGCCCGAGCGCGCCGTGGACCAGCCCTTCCTGATGCCGATCGAGGACGTGTTCTCGATCTCGGGCCGCGGCACGGTTGTGACCGGCCGGGTCGAGCGTGGCGCGGTGAACGTGGGCGACGAGCTTGAAATCGTCGGCATCCGCGACACCAAGAAGACCACCTGCACCGGGGTCGAGATGTTCCGCAAGCTCTTGGATCGCGGCGAGGCGGGCGACAATATCGGCGCGCTCTTGCGCGGCATCGAGCGTGACGGCGTGGAGCGCGGTCAGGTCCTGTGCAAGCCGGGTTCGGTCAAGCCGCACACGAAGTTCGAGGCCGAGGCCTATATCCTGACCAAGGAAGAGGGCGGCCGCCACACGCCGTTCTTCGCGAACTACCGCCCGCAGTTCTACTTCCGCACGACGGACGTGACCGGCACGGTGAAGCTGCCCGAGGGCACCGAGATGGTGATGCCCGGCGACAACCTGAAATTCGAGGTCGAGCTGATCGCGCCGATCGCGATGGAAGAAAAGCTGCGCTTCGCGATCCGCGAAGGCGGCCGCACGGTCGGCGCCGGCGTGGTGGCGAAGATCATCGCGTGATCGCGCCTGCGGCCGGGGCTGCGGCCCCGCCCGCGCGGAAAGACCGAAGGCCCGTCCCGAAAGGGGCGGGCTTTTTCGTTGCCTTGCTCGCCGTCCACGCGCCCTGGCGATCGCCGGATCGCGGGCCGATTCCCTGCCGCTTTTTCCGCGTTTCTCTGCTATGATCACCCGAACCCGAAACGACAGCCGATGTGAGGAGGCGACATGCCCGCACGCAAGAAGGCATCCGATTTCGATCCCCGGATCCTGGAAATCTTTGACGGTTACGTTCACGGCAAGATCAGCAAGCGCGAATTCCTGGGCCAGGCGGGCCGCTATGCCGCCGCCGGGGTGACCGGCGCGATGATTCTTGACGCGCTGCGGCCCGATTATGCGCTGGCCCAGCAGGTGCCCGCCGATGACCCGGCGATCCGGGTCGAGACGGTGACCTATCAAAGCCCCGAGGGGAATGGCACGATCGGCGCCCTGATGGTGCGCCCCGCCGGCGCCTCTGGCAGGCTGCCGGCGGTGCTGGTCATCCACGAGAATCGCGGCCTCAACCCCTATATCGAGGATGTCGCGCGCCGCGTCGGCAAGGCCGGCTACATGGCATTCGCGCCCGACGGGCTGAGCCCGCTGGGCGGCTATCCCGGCAATGACGACGAAGGGCGCGAGATGCAGGCCAGCCTCGATCCGGCCCGGCTGATGGCGGATTTCTTTGCCGCGCATGAATTCCTGCGCGATCATGACGGATCGACCGGCAAGGTGGGCTGTGTGGGCTTTTGCTATGGCGGCGGGGTCTGCAACGCGCTGGCGGTGGCCTATCCGGAACTGGCGGCCTCGGTGCCGTTCTATGGCCGCCAGCCCGAGACGGGTGACGTGCCAAGGATACAGGCACCGCTGATGATCCATTACGCCGGGCTGGATGAGCGCATCAATGCCGGCTGGCCGGCCTATGAACAGGCGCTGAAGGATGCCGGCAAGGAATATCAGGCCTTCATCTATCCCGACGTCAATCACGGTTTCCACAATGACAGCACGCCACGCTACGATGCCGGGGCGGCGGAACTGGCCTGGGAGCGGACCATGGGCTTTTTCGCCGACAAGCTGCGCTGAAACCGGCTGCTGACACGATTTGTCAGCATTGCCGGCGCATGATGACGATGTGACCGCAGACAGGGGAAACGCCATGTTCGATCATATCGGGATCAATGTCGCCGATCTTGACCGCTCGCGCGGGTTCTACGAGGCGGCGCTGGAACCCCTGGGCATCGTCACCTGCGCGGAGGTGAGCGCCCACATGACCGGCGGGCGGGGCGCGTTCATCGGCATGGGCAATGACCGGAACCCGCGTTTCTGGTTCGGGACCGGCCAGCCGGGCGGCCCGGTCTGCCACGTCGCCTTTGCCGCGCCGGATCGCGCCACGGTCGATGCCTTTTACCGCGCCGCGCTGGCCGCGGGCGGGCGCGACAACGGCGCCCCGGGGCTGCGGCCCGAATATCATCCCGGCTATTACGGCGCCTTTGTCCTTGACCCCGACGGCAACAATATCGAGGCCGTCCATCACGGAGAACCGGCATGACCAGCTATCACGGCTCGTGCTTCTGCGGCGCCGTCGGCTTTCAGGCCGAGGGCGACCTTGCGGCCGGCACGATGCGCTGCAATTGCAGCTTCTGCCGCAAGATGCGCTATTGGGAAATGCTCTTGCCCGATCCCGACGGGTTCCACCTGCTGCGCGGCGCCGAGCATCTGGCCGAGACGCCGCGCCGGCAGGATGACCGCATGGAGATGCATCACTATTTCTGTGCCCGCTGCGGCACCCGGTTGTGGACGCAGGGCGATATTGCCGAACTGGGCGGGCGATTCGTGATGGTCTGCGTCAACGCGCTGGACGACCTGCCCGAGGCCGAACTGATCGCGGCGCCGGTCCATTACGCCGATGGCGCGCATGACAACTGGATGCAGCCGGCGCCCGAGACGCGGCACCTGTAGGCCCGCGTCCCGAATACCCGCCATGACTTGACAGATCTGCGAACTGGCGCCACCTATTGCGGCCCTGCTTTCGTTGCCTTCCGGCCCCTCTCCTTGTCGAGGTCAGTGATGTTCAATTGGTTCGAGCAGCGGCTCGACCCCTATCCCGCCGATGCGCCCGCCATGCCGCCGCGCGGATTGTGGCGCTTCATCCTGCATTATGCCCGCGGGGCGGAAATCTACATGCTGGGCCTGGCGGGCTGCGCCGCGACCATCGCCGTGGTCGAGGTGGTCCTGTTCGGCTATCTGGGCGAGCTGGTGAACCGCCTGGCCGAGACCGATCCGGCCGGATTCTGGCAGCTCGAGGGGCGCCGCCTGCTGCTGATGGGCGCGGTCCTGGTGATCGGGCTGCCGCTGCTGCAGGTCATCTTTTCGCTGCTGATGCATCAGACGCTGATGGGCAACCTGCCGCAGCGCATCCGCTGGCAGGCGCATCGCTATCTGCTGCGCCAGTCGATGAGCTATTTCCAGGACGAATTCGCCGGCCGCATCGCCACCAAGCTGATGCAGACGGCGCTGGCCGTGCGCGAAGTGGCGATGAAATTCGTCGATGTGCTGACCTATGTCGGGGTCTATTTCATCGGCGCGCTGGTGCTGGCGGCGTCGCTGGATGGCTGGCTGGCGCTGCCCTTCCTGCTGTGGGGGATCGGCTATGGCCTGCTGCTGTGGTGGCTGATCCCGCGCATCGGCCGCATCAGCGAGGCACAGGCCGATGCCCGGGCGGTAATGACCGGGCGGGTGGTGGACAGCTATACCAATATCTCGACCGTCAAGCTGTTCTCGCACAGTTCCCGCGAAGAGGCCTATGTCCGCGAAAGCATGGACGGCTTCCTGCGCACCGTCCATATCCAGATGCGGCTGGCCTCGATCCAGAACATCACGCTGTCGACGCTGAATTCCGTGCTGGCCTTCGCGGTCACGGGCCTGGGCCTGTGGTTGTGGATGCAGGGCCAGATCACTGTCGGCGCGGTGGCGATCGCGGTGCCGCTGGCCCTGCGGCTGGGGAATATGTCGCATTGGATCATGTGGGAATTCGCCGGACTGTTCGAAAATATCGGCACGGTGCGCGACGGCATCGGGTCGCTGTCCCTGCCGCGCATGGTGATCGACGCGGGCGATGCGCGCGGGCTGCGGGCCGGCGGCGGCGGGGTCGAATTCGACCGCGTCACGTTTCGTTATGGCGGGGTCGCGCGGCCGGGCCGGGGCGCGGTGCTGGACGATCTCAGCCTGAAGATCGCGCCGGGCGAGCGGATCGGGCTTGTCGGGCGCTCGGGGGCGGGAAAGTCGACGCTGGTCAATCTGATGCTGCGCTTTCACGATCTGGAGACCGGCCGCATCCTGATCGACGGGCAGGATATCGCCGGGGTGACGCAGGAAAGCCTGCGCGCGGCGATCGGGGTGGTGACGCAGGATACTTCGCTGCTGCACCGCTCGATTCGCGACAATATCGCCTATGGCCGCCCCGATGCCAGCGAGGCCGAGATCATGCGCGCCGCCGAAATGGCCGAGGCGGCGGAATTCATCACCGGGCTTACCGATTCGCAGGGCCGGCAGGGGCTCGATGTCCATGTCGGCGAGCGCGGCGTCAAGCTGTCGGGCGGTCAGCGCCAGCGCATCGCCATCGCCCGCGTGCTGCTGAAGGACGCGCCGATCCTGGTCCTGGACGAGGCGACCAGCGCGCTCGACAGCGAAGTCGAGGCCGCGATCCAGAGCCAGCTTGCCCGGCTGATGCAGGGCAAGACGGTGATCGCCATTGCCCACCGGCTCTCCACCATCGCGCAGATGGACCGGCTGGTGGTGATGGAGGCAGGCCGCATCGTCGAACAGGGCACGCATCACGAATTGCTGGCGCGGGGCGGCATCTATGCCGGTCTCTGGGCGCGGCAGTCCGGCGGATTTCTCGAGGCGGAATGAGTGCGGGCCGCGACTTCCCTCTTGAACCGCGCCCGGACCTGCCGTAATCAGGCGCGCGGCCTAGGGGTATAGCTCAGTTGGTAGAGCATCGGTCTCCAAAACCGAGGGTCGGGGGTTCGAGTCCCTCTGCCCCTGCCAGTCGCCTTCGGTGTGCCATCCGCGCCTGATCCGGTTTTCCCAGTCCGAAACGATCCGCCCATGGCGCTGACCATTCATCTGGGCGCGCACAAGACCGCGTCGAGCCATCTGCAGCATTCCCTTGCCCTGGCGAGCGACGAGTTGCGCCGGGCCGGGATATTCTATGCCGGCCCGACCGCGCTGCGCGGCGACGAACTGCCGCTGGCAGATGCGCTGAGCAGCCGGCGCAGGCAGCCGGCGCGGATGGTCCGCGACCGGCTGGCCCCGGCGCGCGAGACATTTCCCGAAATTCTGCTGTCGGAAGAGAACATCCTGGGCCGCACCGGCCGGCAATGGATCTGCGGCGGGTCGGGCCTTGTCTATCCGGCCGCATCCTACCGGGTGCGCCGCATGATCGCGCTGGCGGCGGCGGGGCCGGCGACGCTGTTTCTGGGCATTCGCGATCCGGCCAGCTTCTATGTCTCGACCTTTGCGCTGCAGTTTTCCGAGGGCCGCGAGGTCGATTTCGAGACCTATCTGAACGGCCGCGACCCGGCAAGGATCGGCTGGGCCGGGCTGATCGGGCGGCTTGGCGCGATCGACAGCGTGGCGCGCATCGTGGTCTGGCGCTACGAGGATTACCCCGCGCTGCGCCCGCAGCTTCTGGCGCGGCTCCTGCCGCCGGGCCTTGCCGCGCGGGTGCCCGATCCGCCGCCGGTGAACGAAAGCGTGACCCAGCCCGGCTACGACTGGTTCGTCAGCCGGGCGCTGAACGACAGCGAGATCGACCTGCGCGTTCTGGCCCGGCGGGCGCGGCTGCGGTTTCGGCGCGCTGACGGGCACCCGCCGCTGCGGCCGCTGCCCGATAGCGATTACCAGCGCTCGCGGGAGTTTTACGCCCGGCAGGTCGCGCGTCTGCGCCGGCTGCCCAAGGTCGAATTTCTGGAACCCTGAACCGCGCGGCGCAGATCGCTGCTTGAAAACCCGGGTCGGGCAGGCTATCTGATCCGCTGCAAGACCAAAGGAAGCTCCATGGAAAGCCCCGCCAAGTTCATCAGTCAGGTCCGCTCGGAAGTGGGCAAGATCGTCTGGCCCAACCGGCGCGAGGTGGTCACCACCACGATCATGGTGCTGATCATGGCGACGCTGGCGGCGGTGTTCTTCTTTCTCGCCGACCTGCTGATCAAGACCGGGCTGGGACAGCTTCTCAACCTCGTCGGCTAGAGGGCTTGCATTGGGCGGCAGGGGGCGTTATGTCCGCCCGACCTGCCCGTGAAGCGGCGTGCATCGATTCGGTCGTGCGCGCCGATTTCAATTTGGCCGGAGCCTGCGCGCATCATGCGCCGATCGGGCCGGGGCGGTAAGGGAATTCAAGGGGTTGGCCTGGCCAGCCCGGAAGGAAACAGGGGTCGATCGAGACATGGCAAAGCGTTGGTATTCGGTCAGTGTCCTGTCGAACTTTGAAAAGAAGGTCGCCGAGGCGATTCGCCTGGCCGTGGCCGAAAAGGGCCTTGAGGACGAGATCGAGGAAGTTCTGGTCCCGACCGAGGAAGTGATCGAGATCCGGCGCGGCAAGAAGGTGACTTCCGAGCGCCGCTTCATGCCCGGCTATGTGCTGGTCCGCATGGAGCTGTCGGATCGCAGCTATCATCTGGTGAACTCGATCAACCGGGTCACCGGGTTTCTGGGCGCGCAGGGCAAGCCGATGCCGATGCGCGACGACGAGGTGAATGCGATCCTGCATCGCAGCGGGGAAGGCGGGGCCGAGGTGGCGCCGCGCAACCTGATCCGCTTCGACGTGGGCGAAAAGGTAAACGTGACCGATGGCCCCTTCGAGGGCTTCTCGGGCATGGTCGAAGAGGTGGACGAGGCCGCGGCGCGGATCAAGGTCACCGTCTCGATCTTTGGCCGGCCCACGCCGGTCGAGCTGGAATTCACGCAGGTCGCCAAGACCGCGTGATCGTTCGCGGGAGGCGCCGGTCCCCTTGGGGATATGCGCCGCACCGCTAAGTCGGCCCCATACCCAATTCCGGGCAGGGGCGTGATGATAAGGAGAGGGCCAGATGGCCAAGAAAGTCGTCGGGCAGCTGAAGCTGCAGATCAAGGCGGGTCAGGCGAACCCGTCCCCGCCCGTTGGTCCCGCACTGGGTCAGCGCGGCATCAACATCATGGAATTCTGCAAGGCGTTCAATGCCAAGACGCAGGAGCTGGAGCAGGGCGCTCCGATTCCCGTGGTGATCACCTATTACGCCGATAAATCCTTCACCTTCGAGACCAAGACGCCGCCGGCCTCGTTCCTGCTGAAAAAGGCCGCCGGCCTGAAGCCGGTGGGCAAGCGCAACCGCGCCCGCGGTTCGGAAAAGCCCGGCCGCCAGACCGCCGCGACCGTGACCGTCAAGCAGGTCCGCGAGATCGCCGAACTCAAGATGAAGGATCTGTCCGCGAATGACGTCGAGGCCGCGATGCAGATCATTCTTGGCTCGGCCCGTTCGATCGGTATCGAGGTGAAAGGCTAAGCCATGGCAAAACTGTCGAAAAACAAGGCCGCCGCCCGCGCCGCCTTCGCAGGCAAGTCGAACCTCTCGGTCGAGGATGCCGTCAAGCTGGTCAAGGACAACGCCAAGGCGAAATTCGACGAGACCGTCGAGATCGCGATGAATCTGGGCGTCGATCCGCGCCATGCCGACCAGATGGTTCGCGGCGTGGTGACGCTGCCCAACGGCACCGGCAAGGATGTCCGCGTCGCTGTTTTTGCCCGCGGCCCCAAGGCTGACGAGGCAAAGGCGGCCGGCGCCGAGATCGTCGGGGCCGAGGACCTGATGGAGACCATCCAGAGCGGCAAGATCGAGTTCGATCGCTGCATCGCCACCCCGGACATGATGCCGGTGGTCGGCCGTCTGGGCAAGATCCTGGGGCCGCGCAACCTGATGCCGAACCCCAAGGTCGGCACCGTGACCATGGATGTCGCCGCCGCCGTGCAGGCCGCCAAGGGCGGTGAGGTCCAGTTCAAGGCCGAAAAGGCCGGTGTCGTGCATGCCGGCGTCGGCAAGGCGTCCTTCGACGCCGCCAAGCTGGCCGAGAATATCCGCGCCTTCGTCGAGGCGGTGAACCGCGCCAAGCCCTCGGGTGCCAAGGGCACCTATGTCAAGAAGGTCTCGATCAGCTCGACCATGGGTCCGGGCGTGTCGCTGGACCTGGGCTCGACGGCCGCCGCGCAGTAAGCGCGTATGAGTTTCGCCAAGGGCGCTGGTCGCCCGCGGCGGATGGCGGGGCAGCGATGCCCCGTCCTGTCCGAGACGGAGGGTGCCGGGGAAACCTTGCTTAATGTCCTTCCTGAGATGGGTTCAAGACCATTTTCCGGGGCTTTCCGGGTGATCTTGGGACCGTCACGGACCCGTTCCTGCCGCTGTTCTGGCGACAGGAAAGTGAGAGCCGGGGGGAAACCCCCATACTTGGAGTGAAACCGTGGATAGAGCGCAAAAAGAACAGGTGGTCGAAGAACTCGGCCAGATCTTTGATGCCTCTGGCGTCGTGGTGGTTGCCCACTACGAGGGAATGACGGTTGCCCAAATGCAGGACCTGCGCGCGCAGATGCGCGAAGCTGGCGGGTCCGTTCGCGTTGCCAAGAACAGGCTCGCCAAGATCGCCCTGGATGGAAAGCCTTGCGCCAGCATTGCCGACTATCTGACGGGTATGACCGTGCTCGCCTATTCCGAGGACCCTGTGGCTGCTGCCAAGGTCGCGGATAAATACGCCAAGGGGAACGACAAGTTCGTGATCCTGGGCGGTGCCATGGGCGACACGGCGCTTGATCCGGCCGGTGTGAAAGCCGTGGCCCAGATGCCCTCGCGCGAAGAGCTTATCGCTTCGATCGTGGGTTGCATCGGTGCCCCTGCCAGCAACATCGCCGGTGCGATTGGCGCACCTGCTTCGAACATCGCGGGCATCCTCAGCACTCTGGAAGAGCGCGAGGCCGCATAGGGCAATCCCGATTCCCCGTGGGGTTGAAACCCCGACGTTGGAACACTTAATGGAAAGAACGGAAAAATGGCTGATCTGAAAAAACTCGCCGAAGAAATCGTGGGCCTGACCCTGCTGGAAGCCCAGGAACTGAAAACCATCCTGAAAGACGAATACGGCATCGAGCCGGCCGCCGGTGGCGCCGTCATGATGGCCGGCCCGGCTGCCGGTGGCGACGCCGCCGCCGTCGAGGAAAAGACCGAATTCGACGTCGTCCTGACCGAAGCCGGTGCCAACAAGATCAACGTGATCAAGGAAGTTCGCGGCATCACCGGCCTGGGCCTGAAAGAAGCCAAGGACCTGGTCGAAGCCGGTGGCAAGGTGAAAGAAGGCGTCTCGAAGGCCGAAGCCGAAGAGCTGAAAACCAAGCTCGAAGCGGCTGGCGCCAAGGTCGAGCTGAAGTAATCGGCCGCGCGGTTGGCCGTGCCGGCCGATCGAGTGCTGAAAGATTGGGCAGGGTCCGGGGTTTTCCCGGTCCCTGCCGAGCCTGTCTTGAAGGGCGGTTTCGCATGATCGCGCGGGAAACCTTCCTTCAGGGCATGTTCGGGGTTCGGGAGCCGTGCGGTGGGACGCGCGGCACGAATGGAACCCCGCCCCTCATTCGCCGCGTTGCGCCGGTCGGGCCCCGACGACCGCTGCAAGCGAAAGACGAAAGGTAAGACCCTCTATGGCGCAAGCTTATGTCGGCCAGAAACGCATCCGGCGTTACTATGGCAATATCCGCGAAGTTCTGGAAATGCCGAACCTCATCGAGGTTCAGAAATCGTCCTATGACCTGTTCCTGCGGTCGGGCGATGCGGCGGCCCATCAGGATGGCGAAGGCATTCAGGGTGTCTTCCAGTCCGTGTTCCCGATCCGGGATTTCAACGAGACGGCGACGCTGGAATTCGTCAAATACGAGCTGGAAAAGCCGAAATACGACGTCGATGAATGCCAGCAGCGCGACATGACCTATGCCGCGCCGCTTAAGGTGACGCTGCGCCTGATCGTGTTCGATGTCGATGAAAACACCGGCGCCAAATCGGTCAAGGACATCAAGGAACAGGATGTCTACATGGGCGACATGCCCCTGATGACGCAGAACGGCACCTTCATCGTGAACGGCACCGAGCGAGTCGTGGTCAGCCAGATGCACCGCAGCCCCGGCGTGTTCTTCGACCATGACCGCGGCAAGACGCACAGCTCGGGCAAGCTCTTGTTCGCCTGCCGCATCATTCCCTATCGCGGCTCCTGGCTGGATTTCGAATTCGACGCCAAGGATCTGGTCTTCGCGCGCATCGACCGCCGCCGGAAACTGCCGGTGACGACGCTGCTTTATGCGCTTGGCATGGATCAGGAAGGCATCATGGATGCCTTCTACGACACGGTGGATTACCGGCTGCAGCGCGCCGGCAAGGGCAAGGATTCCGGCTGGGTCACGCGCTTCTTCCCCGAGCGCGTGCGCGGCACCCGTCCCAGCTATGATCTGGTCAATGCCGAAACCGGCGAGGTCATCACCAAGGCCGGCGACAAGGTCACCCCGCGTCTGGTCAAGAAGCTGAACGAGGCCGAGGGCGAGATCAACCTGCTTCTGCCCTTCGACAAGATCATCGGCCGTTTCGTCGCCAAGGATCTCGTCAATGACGAGACCGGTTTCATCTATGCCGAGGCCGGCGACGAAATCACCGCCGAATACGACAAGGACGGCGAATTGTCGGGCGGCCTGCTCAAGGTGCTGCTGGACAACGATATCGACGATATTCCGGTCCTCGACATCGACCATGTCAATGTCGGCCCCTATATCCGCAACACCATGGCCGCGGACAAGAACATGAACCGCGAAGGCGCCTTGATGGATATCTATCGCGTCATGCGCCCGGGCGAGCCGCCGACGGTCGAGGCCGCCAGCGCGCTGTTCGACAGCCTGTTCTTCGACGCCGAGCGTTACGACCTGTCCGCCGTGGGCCGGGTCAAGATGAACATGCGTCTGGATCTGGACGCGCCCGACACGCAGCGCACCTTGCGCCACGAGGACATCGTGGCCTGTGTGCGCGGTCTGGTCGAGCTGCGCGACGGCAAGGGCGAGATCGACGATATCGACCATCTCGGCAACCGCCGCGTGCGTTCTGTCGGCGAGCTGATGGAGAACCAGTATCGCGTCGGCCTGCTGCGCATGGAACGCGCCATCCGCGAGCGCATGTCCGGGGTCGAGATCGACACCGTCATGCCGCAGGACCTGATCAACGCCAAGCCGGCGGCGGCGGCGGTGCGCGAATTCTTCGGCTCGTCGCAGCTCTCGCAGTTCATGGACCAGACCAACCCGCTTTCCGAGGTGACGCATAAGCGCCGTCTCTCGGCGCTTGGGCCGGGCGGTCTGACCCGCGAACGCGCCGGCTTCGAGGTGCGCGACGTGCACCCGACCCATTACGGCCGGATGTGCCCGATCGAGACGCCCGAAGGCCAGAATATCGGCCTGATCAACAGCCTTGCGACATTCGCCCGCGTCAACAAATACGGCTTCATCGAAACCCCCTACCGCAAGGTGGTCGAGGGGCAGGTGACCGATGACGTGGTCTACATGTCCGCGACCGAGGAAATGCGCCATACCATCGCGCAGGCCAATGCCGAACTGGATGGCGACGGCAAGTTCGTTCAGGAACTGGTCAGCACCCGGCAGGCGGGCGATTTCATGCTGAACCCGGTCGAGGCCGTCGATCTGATCGACGTCTCGCCCAAGCAGCTGGTCTCGGTCGCCGCGGCGCTGATCCCCTTCCTGGAAAATGACGACGCCAACCGCGCGCTGATGGGCTCGAACATGCAGCGTCAGGCGGTGCCGCTGCTGCGTGCCGAGGCGCCCTTTGTCGGCACCGGGATGGAGGCCACCGTGGCCCGCGATTCCGGCGCTGCGATCATGGCGCGGCGGGGCGGTGTCATCGACCAGGTCGATGCGCAGCGGATCGTTATCCGCGCGACCGAGGATCTGGGCGCGGGCGATGCCGGCGTGGACATCTATCGCCTGCGCAAGTTCAAGCGCTCGAACCAGTCCTCGACCATCAACCAGCGGCCGCTGGTCAAGGTGGGCGACCGGGTGGTCAAGGGGCAGGTGGTCGCGGACGGTCCCTCGACCGATCAGGGCGAACTGGCGATCGGCCGCAACGTGGTCGTCGCCTTCATGCCCTGGAACGGCTATAACTACGAGGACTCGATCCTGATCTCCGAGCGGATCCACCGCGACGACGTGTTCACCTCGATCCATATCGACGAATACGAAGTGGCGGCCCGCGACACCAAGCTGGGTCCCGAGGAAATCACCCGCGACATCCCGAACGTCGGTGAGGAAGCCCTGCGCAACCTCGACGAGGCGGGCATCGTCTATATCGGCGCCGAGGTCGGCCCGGGCGACATCCTTGTGGGCAAGATCACCCCCAAGGGCGAAAGCCCGATGACGCCCGAGGAAAAGCTTCTGCGCGCCATCTTCGGCGAAAAGGCCAGCGATGTGCGCGACACCTCGCTGCGCCTGCCGCCGGGGGCTTACGGCACCATCGTCGAGGTTCGCGTCTTCAACCGCCACGGCGTCGACAAGGACGAGCGCGCGCTTCAGATCGAGCGCGAGGAAGTCGAGCGTCTGGCCCGCGACCGGGACGACGAGCTGGCGATCCTCGAGCGCAACATCTATGCGCGCCTGAAAACGCTGATCATGGGCAAGGAGGTCGTCAAGGGGCCCAAGGGCATCCGCGCCGGCGCCACCGTGAACGACGATCTGCTGGCCCCGCTGAGCCGTGGCCAGTGGTGGCAGCTTGCCGTCGCGGACGAGGACACCGCCAAGGAAGTCGAGGCGCTGAACCAGCAATTCGACGCGCAGAAACGCGCGCTGGACAACCGTTTCGACGACAAGGTCGAAAAGGTCCGTCAGGGCGACGACCTGCCGCCGGGCGTGATGAAGATGGTCAAGGTCTTTGTCGCCGTGAAGCGCAAGCTGCAGGCGGGCGACAAGATGGCCGGCCGTCACGGCAACAAGGGCGTCGTCTCCAAGGTCGTGCCGATGGAGGACATGCCCTTCCTCGCCGACGGCACCCCGGTCGATCTGGTGCTGAACCCGCTGGGCGTGCCCTCGCGGATGAACGTGGGCCAGATCCTTGAAACCCATATGGGCTGGGCATCGCGCGGCCTGGGCGTCAAGATCGACGAGGCGCTGCAGGACTATCGCCGCAACGGCGACCTGACCCCGGTGCGCGAGGCGATGAAGAACGGCTATGGCGAGGAGTTCTTTGCCGAGACCTTCGGCGGCGTCGATGACGCGCAGCTGGTCGAGCATGCCGAGGCCGTGCGCGGCGGCGTTCCCATCTCCACGCCGGTCTTCGATGGCGCGAAAGAGGCCGATGTGAACGACGCGCTGAAGCGGGCCGGTTTCGACACATCGGGCCAGTCCATCGTCTTCGACGGTCGCACCGGCGAGCAGTTCGCCCGCCCGGTCACCGTGGGCATGAAATATATCCTGAAGCTGCATCACCTTGTCGATGACAAGATGCATGCCCGCTCGACCGGCCCCTACAGCCTGGTGACCCAGCAGCCGCTGGGCGGCAAGGCGCAGTTCGGCGGTCAGCGTCTGGGTGAGATGGAGGTCTGGGCGCTGGAAGCTTACGGCGCGGCCTACACCCTGCAGGAAATGCTGACGGTCAAGTCCGACGACGTGGCCGGCCGGACCAAGGTCTACGAATCCATCGTCAAGGGCGAGGATAATTTCGAGGCCGGCGTGCCGGAAAGCTTCAACGTGCTGGTCAAGGAGGTCCGGGGTCTGGGCCTCAACATGGAACTCCTGGATGCGGAGGACGAGGAATAGCGGCAGCCGCCGTCGGGCGGGGCGCATGCCCCGCCGCCTTGTCCAACGCGCCCCTCATCAGGAATTGAAAATGAACCAGGAACTCGCCACCAATCCCCTGAACCCGCTGGCCCAGCCGCGGCAGTTCGACGAAATCAAGATCTCGCTGGCCTCGCCCGAAGAAATTCTGGCCTGGTCCTTTGGCGAGGTGAAGAAACCCGAAACCATCAACTACCGCACGTTCAAGCCCGAGCGTGACGGTCTGTTCTGCGCGCGTATCTTTGGCCCGATCAAGGATTACGAATGCCTGTGCGGCAAGTACAAGCGGATGAAATATCGCGGCCTCGTCTGCGAGAAATGCGGCGTTGAAGTCACGCTGCAGAAGGTCCGGCGCGAGCGCATGGGCCATATCGAACTGGCCGCGCCGGTCGCCCATATCTGGTTCCTGAAATCGCTGCCGTCCCGTATCGGTCTGATGCTGGACATGACGCTGCGCGATCTGGAACGCATTCTGTATTTCGAAAACTACGTGGTGATCGAGCCGGGTCTGACCGACCTGAGCTATGGTCAGCTGCTGACCGAAGAAGAATACATGGACGCGCAGGACCAGTACGGCGCCGACGCCTTCAACGCCGATATCGGCGCCGAGGCGATCCGCACCATGCTGGCCAATATCGACCTGGCCGCGACCGCCGAGCAGCTGCGCGAGGACCTGAAAGAGGCCACCGGCGAGTTGAAGCCGAAAAAGATCATCAAGCGGCTGAAGATCGTCGAATCCTTCCTGGAATCCGGCAACCGCCCGGAATGGATGGTGCTGACCGTGATCCCGGTCATTCCGCCGGAACTGCGGCCGCTGGTGCCGCTGGATGGCGGCCGCTTCGCGACCTCGGACCTGAACGACCTCTATCGCCGGGTGATCAACCGCAACAACCGCCTCAAGCGGCTGATCGAACTGCGCGCGCCCGACATCATCGTGCGCAACGAAAAGCGGATGCTGCAGGAATCGGTCGATGCGCTGTTCGACAACGGCCGCCGCGGCCGCGTCATCACCGGCAACAACCGCCGCCCGCTGAAATCGCTCTCGGACATGCTCAAGGGCAAGCAGGGCCGCTTCCGCCAGAACCTGCTGGGCAAGCGCGTGGACTTTTCGGGCCGCTCGGTCATCGTGACCGGGCCCGAGCTGAAGCTGCATCAATGCGGCCTGCCCAAGAAGATGGCCTTGGAGCTGTTCAAGCCGTTCATCTATTCGCGGCTTGAGGCCAAGGGCCTGTCCTCGACCGTCAAGCAGGCCAAGAAGCTGGTCGAAAAGGAACGCCCCGAGGTCTGGGATATCCTCGACGAGGTGATCCGCGAGCATCCGGTGCTGCTGAACCGCGCGCCGACGCTGCACCGTCTGGGCATCCAGGCCTTCGAGCCGATCCTGATCGAGGGCAAGGCGATCCAGCTGCACCCGCTGGTCTGCTCGGCCTTCAACGCCGATTTCGACGGCGACCAGATGGCCGTGCACGTCCCCCTCTCGCTGGAAGCCCAGCTTGAGGCGCGCGTGCTGATGATGTCCACGAACAACGTGCTGTCGCCTGCCAACGGCGCGCCGATCATCGTGCCGTCGCAGGACATGGTTCTGGGTCTTTACTACACGACCATGGAACGCGAGGGGATGAAGGGCGAAGGCATGGCCTTTGCCGATCTCGAAGAGGTCGAGCACGCCCTTGCCGCCGGCGAGGTGCACCTGCATGCCAGGATCACCGCGCGCCTGCCGCAGATCGACGAGAACGGAAATGAGGTGATCCGCCGGTTCGAGACCACGCCGGGCCGTATTCGTCTGGGCGCCCTTCTGCCGAAGAACGCGAAAGCGCCCTTCGAGCTGGTCAACCGGCTGTTGCGGAAAAAGGACATCCAGAACGTCATCGACACCGTCTACCGCTATTGCGGCCAGAAAGAGTCGGTGATCTTCTGCGACCAGATCATGGGGCTCGGCTTCCGCGAGGCGTTCCGCGCCGGCATTTCCTTCGGCAAGGACGACATGGTCATCCCGCCGACGAAATGGGAACTGGTCCAGGAAACCCAGGATCAGGTCAAGCAGTTCGAACAGCAATATCTGGACGGTCTGATCACCCAGGGCGAGAAATACAACAAGGTCGTCGATGCCTGGTCGAAATGCAACGACCGGGTCACCGAGGCGATGATGAAGACCATCTCGACCTCGCGCAGGGACGAGGCGGGGGCCGAACAGGAACCCAACTCGGTCTATATGATGGCCCATTCCGGCGCCCGCGGCTCGGTCAGCCAGATGAAGCAGCTGGGCGGCATGCGGGGCCTGATGGCCAAGCCGAACGGCGAGATCATCGAGACGCCGATCATCTCGAACTTCAAGGAGGGTCTGACCGTTCTTGAATACTTCAACTCGACCCACGGCGCGCGGAAGGGCCTGTCCGACACCGCGCTCAAGACGGCGAACTCGGGCTACCTGACCCGCCGTCTGGTGGACGTGGCGCAGGATTGCATCATCCGCGAGCACGATTGCGGCACCGATCAGGCGATCACCGCCTCGGCCGCGATCAATGACGGCGAAATCGTCAGCCCGCTGTCCGAACGCATCCTGGGCCGCGTCGCGGCCGATGACGTGGTCGTGCCGGGCGAGGATGTCGTCATCGTGCGCAAGAACGAGCTGATCGACGAGCGCAAGGCCGATGAGATCGAGGCATCGGGCGTGCAATCCGTGCGCATCCGCTCGGCCCTGACCTGCGAATCCGAGGATGGCGTCTGCGCGCTGTGCTACGGTCGCGATCTGGCGCGCGGCACGCTGGTCAATATCGGCGAGGCGGTCGGCATCATCGCCGCCCAGTCGATCGGCGAGCCGGGCACCCAGCTGACCATGCGGACCTTCCATATCGGCGGGATCGCGCAGGGTGGCCAGCAATCCTTCATCGCCGCGGCGCAAGAGGGCGTGGTGGCCTTCGAGAACGAGAACACGCTGGAAAACGCCAGTGGCGAGCTGATCGTGATGAGCCGCAACATGCAGCTGCATGTCAGAAACGCGCAGGGCGAGGTGCTGGCCAGCCACAAGCTGTTCTACGGCTCGAAACTGTTCGTGCGCGACGGCGATGCCGTGGCGCGCGGCCAGAAGATGTTCGAATGGGACCCCTATACCCTGCCGATCATCGCCGAAAAGGCGGGTGTGGCGAAATTCGTCGATCTGGTCACCGGCATCTCGGTCCGGGACGAGACCGACGACGCCACCGGCATGACGCAGAAGATCGTGACCGACTGGCGCTCGGCGCCCAGGGGCAACGATCTGAAGCCGGAGATCATCGTCGTCGATGCCGAGGGCGAGCCGGTGCGCAACGAGGCCGGAAACCCGGTCACCTATCCGATGTCGGTCGACGCGATCCTGTCGATCGAGGACGGGCAGGAGATCAAGGCCGGCGACGTGGTGGCCCGGATCCCGCGCGAAGGCGCCAAGACCAAGGACATCACCGGGGGTCTGCCCCGCGTGGCGGAATTGTTCGAGGCCCGTCGTCCCAAGGATCACGCGATCATCGCCGAGATCGACGGCTATGTGCGCTTTGGCAAGGATTACAAGAACAAGCGCCGCATCGCCATCGAGCCGACGGATGACAGCCTTGAGCCGGTCGAATACATGGTGCCCAAGGGCAAGCACATCCCGGTGCAGGAAGGCGACTTCGTGCAGAAGGGCGACTATATCATGGACGGTAACCCGGCGCCGCATGACATCCTGCGCATCATCGGGATCGAGGCCCTGGCCGATTACCTGATCGACGAGGTGCAGGACGTCTATCGCCTGCAGGGCGTCAAGATCAACGACAAGCATATCGAGGTGATCGTGCGGCAGATGCTGCAAAAGATCGAGATCCTCGACAGCGGCGACACCACGCTGCTGAAGGGCGAGCATGTCGATCGCGACGAGTTCGAGGAAGAGAACGCCAAGATCGAGGCCAAGGGCGGCAAGCCGGCACTGGGCGAGCCGGTGCTTCTGGGCATCACCAAGGCCAGCCTGCAGACCCGCAGCTTCATCTCGGCCGCCTCGTTCCAGGAAACGACCCGGGTGCTGACCGAGGCCGCCGTTCAGGGCAAGCGCGACAAGCTGGTCGGCCTGAAAGAGAACGTCATCGTCGGCCGGCTGATCCCGGCGGGCACGGGCGGGGCCACCGCCCGGGTGCGCCGCATCGCCACCGAGCGCGACAATGAGGTGATCGAGGCGCGCCGCGCCGAGGCCGAGGCCGCCGCCGCCCTGGCCGCGCCCGAAGAGGCCCCGGTCACGGCGGGCAGCGAGGACTGATCGCGGCCGCCCGCGCGGGAAAACCACGGAAAGGCCCGGCCCTCGCGCCGGGCCTTTCCATTTTTCGCAGAGCGCCCGGACCGGCACCATAGCCGGGACGCGTTGAGTTGCGGCCGGGGCGACGGGCTGAAAACCGGATCGGGGACAAGAGCACTGGCTTTCTACCCATGAGACGAATATCGCTTGGGAAACAGTCCCCCGGTGATCCGAGATGCGCACCCCAATCATATCCCCGATCCGGCGTGTGCGGCCGGTCTCGATGCGTCCCGCCCCGCCGCAGGCCGGCGAGAACCTGCGCGGGGCAGGGCTGATGACACTCTCGATGGTCAGTTTCGGCTGCAACGACGCGGTGATGAAATTCGTCATCCAGGACATGCCGCTATATCAGGCGATCTTCATGCGCGGCGCGGTGGTCATGGTCTTTCTTCTGGCGCTTGCCCTGCGCAAGGGGCTTGGGGTGCTGCATGTCGGCTCGGGCGATCGCATGGCAATGGCGCTGCGACTGATCGGCGAGATCGCCTCGACACTGCTGTTCCTGAATGCGCTGCATAATATGGCCATCGGCAATCTGTCGGCGATCATGCAGTCATTGCCTCTGGTCGTCATGCTGGCCGGGGCGCTGGTCTTTGGCGAAAGGCTGGGCTGGCGGCGCTCAAGCGCTGCGCTGGTCGGGCTGATCGGCGTGCTGGTCATCCTGCGGCCGGGCGGCGAACTTTTTGACATCTGGGCGCTGGTCGCGCTTGGCTCGATGCTGATGGTGGCGCTGCGCGATCTGTCCACGCGCAAGTTCAGCCGCGCGGTCACCACCACGGCGGTGGCGTTTTACGCGGCGATGGGGGTGACGCTGATGGGGGCCATCGGCAGCGCGGCCGAGGGCTGGGTGGCGCCCAGCCCGCTGCAGCTTGTGCTGATACTGCTGGCGGGCTGTTTCCTGGCCGTGGGCTATATGAGCGCGGTCGGCGCCATGCGTATCGGCGAGATTTCCTATGTCGCGCCGTTCCGCTATACCTCGCTTCTGGTCGCCATCCTTGCCGGTCTGGTGCTGTTCGGAGAATGGCCGGACCTGTGGACCTGGATCGGCGCCGGGCTGGTGGTCGGTGCGGGGCTTTACACCATCCTGCGCGAGTCGCAACTGGGCTGGAAACGCTGACGCTTGGGACGCGCCGGCCATGGCCGGGCTTTGGCGCCGCAGTTGCCCGGCTGGCTGTTGACTCACCCCCGGAATCCCCATATACGCCGCACACCCGGCAGGTTTCTGCCCGGTGCCCAGAACCATCTATGGTCACGATCCGGGCCGTTAAGCCCTTGATCCTCTGGAAAACGACCCGTCCTCCCGTCAAGGGACTGGATGGGTTCTGGCGTTTCACGATTCGCGTGGGGCGCCGTCGAGAAGTGGCGCAGTCAGCCGACTGCGAGTATTGACGAAAGCAAGACGGGGAACCGAATGCCGACGATCCAACAGCTGATCCGCAAACCGCGGCAGCCCAAAGTGCAGCGCTCGAAGTCGCAGCACCTCCAAGGATGCCCGCAGAAGCGTGGTGTCTGTACGCGTGTCTATACCACGACGCCGAAAAAGCCGAACTCGGCCATGCGCAAGGTCGCCAAGGTGCGCCTGACCAATGGTTTCGAGGTCATTTCCTATATTCCGGGCGAAAAGCACAACCTCCAGGAGCACAGCGTCGTGCTGATCCGTGGCGGCCGTGTGAAGGACCTTCCGGGTGTCCGCTATCACATCCTGCGCGGTGTGCTGGATACCCAGGGCGTCAAAGACCGCCGTCAGCGTCGTTCGAAATACGGCGCCAAGCGTCCGAAATAAGGAGAGGCTGCAATGTCACGTCGTCACGCCGCTGAAAAGCGCGAAGTCCTGCCCGACGCCAAATATGGCGATCGCGTGCTGACCAAATTCATGAACAACCTGATGGTTGACGGCAAGAAATCGGTTGCCGAGCGTATCGTCTACAGCGCGCTGGATCGCGTCGAAGGCAAGCTCAAGCGCGAACCGATCGAGATCTTCCACGAGGCCCTCGATAACGTGAAACCCTCGGTCGAGGTGCGTTCGCGCCGGGTTGGCGGTGCCACCTATCAGGTGCCGGTCGAGGTTCGTCCCGTCCGCCGCGAGGCGCTGGCCATCCGCTGGCTGATCGCCGCGGCCAAGAACCGCAACGAACACACCATGGAAGAACGCCTTGCCGGCGAACTGGCCGATGCCGTGAACGGCCGCGGCACCGCCGTCAAGAAACGCGAAGACACCCACAAGATGGCCGACGCGAACAAGGCGTTCAGCCATTACCGCTGGTAACCGGAAGGAAGGCCCTTAATGGCACGCGAATATCCGCTGCAGCGCTATCGGAACTTCGGCATCATGGCCCACATCGATGCCGGCAAGACCACGACGACCGAACGTATCCTGTTCTACACCGGCAAGAACCACAAGATGGGCGAGACGCATGACGGCGCCTCGACCATGGACTTCATGGAACAGGAAGCCGAGCGCGGGATCACCATCTCGTCGGCCGCGACGACCACTTTCTGGCAGCGCCAGGAAGATCCGACCGCCGAGGGGACCTCGGAGACCAAGTACCGCTTCAACATCATCGACACCCCCGGCCACGTGGACTTCACCATCGAGGTCGAGCGTTCGCTGGCGGTGCTGGACGGTGCTGTCGCTCTGCTGGACGGGAACGCGGGCGTCGAGCCGCAGACGGAAACCGTCTGGCGTCAGGCCGACCGCTACAAGGTGCCGCGTCTGGTCTTTGTCAACAAGATGGACAAGATCGGGGCCGACTTCTTCAAATGCGTGCGCATGGTCAAGGACCGCACCGGCGGCATTCCCTGCCCGATCGCCCTGCCGATCGGCGCCGAGGACAAGCTGGAAGGCATCATCGACCTGATCACCATGGAAGAATGGGTCTGGAAGGGCGAGGATCTGGGCGCCAACTGGGTGCGCCAGCCGATCCGCGCCGAGCTGCAGGACATGGCCGACGAATGGCGTTCCAACATGATCGAGCTTGCTGTCGAGCAGGACGATGATGCCATGGAGCAGTACCTGGAAGGCAATGAGCCCGATGTGGACACGCTGCGCAAGCTGATCCGCAAGGGCTGCCTGTCGATGGCCTTCTTCCCGATGCTGGCCGGTTCCGCCTTCAAGAACAAGGGCGTGCAGCCGCTGCTGAACGCGGTGATCGACTTCCTGCCGGGTCCGCAGGACGTGCCGACGCTGATGGGCTTCTCGCCCGATGACGAGACGGAAGAGCGCAACATCCCCCGCAAGGCGGATGATGCCGAACCCTTCTCGGCGCTGGCCTTCAAGATCATGAACGACCCCTTTGTCGGCTCGCTGACCTTCACGCGGATCTATTCGGGTCAGCTCAAGAAGGGCGACTCGATGCTGAACTCGACCAAGGGCAAGCGCGAGCGTGTCGGCCGCATGATGATCATGCATGCGATCAACCGCGAGGAAATCGAGGAAGCATTCGCCGGCGACATCATCGCGCTGGCGGGTCTGAAGGAAACCACCACGGGCGACACGCTGTGCGATCCCGCCAAGCCGGTGGTTCTGGAAACCATGACCTTCCCCGAGCCGGTGATCGAGATCGCCGTCGAGCCGAAGTCCAAGGCCGACCAGGAAAAGATGGGCCTTGCCCTGCAGCGCCTGGCCGCCGAGGACCCGTCCTTCCGCGTCGAGACCGACATCGAGTCGGGCCAGACCATCATGAAGGGCATGGGCGAACTTCACCTCGACATCCTCGTCGACCGCATGAAGCGCGAGTTCAAGGTCGAGGCGAATATCGGCGCCCCGCAGGTGGCCTACCGCGAGACCATCTCGACCGAGGCCGAGATCGACTATACGCACAAGAAACAGACCGGCGGTACCGGCCAGTTCGCGCGCGTGAAGCTGATCATCACCCCGACCGAGCCGGGCGAGGGCTATTCCTTCGAATCCAAGATCGTCGGCGGTGCGGTGCCCAAGGAATACATTCCGGGCGTCGAAAAGGGCATCAAGTCGGTGATGGATTCCGGTCCGCTGGCCGGCTTCCCGGTGATCGACTTCAAGGTGGCCCTGATCGACGGTGCCTTCCACGACGTCGATTCCTCGGTGCTGGCGTTCGAGATCGCGGCCCGCGCCGCGATGCGTGAAGGTCTGCGCAAGGCCGGTGCGAAACTGCTCGAGCCGATCATGAAGGTCGAGGTGGTCACGCCCGAGGAATATACGGGTTCGATCATCGGCGATCTGACCTCCCGTCGCGGGATGGTCCGGGGGCAGGACAGCCGCGGCAACGCCAATGTCATCGACGCCTTCGTGCCGCTGGCCAATATGTTCGGCTATATCAACAACCTGCGGTCGATGTCCTCGGGCCGCGCGGTGTTCACGATGCAGTTCGACCATTACGAGGCCGTGCCGCAGAACATCTCGGACGAGATCCAGAAGAAATACGCGTGATGAAACGTCATACGAAGCTTCTGGCCGCCTTGGCGGTCGGCGCGGCCCTTGCGGGCTGCGCCGGATCCGCGCCGGACAAGGCGGCGCTCACCGCCGAGCAGACGCAGCTCTATACCGCCCAGCGTGCCGATATCGACGTTTCCGCCGTTGCCGAGGGCAGCCGTGGACGCAAGGTGTCGGCCGAGGAGATCAAGGCGGCGCTGGAAAGCCGCTCGAATCTGGTCAAATGGCGCGGCGGCAGGACCGAGGCGGTCGTCAGCATCAAGGTGACGTCGGTCAATATCCTGTCCGCCGGCCAGTCGATGATGCTCGGCGGCGAAAGCGTCATGCTAGGCACGGTGGCCCTGCTCGACGCGCGCAGCGGTGAGCCGATCGTCGCCCCGATCGAGATCAGCTCCGGCGGCGGTGGCTATTACGCCGGCGGTATCATCGGCGTGATGTCGCTGGAAGACAAGAACACCGAGCTGGAACAGCTGGCTCAGCAATTCATGACACGTGCCCGGCTGGCGCTGACTGGCCCCACCACCACGGCACAGACTAATATTCAGGAGGCCAAGGATGGCAAAGGCAAAGTTTGAACGGACGAAACCGCACGTCAACATCGGGACCATTGGTCACGTCGATCACGGCAAGACGACTCTGACGGCTGCGATCACGAAATATTTCGGCGATTTCAAGGCCTACGACCAGATCGACGGCGCGCCCGAGGAAAAGGCCCGCGGCATCACCATCTCGACCGCGCATGTGGAATACGAATCCGACTCGCGCCACTATGCGCATGTCGACTGCCCCGGCCACGCCGACTACGTCAAGAACATGATCACCGGCGCGGCGCAGATGGACGGCGCGATCCTGGTGGTGAACGCGGCCGACGGCCCGATGCCGCAGACCCGCGAGCACATCCTTCTGGGCCGCCAGGTCGGCATCCCCTTCATGGTCGTCTACCTGAACAAGGTCGACCAGGTCGATGACGAGGAACTCTTGGAACTGGTCGAGATGGAAGTGCGCGAGCTTCTGTCCAGCTACGACTATCCCGGCGACGACATTCCGATCGTCAAGGGCTCGGCGCTGGCCGCGCTGGAAGGCCGCGATGCGGAAATCGGCGAGAACTCGATCCGCGCCCTGATCGCGGCGGTGGACGAATACATCCCGACGCCCGAGCGCGCCGTGGACCAGCCCTTCCTGATGCCGATCGAGGACGTGTTCTCGATCTCGGGCCGCGGCACGGTTGTGACCGGCCGGGTCGAGCGTGGCGCGGTGAACGTGGGCGACGAGCTTGAAATCGTCGGCATCCGCGACACCAAGAAGACCACCTGCACCGGGGTCGAGATGTTCCGCAAGCTCTTGGATCGCGGCGAGGCGGGCGACAATATCGGCGCGCTCTTGCGCGGCATCGAGCGTGACGGCGTGGAGCGCGGTCAGGTCCTGTGCAAGCCGGGTTCGGTCAAGCCGCACACGAAGTTCGAGGCCGAGGCCTATATCCTGACCAAGGAAGAGGGCGGCCGCCACACGCCGTTCTTCGCGAACTACCGCCCGCAGTTCTACTTCCGCACGACGGACGTGACCGGCACGGTGAAGCTGCCCGAGGGCACCGAGATGGTGATGCCCGGCGACAACCTGAAATTCGAGGTCGAGCTGATCGCGCCGATCGCGATGGAAGAAAAGCTGCGCTTCGCGATCCGCGAAGGCGGCCGCACGGTCGGCGCCGGCGTGGTGGCGAAGATCATCGCGTGATCGCGCCTGCGGCCGGGGCTGCGGCCCCGCCCGCGCGGAAAGACCGAAGGCCCGTCCCGAAAGGGGCGGGCTTTTTCGTTGCCGGGGCGTATTGACCTGATCGCCGGATCGCGGTTCTCTCGGCGGAGTTCCGCGCGCTTGTCCGCAATGCCGGGAATAGCCTCCCGCGACAGCCGTATTCCTTGTTACGACATAGCAGGGGGCGTTGATGAGTAAAAAAGACAAGGATCAAAAGGCCGCGGCAGAGGTCGATCAGGATAGCATCGCCCAGCCTGTGACCCCGCCGGTCGAAGCCGAAACGCCCGAGGAATCCGCCCCGGCCGGCGATGCGACGAAAAAGGACAAGGCTCTGGGCTCTGCCAAGGCGGTCGAGACGATGTTCCGCAATGCCATCCGGGCCGAGCTGGACATCATCGCGCTGGCCGCCACCAAGGCCAATATCATGATCTCGCTGAACGGGCTGATCATTTCGGCGCTGATGATCTCGGGCGCGTTCATCTTTGCCTCGACGGTGGCGTTCCTGCTGCCGGCGGGGGTGTTCATGATCACCACCGCCGCCTCTATCGTATTCGCGCTGCTGGCCGCCTCGCCCGAGCGGGTGGGCCTGTTTTCGGGCCTGCGCGACTGGGTCGTCGACCTGTTTCGCGGGCAGGCGCGGCTGTCCGATCTGCGGACCTATCTGCGTCGCCAGAATGCGGGTCCCGCGGATGGCGACCTGAACCTGCTGATCTATGAGCACCGCGCGACGCTGACCCGTGCCGATCACTGGCAGCGCATGAAGGTCCTGCTGAATGACCGCGAGGAAATCTATCGCCAGATGAGCGACCAGCTGTACTGGCTGGGGCAGATGGCCGACCGCAAGTTCCGCTTGCTGGACGTGTCCTATACCATCTTTCGCTGGGGGCTGCTGGTTTCGGTGCTGACCTTTATCAGCGTCAAGTCGCTGTCGGGCCTGTTCCCGGGCCTGTCGGGCAAGTCCGTGACGCGGCTGCATAACCTGGGCATCGCCGAGTTTACCGATATCTACGAGCCCTCGGCCGTGCAGCAGCTGGCGGATGGCCGCGTGCTGGTGGTCGAGGACGAAGCCTCGCGCGCCATGAGCGTGATGACCCTGGGCGAGGATGGCGGCCTGATCGAGAACCCCGCGAACGATCTGCGCATCACCCGCGCATTCGGCCGCAAGATGAACGATCTGGAGGGTCTGTCGATCGACGATGAGGGCTATGTCTATACCGTGACCTCGCATTCCAGAAACAATGACGGCCAGCGTCGCCCGGACCGTGAACAACTGCTGCGTTTCCGCATTCTCGGCAATTCTGTGGGCGAGATCAGCAGTTTCACCGGGCTGCACGACGCGATCACCCAGGATGAGGGGCTGCGGGCCGGGCTTGCCGCAATGAGCGACGACCAGGTGAGCTTGGACAAGCTGAATATCGAGGGCCTGTCCTATTACAGGGAGGCCGGCCACCTGCTGATCGGCCTGCGCGAGCCGATGATCGAGGAGCGTTCGCTGATCCTGGTGATCACCAATCCCGACGCGGTGTTCGAACGCGAAGCCGCGCCGCGCTTTGGCGATCCGATCCTGCTGGATCTGAAGGGCGGCGGCATCCGGGCGCTGAGCTACGATCCGGTGCTGCGCAGCTTCCTGATCGTCAACGAGATCGAGGGCTACGAGGGCAACCGCTATTCGCAGCTATGGTCATGGTCGGGCGAGCCGGATGCCGCGCCCGAGCCGGTGGCGCTGCCCGATATCATCAATCTCAACAATGTCGAATCCATCGACGCGATCACCATTGACGGCGAGCCGCGGCTGCTGCTGATGAGCGATGAGGGCAATGAGAAAAAGAACCGCCCGGCCCGCTACATGATGCTGAAATACGATCAGATCGGCGGCTAGGGGGAAAGGCGCGGGATTTCCCGCGCCGGCCCTTGACTTGCCCCGGCGGATGAGGCATTGGGGCCGCTGTCGCAGCCGGTATCGCGAATTCCACAAGAATCGGTTGCCTTGTGCCGGGTCGCCCGCTAATGGGGCGGCCTGCACTGTTTTTTGCGGTTCGACGCTGGCGATGCGTGGTGTGTCGTCAGCCTCTCAACTGAAACTCCCCGATAGAGGGATGACTGATGCAAAGTCAAAACATCCGCATCCGGCTGAAGGCGTTCGATTATCGCGTTCTGGATGCCAGCACGCAGGAAATCGTGAACACCGCCAAGCGCACCGGCGCCCAGGTCCGTGGTCCGATCCCGCTGCCCAACAAGATCGAGAAATTCACCGTTCTGCGCGGCCCGCATATCGACAAGAAATCCCGCGACCAGTGGGAAATCCGCACGCATAAGCGTCTGCTGGACATTGTCGATCCGACGCCCCAGACCGTCGACGCCCTGATGAAGCTCGACCTCGCCGCCGGCGTTGACGTCGAAATCAAGGTGTAAGGAGGCCCCCATGCTGCGGACTGGTGTTATCGCCAAGAAGCTGGGCATGACCCGGCTGTTCCTGGAAGACGGGCGTCAGGTTCCCGTCACCGTTCTGCACGTCGATAACGTGCAGGTCATTGCTCAGCGGACCACCGACAAGGATGGTTACGTTGCGCTGCAACTGGGCGCGGGCGAGGCGAAGGCCAAGCGCGTGACCGGCGCCATGCGCGGCCATTTCGCCAAGGCGAGCGTGGCCCCCAAGCGCAAGATCGCGGAATTCCGCGTGGCCGAGGAAAACCTGGTCGAAGTGGGTGAGGAAATCATCGCCGACCACTATTTCGCCGGCCAGTATGTCGACATCGCCGGCACCTCGATCGGTAAGGGCTTTGCCGGCGCGATGAAGCGTCACAACTTTGGCGGTCTGCGCGCCTCGCACGGCGTGTCGATCAGCCACCGCTCGCACGGCTCGACCGGCCAGTGTCAGGACCCGGGCAAGGTGTTCAAGGGCAAGAAGATGGCCGGCCATCTGGGTGCGGTGCGCGTCACCACCCAGAACCTGCAGGTCGTCAAGACCGATGCCGACCGTGGCCTGATCATGGTCAAGGGCTCGGTCCCCGGCTCGAAAGGTGGCTGGGTCACGATCAAGGATGCCGTGAAGAAGCCGCTGGCCGAAACCACCATCTTCCCCGCCGCGACCCGCTCGAAAGCCAAGGAAGCCGCGCGTCTGGCCGAAGAGGCCGCCGCCGCCGCCGCCGCCGAGGAAGAAGCCGCCCGCAAGGCCGCGGCCGAAGCCGAAGCCGCCGCCCAGGCTGCTGCCGAGGCCGAGGCCCAGGCCTCGATCCAGGCCGACAAGGCCGCCGAGGCTGGCGACAATGCCGCGCCCGAAGGAGAAGACAAATGAAACTCGGTGTGATCACCCTCGATGCCGGCAAGGCCGGTGATATCGACCTGAGCGATGACATCTTCGGGCTTGAGCCGCGCGCCGATCTGCTGCACCGCGTGGTGCGCTGGCAGCGTGCCAAGGCGCAGGCCGGGACGCATTCGGTTCTGGGCAAGTCGGACGTCAGCTACTCGACCAAGAAGATCTATCGCCAGAAAGGCACCGGCGGCGCCCGCCACGGTTCCCGCAAGGCGCCGACCTTCCGTCACGGTGGCGTCTACAAGGGTCCGACCCCGCGCAGCCACGCCTTCGACCTGCCGAAGAAGGTGCGCGCGCTTGGCCTGAAACATGCGCTCTCGGCGAAAGCCTCGGCCGGCGAACTGGTCGTGGTCGAGAACCTGGACATCGCGGAAGCCAAGACCTCGGCCGTCGCGAAAGCGGTCCGGGAAAACGGCTGGAAGCGCGTGCTGGTCATCGACGGGGCCGAAGTGAACGAGAACTTCGCCCGCGCCGCCCGCAACCTGGAAGGGGTGGATGTGCTGCCCTCGATGGGTGCCAACGTCTATGACATCCTGCGTCGCGACACGCTCGTGCTGACGCGCGCCGGGGTCGAAGCTCTGGAGGCTCGTCTGAAATGACCGTGAAGCCCGAACATTACGACGTGATCGTCAAGCCGCTGATCACCGAGAAAGCGACGCTGGCCGGTGAGGCCAACGCCTATGTTTTCCAGGTGAGCAAGGATTCGAACAAGCCGCAGATCAAGGAAGCGGTCGAGAACCTGTTCAACGTCAAGGTGAAGGCGGTCAATACCACCATCACCAAAGGCAAGACCAAGCGTTTCCGCGGTCGCCCCGGCACCCGCTCGGACGTGAAAAAGGCCTATGTGACGCTGGAGGCTGGCAACAGCATCGACGTCTCGACCGGTCTCTGATAACAAGCCGCGAATCGACGGCCCCGGCAGCGGGGCCGTTGCATTTTGACTGAAACGGACCAAGCACGGTCCAAAGCAACGGAAGACAGAAAGCATGGCACTCAAGTCGTATAATCCGACGACGCCTGGCCAGCGTGGGCTGGTTCTGATCGACCGTTCGGAGCTTTGGAAAGGGCGCCCGGTCAAAACCCTCACCGAGGGGTTGACCAAGAAGGGCGGCCGGAACAACACCGGACGGATCACGATGCGCCGCAAGGGCGGCGGGGCGAAGCGTCTTTACCGCATCGTCGATTTCAAGCGCACCAAGTTCGATGTTCCGGCCACGGTCGAGCGGATCGAATATGACCCGAACCGCACCGCCTTCATCGCGCTGATCAAATATGACGATGGCGAGCGGGCCTATATCCTGGCGCCGCAGCGTCTGGCCGTGGGCGACAAGATCGTCGCGGGCACCCGCGTCGACATCAAGCCCGGCAACGCGATGCCGTTCTCGGGCATGCCGATCGGCACCATCGTCCATAACGTCGAGCTGAAGCCCGGCAAGGGCGGTCAGGTCGCGCGTTCGGCCGGCACCTATGCCCAGTTCGTCGGTCGCGATGGCGGCTATGCGCAGATCCGCCTCAGCTCGGGCGAGCTGCGTCTGGTGCGTCAGGAATGCATGGCGACCATCGGCGCCGTGTCGAATTCGGACCACGCGAACCAGAATATCGGCAAGGCGGGCCGCAACCGTCACAAGGGCATCCGCCCCAGCGTCCGCGGCGTCGCCATGAACCCGATCGACCACCCGCATGGTGGTGGCGAGGGCCGCACCTCGGGGGGCCGCACGCCGGTCACGCCCTGGGGCAAGGACACCAAGGGCAAGCGGACCCGTTCCAACAAGACGACCGACAAGTATATCCTGCGGTCGCGTCACGCGAAGAAGGGGCGTTAATCCATGGCACGTTCAGTTTGGAAGGGCCCCTTTGTCGATGCATATGTGCTTCGCAAGGCCGAGAAAGCCCGCGAATCCGGCAAGTCGGATGTCATCAAGATCTGGTCGCGCCGTTCGACCATCCTGCCGCAATTCGTCGGCCTGACCTTCGGCGTCTATAACGGGCACAAGCATATCCCGGTAAGTGTCTCGGAAGAGATGATCGGCCAGAAGTTCGGTGAATATTCGCCGACGCGGACCTATTACGGTCACGCCGCCGACAAGAAAGCGAAAAGGAAATAATCGTCATGGGTAAGGAAAAGAATCCGCGCCGCGTGGCGGAGAACGAGGCGATGGCGAAGACCAAGATGCTTCGCACCTCGCCGCAGAAGCTGAACCTGGTGGCTCAGATGATCCGCGGCAAGAAGGTGGACAAGGCGCTTGCCGATCTGACCTTCTCGCACAAGCGGATCGCCGGCGACGTGAAGAAATGCCTTCAGTCGGCCATCGCCAATGCCGAGAACAACCATAACCTGGACGTCGACAATCTGGTCGTCGCCGAGGCCTGGGTCGGCAAGAACCTGGTGATGAAGCGCGGCCGCCCGCGGGCGCGTGGCCGTTATGGCAAGATCATGAAGCCGTTTTCGGAAATCACCATCAAGGTGCGTCAGGTCGAGGAGCACGCGTAATGGGTCAGAAAGTCAACCCCATCGGGATGCGTCTTCAGGTCAACCGCACCTGGGACAGCCGCTGGTACGCGGATGACAAGGACTACGGCGATCTGTTGCTGGAAGACCTGAAAATCCGCGAATTCATCAAGAAAGAGGCCAAGCAGGCCGGCGTCAGCCGCGTCATCATCGAGCGCCCGCACAAGAAGTGCCGCGTCACGATCTATGCCGCGCGCCCGGGTGTCATCATCGGCAAGAAAGGCGCCGATATCGAGACCCTGCGCAAGAAGCTGGCGAATTTCACCGATTCGGAGCTGCACCTGAACATCGTCGAGGTCCGCAAGCCGGAACTGGACGCCCAACTGGTGGCCGAGTCGATCGCCCAGCAGCTTGAGCGTCGGGTATCGTTCCGCCGCGCCATGAAGCGCTCGGTCCAGAACGCCCTGCGCATGGGCGCGCTTGGCATTCGCGTCAACGTCGCCGGCCGTCTGGGCGGTGCCGAGATCGCGCGGACCGAGTGGTATCGCGAAGGCCGTGTGCCGCTGCACACCCTGCGCGCCGATATCGATTACGCACTGGCCGAGGCCATGACCCCCTACGGGATCATCGGCATCAAGGTGTGGATCTTCAAGGGCGAGATCATGGAGCATGATCCGCAGGCCCGCGACCGCCGCGCCACCGAGGCGCAGGACGGTCCGTCGCCGCGCGGTCCGCGTCGTGACCGCGACCGCGACGCGCGCTAAGGAGAAACAGAAATGCTGCAACCGAAACGGACCAAGTTCCGCAAACAGCACAAGGGCCGCATCCATGGCGAAGCCAAGGGCGGGTTCAACCTGAACTTCGGCTCTTACGCGCTGAAAGCCATCGAGCCCGAGCGTGTCACCGCCCGTCAGATCGAGGCGGCCCGCCGCGCGATCACCCGTCACATGAAGCGTCAGGGCCGCGTCTGGATCCGGATTTTCCCGGACGTGCCGGTTTCCTCGAAACCGACCGAAGTGCGGATGGGCAAGGGCAAGGGCTCGGTCGATTTCTGGGCCGCCCGCGTCCATCCCGGCCGGATCATGTTCGAGATCGACGGCGTGAACGACGTCGTCGCGCGCGAGGCCCTGCGCCTTGGCGCGCAGAAACTGCCGGTCCTGACCCGTATCGTCGCGCGCGAAGACTGGTAATATCGGCAAGGCCGAGCCTTTGTGACTATATCTAAGGCCCCGCCGGCGCATCGGCGGGGCCTTTCTCTGTTAATCTGGCCTTGATAGACTCTCGTCATTTCAGAGCAAGCTGCGAATATGACCGCTGATTTTTTCTGCCAAGCGAGGAAGTGCGCCACGATAGCCATGGAGTTCCTGCTGGGTGCAAAGGCTTTGAACGCGGCGAGCCTCGAAGGAACACCATTTTTGCAAAGGCCGACTTTGGCACTTGCGGGTCATGGCCTGGAGATGATGCTCAAGGCATGCTGCTACGTAAACGGTCGAAAGCCTCCGTCCAATGGAAAAAAGGGGCACGATATTGCTGCGCTGTGGCAAGATGACATATGCCTTGCGGTACGGCTTCATGTGTATATCCATGCGGGCTATGCGGTGGAGGAAGCCCGCTTAAGCGGTATGTTCCCCGACGTTCCCGAGGACGATGAGGCACAAACTCTTATTGAGGAGTATGTGAAAGAGCTTTGCAGACTGCATGGCGGCACTGCTGGCTACCCCCTGCGTTATCCGCATGAGTGCGACGAGAAGGCGCCGCCAAAGCACTTTGTGGTAGACGCGTTGTGTGGTGCAGCCGATGACATGGCGAAGTCGCTGAGCGAGTTCGATCTGCGTCACCTTCGGGAGGGCGCATAAGCTCATCGCCGGTCGCACCCTAAGAATTCCCTTGTCTTTCCTGACCAACCCGCATATAGGCAGGCCTTCATCATGAAACTCCACCGGAATCAGGGTGGCCCGTGCAAGCGGGGCTCTCCGGTGATGTTGAAAGGAACAGGCGCATGAAAGCGCAGGAACTGAAAGACAAGACGCCCGATCAGCTGAAGGAACAGCTGCTCTCGCTGAAGAAGGAAGCGTTCAACCTGCGCTTCCAGCAGGCCACCGGCCAGCTCGAATCGACCGCCCGCATGCGCTCTGTCCGTCGCGACGTGGCCCGTGTGAAAACCATTCTGAACCAGAAAGCGGCGGAAGCCGCGGCGTCGAACTAAGGAGCCCGGTCAATGCCCAAACGCATCCTGCAAGGCAAGGTCGTCAGCGACAAGAACGAACAGACCGTCACCGTTCTGGTCGAGCGTCGCTTCAAGCATCCGCTGCTGCAAAAGACCGTGCGGTCGTCCAAGAAATACCGCGCCCATGACGCGGATAACCAGTTCAAGGTCGGTGACATCGTTCGCATCGTCGAATGCGCGCCGATCTCGAAAACCAAGCGCTGGACCGTTCTGCTTGACGCTGCCGAAGCCCAGGCCTGAACACCAGTTTAATCGATACCCTGGGGCCGGTGCCGCCGGTCCCCAAAGGTCGGGAGTAACCCTATGATCCAGATGCAGACCAATCTGGATGTCGCTGACAACTCCGGCGCACGCCGGGTGCAGTGCATCAAGGTCCTGGGTGGTTCGCACCGTCGCTATGCGTCGGTGGGCGACATCATCGTCGTCTCCGTCAAGGAGGCCATCCCGCGCGGCCGCGTGAAGAAAGGCGACGTCCGCAAGGCCGTCGTCGTGCGCACCGCCAAAGAAGTGAAGCGTGAAGACGGCACCTCGATCCGTTTTGACCGCAACGCCGCCGTCATCCTGAACAACCAGGGTGAGCCGGTCGGCACGCGTATCTTCGGGCCGGTCGTGCGCGAGCTGCGCGCCAAGAACTTCATGAAGATCATCTCGCTCGCGCCGGAGGTGCTGTGATGGCTGCCAAGCTGAAAAAAGGCGACAAGGTCGTCGTGCTGGCCGGCAAGGACAAGGGCCGGCAGGGCGAAATCACCGCCGTGTTCCCGAAAGAGAACAAGGCCGTGGTTGACGGCGTGAACATCGCCATCCGTCACCAGCGTCAGACCCAGGCGTCGCAGGGCGGCCGCGTGGCGAAAGCCATGCCGATCGACCTGTCGAACCTCGCGCTGATGGACAAGAACGGCAAAGCGACCCGCGTCGGCTTCCGCGAGGAAGACGGCAAGAAGGTCCGTTTCGCCAAGACCACGGGAGACGTGATCTGATGCTGGACCAAGCGAATTACACGCCGCGCCTGAAGGTTGCGTTCAAGACCAAGATCCGCGCCGCTCTCAAGGAAGAGTTCGGCTACAAGAACGACATGCAGATCCCGCGTCTGGACAAGATCGTCCTGAACATGGGCATCGGCGAGGCCGTCAAGGATACCAAGAAGGTCAAGCAGGGCGCCGAGGAGCTGTCGCTGATCGCCGGTCAGAAGGCCGTGATCACGAAAGCCAAGAAATCGATCGCCGGCTTCCGCGTCCGCGAGGAAATGCCGCTGGGTGCCAAGGTGACCCTGCGCGGCGACCGGATGTATGAATTCCTGGATCGTCTGATCAATATCGCGCTGCCCCGCGTCCGCGACTTCCGCGGTGTCAAGGGCACGGCTTTCGACGGCCGTGGCAACTATGCCATGGGCCTGAAGGAGCACATCGTTTTCCCGGAAATCAACTTCGACAAGGTCGACGAAGTTCTGGGGATGGACATCATCATCTGCACCACCGCGAAGACCGACGCGGAAGCGAAGTCGCTGTTGAAGCATTTCAACATGCCGTTCAACAGCTGATCGCGGAGGGAAAGAAGATATGGCTAAGAAATCCATGGTCGAACGCGAGAAGAAGCGCGAACGTCTGGTCAAGAAATACGCCGCCAAGCGCGCCGCGCTGAACGAGATCGTCCACGACCAGGAGCGCCCGATGGAAGAGCGCTTCAAGGCCAGCCTGAAACTGGCTGAGCTGCCGCGCAACTCGTCCGCGACCCGCCTGCACAACCGGTGCCAGCTCACCGGCCGTCCGCATGCGTATTACCGCAAACTGAAACTGTCGCGGATCATGCTGCGCGAGCTGGGCTCGCACGGCCAGATCCCCGGCCTGGTCAAATCCAGCTGGTAAGGGGGCGAATATGAATATGAACGATCCTCTCGGCGATATGCTGACCCGCATCCGCAACGCGCAGATGCGTGGCAAATCGACCGTGCGCACCCCGGCCTCCAAGCTGCGCGCCTGGGTTCTGGACGTGCTGAAAGCCGAAGGCTACATCCGTGGCTATGAGGCGGTGACCACCGATGCCGGTCACAATGAACTGGAAATCAGCCTGAAATATTTCGAGGGCGCTCCGGTCATCCGTGAACTGGCCCGCGTCTCCAAGCCCGGCCGCCGCGTCTATGCCGGCGCCCGTGAAATCCCCCAGGTCCGCAACGGCCTGGGCGTCTCCATCGTCTCGACGCCGAAAGGCGTGATGTCGGATGCAGCGGCTCGCAACGCCAATGTCGGCGGCGAAGTCCTCTGCACCGTATTCTAAGGAGGGCAGGATGTCTCGGATTGGTAAGAAACCGGTCGAACTGCCCAAGGGTGTGACGGCCGAAGTCAAGGGCCAGACCGTTGAAGTCAAGGGGCCGAAAGGCGCCCGCAGCTTCACCGCGACGGATGATGTGACCCTGTCGGTCGGCGAGGGCGGCGTGAACATCGCGCCGCGCGGGCTGTCGAAGCGTGCGCGCCAGCAATGGGGCATGACGCGTTCGATGGTCGCCAACCTCGTCACCGGCGTCAGCGAAGGGTTCAAGAAAGAGCTGGAAATCCAGGGCGTCGGTTACCGCGCCCAGATGCAGGGCAAGACCCTGAAGCTGTCGCTTGGCTATTCGCATGACGTGAACTTCGACACCCCGGAAGGCGTGACCATCTCGGCTCCCAAGCAGACCGAGATCGTGGTGGAAGGCATCGACCAGCAACTGGTCGGCCAGGTCGCCGCGGATATCCGCGAGTGGCGCCGCCCCGAGCCCTACAAGGGCAAGGGCATCCGCTACAAGGGTGAGCAGGTCTTCCGCAAGGAAGGCAAGAAGAAGTAAGGGGCGCAAAAATGGCACTGACGAAAAGAGAGCTGTTCCAGAAGCGCCGCCTGCGCGTACGGAACAAGTTGCGGAAAATCTCGGACGGTCGTCCGCGTCTTTCCGTTCACCGTTCTTCCAAGAACATCAGCGTCCAGCTGATCGACGACGCGAAAGGGGTCACTCTGGCCTCGGCCTCGTCGCTGGAAAAGGATCTGGGCGTTGTCGGCAAGAACAACGTGGAAGCTGCGGCCAAGATCGGCGCTGCGATTGCAGAGCGCGCGAAAAAGGCCGGTGTCGAAGAGGTTCTCTTCGACCGTGGCGGTTTCCTGTTCCACGGCAAGATCAAGGCACTTGCAGATGCGGCCCGCGAGGGCGGTCTGAAGTTCTGATCCCTGCGGGTGGCGCCGCCAGACACGGCACGCCACCCCGATGATCCGGGGGCCGTCCGATCCGTCGGCGGCCCACCTGGATTGGACCCAACGGCGCCGGCTGCGCGCCATCGTATGAGGAATGCCTTATGGCAGAACGTGACAACCGTCGGGGCCGCCGCGAAGAGCGCGAGGAAACCCCGGAATTCGCCGACCGTCTGGTCGCGATCAACCGCGTCTCGAAAACCGTCAAGGGTGGCAAGCGCTTCGGCTTTGCCGCTCTGGTGGTCGTGGGCGACCAGCGTGGCCGCGTCGGCTTCGGCAAGGGCAAGGCCAAAGAGGTTCCCGAGGCGATCCGCAAGGCGACCGAGCAGGCCAAGCGCAGCCTGGTCCGCGTGCCGCTGCGCGACGGCCGCACCCTGCATCACGATATCGAGGGCCGCCATGGTGCGGGCCGCGTGGTGATGCGCACCGCCGTTCCCGGTACCGGGATCATCGCCGGCGGTCCGATGCGCGCCGTCTTCGAGATGCTGGGCGTTCAGGACGTCGTGGCGAAGTCGCTGGGCTCGCAGAACCCCTATAACATGATCCGCGCCACCATCGACGGGCTCAAGGCCGAGGCCTCGCCCCGCAGCGTCGCCCAGCGTCGCGGCAAGAAAGTGGCCGAGATCCTGCCCTCGAACGACAAGCCGGCCGAAGCGGCCGCCGAAGCGTAAGGAGCGGATAACATGGCAAAAACCATCGTCGTCAAGCAGATCGGCTCGCCGATCCGCCGCCCCGCCATCCAGCGCGAGACGCTGAAGGGGCTGGGCCTGAACAAGATGCACCGCACCCGCGAGCTGGAAGATACTCCCGCCGTGCGCGGCATGGTCAACAAGATCCCGCATCTTGTGCAGATCATCGAAGAAAAGAACTGATTGCAAAGGCCGGGGAAACCCGGCCTTTTCCTTTTCCGCGCCGCTGGCAGTCCCGGCGCGGATCCGGTACGCGCGCCGGCGCCGTTAACCCCGCATTAACCAGCCTGTCCTAGACTTGGCGGCGGCCGAAATCGGTCAGGGGACATGCCGTGCCGCCCAAGGGAACCTGCCGCCTTGCGCTTTTCCTGCTCATGCTGGCCACGGCCGCCTCGGCCGGGCCTTGGCCGCGCGAGCCCAAGGCGCTTTTCCTGTCACTCTCGGTCGAGGCGGATCGCAACGATAACAGCTATGTCGGGCTTTACGGCGAATACGGGCTGTCGCCGCGCCGCACGCTGGGGTTTGAACTGGGGCACGCGAGTATCGGCGAAACCTCGGCGATGATCTGGCTGCAGCAGGCGCGCGGCGACGGCTCGGGCGCGAATCGCTGGGTCACCTCGCTGGGCCTGGGCGGTTTCGAGCGCGATGGCGATCTGGTGCCGGTGGTGCAGATCGGGGCTGCCTGGGGGCGAGGGATCGACTGGCTGCCGGGCGGCGGCTGGATCACCGTCGAAAGCCGGGTGAAGGTCGCGGGCAAGCAGCAGGAGATCGAGCCCGAGCCCGAGGAAAACGTGGTCTATGAGGGCGATGCGCTGACCTATCTGACGCCTCAGGTCACCACCAAGCTTGAGGCGACACTGGGCTTTCGCCCGTTCACGGGGATGATGCTGATCAACCAGTTGCGGCTCGAGGATCGGGACGATACCGGGCTTTCGGGCAAGCTGGCCAGTTCGGTCGTACGCGATCTGGCCGGGCCGGCCAAGATCGAACTGGGCCTTGTCCTGCCGCTTGCCGGCGACGGCGAGGCAGCGGTGAAGCTGGGCAGCTGGCTGGAATTCTAGCGCCCGTCCCGAGTAAGTCGAATTTTTTGGATTTCCCACGAGTTCTGATTCCCGGCACATGCTGCCGGCCGGAAGAGAGGCCGGCATGGATGGGTGGACCGTATTCGCCTGATTCGCGGCAGCGTTTCCTCGTTGCTCCGAATGAGGGCATGTCGGCCAGCGCTGCGGGCCGCAGGATGCGCTGCGCTGTATCAACGCGCCGATACTGATCGAGGGCGCCATGGATGGCGACGCGTCCTGCGCCGGGGCGGATCAGCATTCACGACGCGGTATCCGTCAAGCGGGCCGGCAAAAGGGGCCAGCCCGGGACGACCGGTTTCGACCATTGCCCGGATCGTTTTGTCCGGCATCTCCATATGCCCGCAACCTGCCGCGCACGCGCCCTCCGCCGACGATACTTGCGAAACGCGCCCATTGCATGCAAACCTTGGGCCAGGGCAGGAGGAAACGCGATGGAGGCACGGGCGACCGAGCGCAAGTCGCTCAACGCCGCCGAGATGGGTGTGATCGCACATCTTTATCGCGGCGAGGTCTATCGTTCGACCATCTGGCGCACGCGGCTGGACACGACGACCAACTGGTCGGTGGTCACGCTGGGGGTCGCGCTGTCGATCGCCTATTCCTCGCCGCAGGCCTCGCCTCTGCCCCTGATCCTGGTCGGCATCCTGATCATCTTCTTTCTGATGCTGGAGGCGCGGCGCTATCGCTATTTCAACGTCTGGCGCGCCCGCTGCCGCTGGATGGAACTGCATTTCATGGCCCCCATGCTGAAAGAGGGCGACCTGCATCTTGAGGAGCACTGGCAGGACAGGCTGGCGCAGGATTATCTGCATCCACGCTATCACGTCAGCATGTGGACGGCGATCGGGCGGCGTATCCGGCGCAACTATTTCTGGATCCTGCTCATCCAGACGGCCGCATATCTGGGCAAGCTGATGGTCCACCCCACGCCGATCAGCTCGGCCATGGAACTGGTCTCCCGCGCCGCCGTCGGGCCGATCCCGGGCTGGTTCATCCTGTTTCTGGGCGGAACTTATTGCCTGAGCTGGGGCCTGATCGCGCTGTGGAGCGAGCGTTCCGACGCTGGCCGCGCCAAGAAGCGCCGCGATCCGTTGGGCATGGGGTGATCGGCGTCCAAACGGCCCCCTGATGCGGTGGTCCAACCTGTCCCCGGGAACAGGCGGGAGCCGTGTTTGGGATGTTGGTGGTGAAAACGATCGCGAAGATCCGTCGGGCGTATTTTCGGCATTAGAAGCCCATCAAGCAGATTTGCCGCGAACTGTGTGTGTCGCAAAAGACGGTACGGAAGGTCATCCGCTTCGGCGCGACGGAGTTCACCTACGAGCGCATTGTCCAGCCGAGGATTGGTCCATGGCGGGATGCGCTCGACCGGATGCTGGCCAAGAACTCGGGCAGGCCCAAGCGCGGGCGTCTGACGCGCATCCGGATGTTTCAGGAGCTCCACGCTCTCGGTTAACCTAAGAACGAGAGCTGGCGCTTCAAGACGCGAGCCTGACTGCCGGAAACCCGCTGGCCCGATCCGGCTGTGTTACCTGGAGACGACGCCGTCTCGGGTCAGCTAACCTTCGGCAAGAAGGGGCCTTCTTCGGCGCCGATAAGGGTGGCCCATTGGATGCCGGGCCGGCTCGTCTCTGTTGGGGCAGGAAATATCCGCAAGCCGATGCTCGACATGCCGCCCGTCGATCAAATCCGACAGATCGCCAAGCAACGAGCGCCACGGTCCCTGATCGCGGGCAAAACCAAAGCTTTCCTGACCAATCCGACGATGCGTCATTCCTGCCTCCTGATTTGCGTGCAGTTTCAGGCAATCACGACCAGAATGGCCAGCCCACACATAGCCGCGCAGGTCCTGCCAAAGCGTTTCGGGCTAAACTGATCCATTTCTGTTCAGCAGCGAGCAACTGCTCGGGTGAACGGACATGCGCTTGCCGCAGGCGCAACAGGCGGGCCGAGCTGCATGTCTCGAACCTCATCCGGAACGCCCTAGCCGCGCTCCAGGCGGTAATTGCCCTCGGGCAGGTTCAGGGCGGCGCGCAGCTCCTCAAGCTGCTCCATGGTCAGGACGATCTGCGCCAGCTCGCCGGTATCGGGGTCGAATTGCTCGACCACCACGCGGTCGTCGAAGCTCTGGATCACGACATCCTCGTTCAGGGGGCGGGCGGCTGCGATGGCTCCGGCCGGCAATTCGTCGATCAGCGTGATGACGGTGGCGTCGAAATCGTGCTCGATGGTGAACATGGCGATCCTTCCGGTTCAGCGTTTCTCAACAATCGCGTGATACGCCGGAAGGGGCAAGGGCAGGGGTTTGCGGAGCCGCAAGGTCCCGGATAAGGTGGCGTGAAATCTTGCAGAAATGCGGCAGGCGGGACAGGGACGGGGCATGATCAGGGGGTGGCGGATTGCGGCGGTTGTGCTGTCTCTGGCAGGCTGCGTTGCGCAGCCGATTCCGCAGCCGCGGACCGACCCGGTGGCACCGGTCGCGACCAGCGTCACGCCGTCGCCCGATCTTCCCAGGGAGGCGGGCGCCGCGGCGCGCGCCTTCGTCTCGGTGATCCAGCGGATGGAACCCGCGGTCGAGCGGGAATGCATGCAGCGCCGCACGCAGCCGATCAACTGCGATTTCAGGTTCGTGGTCGATGACCGTCCCGGGCTTGAGCCCAATGCCTATCAGACCATCGATTCCAGTGGCCGGCCGATCATCGGCTTCACGCTGTCGCTGATCGGCGAGGCGCGGAACGTCGACGAACTGGCCTTTGTCGTCGGGCATGAGGCAAGCCACCATATTCTGGGCCATATCAACCGCAAATCCAGCGCCGCGACCATGGGCGCGGTGATTCTGGGCGGGCTGGCCAGCGCCTATGGCGGCGATTCCTCGATGATCCAGACGGCGCAGGATTTCGGCGCGCAGTTCGGCGCTCGCTTCTATTCCAAGGATTGGGAGCTCGAAGCCGATTATCTGGGCGCGATCATCACGCTGAACGCCGGCTTCGACCCCGAACATGGTGCGCAGTTCTTTGCCAGAATACCCGACCCCGGTGATAAGATATTGGGCACCCACCCGTCCAACGCCTCGCGGATGGCCCAGGTCGCCCGCGCGATCAAGGACTATCGCGGTGGGAGAATACGATAATATCGCTGCACTGTTGCGTTGTGGCATCAGCGCGCGATATGGGGTTCAGCCATTGATATGAAATGGAAATCATGCGCCCGGCCGGCCGCTCTCAAGCGATTTCGCGCTTGCAGCGAAGATTCGCTGGGCTGACCTTGCGGAAGCTTTGTGGTGTTGGTTAAAAAGTTCTTCCATAGGCGAGACTCTGCCGATAGTTTCTAGCCTGTACATTTGCTGATGCGGTTTTTTGCCGGAAGAACTTGGTTAAGGAGCACCTATGATCGGGGTTATTTTGTGGAGCAGCCCAGCCAAGGAGAAGGCTGTCATCTGGTGCGAGGACCATGGCGCTCTGGCCTATCTGCAAGGGCAGAAAAATCTGGCGTTTTCATGTGATTGGCCGGAAGCCGGCGATCTGGTCGAACTGGAGTTCGAAACCTTGAACGACCTGCGCCACGCGCGCGCCGTCGCGCCGGTGACGGGCAACAAGCGGTCCGAACTGCCCGACCTTCTGCGTGGCATAGGCGAGCCGGCGGCGGCGAATCAACCCTCTCTGCGTGTGGTCTCGAATACGGAATTCCCGGGATCCGAGCACGCGCTGAGGTTGGCCGCCAACCGCTGAGCGCGGTCAGGTGCCGCGCGTCAGCGCGGCGACGCCGGTGCGGGCCTGATCCGCCAGGCCGAGGGGCCGCATGAGATCGGCGAAAGCGTCCAGTTTTTCGGGCGAGCCGGTGATCTCGAAGACAAAGCTTTCCAGGGTCGAATCGACCACGCTGGCACGAAATATTTCCGCGATGCGCAGCGCTTCGACCCGCTTCTCGTTCTTGCCCGAGACCTTGAACAGCCCCAGTTCGCGCTCGACGCTGGGGCCTTCGACGGTGAGGTCGTGGACCTCGTGCACGGGCACGATGCGGCCGAGCTGCGCCTTGATCTGTTCGATCACTGCGGGGGTTCCGCGGGTGACGATGGTGATTCGCGAGCGGTGGCCCAGATGATCCACCTCGGCTACGGTCAGGCTGTCGATGTTGTAGCCACGGCCGGAAAACAGGCCGATGACGCGCGCCAGGACGCCGGCCTCGTTATCGACCAGCACGGCAAGCGTATGGCTTTCGATGATTTCCGCATTGGGGTCGCGCAGATCATAGGCCGAGTGGCTGGATGCGCCTTTCTGGATGTTCAAAGCTGCCATGTTCGTCTCGTTTGCTAATGTTTCAGACCAGGGCCCCGCCGGCGCCGGTAATGGCGCCATCGGTCGAGGCCTCGCCCAGCAGCATTTCGTTATGCGGCTTGCCCGAGGGGATCATCGGGAAGCAGTTCTCATGCCTCTCGACCAGCACGTCCAGAATGAACGGGCCGTCATATTCGATCATCTCGCGGATCGCGTCGTCCAGTTCCGCCGGGTCCGAAACGGTGCGCCCCTTGCAGCCGAAAGCCTCGGCCAGCTTGACGAAATCGGGCAGGCTTTCCGACCAGCTTTGGCTATAGCGTTCGCCATGCAGCAGCTGCTGCCATTGCCGCACCATGCCAAGCCGTTCATTATTCAGGATGAATTGCTTGACCGGGGCGCGGAACTGCACGGCGGTGCCCATTTCCTGCATGTTCATCAGCCAGCTTGCCTCGCCGGCGACATTGATCACCAGCGCGTCGGGATGGGCGACCTGCGCCCCGATCGAGGCCGGCAGCCCGTAGCCCATGGTGCCCAGCCCGCCCGAGGTCATCCAGTGGTTCGGATCCTCGAAATGCAGGAATTGCGCGGCCCACATCTGATGCTGGCCGACCTCGGTCGCGATATAGGGATTGCGCCCGGCGGTCAGTTCCTGCAGGCGCTGCAACGCGTATTGCGGCTTGATGACCTGGTCCGAGTTGCGATAGGCTAGACAGTTGCGTGCCTTCCACTGCTCGATCTGGGTCCACCATGCGCGGACGGCCTCGGCATTGGTCTTGCGGCCGCGCGATTTCCAGACCTTCAGCAGATCCTCGAGCACATGGCCGACATCGCCGACGATGGGCAGGTCGACGCGAATGACCTTGTTGATCGAACTGGGGTCGATATCGATCTGCGCCTTGACCGAGCCGGGGCTGAAATCGGCCACGCGGCCGGTGATCCGGTCGTCGAAACGCGCGCCGACCGCGATCATCAGGTCGCAGTCATGCATCGCCATATTCGCTTCATACAGCCCGTGCATGCCCAGCATGCCGATCCAGTTCCTGCCCGAGGCCGGATAGGCGCCCAGCCCCATCAGCGTCGAGGTGACCGGAAAACCCGCCGCATCGGCCAGTTCGCGCAACAGCTGGCTGGCACCGGTTCCCGAGTTGATGACGCCGCCGCCGGTATAGAGGATCGGCCTCCGCGCGGTTTCCATCAGTTCGACGAGCCGCGTGATGGTGGCCAGATCGCCCTTTTTCACCGGCTGGTAGCTGGGCGTCTCGATCTGTTTCGGGCCGACATATTCGCCGGTCGCGAACTGCACATCCTTGGGAATGTCGATCAGCACCGGCCCCGGGCGGCCCGAGGTGGCGATATGAAACGCCTTGTGGATTGTCGCCGCCAGTTCGTCGGTTTCCTTGACCAGCCAGTTATGCTTGGTGCAGGGGCGGGTGATGCCGACGGTATCGGCCTCCTGAAAACCATCGGTGCCGATCAGGAAGGTCGGGACCTGGCCGGTCAGCACGACCAGCGGGATCGAATCCATCAGCGCATCGGTCAGCCCGGTCACGGCATTGGTCGCGCCCGGCCCCGAGGTCACCAGAACCACCCCCGGCTTGCCGGTCGAGCGGGCATAGCCCTCGGCCATGTGGACGGCGCCCTGTTCGTGGCGCACAAGGATGTGCTTGATGTCGTTTTGCTGAAAGATCTCGTCATAGATGGGTAGTACCGCCCCGCCCGGATAGCCGAATACCGTATCGACGCCCTGATCGCGCAGAGCTTCGATAACCATCCTCGCACCCGTCATTTCTCGGGACATGCCCATTCTCCATCTGTGAACCTCGGCGCAGCTACCGCCGGGGCCATGCTGCGCCGCAGGAAACTATGGGCTGGGCGGGGCGGGGTCAATGGCGATTATCCAACAAAATGACCCGCAAAGGCCATTTTGAGACATATTATTTCAATATCGCCTGGCTTCGGGTAATTATTTATGGCTGTGCGGCAGGGTGATCCGCGCGACCTGTTCGACGATCGGGTCAATGGACAGCGGATGAATGTCCGAACTGTGCTGGGCCGGATCGCCGATCGGCTGCCAGACGCCGCCCTTGTAAATCTCCAGCGCCGAAAACCGCGCCTTGTAATCCATCTTGCGGCTGCCCGGCACCCAGTAGCCAAGATAGACGAAGGGCATGCCGGCGCTGCGCGCCAGTTCGACATGGTCGAGGATGACATAAGTGCCCAGGCTCGAACTGTCGAAAGCCGGATCGTAGAAACTGTAGACGAGGCTCAGCCCGTCATCCAGCACATCGGTCAGGCAGACCGCGACCAGCTCGTCATGGTCCTGCGGGGTCGGCTCGGCCTGCGGGTGGCCCTGCGCGGTCCGGTATTCGATGACACGGGTGCGGACCGGGGTTTCCTCGACCATGGCCGCGAATTCGAAGATGTCCATATCCGCCATGCCGCCATCGGCATGGCGTTCGTCCAGATAGCTGCGGAACAACTCGTATTGCTCTTCGGTCGCCCAGGCGCTGGTCGCCAGCCGCCGCAGATGCCGGTTCTTGCGCGCGATGCGCCGTTGCGTGCGCGACGGCTTGAATTCCGACACCCGGATGCGGGCCGACATGCAGGCCACGCAGCTTTCGCAGCTGGGTCGGTAAAGAACGTTCTGCGAGCGCCGGAACCCCTGCCGCGACAGCGTGTTGTTCAGCTCATTGGCCGATTCCCCGGTCAATGCGGTGAACAGCTTGCGCTCTGCCCGGCCATGCAGATAGGGGCAGGGCTGCGGGGCGGTCACATAGAATTGCGGCGCATGCGGCAGGCTATGACGCATCGGCAGCCCTCGGGAGGGACGGGCGCGGCACATGCCGGGGAATGTGCACGGGGGGCGTTCTGGTCAATGCGCGCATGGGTCGGGGGTCGCGGTTACAGTCTCGCTTCATTCTTTGGCGAAGCCTAGCAACAGAATATCCGCTCGCCAAGCTTGGAAACTGCAAGAATTGTCGCAGATCCCGCGAGGGTCGTGATCGGTCCGCATTGACCTTGGGCGCGCCGCCATTAGGCTGCGGCTATGGAATTCGCCGCCCGCATCACCCGTCTGCCCATTCCCGTGGATGCCGATCGCGGGCAGGCCGCGCTGCTGGCCACGGGCATTTCCGAGCCGGCACTGGCCGATCTGATCCGTGGCGCGGCCGGTTGCAGCCCCTACCTCGCCGGCCTGATCGCGCGCGAGGCCGAGTGGCTGCCCGAGGCGCTGGCGCATGAGGATCTGGTCGCGCGCGAGATCGCGGGCTTCGAGACGCTTTCGGCCGATCAGCTTGGCCCCGCCCTGCGCCGCGCCAAGCGCCGCGTCGCGCTGTGGACGGCGCTGGCCGATCTGGGCGGGGTCTGGAAACTGGAGCAGGTCACCGGCGCCCTGACCGAACTGGCCGACCGCGCGACCGACCTCGCGTTGCGCGTGCATGTCCAGGCCGAGCGCGCCCGCCGGAAACTGCCCGAAAGCGCGGCCGATGCCGGCGGGATCGTCGCGCTGGCCATGGGCAAGATGGGCGCGGGAGAGCTGAATTACTCCTCGGATATCGACCTGATCGTGCTTTATGACGACAGCGCATATGCCCGCGATGACCAGCACGAAGCCCGCGCGAGTCTGATTCGCGCCACCCGCAAGGCGGCGGCGACGCTGTCGGACAATACCGATCAGGGCTATGTCTTCCGGACCGATCTGCGGCTGCGCCCCGACGCGGCGGTGACCCCGGTCTGCATCTCGGTCTCGGCGGCGCTGGCCTATTACGAGGCCGAGGGCCGCACCTGGGAGCGCGGCGCCTATATCAAGGCGCGGCCCTGTGCCGGCGATATCGCGGCCGGCGAACGCTTTCTGCATGAGCTGCGGCCCTTTGTCTGGCGCCGCCATCTGGATTTCGCCACCATCCAGGACACGCAGGACATGCGCCTGCGCATCCGCGAACACAAGGGCCTGCAGGGCCGGATCGAGGTGCCGGGCCACAATATGAAGCTGGGCCAGGGCGGCATCCGCGAGATCGAGTTCTTCACCCAGACCCGGCAGCTGATTTCGGGCGGGCGCGATCCCGACCTGCGCGTGCGCGGCACGGTCGAGGGGCTGGCCCGGCTGGCGGACAAGGGCTGGGTGGCGGCCGAGGTGGCCCAGGAACTGACCGAGCATTATCGCGAACATCGCGAGATCGAGCACCGCATCCAGATGGTGAACGATGCCCAGACCCATTCCGTGCCGGTCGCCCCGGAAGCCATCGACATCATTGCCCGCATGATGGGGCAGGCGGATACCGCCGCCTGGTCGGCCCGTCTGGCCGGCCGCCTGCAGCGGGTCGAGGCGCTGACCGGCGAATTCTTCACCCCCGCGGATCATGGCAGCCGGCCGCAACTCTCGCCCGAGGCCGAGGGCATGGTCGAGCGCTGGCGCAGCTATCCGGCGCTGCGCACCCAGCGTGCGCGCGCCGTCTTTGCCCGGATCGAGCCGGAATTGCTGAGCCGTCTGACCGCTGCCGATCATGCCGAAGAGGCGCTCGCCCGGTTCGACAGCTTTCTGGCCGGCCTGCCGGCAGGGGTGCAGCTTTTCTCGCTGTTCGAGGCCAATCCCCAACTGATCGACCTGATCGCCGATATCTGCGGCACCGCGCCGCGTCTGGCCAGCTATCTCGCCCATCATCCCGAGGTGCTGGATGCCGTGCTGGGGGGCAGTTTCTTTTCCGAATGGCCGGCGGCGCGGGGGCTGCTGGCCCAGCTTGAAAAGACGCTTGAGGCGGCGCTCTCGGCCGCGAATGGCGGCTATGAAATGGCGCTGGATGCGGCCCGCCGCTGGGCGCATGAATGGCAGTTTCGCACCGGCGTTCACCATCTGCGCGCGCTGATCGGCGCCGAAGAGGCGGGCGGCCAATATGCCGATATCGCCGATGCGGCGGTCGCGGCGCTGTTTCCGGTCGTGGCCGATGAGTTCGCGCGCCGCCACGGCCCGCCTCCGGGGCGGGGCGCGGTCGCCCTGGGCATGGGGTCGCTGGGCGCGCGACAGCTGAATGCCGCGTCGGATCTGGATCTGATCGTGATCTATGATGCTGACGGACAGGACAGTTCGGCCGGCGACAAGCCGCTGGCGACGCGGGCCTATTACGCGCGGCTGACACAGGCGATGATCACCGCCCTGTCGGCGCCGACCTCGGCCGGGCGGCTCTACGAGGTCGATATGCGGCTGCGCCCCTCGGGGCGGCAGGGGCCGGTCGCGATCTCGGTGCAATCATTCCGCGATTATCAGCTGACCGAGGCCTGGACCTGGGAGCACCTGGCCCTGACGCGCGCGCGCGTCGTGGGCGGTTGCGGCGCCGATGCCGGTGCGCTGGCCGCCGAGGTCGAGGCCTTGCGCGCCGAAGTGCTGCAAACCCGCGGCGGCGATGCGCGCATCCTGTCCGATCTGGTGGAAATGCGTGGCCGGATTTTCGCGGCCAAGGCCCCGGATGGCGCCTGGGAGGCCAAGATCGGTCGCGGCCGCCTGCAGGATATCGAATTGCTGGCGCAATCCCTTGCCCTGCGGGCGGGCGTGCCGGCGCGCGCGCCGCTGGCGCAATTGCGTGCCGGCGCCCGAAGCGGGCTGATCGCGGGCGAGCGGGCAGACAGTCTGGCCTCGGCCCGGCGTTTCCTTTGGAACCTGCAATGCGCGGGGCGGTTGCTGACGGAAAAGCCGTTGAACATGGAGAATCTGGGCAAGGGCGGGCAGGCATTCCTGCTGCGCGAAGCGGATGCGGGCACGCTTGATGAACTGGCGCGGAAGCTGGTCGAGACGGTCGAAACGGCAGGCCGGACCATCGACGAGGTGCTGGCGGTGCCGCCCGAGACCCGGTCAGACGTGGCCGCGCCCGATCCGACCGGCGCCGGACAGGCGGCGCGACCGGATCGCAAGCCGCCGGAGCGCGCGCCCGGCTGATCCGCCGCCATGCCGTGCCTTTATCCGACCTTGCCCAGAACGGGGATCAGCGTCGGCATGTCGTCCGCCTGCCGATCCTTGGCGTTCCGCCCGGTATCCGTGGCGCTGCCCATGGGGATGAACCGGACGCTGCCCGCGCTTCCATCCGGGGCATCAGCCGAAGCGGCGGACTGATCGTCCGGTCCCGCGTCAAAGATGCCGTGCTGGGTCTTGTCCCAGTAGAACGGCCGGGCCACGACTTCATAGATCGCCTTCCAGGCGGCCAGGCAGCCCAGCGGAAAATAAAGATGCAGCGTCGGCACCCAGGGCAGCAGATGGCGATGCGCCCGCCCGCGCACGGCCCAGAGCCCGATGGCGATGCTGAGCAGTTCCGAGAGCAGAAAGACGCCGAACAGGATCGCGATCGCATTGCCGCCCAGCCGGTCGGAGAGCGTCTCGCGTATCGGGTGCGGCAGTCCGAGACTGAGCAGCCAGAAGCTCCACAGCACCGGGGCCAGCAGATATTGCGAGACCGAGGCGAACAGCTGCACCTGCAGCGCGATAAACCGCCTGGCGCCCAGATCGCGCCACAGCGCCACGGGGTCGCGCATATGCACCCCCCAGGTCATGGCAAATCCCTTGAGCCAGCGCGAGCGTTGCTTGATCCAGGGGATCAGCCGGCAATTCGCCTCTTCGTGGGTGACGGTGTCGAGCATCTCGGTCCGGTAGCCGCGCCGGGTCAGGCGCACGCCCAGATCGGCATCCTCAGTCACGTTCCAGGCGTCCCAGGCGCCGACCTGTTCCAGCAGGTCGCGGCGAAAGAACAGGGTCGTGCCGCCCAGTGGCACGACCAGGCCCAGCTCTGCCGCCCCGGCCAGCGTGGCGCGAAACCATGACGCATATTCGATGGTAAAAGCGCGCGCCAGCCAGTTGGTCCGGGGGTTGTAATAGTCCAGTACGCCCTGAAGACAGGCGACATCCGGCGCGGCGAAGTGAAAGCCGCGCGCGACCTTGTGCAGTTGATCCGGCTCGGGCCGGTCCTCGGCATCCCAGATGCCGATGATCGTGCCGCGACAGAAGTTCAGCGCATAGTTCAGCGCCCGCGGCTTGGTCTGGATCGGGCCATCGGGAACCCTGATCACGCGGATCCAGCGCGGCAGGGCGGCCGCTTCCAGCGCCTGGCAGGTCACCCGGTCGGTTTCCTCGACCACCAGCAGGATATCCATCAGTTCGCGCGGATATTCCAGACGCGACAGCCTGCCGATCAGCTTGTCGGCGATATCCGCCTCGGCAAAGAGCGGCACCATGACCGAGATCACCGGCAGGGGGGCGTCCATCTCGGGTGGTGCGGTTTCGCCGCGCGCTATGGCCTGATCCTTGCGATCCTGCCGGGCCTGCCGGCGCAGGATCGCGGCGAATGAGAACAGCTTGAGCCCCGTCGATGCGATCAGCGCCAGCACCGCCCAGATCGTCAGCAGCGATATCACCGCGATCGGCTTGAACAGCAGCCCCAGCAGGGTGACCATCATCAGCGTGACGGCAATGCGGCCGGTACGCCTTTCGTTGCGGGTCCGGCAGCTTTCCGGGCCCGGCACGCGCATCTCCGCCTGCCGGATCAGCGTGGTCCGGCGCAGTGCGAGAATCGCGTCGCGGGCGGCGGTTTCCGAGCACAGAAGCATCCGCACGGGGCCGAATTCCGCCGGCAGGCGGCGGCGCAGCGCCTCGAACTCCTCGGGCCGGGCCGAGGCGATGAAGGTGACGCGGCCGACGCGCCGCCAAGGCACGACGCCCTCTGACAGGCACAGATTCGCGCCCAGCTGATCGACCAGGCGCGGGTCGGGGGGCATGCTGGCCAGATCGACGATGCTGCTGCGCCATTGCCGCGACAGGGCGCGGGTCAGCGCGTCCTCCTGCACCCAGCCCTTGGCCAGCAGGATCTCTCCCAGGCGCACGGATTGGCGCCGTCGCATGACCAGCGCCCGGAGCAGGTTTTGCGGATCGACCGTCCCGTCTTCGATCAGGATCTGGCCCAGCGGACGGATATCGCGCGCCGCGACCAGGCTGGAGGCGGCGTCACCCGCCGGTGCCGGTGGCGGGTTCACCCCCGCCGCTTCCGCGCAGGGGGCGGGGCGGGGCGGAAAGGAACGGATGAGGGCGGTGCCAGCCATGCGCGTTTCCAGTTCGGGGTCATCGGCCCCTTCTCTGGCACGGGCAGGGTTAACAACCGGTTAAGCGCGTCACCGGTCGGTGCCTGACGTTGCGTCAGGCGCGACGGCTGCGCATATCCTCGACGAAACGTCCGAACAGATGGGCGCTGTCCTGCGGGCCGGGGCTGGCCTCGGGGTGGTACTGCACCGAAAAGACCGGCTTGCCGGTCACGCGCAGCCCGCAATTGCTGCCATCGAACAGGCTGACATGGGTCTCGACCACGTTTTCCGGCAGGGTCTGCGCATCGACCGCAAAGCCGTGATTCATCGAGGTGATCTCGACCTTGCCGGTCTCGCGGTCGCGGACCGGGTGATTGGCGCCGTGATGGCCGTGGCCCATCTTGACGGTCTTTGCGCCAAGCGCCAGCGCCAGCATCTGGTGGCCAAGGCAGATGCCGAAGACCGGCAGGTCGCGGGCCAGCAGTTCCCGGATCATCGGCACGGCATATTCGCCGGTCGCGGCGGGATCGCCGGGGCCGTTCGACAGGAACACCCCTTCGGGTTCATGGGCCAGAATTTCCTCGGCGGTGGCGGTGGCCGGCAGGACGGTGATCTTGGCGCCGCTTTGTGCCAGCGAGCGCAGGATATTGCGTTTCGCGCCGTAATCGACCGCGACCACGTGAAAGGGCCGGGTCCGGTCGGGCGTTGCGAATTCCCCGGGCCAGGACCATGCGCCCTCGTCCCAGTGATAGCTCTGGCGGCAGCTCACCTCGCGCGCGAGGTCCAGCCCGACCAGCCCCGGCCAGTCGCGCGCGCGCGCGACCAGCGCGGCGATGTCGAACTGGCCTTGCGGGTCATGCGACAGCACCACATGCGGCGCGCCCTGCTGGCGGATCGCGCGGGTCAACCGGCGGGTATCGACGCCGCCGATGCCGATGCGGCCGTACTTTTCCATCCATGCGGCCAGATCCTCCGTCGCGCGCCAGTTCGAGGGCTCGGTCGGGTCCCATTTGACCACGATGCCGCTGGCGACGGGCTGGGCGGACTCGTCATCCTGCGCGGTGGTGCCGGTATTGCCGATATGGGGAAAGGTGAAGGTGACGACCTGGCTGGCATAGGACGGGTCGGTCATGATCTCCTGATAGCCGGTCATGGCGGTGTTGAAGACCAGTTCGGCCACGACCTCGCCGGTGGCGCCGAAGCCCCGACCATAGAACACTGTGCCATCGGCAAGCACAAGACATGCGGTCGGTTTCTGGGCCATCGTCGACTCTCCGGGTAAATCGCCGGGAACCTAGGTAAAGCGGGCCCGGGCGTCAAGGCGCAAGGGCGGCTGATCGGAACTTTCGCCATGCCCAGGGGTTGACGCCAAGGCTTGACGACGGGGGCAATGGCGGGCAACACCCCGGTTCGACTATTCAGCGAGGATCAGATGGGACTGCGTGAACGCATTCTGGCCGACACCAAGGACGCGATGAAGGCCCGGGAGACGTCGCGGCTGTCGACGCTGCGGCTGATCTCGGCCGCGATCAAGGATCGCGAGATCGCCGCCCGGACCGAGGGCGGCGAGGTCGGCGGGCTGACCGAGGCGGACCTGACCGCGCTGCTGTCCAGAATGGTCAAGCAGCGTCAGGAATCCGCCCGTGCCTATGAAGAGGGCGGGCGGCTGGAACTGGCCGAGCGCGAGCAGGACGAGATCAAGGTGATCCAGTCCTATCTGCCGCGCCAGCTTGACGATCAGGAAACCCGCGCCGCCATCGATCAGGTGATCGCGGATCTGGGGGCCTCGACGATCCGCGACATGGGCCGGGTCATGGCCGAGCTGCGCGCGCGCCATGCCGGGCAGATGGATTTCGGCGCGGTCGGCCCGGTGGTCAAGGAACGGCTGATGGGCTGACGCCCGGCTGGCCGCCCGGGCGCGTCTGCGCGGATCCGGGTGGCGGGGCGGGATGCGCGGCGGCGAAAGGGGGCGGCATGTATCTGGGACTTGATCTGGGAACCTCGGGCATCAAGGCGATGCTGGTGGACGGGGATTTCGCGACCCTCGGCATTGCCCATGCCGGGCTGAGCGTCAGCCGGCCGCATCCCGGCTGGTCCGAACAGGCCCCCGCCGACTGGATCGCCGCCTGCGGGCGCGCGATCGGCGAACTGCTCCGGCAACATCCCGAGGCGATGGCGCGATTGCGCGCCATCGGGCTTTCGGGGCAGATGCACGGGGCGGTGCTGCTGGACGCTTCGGACCGGGTGCTGCGGCCCTGCATCCTGTGGAATGACGGCCGTTCGGGGCAGGAATGCGCGGAGCTGACCGGGCGCGCCGATTTCCACGGCATCGCGGGCAATTTGGTCATGGCCGGCTTTACCGCGCCCAAGCTGCTTTGGGTCGCCCGCCATGAGCCGGAGATATTCGAACAGACCGCGCGCGTGCTGTTGCCCAAGGATTACCTGCGGCTGTGGCTGACCGGCGAGCATGTCTCCGAGATGTCGGATGCGGCGGGGACATTATGGCTGGACGTGGCGCGGCGCGACTGGTCGGACGAGCTTCTGGCCGCCACCGGGCTCAGCCGCGATCACATGCCGGCGCTGGTCGAGGGCAGCGCCATCTCGGGCCGGTTGCGCGCCGGGCTGGCCGAGGAATGGGGGGTGCCCCAGGTGCCGGTCGCGGGCGGCGGCGGGGACAATGCGGCCACCGCCTGCGGCATGGGCGTGATGGCGCCCGGCACGGGGTTTCTGTCGCTGGGCACCTCGGGCGTGCTGTTCGCGGCGACCGACAGCTACGCGCCGAATACCGACGATGCGGTGCATACCTTCTGCCATGCGGTGCCGCAGCGCTGGCATCAAATGGGGGTGATGCTGTCGGCCGCCGACAGCATGACATGGCTTTCAGAGATCGCCGGCCGGCCGGCGCCGGAACTGGCCGCGCTGGTCCCCGACGGGGTTGCGGCGCCGTCGCCGGTAACCTTCCTGCCCTATCTTTCCGGCGAGCGGACGCCGCTGAACGATCCGGATGCGACCGGCGCCCTTTTGGGGCTGCGCCGTGCCTCGGGCCTGTCCGATCTGGCGCAGGCGGTGATGGAGGGCGTCGCCATGGGCTTTGCCGATTGCGTCCAGGCCCTGCGCCGCGCCGGCACGCCGATCGAGGCAGCCTATGCGGTCGGCGGCGGCGCGCGCTCGCATGCCTGGTTGCGGATCATCGCCTCGGCCACCGGGCTGGTGCTGCTGGAGCCCGAGGATGGCGATTTCGGCGCCGCCTTCGGCGCGGCCCGGCTGGGCGCGGCCTGCGTGACGGGCGATGTCTCGGGGCGGATATTCTCGAGCCCCGCCCTGCGTGCCGAGATCCCGCCCGATGCCGCGCTGGCCGGGGCCTATGCAGAAAAACATGCGCTGCATCGCGCCGCCTATCCCCGCCTGCGCGGATTGCAGGCACCGGGCGGCTGACCGGCGCCCGGCCATGCGGGGCGGCGGTAGGATCGACCGTCAGCCGCGCCTTGCGTCTCCGGATCCCGCCCACCGTTTCGGACGGCTGGTCGGTGGTGGGATCAGTCCTTTTCGCCTACGGATTTCCAGATCAGAGCGCCGATCACCGCGCCCAGGATCGGCGCGACCCAGAACAGCCAAAGCTGGCCGATGGCCCAGCCGCCGGCGAACAGCGCCTGGCTGGTCGAACGCGCCGGGTTGACCGAGGTGTTCGTCACCGGGATCGAGATCAGATGGATCAGCGTCAGCGCCAGACCGATGGCGATGGGGGCGAATCCCTTGGGCGCCCGGTCGTGGATCGAGCCCAGGATGATGATCAGGAAGAACGCCGTCAGCAGCGTCTCGATCAGGAAGGCCGAGAGCATGGAATAGCCGCCCGGTGAATGTTCGCCGTAGCCATTGGCGGCGAAGCCCCCAAGATCGACCCCCGCCTTGCCCGAGGCGATGACATAGAGCGATACCGCCGCAAGGATCGCCCCGGCCAGCTGCGCGACGATATAGGGCACCAGCGCGGCGGATTCGGATTTACCCGCGAAGGTCAGGCCGACCGTGACCGCGGGGTTGAAATGCCCGCCCGAGATGCCGCCCACCGCATAGGCCATGGTCAGCACGGTCAGGCCAAAGGCCAGCGCGACGCCGTAAAAGCCGATGCCGAGTTCGGGAAAGGCCGCTGCCAGCACCGCGCTGCCGCAGCCGCCGAAAACAAGCCAGAACGTGCCGAGAGCCTCGGCCGCAAGCCGTTTCTGCATGGTAACCAACTCCTCGTATACAGACCACATCACAAAGCCTGACGAACCGGACTGCAGGGCGGAAGCGGTTTTCCCGACCGACGCGCAGGCTCCATGCCCGGCAATTCGGCGCTATTTGACCTGTGCCGTCAAGTTGGTGGTTCTGCCTATGGAGGGCCGCGACCCGGCAGGGGCATTGACCGCAAGCAGGCGCGCGGTCAAGCTTGGCCCTGTGGCGCCTGCGCCCGAATGCACGGCCAGCGGAAAGCAAGCAGATGGTGGGTTCAGATGGACAAGGATGACTTCCCCACGGGGCATGCCGCGATCCGCACGACGGCGATGCCCGCCGATACCAACCCGGCGGGCGATATCTTCGGCGGCTGGCTGATGGCGCAGATGGACCTGGCCGCCGGCAATGTGGCCGCCCGGCGGGCACGCGGGCGCACGGCGACCGTTGCGGTGGATTCATTCACCTTTCATCAGCCGGTCAAGGTCGGGGACGAGGTTTCGGTCTTTGCCAATATCATCCGCGAGGGGCGCAGTTCCCTGCATCTGCATGTCGAGGCATGGCGCCGCTCGCGCGAGGCCGAAGACCGCCACAAGGTCACCGAGGCGACCTTTGTCTTTGTCGCGCTGGACGAACATGGCCGCCCGCGGCCGCTGCCGGATGATCGCTGAACAGGCACGCGGCCCGGCGGATCGCGCGACCGAACGGCAGGGCCGGATTGCCTGCGGGTCATCGCCGGCATGATCGAACAAGCAGGTTGCAATCTGTCGCGGCGCCCGAATAGTCTGAACCTGCGGAACAAAGAACCATAGAATACAGGGAGCCCGCATCGTGACATCGCAATCCGGCAACGACGCTTTCGTTGTCTTTGATCACGTACAGAAAAGCTATGACGGACAGGTGCTTGTCGTCAAAGACCTGAACCTCTCGATCGGCAAGGGCGAATTCCTGACCATGCTCGGCCCCTCGGGTTCGGGCAAGACGACCTGCCTGATGATGCTGGCCGGGTTCGAGACCGCGACGCATGGCGAGATCCTGCTCGACGGGCAGAACATCAACGATGTGCCGCCGCACCGGCGCGGCATCGGCATGGTGTTCCAGAACTATGCCCTGTTCCCGCATATGACCGTGGGCGAGAACCTGTCCTTTCCGCTGGAAGTGCGCGGCATGTCCAAGTCCGAGCGGCAGGAGCGCATCGCCCGCGCGCTGGACATGGTGCAGATGGGCCAGTTCGCCAGCCGCCGCCCGGCGCAGCTTTCCGGCGGCCAGCAGCAGCGGATCGCGCTGGCGCGGGCGCTGGTCTTCGACCCCAAGCTGGTCTTGATGGACGAGCCGCTGGGGGCGCTGGACAAGCAGTTGCGCGAACACATGCAGTTCGAGATCAAGGCGCTGCATGACCGGCTGGGCATCACCGTGGTCTATGTCACCCATGACCAGGGCGAGGCGCTGACCATGTCCGACCGCATCGCCGTCTTCAACGATGGCCGCATCCAGCAGCTGGCCGCGCCGCCGGTCCTGTACGAGCAGCCGGAAAACAGTTTCGTCGCCGGTTTCATAGGTGAAAACAACGCCCTGCGGGGTGTCATCGAAAAGCTGGACGGGGACAAGGCGCTGGTCCGGCTTGGCAATGGCGAGCTGATCGACGCCACCGCCGTCAATATCCGCGAGAGCGGGCAGGCGACCACCGTTTCGATCCGGCCCGAACGGGTCGAGTTCAAGCCCGAACTGATGCCCGCCGACGCCCATACTGTCGAGGCGCAGGTGCGGGACGTGATCTATATGGGCGACATCCTGCGGGCGCGGCTGCACGTGGCCGGGCAGGAGGATTTCGTGATGAAATACCGCAATACTCTGGGCCAGGTGAAACTGTCGCCCAACGAAACCATCCGGATCGGCTGGCATCCCGAGGATGCCCGCGCGCTGGATCCCGTCTGACCCGCATCGAAAAGGAGTTACGATGAAGCGCTTCCTCATTCTGACCTCGGCCCTGGTCGCCGTGGCGGCCACCGCCCAGGCGCAGGACCGGCAGGTCGATCTGCTGTCCTGGGGCGGGGCCTATGGCAAGAGCCATGTCGAGGCCTATGCCAAGCCCTTCGAGGCCGAGACCGGCATCAAGGTCACGGTTTCGGATGCCGACAACCCCGCCACGCCGGTCAAGGCGCAGGTCGAGGCCGGCAATGTCACCGTCGATGTCGCCTCGGTCGAATATGCCGATGCGGTGCGGCTTTGCGACGAGGGGCTGCTTGAGGAAATCGACCCCGCGATCCTGCTGCCCGCCGAAGACGGCACCGCCGCCACCGATGATTTCATTGCCGGCGCGGTGACCGAATGTTTCGTGGGCACGGATGTCTATTCCATGGTGCTGGCCTATGACGACAGCAAATTCGCTGACGCCAAGCCCGCCGGCCCGGCCGATTTCTTCGACACGGCGAAATTCCCGGGCAAGCGCACCATGCGCAAGGGCGCCAAGTTCAACCTGGAATTCGCTCTGATGGCCGATGGCGTCGCGCCCGATCAGGTCTATGACATGCTGGGCACGCCCGAGGGCGTCGACCGGGCCTTTGCCAAGCTGGAAACCATCAAGGACGACGTGATCTGGTGGGAGGCCGGCGCGCAGCCGCCGCAGCTTCTGGCCGATGGCGAGGTCAGCATGGCCTTTGCCTTCAACGGCCGGATCTTCAACGCCGCCCAGGGCGAGGGCAAGCCGTTCAAGATCGTCTGGGACGGCCAGATCTATGAGATGGAAGGTTGGGTCATTCCCAAGGGCGCCCCGCATCTGGACGAGGCCAAGGAATTCGTCGCCTTCTCGACCGCACCAAAACAGCAGGCTCGCGCCGCCGAATTCATCAGCTACGGCCCGCCGCGCGTCTCGGCCGCCGCGCTGGTCGGCAATATCGAGGGCACGGATGTGCCGATGGGTCCGAACCTGCCGACATTCGCCGAGAACATGACCCAGGCACTGGGCTCGAACCTGGATTTCTGGGTCGATCACGATGCCGAATTGCAGGAACGGTTCAACGCCTGGCTGGCGGCGAACTGATCTTTCGGCCGCGGCGGCAGCTTCGCCGCGGCCATCACGCGTCCCGGGGCGTGTGAAAAGCCGGCGCAAGTCCGGATATTCAACGGGAGGAGAACATGCAGAAAACGATTGTCCTGACCTCGGCCCTCTGCGGCTTCGGGCTGGCGGCCCAGGCCCAGAACCAGGAGGTCAATGTCGTATCCTGGGGCGGCGCCTATGAGCGCTCGCAGGTCGAGGCCTATAATATTCCCTTTGCCAAGAAGACCGGCATCAAGGTCAACATGCTGGCCGCCGACAACCCCGCCACGCCGCTGAAGGCGCAGGTGGAGGCCGGAAATATCACCGGCGATGTCTTCGATATCGAGGTTTCGGACGCGATCCGCCTGTGCGACGAGGGCGCGCTGGTCGAGATCGACCCCGCCGACCTGCCGCCCGCTCCAGACGGCACGCCCGCGGCCGAGGATTTCATCCCCGGCGCGCTGCGCGAATGCGCGGTGGCCAATATCTTCTGGGGCACGGTCATCGCCTTTGACACGACGAAATTCGGCGACAACCCGCCCGCGACCGCAGCGGATTTCTTTGACCTCGAAAAATTCCCCGGCAAGCGCGGCCTGCCCAGGAACCCCAAGCGGACCCTGTACCTGGCGCTGATCGCCGATGGCGTGGCGGCGGATGCGATCTATGACACGCTGGACACGCCCGAAGGCGTGGACCGGGCATTCGCGAGGCTCGACACGATCAAGAACGATGTCGTCTGGTGGGATGCCGGCGCCCAGCCCGTGCAGCTTCTGGCCGATGGCGAAGTGTCGATGGCCACCGGCTATAACGGCCGCTTCTTCGATGCCATGGTCAGCGAAGGGAAGCCCTTCCAGATCATCTGGGACGGGCAGTACATGGATCTGGACATGTTCGCCATTCCCAAAGGCTCGCCCAATCCCGAGGCGGCGATGGCATATCTGAAATTCGCCACCGACACCCAGCGGCTGGCCGATCAGGCGAGATATATCGCCTATGGCCCGTCGCGGAAAAGCTCGGCCGCGCTGGTCGGCCTGTATCAGGACGGCAAGACCGAGATGGGGCCGCATATGCCGACCAATCCGGAACATATGACCACGGCGGTCATGGATGATCCGGAATGGTGGGCCGACCACGATGCCGAGATGGTCGAGCGTTTCAACGCCTGGCTGGCCAACTGACCTCATGCCGTCCGGGGCAGGGGCTCCGGGCGGCGTCTCTCATGTGACAAAGGACCGACATGGCCCATTCGCTCGACCCGCAAGGCGCTGCCGTGACCGCAAGCGAGATCGCCCCCGAGGGGCCGCTGCGCACGGCGGACGGGCAGCCGCTGGCCCGGGCGCTGGCGCGCAGTCAGGCGCGGGCGCGCCGGCAGGCATTCCTGCTGGTTCTGCCGCTGCTGCTGTTCGTGCTGATCACCTTTGTCGTGCCGATCGGGCAGATGCTGCAACGCTCGGTCAAGAATGACGGGTTCTCCGCGAACATGCCGCAGATCTCGGCCTGGTTCGCCGAGAACCCGCCGGGCACCGAACCCGACGCGGCCGCATGGCAGGCGCTGGCGCTGGACCTGCAGGCCGCGGCCGAGGCGCGCAGCATCGGCGTCGTCGGCACCCGGATCAATTACGACATGCCCGGTACGCGTTCGCTGTTCACCTCGGCCGGGCGACAGGTCAGGCGCGGGATCGAGCCGCCCTACCGCGAAAAGCTGCTGGAGATGGACGAGGACTGGGCCGATCCGCAGCTCTGGTCGGTGATGCGCCAGGCCTCGACCCCCTACACCGCCAATTTCTACCTGGCGGCGATGGATATGACCCGCGACGAGGCGGGCAATATCGTCCGGGTCGAGGAGCAGCAGCGCGTCTATCTGATGCTGTTCATGCGCACGCTGTGGCTGTCGCTGCTGATCACATTCACCACCTTCGTGCTGGGCTTTCCGGTCGCGCATCTGCTGGCGACGCTGCCGATGCGCAAGTCGAACCTGTTGATGATCCTCGTGCTGCTGCCCTTCTGGACCTCGCTTCTGGTCAGGACCACCGCCTGGATGGTGCTGTTGCAGCAGCAGGGCGTGATCAATGACGTCTTCGTCTGGCTGGGCATCATCAATGACAGCCAGCGCCTGCAGATGATCTATAACCAGACCGGCACGATCATCGCGATGACGCATATCCTGCTGCCCTTCATGATCCTGCCGCTTTATTCGGTGATGCGCACGATCAACCCGTCCTATGTCCGCGCGGCGCGCAGCCTTGGCGCGACCAGCTGGACGGCGTTCCGGCGCATCTATTTCCCGCAGACCCTGCCGGGGCTGGGGGCGGGGGCGCTGCTCGTGTTCATCCTGGCGGTCGGCTATTACATCACGCCGGCGCTGGTCGGCGGCTCTTCGGGGCAGCTGATTTCCAACCTGATCGCGATGCATATGACGCGGACGCTGAACTGGTCGATGGCGGCGGCGCTGGCAGCCATGCTGCTGGGCGGCGTGCTGATCCTTTACTGGCTCTATGACCGGCTGGTCGGCATCGACAATCTGAAATTGGGGTGATCGCCATGGCGCTTCCGAAATATGCCTCGACGACCGAGCGGATCTGGCACTACACCTATCTGGTCCTGTGTGGCGCGATCTTCTTTTTCCTGATCGCGCCGATCGTGGTGGTGATTCCGCTCAGCTTCAATGCCGAGCCCTATTTCACCTTTACCGACGAGATGCTGGCCTTTGACCCCGAGGGCTATTCCCTGCGCTGGTATGACAGTCTGCTGACATTCGGCATGGCCAACCCGGACGCGCCGCGCGACGGCAGCTGGTGGGCGGATGCCTGGGCCAATGCGAAATGGATCAAGGCGGCGAAAAGCTCGGTCATCATCGGCGTGTTCTCGACGATCCTCGCGACCTGTCTGGGCACGCTGGCAGCGCTTGGCCTGTCGCGACCCGAGATGCCGTATCGCCGGGCGATCATGGCGGTGCTGATCTCGCCCATGATCGTGCCGATCATCATTACCGCGACGGGGATGTTCTTCTTCTATTCGAACCCCTGCGAATTGCTGACCTGGTTCGGGCTGAGCCCGCAATGCGGCAAGCTGGCGGGGACCTATCTGGGGGTGATCCTTGCCCATGCGACGCTGGGCATCCCCTTCGTCATCATCACGGTGACGGCGACGCTGGTCGGCTTCGACCAGTCGCTGAACAGGGCGGCGGCCAGCCTTGGCGCCAATCCGCGCAGGACGTTTTTCCGCATCACCATGCCGCTGATCCTGCCCGGCGTGATCTCGGGCGCGCTGTTTGCCTTTGTCACCTCGTTCGACGAGGTGGTGGCGGTGCTGTTCATCGCCGGACCCGACCAGCAGACCATCCCGCGCCAGATGTGGAACGGCATTCGCGAACAGATCAGCCCGGCGATCCTGGCCGTGGCGACGCTGCTGGTGATCTTTTCCATCGCGCTTTTGACCACGGTCGAGCTGCTGCGCCGCCGCTCGGAAAAGCTGCGCGGGATCACCCCGCATTAGGCCGCCGCTCAGGGCAGAACGTTCAGCCAGAACCAGACGGTCAATATCGACAGCAGCGTCCCGATCAGCACGGTCGAGGCGGCCACGCGCTTGGCCACCCCGTAGATCGAGGCAAAGAGATAGGCGTTCACCCCCGGCGCCATGCTGGCGGTGACGACCAGAGAACGCATCTGGTCCGTGCTCAGCCCCGACAGGCTGCCAAGCCCGAAGGCGATGGCCGGATGCAGCGCCAGCGACGCGGCGCAGCACAGCGCGATGGCGCGCATCTCGCCTTCGGGGCGATAGCGATAGAGGATGCCGCCAAGCGCGAAAAGCGCGGTCGGCAGGGCCGCGCTCGACAGCATGGTGACCGCCGACCAGAAGCCTTCGGGCATGACCAGCCCGGCCTGGATCAGCAGGTTCATGACCAGCCCGCTGAGGATGCCGATGACCAATGGCGTATGCAGCACCCCCGACAGCGCGCGCAAAGCGACCCGCCCGACGGACAGGTTCCGGCCGCGCGCCCGCGCGAATTCCATCACCGTGATGCCAAAGGTATAAAGCAGCGGCGAATGGATCGCGATGATCGAGAAGTTCCAGACCAGTGCGTCGGGGCCGTAGGCGCGCTCGGTGATCGGCACGCCCAGCAGCAGCGAGTTCGAGAACAGGCAGACAAAGCCGATGGCGATGGCATCCTCAAGCGGGCGCTTCAGCCAGTAGATCGCGGCGGCAAGCCCGGCGCCAAAGGAAATGAACGCCCCGGCATAGAATGACGCCAGCAGGAACGGGTCGAAATTCGCGCCCAGATCCAGATTGGCAATGGCGTTGAACAGCAGGACGGGCACCGCGAAATTCTGCGCGAAACGCATGATGCCATCGACCGCGACCTCGGACAGCATGCCGCGCCAGCAGGTGATATAGCCAAAACCCACGACCAGAAAGACCGGCAGGATGACGTTGAAAAGCGCGCTCATATCAGTTCGATCGTCATGCCGTCATGGGCGGGGACGACATTCGGCGGGGTTTCGGCCATGACCTCCTCGTAATCCAGGTCGATATGCATGTTCGTGATCACACCGTGCGCACATTCGGACCGTGCCATCCATTCCAGCGTCAGCGCCAGATGCGCGTGGCTGGGATGCGGCTCGCGCCGCAGCGCGTCGCAGATGAACACATCGCAGCCGATGATCGAGGGCCAGGAATCCTCGGGGATGCTCAGCACATCGGGCAGGTAGACGAGGCTCTGCTCAAGCCCGCCGATGCGGAACCCGAGTGCGGGCATGCCGCCGTGATCCACCTCGAAAGGGGCCATGTGGATGGGTCCGCCGGCGCCATCCACCTCGAACGGGCCGTCGATCATGTGCATCTGGCAGATCGCCGGATAGCCGGACCCGGGCGGCGCCTCGAAGATATAGCCGAAACGGGTCACCAGCGCCCGGCCGGTGACGGCATCGGCCCAGACCGGCAGCTTGCGCCGAATGTTGAAGACGATCTGTCGCAGATCGTCGATGCCATGGATATGGTCGGCATGGGCGTGGGTATAGGCGACCGCGTCCAACTCCCCGATCCCGGCATCCAGCATCTGCGGCACGAGATCGGGGCCGGTATCGATCAGCACACGGGTCACCCCGTCATGGCCGATCCGCTCGACCAGCAGGGCGCATCGGCGGCGGCGGTTCTTCGGATTGGTCGGGTCGCAATCGCCCCAGCGATTGCCCAGCCTCGGCACCCCGCCCGACGAGCCGCAGCCCAGGATTGTCGCGCGGATCATGCCGCAGCCTTGGCAAACAGCCGCGCGAAATTCGCGGTGGTGAGCGCGGCGAATTCGGCGGCATCCATGCCAAGCGCCCGGGCGCCGGCGCGGGCGGTATCGGCGACATAGGCCGGTTCGTTGCGCCGGCCGCGATGGGGCGGCGGCGCCAGATAGGGGGCGTCGGTTTCCACCAGGATACGGTCGCGGGGGGCGGCGGCGAAGATCTCGCGGATCTCGTGCGAGCGGGGAAAGGCCGCGATCCCCGACATCGACAGGTAAAAGCCCAGATCCAGTGCGGCGCGGGCCAGTGCGGGGCCACTTGTGTAGCAATGCATGACGCAGGAGAACGCGCCCGCGGCATGTTCCCGCGTCAGGATGCGGGCCATGTCCTCATCCGCGTCGCGCGAATGGATGATGAGCGGCAGGCCGGTCTGGCGCGCGGCCTCGATATGGATCAGCAGGCTGTCGGCCTGCGCAGCGGCGCTTTCGGCGGTATAGTGATAGTCGAGACCGGTTTCGCCGATGCCGACGAATTTGGGATGTTCGGCCAGCGCGACCAGGTCCTGCACGGAAACCATCGGCTCTTCGGCGGCATACATCGGATGGGTGCCGGCCGCGTAATAGATTTCGTCATGCTGTTCGGCCAGCTTGCGCACGGCGGTCTCGTTCCTCAGCCGCGTGCAGATCGTGACCATGCGCGTGACGCCCGCCGCACGGGCGCGCGCGATCAGCTCGGCATGCTCGCCGTCGAAATCGGGAAAGTCGAGGTGGCAATGGCTGTCCACCAGTGGCAGAGGGGCAGGTTCGGTCATGGCGGGTCCCGTTAGGTCGCGGGGCGGTGCGCGAGCCCGACCAGCATATCCAACACCAATGCCGAAGGGTCAAGGTTGACCGCCCGCCCGGCGCGGGCGCGGGCCGAGAGTTCGGCCTGCGCGCTGGCCCAATGGCGCGCGGCGGCCTGATCGGGCGAGAGGCGCGAAAGCACCTCGGCCTCGTCTTCGGCGGCCTCGGGCAGGGGGGCGCCCATCAACCCGGTGCGTGCGGCGCGGGTGAGGAACCGGTCCAGAAGCGTGATCATCAGATCGAAGGAATCGCCCTCGGCATTCGCGCGCCCTGCGGCGGCATTGGCCATCTCGGCGGCGGCGCGGCGATCCATGCGCGGCGGGTCGGCGAAGAGCCGGACGATCTGCTCATAGAGCGCCAGCCCGTCCTGTCCGGCGAGCCGCAGCGCCTCGCCCACCGAGCCGCCGGACAGCGCGGCAAGTTGCGCGGCATCCTGCTCGACGCCAAGCCCGGCCAGAACCTGTGCCATGTCCTCGGGGGGCAGGGGATGCAGGCGCAACTCGCGGCAGCGCGACCGGATGGTGGGCAAAAGCCGCGCCGGCTGATGCGCCACCAGCAGCAGGGTGGCATCCGGCGGCGGTTCCTCAAGCAGTTTCAGCAGCGCATTGGCGGCGGCGCCGTTCATTTCGTCGGCGGCATCGACGATCGCGACGCGGCGCCCGCCCCCGGCCGCGCTCAGGTGAAAAAAGCCGTGAAGCCTGCGGATTTCGTCCACGGTGATCTCGTTGCGCAGCCGCCCGGTCTTGTCGTCGGCCGGCCGGCGGATCAGTTGCAGCCGTGGCTCGGACAGGGCGCGGATCCGCCGCACGACCGGATTATCGGGATCCGAGCCAAGATCCGCCGCGTCGCCGTCGCTCAACAGCCATTTCGCGATGGCCCAGGCCAGCGTCGCCTTGCCGGTGCCGCGCGGGCCGGTGATCAGCCAGCCGTGATGCAGCCGGCGGGCATGCGCGGCCTGCAGGAAACCCGCGATCGCCGCGTTATGCCCGACGACGCGGCGGGCGTGCCGCGGGTGGGGGGCGCCGGGAATGCGGTCCGGTTCGGGCGGTGCTGCATCGCTCATGGCAGACCGGCGAGGACGCGCGCGGCGACCTCATCCTCGCTGCCGCTGCCATCGATCAGGCGGATGCGCTGCGGCTCGGCCCTCGCAAGGGCGCGAAAGCCGTCGCGCAGCCGGTGCTGAAAATCCAGGCCCATGCCCTCGAACCGGTCCTCCGGGCTGCCCCGGGCCTGACCGCGCTGCAGCGAGACCTCGGGCGCGATATCGATGACAAAGGTCAGATCCGGATCGAGGCCGATCATCAGGCGGTGAAGCTCTTCGACCAGGGCGCGCTGTTCGCCGCGCGCGGCCCCCTGATAGACGCGGGTGGAATCGGCGAAACGATCGGTGACGACCCATGCGCCCCGTGCCAGCGCCGGCCGGATCAGCCGTTCCAGATGATCGCGCCGGGCGGCGGTGAACAGCAGCAGTTCGGTTTCGGGCGACCAGCGTTCGCTGCCGCCCTCGACCAGCAGGCGGCGGATCTCCTCGGCGCCGGGGCTGCCCCCGGGCTCGCGGGTCAGGACGATCTCGATGCCGCGCTGTGCCAGTGCCCGCGCCAGGCGTTTCGCCTGGGTTGACTTGCCCGAGCCGTCTATCCCCTCGAAGCTGATGAACATCCGGTCGATGCCGCCTAGTTCATCGCGGCCTGATAGGCGCGCTCGCCCAGCCGGAACGCGGCGCTTTGCAACCGGCCGAAAAGACCCGAGCGGCGGATATCGCTGGCCGCGTAAAGCGGCAGGCGCGACGTGCCGGCGCCCGGAATATTCACCACCAGGTCGCCCAGCTTGTCGCCCGCGGTGATGGGGGCCTCGATCGGGCCCCGGAAAACCGCCTCGGCGGTGACGCCGGCTTGCGATCCGGCCGGGATCAGGACCTTGACACCGTCATCGGTGGTCAGCCCGACCTTGCTGGCGCTGCCCAGCCAGACCGGCGCCTGGGCCACGACCTCGCCCTTGGGGATGATGGTCTTCATGGTGAACTGGCGATAGGCCCAGTTGACGATCCGTTCAGCCTCTTCGGCGCGGGCCTTGTCGCTTTCCAGGCCGGAAACGACGAAGATGATCCGCCGGTTGCCCTGCACAGCCGAGCCGACCAGACCATAGCCCGCCTCTTGCGTATGGCCGGTCTTGAGGCCGTCGGCGCCGATCCCCAGCCCCAGCAGCGGGTTGCGGTTGAAGCGGTTCGCGGGCGCACGGTTGTCGAAACGCCATTCCCTGATTGCGAAATAGGGATAATATTCGGGGAAATCCGTGATCAGGCGTTGCGCGAGGACACCAAGGTCGCGCACCGACATGCGATGTCGCGGATCGGGCCAGCCGGAGGCATTGACAAAGGTCGAATTGGTCAGGCCCATCGCCGTGCCGCGTTCGGTCATCTGGCGGGCAAAGGCGGCCTCGGTTCCGGCCAGCCCCTCGGCGACCACGACACAGGCATCATTGCCGGACAGCACGACAATTCCCTTGATCAGTTCCTCCACGGTCGGGCGATCCTGTTCGTTCAGGAACATGGTCGACCCCTGCATCTGCCGGGCCTTGGTCGAGACGGGCAGCCGCGTGTCCATCTGCAGCCGTCCTTCGTCCAGCGCCTCGAAGAGCATGTAAAGGGTCATGAGCTTAGACATTGATGCCGGCGGCAGCGGCTCATCAGCATTCGTTTCCATCAACTCGGTGCCGGTCGCGAGATCATAGACCCAGGCAGCGCGGGCATTGGTTTCGAATGCCTGGGCGGGAAGGGCCAGCAACATGACCAGAGCGAAGATGCGGAATGTCAGGGCGCGCATGGATTATCCTTGGCCTGTCGCGTTTGACACATGGTTACCCCAGCCATTGGCGGCCCGCAACGCTGCTTGGGCGCGGGTGCCGGGCACGTGAAGGACCTTGAAACCTGTGGCCTTTGCGAGCGTGTCGCTAGTAGCTGCGGATCAGGCCGACGAGGCGACCCTGCACGCGCACCTTGTCCTCGGGCAGGACGCGGGTCTCATAGGCGGGGTTCGCGGCTTCCAGCGCGATCATGCCGCCTTTGCGGCGATAGCGTTTCAGCGTTGCCTCGGCGCCTTCGATCAGGGCGACGATGATGTCGCCGTTATCGGCTGCGTCCTGTTCGCGGATCACCACCACGTCGCCATCTTTGATCCCGGCCTCGATCATCGAATCGCCCTTGACCTCCAGCGCGTAATGGCGATCGCGTCCGCTGAGCATCGCGCCGGGCACCGCGATGTGGTGCGAAACCTCCGAGATGGCCTCGATAGGGACGCCCGCGGCGATGCGGCCCATGACCGGCAGTTCGACGGCCGAGGTCGAAACCTCCATCGCGCCGCGTGGCAGGGGCGCCGGGCGGTCGGGCACGCTGCCTTCGATGACCCGCGGCCGGAAACCCGCACCCCTGCTGAGCGTGTCGGGCAGGCGGACGATTTCCAGCGCCCGCGCGCGATGCGGCAGGCGGCGGATGAAGCCGCGTTCCTCCAATGCGGTGACCAGCCTGTGGATGCCCGATTTCGAGCGCAGGTCCAGAGCCACCTTCATTTCGTCGAAAGAAGGCGGCACACCGTCGCGGGCCATGCGCGCCTGAATGAACTCAAGCAGCTGGATTTGCTTTTTCGTCAGCATCGTCTGTTCCTGCCTTGCTGCAACCGCCATCATGTTCCTTGAATGTTCTAGACCATCGACTCCCACGCGTCAATCGCTACCGCGATTCGGGTAAAAAAGCCGTTAAAGCGGCAGAAATTCGACCTGCTCGCCAGCCCGGCGCGCCGGGTCATTGGCCGGACGGATCAGCAGGGCGTCGGCCTGCGCCAGAAGCCACAGCCGGGCGCTGTCCTGATCGGCAAAGGGGTCGATGCGCGGCAGCCCGTCAGCGGCCATCAGCCGGGCGCGGAGGTAATGCCGGCGGTTGCCCTCGGCTGGCAGGTCGCGCGACAGCACGGCAAGGGCGGGCTCCGGGCCGGCGGGCAGACCCTGCATCACGCGGATCAACGGCTGCATGAACAGTTTCGCGCAGACTATTGCGGATACGGGATTTCCCGGCAATCCCAGCATGGCGGAGCTGCCCATGCGGCCGGCCATCAGCGGCCGACCGGGGCGCATTGCCAGCTTGTAGAAGGCGCGCTCCATCCCCAGATCGGCCGCGACCTTGGCGATCAGGTCGTGATCGCCGACCGAGGCGCCGCCGATGGTGACGATCAGATCCGCCCCCTCAGATTCGGCAAAGCGGTCGCGCAGGCTCTCCTGGGTATCGCGGGCCAGCGGCAGGATAAAGGGATCGGCGCCGGCCTCGCGCGCCATGGCGGCGATGGCGATGTCGTTCGAACTGACGATCTGGCCGGGTGCCGGATCGGCGCCGGGCAGGACCAGCTCATCCCCGCCGGCAAGGATCGCGACGCGCGGGCGCCGCGCCACGGTGACGCGCGCCACATTCATTGCCGCGATCAGCGCCAGATCCGAGGGGCGCAGCGGGCGTTTGGGTTGAAACTCGTCACCCGCTTTGAAATCATTGCCTTGCAGGCGGATATTCAGGTTTTCGCCAGCATCGGAAACGGTGATTTCGTCGCCCTTGCGCGTGACGATTTCCTGCATCACCACGCGGTCATAGGCGGCGGGAACCGGCGCGCCGGTAAAGATGCGGATGGCGCTGCCCGGGGGCGTCTCGCTCTGATAGGGCACGCCGGCGGCGGCGGTGCCGATGACCTGCAAGGGCCCGGGCAGTTCGGCCGAGCGCAGCGCATAGCCATCCATGGCCGAGGCATCGAAGGGCGGCTGCGTCAGCCGCGCGACGGCGGGCGCGGCCAGCGCGCGGCCAAGCGCGTCATGCAGGGGGATATCCTCGGTTTCCGGCGCTCGGGCCAGGCCAAGGACAAGGGCGCGGGCTTCATCGACGCTGATCATGGGGGCCTCCCTTCAGGGTTGGGCGCGGAACTCGCCCGATTTGCCGCCGGTCTTGGAGAGCAGCCGGATGCCTTCGATCCGCATGTCCTTTTGCGCCGCCTTGAGCATGTCATAGACGGTCAGGCAGGCGGTCGAGACGGCGGTCAGCGCCTCCATCTCGACGCCGGTCTTGCCGGTCGTGCGCACGGTGGCGGTGATGCGGATGCCGGGCAGGGCGGGATCGGGCGTCAGGTCCAGCGAGACCCTGGCGATGGGCAGCGGATGGCACAGCGGGATCAGATCCGAGGTGCGTTTCGCCCCCATGATCCCGGCCAGCCGCGCGACGCCCAGCACGTCGCCCTTGGCCGCGCCGCCCTGGGCCAGTGCCAGGGTCTCGGCGGACATGAGGACCAGCCCCTCTGCCACGGCCTCGCGCGCGGTGTCGGGCTTGGCCGAGACATCGACCATATGGGCCTGACCGCTGGCGTCGAAATGGGTCAGGCTCATGTCAGGCCCAGAATATTGCGGGTGGCGGCGGTGACGTCCTGCTGCCGCATCAGGCTTTCGCCGATCAGGAAGCGTTTGACGCCTGCATCCCCCATGCGGTCCAGATCGGCGGGTGCGAACAGCCCGCTTTCGCAGACCAGATCGCGGCCCTCGGGCACATGCGGCGCAAGCTCCAGCGTGACATCAAGGCTGACCTCGAAGGTCCTGAGGTTGCGGTTGTTTACCCCGATCAGCGGCGATTTCAGGCGCAGCGCCCGGTCCAGTTCGGCGCGGTCGTGCACCTCGATCAGCGCATCCATGCCCCAGTGGCGGGCGGCGTCCTCAAGCTCGGCGGCCAGCATGTCATCGACCGAGGCCATGATGATCAGGATGCAATCGGCGCCCCAGGCGCGGGCCTCGGCCACCTGATAGGTGTCGTAAAGGAAGTCCTTGCGCAGCGCGGGCAGATCGCAGGCATCGCGGGCGGCGGTCAGGAAGTCCGGCGCGCCCTGAAAGCTGGGGCCGTCGGTCAGCACCGACAGGCAGGCCGCGCCGCCGGCCTGATAGGCGCGGGCCAGCGCCGGCGGGTCGAAATCGGGCCGGATCAACCCTTTCGAAGGGCTGGCCTTCTTGATTTCGGCGATCAGCGCGTGGCCGGTCGCCGCCTTGTCGGCCAGCGCCTGTGCAAAGCCGCGCAGGGGACCGGCGGCGCGGGCCGCGGCCTCGATATCGGCCAGCGGGCGCGCGGATTTGGCGGCGGCGATTTCGTCAAGCTTGTAGGCTTTGATGCGGTCGAGGATATCCATGGTTTCGGTTTACTCCGCAGCGGCCTGTTCGGAAAGGGCCCAGTCGACGGGCATTTCGCCGCGTTCGCGCAGCCAGTCGTTCACCCGGCTGAACGGGCGCGAGCCAAGGAACCCCCGCCGTGCCGACAGGGGCGAGGGATGGGCGGTTTCGATCACCAGATCGCCGTCGCGCGGCAGGCCCGCCAGTGCCTTTTGCGCATGCCCGCCCCACAGGATGAAAGCCAGCGGCCGCTGGGCCTGCGCGCGCTCCACGACCTGTCGCACCAGCCGGTCCCAGCCCCATTTCGCATGCACCCCCGCCTGACCGGGCAGCACGGAAAGCGAGCTGTTCAGCAGCAGAACCCCTTGCCGCGCCCAATGCGACAGATCGCCATTGGGGGGTGCCGCGCCGATATCGTCGCGCAGCTCGGCATAGATATTCTTCAGCGAACGCGGCAGCGCGGTTTCCGGCGTGACCGAAAAGGCCAGCCCATTGGCATGGCCCGGCGTCGGATAGGGATCCTGACCCAGAATGACCACGCGCGCGGCCTGGGGCGGGGTCAGGTCCAGCGCGGCAAAGACGCGGGCGGGGCCGGGCAGCCAGTCCTGATCCGCCAGTCGCTCCGATATTCCCGGCCAGTCCTTGCGGAAAAACGGCAGATCGGCCCATGCCGGCGGGATCGCGATGCCCTGCGCCATGGATCAGGCCTGTGGCTCGGGCGCGCCGACCATGGCGACCAGCGCCTCCAGCCGCGCCTGCGCGGCGCCGCTGTCGATGGCCTCGGCGGCACGCTCGGCGCCTTCGCGCAGATCTGCGGCCTTGCCCGCGATCAGCAGCGCGGCGGCCGCGTTCAGCAGCACCGCATCGCGATAGGCGCCCTTTTCGCCGGCCAGCAGCGCGCGCAGCGCGGCGGCGTTCAGGGCGGGGTCGCCGCCCAGCACCGCCTCGAACGGATGGGTGGGCAGGCCGGCATCCTCGGGCGTGATCTCGAATTCGGCGATCTCGCCATCCTTCAACTGCGCGACCCAGGTCGGCCCGGCGATCGAGATTTCATCCGTGCCATCGCTGCCATGGACCATCCAGACCGTTTCCGATCCCAGCTCGCGCAGGGTCTCGGCCATGGGGCGGTTCCAGACCCGGTCGAAGGTGCCGGTCAGCTGCCGCCGCACGCCGCCGGGATTGGTCAGCGGCCCCAGCAGGTTGAACAGGGTGCGCGTGCCCAGTTCCGCCCGCGCCGGGCCGACATGGCGCATGGCGGGGTGGTGCATGGGCGCCATCATGAAGCAGATGCCGGTCTGCGCCAGCGCCTGTTCGGCGATCTCGGGCGTGGCCATCACGTTCAGGCCCAGATGGGTCAGCGCATCGGCGGAACCGGATTTCGACGACAGGTTGCGGTTGCCGTGCTTGGCCACCGGCACGCCCGCGCCCGCCACCACAAAGGCCGTCGCGGTCGAGATGTTCAGCGTGCCCTTGCCGTCGCCGCCGGTGCCGACGATATCCATCGCATCCGCCGGCGCCTCGATGCGGTTCATGCGATTGCGCATGGCGCGGGCGGCGGCGGCGATCTCGTCCACGGTTTCGCCGCGCACGCGCAGCGCCATCAGCAGCCCGCCGATCTGGGCGGGGGTCGCGGCGCCCTCGAACAGGGCGTTGAAGGCGGCCTCGGCCTCGGCCCCGGTCAGGGGACGGCTGGCGGCAAGGCCGATCAGTGGGCGGATATCGGTCGCGCCGCTCATGCGGCGCGGTCCAGATTGCCGCAGCGGCGCAGGAAATTGCGGATCATGTCGTGGCCATGTTCCGAGGCGATGGATTCGGGGTGGAACTGCACCCCCTCGATGGGCAGGGTTCGGTGGACCAGCCCCATGATCGTGTCGTCCGCCGTGGTGGCGGTGACGCGCAGGCAGTCGGGCAGTGATTCCGGCTCGACCGTCAGCGAATGATAGCGCGTCGCGGTCAGGGGCGAGGGCAGGCCGGCGAAGACCCCGGTGCCGTCATGGCTGATCGCATCGGTCTTGCCATGCACGATTTCGCGCGCGCGCACGACCTTGCCGCCAAAGGCCTCGCCGATCGCCTGATGGCCCAGGCAGACGCCCAGCAGCGGCAGGCCGCGTTCCGCCACCGCCCGGATCAGCGGCACGATGATGCCGGCCTGCGCGGGGGTGCATGGCCCGGGCGAGATGACGATGCCCTGCGCGCCCATCCCAAGCGCCCCGTCCACGTCCAGCGCGTCATTGCGGCGCACGACCACATCCGCGCCCGCCTCGCCCAGATAATGCACGAGGTTCCAGGTGAAGCTGTCGTAATTGTCGATGAGCAGGATCATGGAGGCGCCTTGCATTGGGGGGTGAACCCCGGGAAAACTGCCGTTATAGATGGGCTAAAGCCTTGCCGGGGGTCAAGCCCGCAGGGCAAGAAAAACAGGCGTGCATGCGCGCCCTCACGCGGCAGGACAAGGCGAGCTATGGCAAAAGGATTCGCGGCGGGGCTGATTCAGGGTGCCGTGATCTGCGGTGCGGGTCTGGTGGTGCTGTCGCTTGCCATGCCGCAGCCGCCGCGCCCGTCCGGGCTGGCGGACGTGCCTGTGGCGGAGCTCGCGACCGGCGCCGAAAACCCGGCAGCGGGCAGCCGCGCGACCGAGACGCTGTCCGTGCCCGCCGGCTCGGAATTCGCGCGCGGCACCGATATGCAGCCGCAGCCGCCGCAGCCTCTGACCGCCGCCCCCCGGCTTGCCAGCCCCCCCGTGGTCGCGGCCCCCGCCGATGAGATCGCCCCCGAGGCGGCCGAGACCGAGCGCCAGCGCCCCGAGGCGCGCGGCGAGGCTCCGGCCGCGCCCGCGATCACCCTGCGCGCGCCCGAGCCCGTCGCTCTGCCCGATGCCGCGGACAAGGCGCCGGTGCCGCTGGCGCTGCCGGGCAGGGTGGTGGTGCCGACGCCCGACCGCGCGCCCGAAAGCGGCCTGTCCGATCCGGGCCTGCCCCGGCCGACCGCGCCGCGGGCCGGTCAGGCAGGGCAGGCGGATGCGGCGCCGGTCCTGTCGCGGCCCGAAACTCCGCCAGAAATTCGGCCCGAACCGCAGCCCGAGCCGGCCGAAGCCGTTGCCGGGCTTGCGGCGCCCGCGCCGGCGCCGCTGCCCGCCGTTCAGGCCCGCCCCGCCCCGGATCCGCAGCGCGAATCGGCGCCGCTGCCCGTCGCCGTTACGCCCGAGGCCCCGCCCGCATCCCAGACCGCATCCCCGCCCGCAACCGCGCCGGGATCGGGCTTCGATCTGTCGCTGCCGCCGGGCCTCGGCGATCTGCGCCTGAACGACTAGCCCCGGACACGCCATGCCAGCCATCAATCCCGCCCTTGCCTCGACCTTCCGGCCGCCAGTCATGGAGGCGCGCCGCTGGATCGAGGGGGTCAGCTTTCCGCCCGAGCGCCCGCTGATCAATCTCAGCCAGGCGGCGCCGGTCGCGCCGCCGCCCGAACCCCTGCGCCGCGCCATGGCCGAGGCGGCGCTGAACCGCGCGGACGCGCATCTTTACGGTCCCGTGCTGGGCCGGGCGGAGCTGCGCGAGGCCGTCGCCCGCGAATGGTCCCGCGCCTATGGCGGCGCCATCCGCAGCGATGAGGTCGCGATCACCCAGGGCTGCAACCAGGCCTTTTGCGCCGCGATCCAGTCGCTGGCCGGGCCGGGCGACGAGGTGATCCTGCCGCTGCCCTGGTATTTCAACCACAAGATGTGGCTGGACATGCAGGGCATCCGCACGGTCGGGCTGCATTGCGGGCAGGACATGATCCCCGATGCCGAGACCGCCGCCGCGCTGGTCAGTGACCGCACCCGCGCCATCGTGCTGGTCAGCCCCAACAACCCGTCGGGCGCGGAATATCCGGCCGAAACCCTGCGCGCATTCCGCGATCTGGCGCGCGAACGCGGGCTGGCGCTGATCCTGGACGAGACCTATCGCGATTTTGATAGCCGCGAGGGCGCGCCGCATGATCTGTTCGCCGATCCCGACTGGGGCGAGGTGCTGATCCATCTCTACAGCTTCTCCAAGGCCTACCGGCTGACCGGGCATCGCGTGGGCGCGCTGATCACCGGCCCCGCCCGCATGGTCGAGATCGAGAAATTCCTGGATACCGTCGCCATCTGCGCCGGCCAGCTTGGCCAGATCGGCGCCGCCTGGGGCATGGCGAACCTGCGCGACTGGCTGGCCGGCGAGCGGGCCGAGATCCTTGCCCGGCGCGATGCCATGGCCAGCGGCATGGCCGGGCTTGACGGCTGGCGCGTCAAGGGCTGCGGTGCCTATTTCGCCTGGGTCGAACACCCCTATCGGATGGGCTCGGCCGAGCTGGCGCGGCGGCTGGTCCATGAGGCCGGCGTACTGCTGTTGCCGGGCACCATGTTCATGCCCGAGGGGGATGCGCAGGCGTCGCGGCATCTGCGCATCGCCTTTGCCAATGCCGATCGGGTCGGGATCGCGGCGCTGTTGCAGCGGCTTGCGGCATTTCGACCCTGAAAAACCCGCCTCTGCCCCGCGCGGCCTGCCGTCACGGCCGCGATCGCGACACTTGCCGCCGGGGCGATGGCACCCTAAAGACTTGGCACAAGAATGAAATCATGACGAGGCAGCGACAAGATGCGCGGCAAGGGCAGATCGACCATCGTGTGGGTGCTGATGGGGATGCTGATACTGGGATTGGGCGGCTTTGGCGTGACCAATTTCTCGGGCGGGAGCACGGATATCGGCGCGGTCGGGCAGGTCGAGGTGACCTCGGACGATTACCGGCGCATGCTGAATGCCGAAATGCAGGAATTCGCCGCCCGCACCGGCCGCCAGCTCAGCCCCGCCGAGGCGCGCGCCATCGGCATCGAGCAATCGGCGCTCGCGCGTCTTTTCACCGCCGCCGCGCTTGAGAACGAGGCCAGGCAGATCGGCGTTTCGGTCGGCGACCAGCCGGTGCTGAAACAGATCGCCGCCGATCCGGGATTTCGCGGGCTGAGCGGGAATTTCGACCGCGAGGTCTATGCCGACGAGTTGCGGCGTCTGGGCTATACCGAGGCCGAATACGAACATGACCTGCGCATGGACGAGGCGCGCTCGATCCTGCTGCGCGCGGCGCTGGCCGGCGTGGTCGCGCCGCAGCCGGTGACCTCGCTGACCCAGGGCTGGCTGCTGGAGACGCGCGACATACATTGGCGCGAATTGACCGCCGAGGATCTGCCGGAGCCGATCGCGCAGCCCGATGACGCCACGCTGGAGGCCTGGCATCAGGCCAATGCCGACCGCTTCACCTCGCCCGAGATCCGCAAGATCACCTTTGCCTGGCTCACGCCCGAGATGCTGGAAGCCGAGGTCGAGGTGAACGAGGAGGCCCTGCGCGACCTTTATGACAGTCGCATCGCGGATTACCGGCAGCCCGAGCGCCGGATGGTGGAGCGTCTGGTCTTTCCGACCATGGCCGCCGCCGAGGATGCCAGGGCGCGGCTCGACCGCGGCGAAGCCACCTTTGAGGAACTGGCCGCCGAGCGCGGGCTGACGCTTGAGGATATCGACCTGGGCGAGGTTGCCGAGGCCGATCTGGGCGCGGCGGGCGCGGCGGTCTTCGCGCTGGACGCGCCCGGCATCGCCGGGCCGGCCAGTTCCGATCTGGGTCCGGCCCTGTTCTCGATGAATGCGATCCTCGAACCGGTGGACATCCCCTATGAGCAGGCGCGCGCCGATCTGCGCCTTGAGGCGGCCGTGGATCGCGCCCGCCGCGAAATCGAGGACAGCGCCAGTGATTTTTCCGACCGGCTGGCGGGCGGCGCCACGCTTGAGGATCTGGCCGATGAGACGCCGATGGAGCTGGGCAGGATCGACTGGACGGCGAATGCCGAAGCCGATCCGGGCGGCATCGACGCCTATCCGGAATTCCGCGAAAAGGCGGCCCAGATCACCGAGCGCGACTTTCCCGAACTCTTCGAGCTCGAGGATGGCGGCGTCTTCGCGCTGCGGCTGGATGCGATCGAGCCGCCGGCGCTGATCCCCTTTGCCGAGGTCCGCGACCGGGTGGCCGAGGACTGGACCCGCAACGAGACCATTCGCCAGCTTCGGGTCCTTGCCGAGGAGCAGCGCGTCCGCGCCGATGCCGTCGCCCAGCCGGTGATCGAGCCGGCGCAGACCGCCGCCACGGATCCGGTCGCGCAGGCGGCCGGGGTGATGGTCGATACACCCGCAAGCGCAGAGGAACCCGGGCAGGCGCTCGGGCCCGGTCAGGCCGAGATCGGGCTGGAACGCGGCGGTTTCATCGCCGATGTGCCGCAGGAGGTCGTGACCCAGGCCTTCGAGATCGCCGAGCCCGGCCAGACCGAGATCGTCGATGCCGCGGGCCGGGTCTTTCTGGTCACGCTGGACGCGGTGCATCCGGCCGAAACCGACAGCGAGGAGGCCCGGCAGGTGCGCGACGGAATCGAGGCACGCCTGGCCGATTCCATGCGCCAGGATGTGTTTGAATATTTCACCCGCGCCTTGCAGACGCAGGGCGGCGTGACCCTGAACCAGACCGCGATCGATGCGGAGAATGCGCGGCTGCAATAATGGATATCTCGCCCGAATTCAGCGATTTCGAACGCGGCTGGGGCGCGGGGCGCAACCAGTTGCTGACCATCCGCCTGGCCGCCGATCTGGACACGCCGGTCAGCCTGATGCTGAAACTGGCCGAGGCCGCGCCCAATTCCTTCATGCTGGAAAGCGTGACCGGGGGCGAGGTCCGTGGCCGCTATTCCTTTGTCGGCATGAAGCCGGACCTGATCTGGGAATGCCGCGACGGCCAGGCCCGGATCAACCGCAATGCCCGCTATTCCGACGAGTTCAGCGATGACGACCGCCCGGCGCTGGACAGCCTGCGCGCGCTGATCGCCGAAACCCGGATCGACATGCCCGAGGGCGTGCCCGCCGGGGCTGCCGGCCTCTACGGCTATCTGGGCTATGACATGATCCGCCTGGTCGAACGCCTGCCGGACGTGAACCCCGACCCGCTGGGCCTGCCCGATGCGATGATGATGCGCCCCTCGGTCGTGGCGGTGCTGGACGGGGTCAAGGGCGAGGTGCTGCTATGCGCCCCCGCCTGGCACGATGACGGGGTGCCCGCCCGCGCCGCCTATGCAAGGACCGCCGAGCGTCTGATGGAGGCGCTGCGCGCACTGGACCGCCAGCCGCATGAGCCCCGCGCCCTTGGCCATGACCTCAAGGTCGGCGAGCTGCGCAGCAATTTCAGCAAGCCCGCCTATCTGGCGGCGGTGGAAAAGGCCAGGGATTACATCCGCGCGGGTGATATCTTTCAGGTCGTGCCCTCGCAGCGCTGGGCGATGGATTTCCCGCTGCCGCCCTTTGCGCTTTATCGCAGCCTGCGGCGCACCAACCCGTCGCCCTTCATGTTCTACCTGAATTTCGGCGGTTTCCAGATCGTCGGGGCCAGCCCCGAGATCCTCGTCCGCCTGCGCGACGGGCAGGTGACCGTCCGGCCCATCGCCGGCACCCGCCCGCGCGGTGCCACCCCGGCCGAGGATGACGCGCTTGAGGCCGACCTGCTGGCCGATAAAAAGGAACTGGCCGAGCATCTGATGCTGCTGGATCTGGGCCGCAACGATGTCGGCCGCGTGGCGAAAATGGGCACCGTGACCCCGACCGAGCAATTCATCGTCGAGCGTTATTCCCATGTCATGCATATCGTCTCGAACGTGGTGGGCGAGTTGCGCGAGGGCGAGGATGCGCTGTCCGCGCTGCTGGCCGGCATGCCCGCCGGCACCGTGTCCGGCGCGCCCAAGGTCCGCGCGATGGAGATCATCGACGAGCTCGAACCCGAAAAGCGCGGCGTCTATGCCGGTGGCGTCGGCTATTTCGCGGCGAATGGCGAGATGGACATGTGCATCGCGCTGCGCACCGGCGTGATCAAGGACCAGACGCTGTACATCCAGGCCGGTGGCGGCGTCGTCTATGACAGCGACCCCGAGGCCGAGTTCACGGAAACCGTGAACAAATCGCGCGCCCTGCAACGCGCGGCCGAGGAAGCGGCGCGTTTCGTGCGCGGAAACGGGTAGGAATGGCCGGGCTTTTTGCGCAAGTCTGGTGAAGGGAAGACGTTTTCTTCCCTAGACATGCTTATCCTGTGGGTTCCGTGACGGAGATGCCGAGAGCGCTGTAACTGTTGGGCACGGCTACACGCTGATGCCACATCGCGATCCTTGATCGCGGCGGTGCCTCTGTCATTGCGATCCGCAGGAACGCCCGCCTGAGGAAGGAGCACATCCCGGCGGCATTACCATCGTCAACCGCTTCAACGCACTCCGCGCCGCCAAGATGGGGCGCGTTGCATGAGCTGAAGGGGAGAGTGGGAACTGCGATCAAAGGCTGAATTCTGCAACAACGCCTGACGATGGGCGTCTTTGAACTGCCGAAAGTCGCCAGCGAAGCCTACGCAGGGCCAGACGTCCCGGTCTACTACAACTCTCGGACAACGGCCTCGTGACCTCGACAGCCAGCGGCAATACCAGGCTGGATGTGGCTCGAGTTCGTCGCGGTGTCGACCGGGCCGTCAAGGTGCGGCAGAGCGGCGCGTTCTGAGGCGAGGATGGACACCACGGCCCGAAAAAGGTCTATGGCCGCGCCCTGTGGGATGTTCGGGCGCTGGACGCCGCAATTGATTGCTTGCCGGGAGCCGGCATGCCGACGGAAGGTGTCGATACAGGTCACGCATGGAATGAAGTGCTGCGATGATGCGCAAGCCCCCGAAATATTGCCAATGCTTCCTCGCCCGGCACCGTCGCCGCACTTGTCGTTAGCTATTGCCGATCATCGGAATACCTCAAGCTCAAGCCGATCAGGCAGCGAACCTATCGCAGCACCATTGAACCCTTTCCTGAACAGCACGGCGACAAGACAGTTGCGAAGCTGAAAAGGGAACATGTCAAGGCGACCGTAGCCAAGCTGGCAGATCGGCCCGCAGTTGCAAACAAGCAGCTTGCAGCGGACGAAGTAGAGAGCAAAAATTGCCAAACCCGTTGGGCAGGTTTGACATAATGCCGCGTCAGAACCTGAAAAAAGAGATCTGCGTGAGGATGGTAGGCCCGGAGGGACTCGAACCCCCAACCAAGGCGTTATGAGCGCCCTGCTCTGACCATTGAGCTACAGGCCCTGAACAGGGCGCACCTTGCTGGGGTTTTGTGCCAAGGTCAAGGGAGCGCGGCGAGTTTCGCGCTGCCCGAAAGCCGGGCCGGGGCTAACGCGCGATATCCGCCGGTCGGACCAGCGCGATCAGCTCGGCCAGGGATTTCACCTCGAGCTTTTCCAGGATGCGCGCGCGGTGGTGATCGACCGTGCGCGGGCTGATGCCGAAATGGGCGGCGACCTCCTTGCTCGAGGTCTCGGCGGGGCGCTCGACGAACAGGCGCACGATTTCCCGTTCGCGCGCGGTGAGGCTGTCGAGCCGGGCCTGTTTCTCGCGTTGCGAGCGATCGGCCGAAATCTGGCTGCGAATGATCTCGAAGGCGGCGTCGATCCGTTCGGCAAGGGCCGATTGCGGAAAGGGCTTTTCCAGGAAATCCAGCGCGCCGCCCTTGATCGCCTGCACCGATTCCGGCACGCCGCCATGGCCGGTGATGAAGATGATCGGCAGGCGGATCTCGTGCGCGTTCAGATATTGCTGCAGCTCAAGGCCGTTCATGCCGGGCATGCCATAATCCAGCACCAGGCAGCCGGGACGGTCCCCGCCAAGGGATTCCAGGAAGGACCGCGCCGAGTCGTAGGTTTCGACCCGATAGCCACGCATGCTCAGCGCGCGCTCGAGCGATACGCGGATGCCGTCATCGTCATCGACCACAAAGACAGTAAAGGGAACGTCGTTCATCGGTTTCGGCGCCATGAATATTTCACGAAGGATCGGCTCGGCTGCTGGAACCGTTTCCGGGCATGATGCCAGGTTTGTCAATCCTGCAGTGGGGTCACTTTGGGCTGATATACTGGAATCGTGAAGCAGAACCTTGCGCCGCGGCTGACGCTGTCGTCGAGCCACAGGCTGCCGCCATTGTTTCCCGCGATCGATCGGCAGATCGACAGGCCCAGGCCCATGCCGCCGGCCTTGGTGGTCTCGAACTCGGCGAACAGGTTCAGATCCGGGGCGATGCCGGGGCCGGAATCGGTGACGCAGACGGTCACGAACTCCTCCGAGGCCGAGGCCGCGATGCCGATCTCGCGCGGGGCGGCGTCCGGCTGCGTGGCCATGGCCTCGATGGCATTGCGCAGCAGGTTGATCAGGACCTGGGCGATCTGCACCCGGTTCGCCACGACCCTGGGCAGATCGTCCGGAAGCGAGGTCGTGATGGTGACCCGCGCGTCGCTCGCTTCTGCCCGCACCAGATAGCACATCTGTTTCAGAAGGTCCTCCAGGCTGAAGGGCTTCGGCGGAAACTCATCCTTGCGGATGAAGCCGCGCAGGGCGCGGATGATATCGCCGGCGCGCAGGGATTGCTGCTCGATCTCGGTCAGGATGTCGCGCAGTTCGGGATTGCCGCCGCCCTGCCGGTCCAGCAACACGAGCGCGCTGTCGGCATTCTGGGCGATGGCGGTCAACGGCTGGTTCAGCTCATGCGCCAGGCCCGAGGCCATCTGCCCCATGGTGTCGCGCCGCGCCAGATGCGACAGGTCCTTGTTGAGACGGTCGATCTGTTCCTCGGCATGGCGGTTCTGCGTGATGTCATCCATGGTCAGGACCGCATGCAGCGCCTTGCCGTTCTGGTCGAGGATGGTGATGGCATTGACCGTGACCCAGATCGCCTCGCCATTGGCGCCGATACAGCGCAGATCCCGGTTCAGCACGAAATCGTCCTTGGTCAGGATGCCGGAATCGGCGAAAGGCGCGGCATCGTCCGGATGGATCAGATCGGCGAAACGCATGCCGATCAGCTGGTCGCGGTCATAGCCGAGGATCTCGGCGAAACGCTGGTTCACGCGCATGAAATTTCCGCTGCCATGCGCGATCTGCGCCATCCCGCGCGAGGACATGTTGAAGGTCTCGCCATATTCGCGCTCGGCCGCGTGACGGGCGACGATCTCCTGGACCAGCGCCTCATTGGCGCGTTCCAGTTCGCGATAGGTCTTGGGCGCCGGCGCGTCGGCGTCGATCTCGCCCTGCGAGATCAGCGCGGTGCGCACGGCAAAGGCGCGCACCGGCCGGTGGATGAAATCGGCCAGCGCCAGCCCGACGATCGCGGTCACGACCGCGACCAGCACCGCCAGCCAGATGTTCATCGCCCGGTTTCGCTTGATGACGCCGGTGAAATCGTCCTCGGGGGCATAGACGGCGATGGTCCAGGGCAGCTTTTCGCTGATCACCGGCATCATGTTCGAGACGTAGCGATTGCCTTCATAGACGAATTCCGAGGCGGTTTCCTGCGCCACCGGGATCGAGCCGCTGGCGGCCAGCGGTCCAAAGGCGGCGCGCGCGATCGGATCGCCGATTTCGCGGATATCGGCAAAGCGCAGCCCGCCCTCGTCGGTGGCGGTCTTGATCAGATCCTGATCGGGATGCGCGATCACGTCGCCATTGCTGTTGATGATCAGGGCCTTGCCATTGCTTCCGATATTCAGGCTGGCCAGAAAGACCGAGATCATGCTGATCTCGATATCGACGCCGATCGCGCCGCGAACGCCGTGTTCGACCTCGAATACCGGCGCCGCGAGGGTAATCCCCGGCTGCTGCGAGGAAAAGAAGATATAGGGATCGGTCCAGATGATCGCCCGCTCTGCCTGCGCCTTGATATACCAGGGGCGGGTCCGCGGATCGAAGCGGTCCGCAGGGTCCAGTTGCGATCTGAGGATATTGAAGTCGCCGTCGCGCCAGATGAGCCGCGTGCTGCGTTCGCCCTCGGCCGAAATCGCGATGATCTTCGAGCGGAACACCCCCGGCTCGTCCGGGCTGCGCATGACATAGACGAAGCCGCCATCCTCGTTGCCATAATAGAGCCCGGCGAATTGCGGGGTGATCTGCAATTGCTGGAACAACAGCTGCTCGAGCCGCTGCTGGTCGTCGCTGGCGACCACCTCGTTCTGCGCCAGCCGGGCGGCCAGTTGGGCGGCGCCCTCGGCCGGGTTCAGAAAGCCCTGGGAATGGACCACCGTATTGGCGCCGACATCGCGGAGCAGGTCCCGGGCCTGATCGAGCAGCGCCTTTTGCGAGGTGATATAGGACGAGAACACGACCGCAAGCACGGCCAGAAACTGCAGGCCGGCAAGGCCAAGCGCCAGCAATGCGCCCAGCGATTTCATCATGGCCAACGGTCCTTCCGGCGATGCCGGCCCGTCGCGACGGGCGGGGCTTTTCCAACTGTGATCACGCGCTGCCCCCGGGACTGCCGCTTGTTTGCGGCCTGTTCTACCAAGCTTTCGGCCGATTCATAGGGGCTTTGGGCGGCGGTCCGGTTCTGCGGTGCAGCATGGGCGATATTGCCTAGGCAATGACACGAATTTACCTGTGGCGGCTGTCATGGAACAAAAACCGCAACGACTCCGGCGCGTCAGCCGTGCTGACAGAGCAGGGGCTGTTGTACATGAGTTTGCCGGCCGTCCTCGTCCGGCGGTAGTTTGGGTTTGGCCCGGTCTGGCGTGCGCCCAGGCCGGCCTGCCCGATTTTTAGGCGGTTAACTGGTTACCGCGATCGGCCTCCCGTCTCCCTCGATCCCATCGGGGGGCTGATCGCATCAAGGCCGGGCGCGGCCGGGGCAGGTTCCGGTCGCGCCTGTGCGCCTGCCTGGTCGCGATCCCGCCGGTTTCGCCCGCGCCGCCTGCACTCACTTGATCCCGTCCGGCCGATCGCCTATACGCCCCCGGTGCCCCTGACGGCACCGACTCAACAACCAAGAAATGCCGTGTCCGCCCCCCTTTCGCTTCATGGGGCGCTTCCGGCTTCAGGAGAAGCGATATGAAACTGCATGAACTGCGCGACAACGAAGGCGCGAACCGCAAGAAAAAGCGCGTGGCGCGTGGCCCCGGCTCGGGCAAGGGCAAGACCGCCGGCCGTGGTATCAAGGGCCAGACCTCGCGTTCGGGCGTGGCGCTGAACGGTTACGAAGGCGGCCAGATGCCGCTTTATCGCCGCCTGCCCAAGCGCGGCTTTTCCAAGCCGAATCGCCTGCGCTTCGCGGTGGTCAACCTGGGCCAGTTGCAGGCCTTTGTCGATGCCGGCAAGCTGGATGCGAAAGCCGATGTGACCGAGGACGCGCTGGTCGCGGCCGGTGTCATCCGCCGCAAGCTGGACGGCGTGCGCGTCCTTGCCAAGGGCGAGCTGAAGGCCGCACTGAACCTGACCGTGGCCGGCGCGTCGAAAACCGCCGTCGAGGCGGTCGAGAAGGCCGGCGGCAAGCTGACCGTCTCGCGCCCGGCCAAAGAAGAAGCCGCGGCCGAATAAGCTGTTGAAGGGCGCGACCGCGCCCCATAGATAGCAGCTAAGTTTTCCAGGCGCCGCGGGATCGGGAAACGATCCGGCGGCGCTGCCATGAAGGGGCACAAGAATGGCGTCAGCCGCAGAACAGATGGCCGCGAACCTTTCCTGGGGCGCGCTCGGCAAGGCGAAAGAGCTTCGCCAGAGGATCTGGTTCACCCTCGGACTTCTGATCATCTACCGCCTGGGCACCTATATCCCGGTGCCCGGCATTGATGGCGCCGCGCTCCGCAACTTCATGCAGGACGCGCAGGCCGGGATCGGCGGCATCCTGTCGATGTTCACCGGCGGCGCGCTGGGGCGCATGGGGATCTTTGCGCTTGGGATCATGCCCTATATCTCGGCCTCGATCATCGTGCAGCTTCTGGCCTCGATGGTGCCGGCGCTGGAGCAACTCAAGAAAGAGGGCGAGCAGGGCCGCAAGAAGATCAACCAGTATACCCGCTACGGCACGGTGGCGCTGGCGCTGTTCCAGGCCTACGGCCTTGCGGTCAGCCTCGAGGCGGGCAATCTGGCCCATGATCCGGGCCTGTTCTTCCGCGCCTCGGTGGTGATCACGCTGGTCGGCGGCACCATGTTCCTGATGTGGCTGGGCGAACAGATCACCGCCCGCGGCATCGGCAACGGCATCTCGCTGATCATCTTTGTCGGCATCGTGGCGGAAATCCCGACCCAGGTCGCGCAATTCCTGGCGCAGGGCGCCTCCAGCGGCTCGACCGCGCTGACGCTGGGCGTGATCGTCATGATCATCGCGGTGGTCACCTTTGTCGTGTTCATGGAACGCGCGATGCGCAAGATCCATATCCAGTATCCGCGCCGCCAGGTCGGGATGAAGATCTATGACGGCCAGTCCTCGCATCTGCCGATCAAGGTGAACCCGGCGGGCGTGATCCCGGCGATCTTTGCCAGCTCGCTGCTGCTTCTGCCGATCACCATCTCGACCTTCTCGGGCAATGAGACCGGGCCGATCATGTCCACGGTGCTGGCCTATTTCGGTCCCGGACAGCCGCTTTACCTGATCTTTTTCGCGGCGATGATCATTTTCTTCACCTATTTCTACACCTTCAACGTCAGCTTCAAACCCGATGACGTGGCCGAGAACCTCAAGAACCAGGGCGGCTTCATCCCCGGTGTACGCCCCGGCAAGCGGACCGAGGATTATCTGACCTATGTGGTGAACCGGGTGCTGGTCATCGGCTCGGCCTATCTGGCCTTTGTCAGCCTCCTGCCCGAGATCATCCGCGACCAGCTGGCCATCCCGTTCTATTTCGGCGGCACCTCGGTCCTGATCGTGGTCAGCGTCGTGATGGATACGATCAATCAGGTGCAAAGCCACTTGCTTGCGCATCAATACGAAGGTTTGATCGAAAAGTCGCAATTGCGTGGCAGGCGTGGCAAGGGCGGGGCGGCCAAGCCGCGCAAGGCGCCGTCGCGGCGCTGAGGCGGCGGTTCGCCCGAGAATAGCAAAAGAGGGACGACAATGGCGACAAACATCATTCTGCTGGGCCCGCCCGGCGCAGGCAAGGGCACGCAGGCCCGCCGCATGATCGACGAGCGCGGCCTTGTCCAGTTGTCCACCGGCGACATGCTGCGCGAGGCCAAGGCGAGCGGCAACGAGCTGGGGCAGATCGTGGCCGAGGTCATGGCGCGCGGCGAACTGGTCACCGACGAGATCGTCATCGGCCTGATCCGCGAAAAGCTGGGGCAGGGCGGCAAGGGCTTCATCTTCGACGGCTTTCCGCGCACCCTGGCCCAGGCCGATGCGCTGCAGTCGCTGATGGCGGAAACCGACCAGCGCATCGACGCCGTGATCGAGATGCAGGTCGATGACGCGGCGCTGATCGCGCGCATCACCGGCCGCTTCACCTGCGGCAATTGCGGCGAGGTCTATCACGACGAGACCAGGCCGACCAAGGTGGCGGGCACCTGCGATGCCTGCGGCTCGACCGATCTGCGGCGCCGGGCTGACGACAATGAGGAAAGCCTCAAGACCCGGCTGATGGAATATTACAAGAAAACCTCGCCGCTGATCGGCTATTACTATGCCAAGGGCAACCTGCATACCGTCGACGGGCTGGCCGATATCGACGTGGTCGCGGCGGCCATGTCAAAAGTTCTTGACAGACTGTCGCGCAAGGGTTGACGCCCGGTCGCGAATCGCATAATCGGCAGCTTCTCGCAAGAGAAACGCCCGATATCCGGGTGCCGGTTAAAGGCCCGAAGGCATGGCTTTCGGGTCTTTGGTTGTGAAAAAAGGTTCCGGTGCTACGGAACCGCAACATGAAAAGGAAAACGCGTGGCTCGTATTGCTGGCGTCAACATTCCGACGGGGAAACGCGTCCCCATCGCCCTGACCTATATCCATGGCATTGGCCCCCATTTCGCCCATCAGATCATCGAGGCTGTCGGCATCGACCCGGCGCGCCGCGTCAATGACCTGTCGGATGCCGAAGTCCTGCAGATCCGCGAATATATCGACGGCAACCTGACCGTCGAAGGCGACCTGCGCCGTGAAACGCAGATGAACATCAAGCGCCTGATGGACCTGGGCTCGTATCGTGGCCTGCGCCATCGCCGCGGCCTGCCGGTCCGCGGCCAGCGCACCCACACCAATGCCCGCACCCGCAAGGGCCCGGCGAAGCCGATCGCCGGCAAGAAGAAGTAAGGGGGAACGGACATGGCACGCGACAAGACCCGCATCAAGCGCAAGGAACGCAAGAACATCGCCACCGGAGTGGCGCATGTGAACAGCTCGTTCAACAACACCAAGATCCTGATCTCGGACGTTCAGGGCAACGCGATCTCGTGGTCCTCGGCCGGCACCATGGGCTTCAAGGGGTCGCGCAAATCGACCCCCTATGCCGCCCAGATGGCCGCCGAAGACGCCGGCAAGAAGGCGCAGGAACACGGCGTCCGCACGCTGGAAGTCGAAGTCCAGGGCCCCGGCTCGGGCCGCGAATCGGCTCTGCGTGCGCTGGCCGCCGTCGGATTCAACATCACGGCCATCCGGGACGTGACGCCGATCGCGCATAACGGCTGCCGCCCGCCGAAGCGCCGCCGCGTCTGATCCGCAAGACTTTGCCGCGTTTCGCGCCGCCTGTCGGCGCGGGCGCGCTTTTCGCATTTCACCTCGGGCGTTTCCGGCCGGCGATCATGGGTCGGGAACAGGTATGGAGGCAAACGCATGATCCACAAGAATTGGGCTGAACTCATCAAGCCGACCCAGCTTGACATCAAGCCGGGCGCCGATTCGGCCCGCGTGGCCACGGTCGTGGCCGAACCGCTGGAGCGCGGCTTCGGTCTGACGCTGGGCAATGCCCTGCGCCGGGTGCTGCTGTCCTCGCTGCAGGGGGGCGCGATCACCTCGGTGCAGATCGACAATGTGCTGCACGAATTTTCGTCGGTTCCCGGTGTGCGCGAGGACGTGACCGACATCGTCCTGAACCTCAAGGGCGTGACGCTGAAAATGGATGTCGATGCGCCCAAGCGCCTCATGCTCTCGGCCAAGGGTCCGGGCGAGGTCAAGGCCGGCGAGATCCAGGAAAGCGCCGGCATCACCATCCTGAACCGCGACCATGTCATCTGTCACCTGGATGACGGGGCCGAATTGCAGATGGAACTGACCGTCTCGAACGGCAAGGGCTATGTCGCCGCCGACAAGAACCGTCCCGAGGACGCGCCCATCGGGCTGATCCCGATCGACGCGATCTTTTCGCCGGTCAAGCGGGTCAGCTACGAGGTCACGCCTACCCGCGAGGGCCAGGTGCTGGATTACGACAAGCTGACCATGCGGGTCGAAACCGATGGCTCGCTGTCGCCCGAGGATGCGGTGGCCTATGCCGCGCGCATCATTCAGGACCAGCTGTCGGTCTTTGTGAACTTCGACGAGCCGGAAGCCGCGAGCCGCTCGGAGGCCGAGGACGGTCTGGAATTCGATCCGCGGCTGCTGAAAAAGGTCGACGAGCTGGAACTGTCCGTGCGCTCGGCGAACTGCCTCAAGAACGACAATATCGTCTATATCGGCGATCTGATCCAGAAGACCGAGGCCGAGATGCTGCGCACGCCGAACTTCGGCCGCAAGTCGCTCAACGAGATCAAGGAAGTGCTCTCGGGCATGGGTCTGCATCTGGGCATGGATGTGGTCGACTGGCCGCCGGAAAACATCGAGGATCTGGCCAAGCGTTTCGACGACCAGTTCTAGGAAATCCCCGGGGGCGTCACAGGCCCGCTTTACGACCCGTGTACGCTTGCTGTACATGTGGCGCCCCCGGACCCGCCGCAAGGCATCGGGCATCGTGCCCCAAGGAGAGCGGCTTTCACGCAAGGGCCGCCGGACAAAGCAAAACGCAAGTTAGGAGAATGAAATGCGTCACGCCCGCGGCTATCGCCGCCTCAACCGTACCCACGAACACCGCAAGGCGCTGTTCGCCAATATGGCCGGCTCGCTGATCGAGCACGAGCAGATCAAGACCACCCTGCCCAAGGCCAAGGAACTGCGCCCGATCGTCGAAAAGCTGATCACGCTGGCCAAGCGCGGCGATCTGCACGCCCGCCGTCAGGCGGCGGCCCAGCTCAAGCAGGACAGCCATGTCGAAAAGCTGTTCGGCGTGCTCGGCGCCCGCTACCAGGAGCGTCAGGGCGGCTATGTCCGGGTCCTGAAGGCCGGTTTCCGCTATGGCGACATGGCGCCGATGGCGATCATCGAGCTTGTCGATCGCGACACCGACGCCAAGGGCGCGGCAGACCGCGCCCGCGTCGAGGCCGAAGAGGCTGCCGACGAATCGTAAGAAATCCAGCCGTTCCGGCAGGTTAAGAGATGGTTCAGGCCCGCAGCCGCGATCGCGGCTGCGGGCTTTTTTGCCACAGTCCGTGCCGCCGCGGCGCGGCGTTTCATGGGTAGCTTTGCCTAAGCGTTCTATTACGGGTTGTGTATCGCGTTGGAACCCGCGCATAATTTGGCAAACCATTTCGGGGGGATCTGGTTCATGCCGGAAACGCCGCTTACCCTGCGGTCATGGTTGACGCGGGGTAAGCGCGAAAAACATCGCGCAGGATTGCGGTATTGCTTGAATAGCCTGCAATCTGTGCCATTTTCCTGATAACATAAAGAAAACACAAGCTGTCCATATCGTCATGTCGTCTCGCGCGGAAATCAATGCTGCACTGGCCAAGCTGAAAAAGCTCTCTCCCGCGGGCTATTTCATCGGGCTGCATATTCGTTTTGCTGCACCTCTGATGCAGTTCCAAACCTATAACAAGGAATGGTCGCAGCGCTATTCCGAGCGTGCCTATGCCCTGCGCGATCCCACCATCGCCTGGGGGTTCTCGACGACCGGGACATGCCGCTGGAGCGTGTTGCCGATTCCGGACCCGTTCTCCATCCTGCAGGACGCGGCGGATCACGGCTTGCATTACGGGCTTGCGGTCGCGCATGGCCCGATCAAGTCGCGCACGATTGCGGATTTCGCGCATGACAAGCGGGAATTCACGGATGACGAGATCGAGGTGATCTCGGCCACGATACGACGGCTCCATGAAGTGACCGAGCCGCCGGAGAGCCTGACGAAGGCTCAGCAAGAGGCCCTTCGGTGTATCGCAGAGGGGGATCGCCATGCGGCGGCGGCTGCCAAACTTGGTATTACGGAAAGCGCCTTCAAGGCCCGTCTGATCTCTGCGCGTGAAAGGCTGATGGCGCGAACGACGGCCGAGGCGCTGCAACGCGCCAAGGATTACCGCTTGCTATAAACGGTCCGTCCACCGTTGCGGGTTACACCTGGGGGCCACCACCACCACACCCCAGGAGAAAACCACCATGCAGACCACCACACTTTCCTTCGCCAACATGCACATCCACGGCGAGCTGTTCGCCAATATCTTCCGCGCTCGCAAGCAGAGCTTCATCGACCTGAAGAAATGGCCCCTGCCGCAAGCCGACGGGATGGAGTTCGACCAGTACGACACACCGATGAGCCGCTGGGTCGCCATCCATGAAAACGGCCAGGTTCTGGCCGGCGTCCGGCTGACGCCGACCACGGCGCGTTGCGGCGTCTATTCCTACATGATCCGCGACGCGCAGGAGGATCTTCTGGGCGGCACGATTCCGCAGAACCTGCTGGATGAAAAGGCGCCGGTCGATGAAACGACATGGGAGGCGAGCCGCCTGTTCGTCGATCACTCGATCCCCAGCAGCAAGCGCCGGCGCGTGCAGATGAGCCTGATCGCCGAGATGAGCAATTCCGGCCGCGAACTGGGGGCCAGCCGCCTGCTGTGCCTGGTCAAGTCGACATGGCCGCGCTGGTTGACGCCGCGCGGTGTCGATGCCCAGGCGATGGGGCCGGTCATCTGGATCGACGACGATTACTTTCAGTGCGTCTCGATCAATCTCGCGCCCAAGATGCATTGACCGCCAACCTCCCTTCGGGGGGCTTTCGCGCCAATCCGGCGCGGCGTAACATGCCGGTCCTATGGCAGACCTGTTCGATACGACGCCCCCCGCAGGCGAATCTGCGCCTGAAAAGACCCGCCCGCTGGCCGACCGGATCAGGCCGGCGCGCCTGTCCGATGTCATCGGACAGGGCGGTGTGCTTGATGCCGATGGCCCGCTTGGCGCCATGCTGTCCTCGGGCAGCCTGTCCTCGCTGATTCTCTGGGGACCGCCGGGGGTCGGCAAGACCACCATCGCCCGCCTGCTGGCGCGCGAGACGGATCTTGCCTTCGTGCAGATCTCGGCGATCTTTTCCGGCGTGCCGGAATTGCGCAAGGTCTTCGATGCCGCCCGGCTGCGCCATCAGCAGGGGCGCGGCACATTGCTGTTCGTCGATGAAATCCACCGTTTCAACAAGGCGCAGCAGGACGGCTTTCTGCCGCATATGGAGGACGGCACCATCACGCTGGTCGGTGCCACCACCGAAAACCCCAGTTTCGAGCTGAACGCCGCGCTGCTGTCGCGCGCGCAGGTCATCGTGCTGAAGCGGCTGGACCTGATCGATCTGGAACTCTTGGCGCAGCGTGCCGAAAAGGAGTTGGCCCGGCCGCTGCCGCTGACCGGCGAGGCGCGCGACCGGCTTCTGGAAATGGCCGATGGCGACGGTCGCGCGGTTCTGAACCTGATCGAGCAGATCATGGCCTGGAAGGTGACTGGCAAGCTGGACCCCGAGCAGTTGTCGCGCCGCCTGATGCGGCGCGCGGCGAAATACGACAAATCCGGCGAAGAGCATTACAACCTGATCTCGGCCCTGCACAAATCGGTTCGCGGCAGCGATCCCGATGCCGCGCTTTACTGGCTGGGCCGCATGCTCGAGGGGGGCGAGGATCCGCGCTATCTGGCGCGGCGCATCACCCGCATGGCGGTCGAGGATATCGGCCTGGCCGATCCGGCGGCGCAGCGCCATTGCCTGGACGCCTGGGCGCTTTACGAACGCCTGGGCAGCCCCGAGGGCGAACTGGCGCTTGCGCAGGCGGTGATCTATCTGGCGCTGGCGCCGAAATCCAACGCCGGCTACAACGCCTACAAGGCGGCGCGCGATCTGGCGCGGCGCACCGGCAGCCAGATGCCGCCCGCCCATATCCTGAACGCGCCGACCTCGCTGATGAAGGATCAGGGCTATGGCGCGGGCTATCAATATGACCATGACGCCGAGAATGCCTTTTCTGGGCAGAACTATTTCCCTGACGGCATGAAGCGCCCGGTCCTGTACCTGCCGGTCGAACGCGGCTATGAGCGGGAGCTGAAAAAGCGCGTTGAATGGTTCGCCGGTCTGCGCCAGAAGCGGCGGCCAGAGGGCAAGACATGAGATATGAATTCCTGCAGGTGGCGCTTGGCGGCGCGATCGGTGCCTCGGCGCGCTATGGCGTCAATATCCTGGCCACGCGGCTGGTCCCGGGCTTTCCGCTGGGCACGCTGATCGCCAATGTGCTGGGCTGTTTCGCGATGGGGATGCTGGCCTCGCTCCTGACGCTGCGTGGCGGGCAGGATTGGGCGCCGTTCCTGCTGACCGGGCTTCTGGGCGGGTTCACCACGTTTTCGGCCTTCGCGCTGGACACGATGGTGCTGTGGGAACGCGGCGCGAGTGGCACCGCCACCGGCTATGCGCTCGCCTCGGTCACGGCCTCGCTGCTGGCGGTGATCGCGGGGCTGAGCCTTGGCCGCGGGGTGTTTGCATGAGCGGCGTGCAGACCATTCGCGTGGCCGAGGAGGAGGGCGATCAGCGCCTCGACCGCTGGCTGAAGAAGCGTTTCCCGCAACTGACCCAGGGCGCGGTGGAAAAATGGTGCCGCACCGGACAGTTGCGCGTCGATGGTGGCCGGGTCAAGGCCAATGCCCGCATCGCGCCGGGGCAGGAGGTGCGCGTGCCGCCCCTGCCGGAGGCGCCGGTCAAACCGCCGGCGGCGCCCAGGACCGCCGCCGTGAAATCATCGGATCAGCAGATGATCCAGGCCGCCGTGCTGTGGCGGGACGACCATATCATCGCGCTGAACAAGCCGCCGGGCCTGCCCTCGCAGGGGGGCTCGGGGCAGGGGGACCGGCATGTGGACGGGCTGACCGGGGCCCTGATGTTCGGCTACAAGGACCGGCCCAAGCTGGTGCACCGGCTGGACAAGGACACCTCGGGCGTGCTGCTGCTGGCGCGCACCGACCGCATCGCCCGCGCCCTGTCCGAGGCGTTCCGGCATCGCGCCACGCGCAAGATCTACTGGGCGGCGGTGGCGGGCGTGCCCAGCCCGCGCATGGGCTCGATCAAATACGGGCTGGTCAAGGCGCCCGGTCGCGGCCGCATGGGCGAGGGCGAAAAGATGGTCGCCATCCACCCCGCGCAGGTCGCCGCGACCGAGGGCGCCAAGCGGGCCCATAGCGATTATGCGGTGCTGGATGCGCTTGGCACCCGGGTCAGCTGGGCGGCGCTGGTCCCGGTCACCGGCCGCACCCATCAGTTGCGCGCCCATATGGCCGAGATGGGCCACCCGATCGTGGGCGACGGCAAATATGGCGGCTCGGGCCAGGAAAACATGGGCGATGGCTGGGGCGCGCAGCTGGGCGGAGAAATCAGCCGCAATCTGCATCTGCATGCCCGCCTGATCCGTTTCGAGCATCCGATCACCAAGAAAACCGTCACCATCACCGCGCCCTTGCCCGATCACATGCGGCGCACCTGGGCGACGCTTGGCTGGTCCGAACAGGACGTGCCCGAAGACCCATTCGCCGAGGCGCCATGAAGCTTGTCATATTCGATGTCGATGGCACGCTGGTCGACAGCCAGCAGATGATTGTCAGTTCGATGAATGCCGGCTTTGCCGCGGCCGGCCTGTCGCCCCTGCCGCGCGACACGATCCTCGCCATCGTCGGGCTGTCGCTGCCGGTGGCGGTCGCGGAGCTGGTGCCGGAGGCGTCACCCGCGCAGCAGGCGCAGGTGGTCGAGGGCTACCGCGCCGCCTATCTGGCCGCGCGCATGCATCTGGAATCGCCGCTTTATCCGGGGGCGCAGGACTGTCTGGACGCGCTTGCGATCCGCGACGACGTGCTGCTGGCGATCGCCACCGGCAAGGCGCGGCGGGGCCTCGACGCGCTGATCGAAACGCATGGCTGGGAGCGGCTGTTCATCAGCCGCCAGACCTCGGATTTCCACCCCTCGAAGCCGCATCCCGCGATGCTGCAGGCGGCGCTGGACGAGGCGGGCGTGGCCGCCGGCCGGGCCTGCATGGTGGGCGATACCGAATTCGATATCGCCATGGGCGTCGCCGCCGGCACCCGCGCGCTTGGCGTGTCATGGGGCTATCACCCGGCCGGGCGGCTGCTGGCGGCCGGCGCCGCGATGGTGGCGCCCGACTATCCGGCGCTGACACGGAGCCTGCTGGAGTGGCTCGATGAGTGAATGGAAAGCGCGCCGGTTCTGGCAGGCGGCCTCGGTCCGGGCGCTGGCCCGGGGCTGGGAGGTGCTGCTGGACGAACGCCCGCTGCGGACCCCCGGCAAGCAGCCGCTGACCCTGCCGACCCGGGCGCTGGCCGATGCCATCGCGCAGGAATGGCAGGCGCAGACCGATCTCATCGACCCCAATGCCATGCCGCTGACCCGCGCCGCGAATTCGGCCATCGAAAAGGTGATGCCGCAATTTCACGCCGTCGCCATGATGCTGGGCGAATATGGCGCGACCGATCTGCTGTGCTACCGCGCCGAGGCCCCCGAGGCGCTGATCCGCGCCCAGGCCGAGGGCTGGGACCCGCTGATCGACTGGCTGGCGACCGAGCTGCGCGCGCCGCTGCGCATCACCCATGGGGTGATCCCGGTCGATCAGGATCCGGCCGTCCTTCTGAAACTGCAGGCGGAAATCGCCGCTCTGGATGCCTATGGGCTGACGGCGCTTCACGATCTGGTCACGTTGCCCGGCTCGCTGGTTCTTGGTCTGGCGGTGCTGCGCGGCCGCGTGGACGCGCAAGCGGCCTGGCGCCTGTCCCGGATTGACGAGGAATTCCAGGCCGATAGATGGGGTCGCGACGACGAGGCGGATGCCGCGGCCGAGGGCCGGCTGGCCGCCATGCGCGCCGCCGAACGCTTCTGGAAGCTGAGCCGGGGCTAAGCCGGCTCACCGGCTTATTCCTTGACGCATCGCCGCTGATCGGCACAATGCCGCTTATGGGGGCATAAATGTTCCTTGTGAACCCGACGGGCCTGTTTTGGCAAAACCGGCCGAGACGGCGCCCGTGCGGAAGCAACAGTGAGGAAATCCATGAAAAAATCAGTACTCTTCGGCTCGGTCGCGGCGGTTGTTCTGGCCGCATCCGGCGCCATGGCGGCCGAGGGCGACACGCTGAACGAGGTCAAGACCCGTGGCGTCCTGAACTGCGGCGTGAATACCGGCCTCGTCGGTTTCGCCGCCCCGGATGCGAACGGCAACTGGTCGGGCTTTGATGTTGCTTTCTGCAAGGCGCTGGCCGCCGCGGTCCTGGGCGATGGGGAAAAGGTGAAATATGTGCCGCTGACCGGGCAGACGCGCTTTACCGCCCTGTCCTCGGGCGAGGTGGACATCCTGGCGCGCAACTCGACCTGGACCTTCCAGCGCGACACCGATCTCAAGCTCGATTTCATCGGCGTGAACTATTACGATGGTCAGGGCTTCATGGTGCGCAAGGATCAGCGCGTGACCTCGGCCAAGGAGCTGAACGGCGCCTCGATCTGCATCCAGACCGGCACCACGACCGAGCTGAACCTGGCCGATTACTTCAAGGCCAACAACATGGAATACCGGCCGGTCAACATCGACAGCAATGCCGAGGGCGAGCAGCAGTATCTGGCCCGGGCCTGCGATGCCTATACCACCGACGTGTCGGGACTGGCCGCGACCCGCGCTGCCTTTGCCGATCCGGAAAACCACATCATCCTGCCCGAGATCGTCTCGAAAGAGCCGCTTGGCCCGGCGGTGCGCCATGGCGACAACAACTGGGGCGATATCGCGCGCTGGACGCTTTACGCGCTGGTCGCGGCCGAGGAATACGGCGTCACCTCGGCCAATATCGACGAACTGGCGAAATCCTCGGGCAACCCCGAGGTTCAGCGGCTGCTGGGCGCGACCGATGAGCTGGGCACGATGATCGGCCTTGACGCCGCATGGGCGGTGCGCGCCATCAAGGCCGGCGGCAATTACGGCGAAATCTTCGCCAAGACGATCGGTGAGGAAACGCCGATCGGCCTGGCGCGCGGCTTGAACGCGCAATGGACGCAGGGCGGTCTGCTTTACGCGATGCCCTTCCGCTGATCGCGGCAAGAAGATGACGCGCGGGGGGAAACCTCCGCGCGTTCGCAAATCATAAGACCGGCAAGGCAAAGAGGCCAAAGGCCCGTTCCTGCCGCCGGAAACAGGGGGGAAAATGGTTTCATATCCGGGGGCGGAGTCTCCGCCGTTCCGATTGTCGATGCTGATCTACGACCGGCGATACCGGTCGCTGACCCTGCAGGCCGTCGTCTTCATCCTTGCGATGCTTGCCGCCAGCTGGTTCATCAACAACACGCTTCAGAACCTGGCCGCGCTTGGCAAGACGCTGAGCTTCGATTTCCTGTTCCGCCGCGCCGGCTATGACATTCCGCAGCAGCTGATCCCCTATAATTCGGACGACACGCATCTGCGCGCCGCCGTCGTCGGGTTGCTGAACACGCTGCTGGTCTCGTTCCTGGGCTGCATTACCGCGACCATCCTCGGCGTGCTGGCGGGGGTGCTGCGGCTGTCCTCGAACTGGCTGATCGCGCGGCTGATGACGGTCTATGTCGAGATCTTTCGCAATATCCCGCTGCTGCTGTGGATCCTGCTGATCCTGGCGATCTTTTCCGAGGTGCTGCCGCCGCCCAATGCCTATCGCGGCGACACCCCCGAGGCCGGGATGATCCTGTTCGAGACGATCGCGCCCACCAACCGCTATACCGCCATCCCGTCGCTTGGCATGACGAATTCGCCCGGTACCCTGACATTCGGGCGCATCGGGATCAGCTGGGCCTTCATCACCTATGCCGTGGCCTTCGTCGCGGCGGTGCTTGCGCATCGCCTGATCAGGGCGCGGGCGCAGCGGGTTCAGGACCGGACCGGCATCCGCCCGGTGACCTGGTGGATCAGCCTGTCGATCTATCTGCTGCCGCTGCTGTTCCTGACCTGGTATTTCGGCCTGCATCTGGTGCCGCCGGCGCTGCGCGGTTTCAACTTTGCCGATGGCATCAATCTGGACAACAGCTTCGTCGTGCTGTGGCTGGCGCTGACCCTTTATACCGGCGCCTTCATCGCCGAGATCACCCGCGCCGGCATCCTCGCGGTCAGCAAGGGGCAATCCGAGGCCGCCTTTGCCCTGGGCCTGCGTCCGCGCCGCACCATGTCGCTGGTGGTGCTGCCACAGGCGCTGCGGGTGATCGTGCCGCCGCTGATCTCGCAATATCTGAACCTCACCAAGAACAGCTCTTTGGCGATTGCCGTCGGCTATATGGATCTGCGCGGCACGCTGGGCGGCACGACGCTGAACCAGACCGGGCGCGAGATGGAATGCATGGTGCTGATGATGGCCGTCTATCTGGTGCTCTGCCTGGGCATCTCCAGCGGCATGAACCTGTTCAACAGCGGCGTCCGGCTGAAGGAGCGATGAGATGAGCGAGACCCATGCCCAGACCGTCGCCTATGTCCGCGACAGCATGCTGCCGCCGCAGCCGCCGCCCATGCGCAGCTCGGGCGCGGTGCTGTGGCTGCGCGCGAACCTGTTCTCGGGCCCGGTGAACATCCTGCTGACCCTGATCGGGCTCGGCATCCTGTGGCTGATCTTCGATACGCTGTGGCCCTGGCTGTCGCATTCGGTCTGGAACGCGGGCAGCATCCGGGAATGCCGCCAGATCGTTTCCGAAACCTATGGCCCCGAGGCCAATGGCGCCTGTTTCGCGGTCATCAGGGCCCGCTGGCACCAGTTCGTTCTTGGCTTCTATCCGCAGGAATTCTACTGGCGGCCGATCCTTGCCTTCGGATTGCTGTTTCTGGCGCTGGCGCCCTTGCTCTTCGGCGCCAGCGTCCGGGCGCGGCGGATCGTGCTGGCCATCGCGACCGTGCTGACCGTGCTGTCGGCGGCCATGCTGGACACCGGCCTTGCGGTGCTGGCCGGCATGACGGCGCTGATGCTGGCATGGTCGGCGCTGATCGACGCACGCCCGGGGCGGGCGCTGCTGGCCAGTCTGCTTTATCCCTTTGCCGGGGTCTGGCTGCTGTGGGGCGGGTCGCTCTGGGGGCCGGTCATGGTGCTGGCGGGCTTTGGCGTCGGCCTTGCGGTGTGGCGGGTAGCTGCGCGTTTCGGCATGCTCGCCGTGGCGGCCGGGGCGGCTGCCGCGGCGCTGTGGTGGTGGCTGGTGTCCGCGCCTCTTGCCGGGCTGCTGGCCGGGGCGGTGCCGCTGCGGCTGGTGCCGGTGACCTCGGACCAGTTCGGTGGTTTCGTGCTGTCGATCACCATCGGCATCGCCGGCATCGCGCTGTCCCTGCCCATCGGCATCGTGCTGGCGCTGGCGCGGCGTTCGGATATGCCGGTGGTCAAGATGCTGGCGGTGATGTTCATCGAGTTCATCCGCGGCGTGCCGCTGATCGCGCTCTTGTTCGTGGCCTCGCTGCTCTTGAACTATTTCCTGCCGCCCGGCACGAGTTTCGACATCGTGCTGCGCGTCATCATCATGGTGACGCTGTTTTCCGCCGCCTATGTCGCCGAGGTGATCCGCGGCGGGCTGGCCGCGCTGCCGCGCGGACAATACGAGGCCGCCGACGCGCTTGGGCTGGATTACTGGAAGGCGCAGCGCCTGATCATCCTGCCGCAGGCGCTGAAAATCTCGATCCCGGGGATCGTCTCGACCTTTATCGGCATGTTCAAGGACACCACGCTGGTCGTCTTTGTCGGCCTGTTCGATCCGCTGAAGGCGATGTCCGACACCGTCCGCGCCAGCTTCGAATGGAAAGGCGCCTATTGGGAGCCCTATTTCTTTGTCGGCGCGATCTTCTTTGTCCTGTGCTTCGGCATGTCGCGCTATTCGATGCATCTTGAGCGCCGCCTGAAGCGCGGCAACCGCTGAGGAGCCTGTCCATGAGCATGCAACCCCTGACCGCCGAAACCCGGCAAGCGGATGAGACGGCGATCGACATCGTCAAGCTCAACAAATGGTACGGCACCTTTCACGTGCTGCGCGATATCGACCTGCATGTCAGCCGCGGCGAGCGGATCGTGATCGCCGGCCCCTCGGGCTCGGGCAAGTCCACGCTGATCCGCTGCATCAACCGGCTGGAAGAGCACCAGACCGGCAAGATCGTCGTCGATGGCACCGAACTGACCCATGACCTGAAGAATATCGACAAGGTTCGCTCCGAGGTCGGCATGGTGTTTCAGCATTTCAACCTGTTCCCGCACCTGACGATTCTGGAGAACTGCACGCTGGCGCCGATCTGGGTGCGCAAGATCCCCCGGCGCGAGGCCGAGGAAACGGCGATGCATTTCCTGGAAAAGGTCAGGATCCCCGATCAGGCGCGGAAATATCCCGGCCAGCTGTCCGGCGGCCAGCAGCAGCGCGTCGCCATCGCGCGCGCGCTGTGCATGCGTCCGCGGATCATGCTGTTCGACGAGCCGACCAGCGCGCTCGACCCCGAGATGATCAAGGAGGTGCTCGACACCATGATCGAACTGGCCGAGGAGGGCATGACCATGCTCTGCGTGACCCATGAGATGGGCTTTGCCCAGGCGGTCGCGCACCGGGTGATCTTCATGGATCAGGGCCAGATCGTCGAGCAGAACACCCCGACCGAATTCTTCAACAATCCGAAATCGGAACGCACCAAGCTGTTTCTCAGCCAGATCCTGGGGCATTGACCGGCGCCATCGCCGGCGATTGCGCCTCTGCCGTCATGCGCGTGGCGGCCGGGTTTTCCCCGGATATCCGCCATGGCCGGGGCAGGGCGCGGCTGAACGGTTGCAGGCCGGGGAATGAACGGTCTATCTTGCCGCCAACCGTTGCGGAGAGAATTGACGATGAATCAGACCATCTTCCTGATGCTGGGCCTGCTTGGCCTTGTGGGAATCGGCGCGGCCGTGTCCGGCAATGACGACGACCATCCGCCGGAGGGGCCGGCCGATGATCCCCGCCTGCATCCCGATGTCAGGATCGAGGATGACGATGACGACCAGGTCCTGACCGGCACGGACGGCGACGACGGTATCGCTGGCGACGACGATGACGAGCTTTTCGACGGCCTCGCGGGCGATGACATAATCGGCGCGGGCTATGGCGATGATACCGTCATCGCCGATCCGGGCAATGACGAGATCTATCTGGGCGGCCAGCACGATATTTACGGCGAATATGACGAAGGCGCCGAGGAGGGCAATGACACCATCGATGGCGGGATTGGCCGCGACACCATCATCACCAATCTGGGCAACCATTCGGTGCTGGGCGGTGAAGGCGACGACCAGATCGAGGATTATGGCGGCTCGGTCTATATCGAGGGCGAGTCGGGTGACGACCTGATCCTGTCGGCCGATGCCTCGGACCCCGAGGCGCCCGACACGCTCCTGGGCGGCGAAGGGCGCGATACCATCCATGCCGGCGCCGGCGATCTGGTCGATGCCGGGTCCGGGTCGGATTCCATCATTCTGCGCAGCGATGCCGGCGGGCCGGCCGATATCATGCTGGGCGGCGCCGACATTCTCACCATCACCCTGGCCGAGGATTATGCCGGCGAGGAGGAGTATGAACTGGTGCAGGACGGCGAGGATGTGCGCGTGGTGCTGGACGGCGAGGAAATCGCCATCCTGCGCTCGGTTCTGGTCCGCGATGTCGATCCGATCCAGCTGGTCCGCGAAACCGCCGACGCCTGAGCCGGATCCGGAGACGGGCATTGAAAAAGGCGCGCGGGGAAGCCCGCGCGCCTTTCCCGTTGCCGGGCGGGCTCGCTGCGCTCAGACCGCGCGTTTCAGCGATTCCTCGATATAAAGCTCGCGCAGCCGGGCCGCGACAGGGCCGGGCCGGCCACCGTTCAGTGTCGCGCCGTCGATTTCCACCACCGGCAGCACGAAGGCCGAGGCCGAGGTGACAAAGGCCTCATCCGCCGCCTGCGCCTCGGCGATGGAAAAGGGGCGCTCCTCGATCTGCATCTGCGCCTCGGCGGCATAGCGCAAGAGCGATGCGCGGGTGATCCCGTGCAGGATATCGTTCGACAATTGCCGGGTGATGATCTTGCCGCCCTTGACGATATAGGCGTTGTTCGAGGTGCCCTCGGTCACCAGATCATCCTCGGTGAACCAGGCTTCATCGACGCCCCGCGCCTTGGCCTCCATCTTGGCCATCGAGGGGTAGAGCAGTTGCACCGTCTTGATGTCGCGCCGGCCCCAACGCAGATCCGGCAGGGAAATCACCCGCAGGCCGGATTTGGCGGCCGGATTGTCGGCAAGGCCGGGCTTGCTTTGCGTGAACAGCACCACCGTCTGCGGCGTGTCGGCGGGCGGATAGGCGAAATCGCGGTCGCCGGCATTGCCGCGCGTGACCTGCAGATAGATCAGCCCCTCGTCGATGTCGTTCAGCTCGATCAGCCTGCGATGGATGGCCAGCCATTCGGATTCGTCCAGCGGGTTCTCCATGCCCATTTCGTTCAGCGACCGGGTCAGGCGGTTCATATGGCCGGTGAATTCCAGGATCCGGCCATCCAGCACGCTGGTGACCTCGTAGACGCCGTCGCCCATCACGAAGCCGCGATCGAAGATCGAGACGCGGGCCTCGGTTTCCGGCAGGTATTCGCCATTCAGATAGACGGTGCGGGTCATGTCGTTCCTCTCGTGTTCGCAAGGGCGGGCGCGGCCGGTCTGTCCGGCCGTGTCCAGCGGTCCTGCGCCAGAAGCGGCAGGCCGTCAAGATTGACAAGCGGACGGCGCCGGCCGGAAACGCGGGCGGCGAGAATTGCCGCTCCGGCGATCAACCGCCTATCCGGCACGCGTGCGAGTTGACAGAGCTTCCGCCCTTCAGGCAAAAGTGATGGATCGTCAGGCAGATGTGAGGGTCGCCGGACGGAGCGGGATACCTGGGCGGCCACGCGGGGAGGCTGGCCGCCATTCAGGGGAGGAGCAGCAGGCCTTGCGTTCGTCGCAAGGCCTGTTGTTTTTGGGCCGGTGCTCTGCATGTGCTTCATGTCTATTTCATGAAAAATCTGTGACTTAGGCAAATCTGCCTATCGGGCCGGTGATCGCCGGCGCTGTGCAGGCCGTGCCGATCGCGGCCCGGCTGCGGGAACCTGTTCGCGCCCGGTGGCTGTCCGCTGCGCGGCGCCGGGGTGCGAATCGCTGATTCGGGCGGGGCTGCTGGCCGCTTGCCCGTTGAGCTATTCCTCGGCCCCCCATGCCTCGGGGATGCGGGGCGAGGCCGCGATCAGCCGCCGGGTATAGGCGTGCTGGGGATTCTCCATCACCTCGCCGGTGGTGCCGGTTTCCACCAGCCTGCCCTTTTCCATGATCAGCACCCGGTCGGTGATCCGGCGAACCACCGAAAGATCGTGGCTGATGAACAGATACGCCAGCCCGTGGCTGGCGCGCAGCCGCGCCAGCAGGTCCAGAACCTGCGCCCGGACCCGCACGTCCAACGCGCTGACCGCCTCGTCCAGCACGATCAGGCGCGGCTTGATGATCAGCGCGCGGGCAATGGCGATGCGCTGGCGCTGGCCGCCGGAAAATTCGTGGATATGGCGGCGCATGACATCGCCGGTGATGCCGACCTCGTAGAGCGCCTCGGCCACCTGCTCGCGCCAGTCGCGGGGCCGGCCGATCAGGTGAAACGGCTCGGCGACCAGCCGCTCGACCCGCCAGCGCGGATCGAAGCTGCCGAACGGGTCCTGAAACACGATCTGCATCCGCGCGCGCAGATCGGCGGGCATGGCGGGGCCGGCGCGGACCTCCTGCCCGTCCAGGGTGATGCGGCCGCCCTGCAGCGGGTCGAGGCCCAGGATGGCGCGGGTCAGGGTCGATTTCCCGCAACCCGATTCGCCGATCAGTCCCACCGATTCGCCCCGGTCGATCTGAAAGCTGACATCGTCCACCGCCCGCAGGACGCCGGCCGCTTCCCGGGCCGAGGCGCGGGGCAGGGGATATTCGCGCCGCGCGCTCTCGACCCGCAGCAGGGGCGTGCGGGGGCTGGCGCGCAGCACAAGGCGGGGCTGATGCGTGGTCGCCTGGAACAGTTGCCGGGTATAGGGATGGGCGCGGCGGCGCAACAGATCCTCGGTCGGGCCTTCCTCGACGATGACGCCGCGCTGCATGACGGCCACGCGATCCGCGATGCCTGCCACCACCGCAAGGTCATGGGTGATCAGCAGCATCGCCATGTTCTCGTTGCGCACCAGATCGCGCAGCAGGTCGAGGATCTGCGCCTGCGTGGTCACGTCCAGCGCGGTGGTCGGCTCATCCGCGATCAGCAGGTCGGGACGCTCGGCGATTGCCAGCGCAATGGCGACGCGCTGGCGCTGACCGCCCGAGAGCTCATGCGGAAACAGTGTCAGCGGAAAGCGCGGCGCCGGCAGACCGACGCGGTCCAGTCTTTCGCGCGCGCGCGCCAGCGCCGCCTTGCGGTCAAGGCGCTGGTGGATGCGCAGCGACTCGGCCACCTGCTCGCCGATGGTCATCAGCGGGTTCAGCGCCGTCATCGGTTCCTGAAAGATCATGCTGATGCGCCTGCCGCGGATGCGGCACAGCTCGCGCTCGGGCATGTCGAGCAGGTTGTCGCCGTCCAGATCGACCCGTCCCTGGGCCCGCGCCGCCGGCGGCAGCAGCCCGATGATCGCCAGCGCCGCCATGGATTTCCCCGAGCCGGATTCGCCTACCAGCCCGGTGATCCGGCCCGGCGTCAGGCGCAGGTCGATGTCATGCAGGATCTGATGCGTGCCGATGGACAGCGCAAGGTCGCGGGTCTCGATCATGGCGACCTGCGCAATCTCGGGTCCAGCGCGTCGCGCAGCCCGTCGCCCAGCAGGTTCAGCCCCAGGACGGTGATGACGATGGCCAGCCCGGGAATGACCGCGACATGGGGGGCGATGGCGAACATGGTCTGCGCCTCGGCCAGCATGCGGCCCCAGCTTGGCGTTGGCGGCTGCGCGCCCAGCCCGACATAGGACAGCCCGGCCTCGGCCAGGATGCCCATGCTGAACTGGATGGTGCCCTGCACGATCAGCAGATTGGCGATATTGGGCAGGATATGCTGGATGCTGATCCGCGCGCGCCCCTTGCCCGCCACCCGCGCCGCGCGGATATAGTCCAGCACCCAGATCGGCAGCGCCGCGCCGCGCGTGACGCGGGCGAAGACCGGGATGTTGAAGATGCCGATGGCGATGATCGCGTTCGTCGCCGACGGCCCCAGGGCGGCGGTGATCAGGATCGCGATGACAAGGCTCGGAAAGGCGAAGATCAGGTCGTTGCCGCGCATGATGATCTCGTCCAGCCAGCCGCCATGCCGCGCGGCGGCCAGAAGGCCCAGCGGCACGCCAAGACCCATGCCGATGCCGACCGCGACCAGCGCCACCGCCAGCGAGGTGCGCGCCCCCACCATGATCATCGACAGCATGTCGCGGCCCAGCTGATCGGTGCCCAGCAGATGCCCGGCCGAGGGCGGTTGCAGCTTGTCGGCGACCGCAAGCTGCAGCACGTCGCCCGGCGTCCAGACATAGGACAGAAGCGCGGCGAGCAGCGCCAGCCCCGAAAGCAGCCCGCCGACGATCAGCGACGCCCTCATTTGCGCAGCCTCGGGTCGATCAGCGCATAGCCCATATCGACCAGAAAGGTGACCAGGATGACGGTGGCGACCAGCACAAGAACCGCGCCCTGCACCACGATCAGGTCGCGCTGGTTGATGGCCTGAAAGATCAGCCGGCCAAGTCCGGGCAGGTAAAAGACATTCTCGATGATGATCGCGCCGGCCAGCAGGAACGAGAACTGCATGCCGATGATGGTGAGCACCGGGATCAGCGCATTGCGCAGCGCGTGGCGCGACAGCGCCTGTGCGCGGCTCAGGCCCTTGGCGCGGGCGGTGCGGATGTAATCCTGTCCCAGCGTCTCGACCAGCGAGGAGCGCAGCACGCGCGCGAGGATGGCGCCCTGCGGCAATGCCAGCGCGATGGCGGGCAGGATCAGCGATTTCAGCGCCTCCAGCGGATTGTCCCAGCCGGCAAAACCGCCGGCCGGAAGCCAGCGCAGATTGACCGCAAAGACCAGCACCAGCAGCATGGCGAACCAGAAATTCGGCAGCGAGATGCCGATCTGCGTGGCCCCCATCACCAATGTATCGCCCGCCCCGCCGCGACGGGCGGCGGCGAACATGCCGATCGGCAGGGCAATCGCCACGGCCAGCGCCAGCGCCATCAGCGTCAGCGGCAGCGAAACCTGCATCCGCTCGGCGATCATCCCGGCGACCGGCGTCTTGTAGGTGAAGCTGTGGCCGAAATCTCCGCTCAGCACGCCGGCGATCCAGTTGCCGTAGCGTTGCGGCAGCGGCAGGTCCAGCCCCATCTGCTCGCGCAGGGCGGCGATGGTATCGGGCTGCGCGCCGGTGCCCAGCATGTAGCTGGCCGGATCGCCCGGCACCAGTTCGACCACCAGAAAAATCAGTATCGAGGCCACAGCAAGGCTGAGACCAAGCGAGAGCACCCGACGGATCACATAGCGCCGCATGGCAAAAAGCTAGCCCTCGCTGCGGAATGGGTAAAGCGAACTTTGCGTAAATTTGCCTATGGCAGTTCCAGCTTGCCGACCAGAGGCGTGTCGTCGCTGGCCGGGACGGTATGGCGCTCGATCATCCGGCGGACGACGGGCGGGTTCGGGCCGCGATGCAGCTTGTGCAGGTCCTCGTATGTCTCGAAATCGGACATGGTGCGGCGCTGGTTGTGGCGGATATATTCGTCCCATGTCGCGATATGATAGCTTTCGGTCCATTGCTCGGGGCTTTCAAGATCGCGCAGCAGCGCCCAGTTGCGCGCCCCGTCGCGGCGGCGGATATTGCGGCGAAGCGCCATCAGGCGCAGGAACTCGGGCACGTCCTGCTGATCGATGATATAATCCACGGTCACCATGATCGGACCCGAGCGGCCGCGCAGGTCCAGCCCCAGCGAGGGCTCGCGGAAACGGTTCAGCGGATCCAGATTCAATGTCGAGAATTCCGGGATGCGCAGCCAGTGCCCCAGAACCGCACCCAGAAACAGCGGGATGGCCGAGAGCGCCAGCGCCGCGCCGACGCCATGGGCCGAGGCGACCATGCCCCAGATCCAGCTTCCCACAGCCATGCCGCCAAAGACCGCGGTCTGGTAAAGCGCCAGGGCGCGCGCCACCACCCAACGCGGGGTGGACAGCTGCACGGTCACATTGAACAGCGACAGGGCCAGCACCCAGCTTGCGCCGGCGGGCAGCATGGCCAGCGCATGCGCCCAGACGCTGTCGGTCCAGGCCAGCGCCAGCGCCGAGCAGCCAAAGGCGGCGAATGCGACCCGGACGACGTTCTCGTTATCCAGCCGCTCGCGCATATGCGGGTTGATCAGCGCGCCGAGAATCGCGCCCAGGCCGAAACAGCCCAGCAGCAGGCCGAAAAGCAGCGACCCGCCCCGGGGCTGCTCCTTGGCGACCACGGGCAGCAGCGCCATGATGACAATGGCCGAAAAGCCGAACAGCGCTGCGCGCAGCAGCACCCGCATCAGGTTGGGCGACAGCGCGACATAGCGCAGCCCCGCCCCCACCGCCGAGACAAAGGGCTCGGGCGAGGTGGTGCGCGGAGGCGGGGCCGGGCGCCAGCGCGCCAGCGCCGCCAGCAGCGGGACATAGCTGACCGCGTTGACAAGAAAAGCCGCCGCCGCACCAAAGGCCGCGGTGATTATCCCGCCCGCCGCCGGGCCGATACTGCGCATCAGGTTGAAGCCGACGGAATTCAGCGTGACCGCCGCCGGCAGGTCCTCGCGCGGGACAAGGTCCTGCATGCTGGCCTGCCATGGCGGGTTGTAGATCGCCTGGCCGACCCCGATCAGGAAGGTCAGCGACAAAAGCAGCAGCGGCGTCATCAGCCCCTGCCAGGTCAGCACCGCCAGCAGGACCGAGGCCAGGGCCATGAACAGCTGCGCCCCCAGAAGCAATGTCCGTCGGTCCAGGATATCGGCCAAGGCTCCTGAAATCAGAGCGAAAATCATGATCGGAAGGGTGTTCGACGCCTGCACCAGCGCGATCAGCGTGGCCGAATCCGTCAGCTGCGTCATCATCCATGCCGCGCCGACAGCCTGCACCAGCGCCCCGAAATTCGAGATCAGCGTGGCCGACCAGAGCAGTCGGAAATCGGTGTGTCTGAACGGGGCGAGGGGGCTCTGGCGGGCTTGGCTGGGCATGTCCTGATCACCTGGGGCGGCAGGCCCAGCCTACGCATACCGCCCATGGGCTGCAATCATCCGGCGATGATTCCCGGCGCAAGGGCATATATCCCACCATATCTTTTTATTATCGAATGTTCTTCGATAATTTTCCATTTATGTCGAATATAATATCCGCAATGCCGTAGTTTGGCGGCCAGATCGGGAATTCATTTTCCTGCGGAATGTTATTCTTGTCGGCAACACGAAGGAGAGGGAGCGCGAACATGAAAGTCATCATCCTCGGAGCAGGTGTGCTGGGCGTCACCTCGGCATGGTATCTGGCCAAGGCCGGACATGAAGTCACCGTGATCGACCGCCAGCAGGGCCCGGCGCTGGAAACCAGCTATGCCAATGCAGGCGAAATCTCGCCCGGCTATTCCTCGCCCTGGGCCGCGCCGGGTGTGCCGCTCAAGGCGCTGAAATGGATGTTCCAGCGCCATGCGCCGCTGGTCCTGCAGCCGCGCCTGGACTGGCATCGCGTGTCCTGGATGGCGCGGATGCTGGCCAACTGCACCTCGTCGGCCTATGCGATCAACAAGAGCCGCATGGTCCGGCTGGCCGAATACAGCCGCGACTGCCTGGGCGAACTGCGCGCCGAGACGGGGATCGAATACGACCAGCGCATGCAGGGCACGCTGCAGCTGTTCCGCAAGCCCGAGCAGCTTGACGCGGCCGGCAAGGATATCGAGGTGCTCCGAGCTGACGGTGTTCCCTTCGAGGTGCTGGACCGCGCGGGTTGCATCGCCGCCGAGCCGGGGCTGGCCGCCTCGGCCGAGCGGATCGCCGGCGGGCTGCGCCTGCCGGGCGACGAGACCGGCGATTGCTTCAAGTTCACCAACCGGCTGGCCGAAATGGCCGTGGCGGCCGGCGTGACCTTCCGCTGGGGCGTGACGGTCGAGCGGCTGCAGGCCGCGAACGGGCGGATCACCGGCGTTCAGACCGATCAGGGCCGGATGACCGCCGACCGCTATGTGCTGGCCATGGGGCCGCATTCGCCGCAGATGGTGCGCCATCTGGGCGTCAAGCTGCCGGTCTATCCGCTCAAGGGCTATTCGCTGACCATCGATATCGAGGATGAAAGCCGCGCCCCCGTCTCGACCGTCATGGACGAGACCTACAAGATCGCGATCACCCGTCTGGGCAGCCGCATCCGCGTCGGCGGGCTGGCGGAAATCGCCGGTTACGACCTGAGCCTGAACCCGCGCCGCCATGCGACGCTGGCGAAATCGGTGAGCGAACTGTTCGGCGGCGCCGGCGACCCGGCCAAGGCCGAGTTCTGGACCGGGCTGCGTCCGATGACGCCCGACGGAACCCCGATCGTCGGCGCGACGCCGATCGCGAACCTGTTCCTGAATACCGGCCACGGAACTCTGGGATGGACCATGTCTGCGGGCTCGGGCCGCCTGCTGGCCGATCTGATCTCGGGGCGCAAGCCGGATATCGCCGCAGAGGATCTGGGCTATGCGCGTTACCAGCGCGGCCTGCGCGACGGCATCGGCGGTTCGCTGCAGCCCGCGCGCGCCTGAACGGCCTCAAGCCTGTCACAAGACAAGGGCCGGGTTCCGAACCCGGCCCTTTCGCATTCGTGGCACCGGCCGGATTCGCTGCGCATCAGGTTTTTCGCTTGTTTCATAAGGGTTTCGGGGAGGTTTCGCCGAAAACCGTATAGCAACACTCTGGTAACGTTTTGTCATTGAAGCGGGGCTTGCCCTTGACGCAGCGTCGGTGCCGGCGACTGTTACGGCTATACGAGTCGTGCCGCCCTCTGCTCGGGCGGTGCGCGCGACGTTGTGATATGTTAATGCTGCCACGTCTGCGCCCTCTGCGGCGCAGTGCGTTACGAAGGGAAATACCGATGCGCCTTGCTTCGCTTATGCTGGCATTGGGGTTTGTGCTTGCCGCCTGCGCCGCCCCGCCCGAAGCCACGACCACCCCGACCACGACCACGCAGGGCATATATGGCGCCCGGATCGATTCCGGCCCCAATTCCGAGCCGATCGACATTCCGGCCGTGCGCCCGGCCTATCTGAACGAACAGAACACCCGCCAGCGCGTCGCCTATAACGGCCCCGAACGGCCGGGCACCATCGTCGTCGATCCCTATGCGCGTTTCCTGTACCATGTGCTGGAGAATGGCGAAGCGATGCGTTTCGGCGTCGCCGTCGGGCAGGCCGGCAAGAACTTTGCCGGCAGTGCCACGATCCGCCGCAAGCAGGCCTGGCCCAGCTGGACGCCCACCGCCAACATGGTCCGCACCCAGCCCGAGCTTTACGGCCCGCTGAGGGGCGGTCTCAAGGGCGGTGTCGACAATCCGCTGGGCTCGCGTGCGCTCTATCTCTACAAGGGCAGCCGCGACACCATGTATCGCATTCACGGCACGATGGACCCGTCCTCGATCGGTAAGGCCACCTCGGCCGGCTGTATCCGCCTGTTCAACCAGGATGCCATGGACCTGTTCGAAGAGATCCCCCTGGGCACCCCGGTCAAGGTGCGGACCCGGGCCGAAAGCATCGCGCTGGAAGGGCCGATGATCCAGCAGCCGAACGGCTATCTGGTGCGCGAGCGCGATCTGCAGACCGCCGCGGCCGTTCAACCGCAATAGATCTCGGCTGCATCGCGCGGCCGGCACGCGCCGGCCGCAACGCGGTTTGCAAACCGGCCCGGGGCTGCTATCTGGATCGGGATGTTCTTGCGTTCGGGAAACGATGCTGCGTCTTGTCCTGACCCTGGCCGCGACACTTGTCGCCTTTTCCGCCCCGGCCTATGAGGCGGTCGATCCGGTGCATGGGCTGCCCGCGCCGCGCGACTCGGACCAGTTGCGCTGCACCGATGACGGCGGGCATTGCATCGCGGTCGCGACCTATGTGCCCGATGTCTGTCGCACCATCGAGCGCGCGGCGGGAAAGAACCGGCTGGACCCGAATTTCCTCGCCCGGCTGCTGTGGAAGGAAAGCCTGTTCGAGGCCAATGCCATCAGCCCCGTCGGCGCGATGGGAATCGCGCAGTTCATGCCCGGCACCGCCGAGATGGTGGGGCTGGACGATCCCTTCAACCCGGCAAAGGCGATCGAGGCCTCGGCCCGTTATCTGCGCCAGCTGACCGACAGTTTCGGCAATGTCGGGCTGGCGGCGGTGGCCTATAACGGTGGCGAGAACCGCGCCGCGCGTTTCATCGCGCAGGGCGGCAGCCTGCCCTGGGAGACGCAGGATTACGTCGAGGCGATCACCGGCCGGACCGCGTGGAACTGGCGCGACGATCCGCCGGGCGAGCTGGATATAAGGCTGGACAGGGAGCGCCCCTTTCGCGCGGCCTGCATCGATCTGGCGGGCAACCGCAAGCTGCGCGAATTCCAGACGCCGGACCGCGTCTGGCCCTGGGGCGTGATCGTCGCCGCCCATGCCAGCCGCGCCGGCGCGACCAGCCAGGTGTCGCGGCTGAACCGGACGCTGCGCCCGATCCTGGGCGGCAAGCGCATCGGCTATGTGCGGCGCAAGATTTCGGGCGCGCCGCGCAGGATGTATACCGCGCAGATCGGCTATTCCTCGAAGACCGAGGCCTATGCCTTTTGCGCCCGGCTGCGCGGTCTGGGCGGCCGCTGTCTGGTGCTGAAGAACTGAACGCCGCGCGGGTGGCGGCGTTCGGCATGGATATTTGAATGAAGAAGAAACGGGCTATTCTGCCCAGCGGACCTGCGTCAGGTCGTTGGCGGGCATTGGCGCATTTTCCCACAGCCCTTGCAGTTCGGCCCTGGCGACGCCGGTCTTGGCAAGCTGGAACAGATAGGCGTTGACTTGATCCCGGGCGATGATCTCCTGCGCCTGTTTCAGGAGTGTCGAGCGCGTCGCGGGCGCGGTGGCGGCGTCTAGTTCGGCCATCACCTCGCGGAAGGCGGGATTGTCGTAGTTGAAGTAATAATCCTCGCGCCCGTAGATGCCGATATCCATCGGCTCCACATGGCTGATGATGGTCAGGTCGTAATCCGCGTTCCCGAACACCTGTTCGAGCCATTGCGACCATTCCATATTGGTGATCCGGGTGTCGATGCCGACGGCACGCAGCTCGGCCGCGACGATCTCGCCGCCGCGTCGCGCATAGGGGGTGGGCGGCAGGGCAAGGCGCAGGGTCAGTCTGTCGGCGCCCGCCTCGGCCAGCAGGCTTTTCGCCAGTTCGGGATCGTGCTGCGATTCCGCCGTCAGGTCGATGTAATCGGGGCTATGGGGGGCGAAATGCGTGCCGATGGGCGTGCCGTAGCCGAACATCGCGCCGTCGATGATCTCTTGCCGATTGATCGCGTGCGAAATGGCCTTGCGCACCCGCAGATCGTCCAGCGGCGGGCGGGCATTGTTCATCGCCAGGATGGTTTCGCCCTCGGTCGTGCCGACCAGCACCCGGAAGCGCGGATCCGCCTGGAACTGGGCCAGGGTCTCGGGCGCGGGATAGATCGGGAAAGCGTCGATGTCGCCTGCCATGATCGCGGCGAAGGCGGCGGTCGGATCGCTGATGAAGCGGAAGGTGGCGGTCTTCAGCGCCGGCTTTTCGCCCCAATAGCCATCATAGGCGGTCAGGGTGATATGATCGCCCTGTTTCCATTCGCCGAACCGGAACGGGCCGGTGCCGACCGGATGCGAGGCGATATCGCCGATATTGGCCTGCTCGACCATGACCGCGTCGCCCCAGGCCAGCTTGAAGGGCAGGGCGCCATCGGGGGATTTCAGCGCGATACGGACGGTGTGCGGGTCTATGGCCTCGACGGTGCTGATCCCCTCGAACAGGGTTTTCTGCGCATTGGTGCTGTCCGGAGCCCGGGCGCGGTCGAGCGTGAAGATCACGTCCTGCGCGTCGAAGGCGCTGCCATCGTGGAAGGTCACGCCGGGGCGCAGGCGGAAGGTATAGACGCTGCCATCCCCTGAGATGTCCCAGCTTTCGGCCAGTGCGGGCTGCACGCTGCCGTCCGGAGCGATGCGGGTCAGCCCCTCGAACAGGTTGGCATAGACCACCTCGTCGATGGCGGCGGCGGCGCCTCCGGTCGGGTCGAGGTTCGGCGGCTCGAGCACCATGCCCAGTATGATCGAGTCCTGGGCCGCGAGGGCCGGGGAGGCGATCGCCGCGAATGCGACCGCCCGCATGAGCCTGGCAAACATTCCTGTCCCTTTCGATTGGCTGACCCGGGGCACATTCCGGGCAAAACCGCCGGCGATCAAGCCCGGTTCGCGGTCAGTTGCTGGGCGAGTCCGGCAAAAAGCAGCCAGAGCGAGGTCAGCAGAAGGCCCCAGCGGGCGAAGGTCTCGGCGTGGAAATCGACCATCGCCGCCCAGATCGCGAACACCACCCAGAGGATGGCCACAGGCAGCGAGATCCAGCGCCAGCGTTCCGTCCGGACCGGGTGGATGAACTTGATATTGGTGAACATGGCGTAGGTCAGGACCACGACGATGAACAGGATCACCCAGAAATTCGGCTTGAGCGCGAACAGGACCAGCACCACCATATTCCAGCATCCGGGAAAGCCGGAAAAGGAATTGTCCTTTGTCTTCATGCGGGTATCGGCGAAATATACGACGCTGCCATAGGTGATCGCGATGATCGCGATCCAGCCCGTCCAGCCGGGCAGCAGCCCCGACATGAACAGCGCATAGGCGGGGATGAAGACATAGGTCAGATAGTCGATGATCAGGTCCATCAGCACGCCGTCATAGGTCGGCCAGTTGTGCTTGACGTCATAGCGGCGCGCCAGCGGGCCATCGACCCCGTCCACGATCAGCGCCACGACCAGCCAGAAGAACATCATCGACCAGTCGCCATTGCCGGCGGCGAGCAGCGCCAGCATGGAAAGAACCGCCCCCGTGGCGGTGAGCAGGTGAACGAGAAGAGCCTTGAGACGCAGGTTCATCATGTGCTTGTGTCATCGAACGGTCATGTTCGCAAGTTCTTGCCCGGACCTGCCGGCCGGTTTGCCCGTGTCGTGATGCGCGATTGCGCCGCTAATTCGCGAATTCCTCGGCCGCGTAGCCCTGAAGATAGAGCAGCGCCGTCAGATCGCCGTGGTTGATTCGCAGATCGACCTGCGCCGCGACCGAGGGCTTGGCATGCAGCGCCACGCCCGTGCCCGCAAGCTGCAACATGCCCAGATCGTTGGCGCCGTCGCCGACCGCGATGACATCGGCGGGTGTGAACCCGCGCGCGGCGGCGATTTCGTGCAGCGCCTCGACCTTGGCTTCGCGGCCCAGCACGGGCAGGGCGACATGGCCGGTGAGCAGGTCGTTATCAGCCAGAAGCGTATTGGCGCGATGCTCGTCAAAGCCGAGCGCGGTCGCGACCGGCTCGGTAAAGACCGTGAACCCGCCCGAGACGAGCGCGGTATAACCGCCCTGCGCGCGCATCGTCGCGACCAGTTCGCGCCCGCCCGCCGCCAGCGTGATGCGGCTGTCCAGAACCTCGCCGATGGCGCTTTCGGGCAGGCCGGACAGCAGGGCGACGCGGGCGATCAGGGCCTCGTGGAAATTCAGCTCTCCGTTCATTGCCCGGGCGGTGATGGCGGCGACGCGTTCACCGACGCCGGCGACATCGGCCAGTTCGTCGATGCATTCCTGCTCGATCATGGTGGAATCCATATCGGCCAGCAGGATCGCCTTGCGCCGGGTCCGGGTCGGCTGAATCGCAAGGTCGAAGCCCTGCGCCTGCAGCACCTCCCAGATGGGCCAGAAATCGGCGGGCAGGGCCTCCAGCGGGAATTCGGCCGCGATGCCCGCGTTCAGCCAGATCACATGGCCGCCGTTCCACTGGGCGCGCAGATCCTCGACCAGGCGCGGTGTCAGATCGGCGCGTTTCGGGGCGGCGAGGATGGTGACGGTGAACATGGGGGCTCCGGGCCTGATGGGTCGGGCGCAGCACTAGCGAATGCGCGGCCCGGGTTCAATCGCGCAGCAGATGAGAAAGCGCTTGCGGGAATCGGGTGCCGGGTATAGGTCCGACGGTGGGACACGCCGCCCCAACGCGGCGCTAAATAGCTGGAAGGCTACACATATGAGCATGACTGCCCCGGCCGCGCGGCCGGCCAATCCGCGCTTTTCTTCGGGCCCCTGTGCCAAGATCCCCAGTTTTTCGCTGGACATGCTGGAGGGCGCGCCGCTGGGCCGTTCGCATCGTGCCGCCATCGGCAAGGCCAGGCTGGCCGAGGTGATCGAGCTGACCCGCGAGCTTCTGGACGTTCCGCAGGATTACCGGATCGGGATCGTGCCCGCCTCGGATACCGGCGCGATGGAGATGGCGCTGTGGTCGCTTTTGGGCGCGCGCCCGGTCGAGATGCTGGCCTGGGAAAGCTTTGGCGCGGGCTGGGTCACCGATGTGGTCAAGCAGCTGAAGCTGGACGCCATGGTGCGCGAGGCCGATTACGGCCGGATTGTCGATTTCGCGCAGGTCGATTTCGACAAGGACGTGGTCTTTACCTGGAACGGCACGACCTCGGGCGTGCGGCTGCCGAATGGCGACGCGATCCCGGCGGATCGGGCCGGCCTGACCATTTGCGACGCGACCAGCGCGGCCTTTGCAATGGAGTTGCCCTTCGACAAGCTGGATGTGGTGACGTTCTCCTGGCAGAAGGTGCTGGGCGGCGAGGGTGCGCATGGCATCCTGATCCTGAGCCCGCGCGCCGTCGAGCGCCTGGAGAGTTACACCCCGGCATGGCCCCTGCCCAAGATTTTCCGCCTGACCAAGGGCGGCAAGCTGATCGAGGGGATTTTCAAGGGCGAAACGATCAACACGCCCTCGATGCTTTGCGTCGAGGATTATCTGGTGGCGCTGAAATGGGCGCGCTCGCTGGGCGGGCGCAAGGCGCTGATCGCGCGGGCCGATGCCAATGCCGCGGCGGTGCGCGATTTCATCGCCGGCAAGGACTGGATCGCCGATCTGGCCGAGGATCCGGCCACGGCCTCGACCACCAGCGTCTGTCTGAAATTCACCGATCCGCGGATCCGCGACGGTGCGGCTTTCGCCAAGGCGGTCGCCAAGCGGCTGGAGAAAGAGGGCGTGGCACTGGATGCCGGCGCCTATCGCGACGCGCCGCCCGGGCTGCGGATCTGGTGCGGCTCGACCGTCGAGACCTCGGATGTCGCGGCGCTGATGCCCTGGATCGAATATGCCTTCAACGCCGAGATCGAGGCGCAGGCGGAAATCGCCTGACGGAGATGCCGGACCGGGGGCCTTGCCCCCGGACCCCCAGGATATTTGAACATGAAAGAGAACGAGGCGCGGGCGCCATCGCGCCGTCCTTGTTCGTCCAAGAGGATGAAGAAAATGCCCAAGGTTCTTGTTTCGGACAAGCTTTCGGAAACTGCCGTCCAGATCTTTCGCGATCGCGGCGTCGATGTCGACTACCTGCCGGAGGTCGGCAAGGACAAGGAAAAGCTGGCCGGGATCATCGGTCAATATGACGGTCTGGCGATCCGCTCGGCGACCAAGGTGACGGCGAAGCTTCTGGAGAATGCCGCCAATCTGAAGGTGATCGGGCGCGCCGGGATCGGGGTCGACAATGTCGAGATCCCGGCGGCCTCGAAAAAGGGCGTGATCGTGATGAACACGCCCTTTGGCAACAGCGTGACCACCGCAGAACATGCCATCGCGCTGATGTTCGCCGTGGCGCGGCAACTGCCCGAGGCGAGTGCCTCGACCCATGCAGGGAAATGGGAAAAGAACCGGTTCATGGGGGTCGAGCTGTTCAACAAGACGCTGGGCGTGATCGGCGCGGGCAATATCGGCTCGATCGTGATCGACCGGGCATTGGGGCTGCATATGAAGGTGCTGGCCTATGACCCCTTCCTGTCGGAGGATCGCGCGCGGGAAATCGGCGTGACCAAGGTCGAGTTGGACGAGTTGCTGGCCAAGGCCGATTTCATCACGCTGCATGTGCCGCTGACCGACAAGACCCGCAATATCCTGTCGCGCGAGAACCTCGCCAAGACCAGGAAGGGCGTGCGCATCGTCAATGCCGCGCGCGGCGGGCTGATCGACGAGGAGGCGCTGGCGGAATTGCTGAAATCGGGCCATGTGGCCGGCGCCGCGCTGGACGTATTCGCGACCGAGCCTGCGACGGAAAGCCCGCTTTTCGGTCTGCCCAATGTCGTGGTGACGCCGCATCTGGGGGCCTCGACCAGCGAGGCGCAGGAGAACGTGGCGATCCAGGTGGCCGAGCAGATGTCGGATTACCTGCTGACCGGTGCGGTACAGAACGCGCTGAACATGCCCTCGGTCACGGCCGAGGAGGCTGCGGTGATGGGGCCCTGGATCAAGCTGGCCGGGCATCTGGGCGCCTTTATCGGTCAGATGACCGATGAGCCGATCAAGGCGATCAACGTGCTTTACGATGGCGTGGCGTCCGAGATGAACCTCAAGGCGCTGAACGCCGCGGTGATCGCGGGGGTGATGAAGGCCACCAACCCGGATGTGAACATGGTTTCGGCCCCTGTCATGGCCACCGAGCGCGGCGTGCAGGTGGCGACCACGACCCAGGCCAAGACCGGTGTCTTCGACGGCTATATCAAGGCGACGGTGGTGACCGATTCGCGCGAGCGCTCGATCGCCGGCACCGTGTTCAGCGACGGCAAGCCGCGTTTCATCCAGATCCGCGGCATCAATGTCGATGCCGAGATCGGCGAGCACATGCTTTATACCCGCAACAAGGACGTGCCCGGCGTGATCGGCGCCCTTGGGATGACGCTGGGCGATCTGGGCGTGAACATCGCCAACTTCACCTTGGGCCGGACCGGTTCGGGCGAGGACGCCATCGCGATCCTTTATCTGGACGAGGCGGCGCGTCCCGATGTGCTGGAGGCCTTGCGCGCAACCGACAAGTTCCTGCAGGTCCGTCCGCTGCATTTCGAGGTTTGAAACCGGCCGGCCCCTGACGTAAATCTTCGGGGGCTTTCCTTGACCGGGGGGATCATGGCGACCTATGCCATCGGCGATATTCATGGCCATCTGGACCTGCTGAAAGCCGCGCATGACCGGATCGCACGCGATCAGGCGGCGCATGGCGGTCGGGGCGAGATCGTTCATCTTGGCGATCTGCTGGATCGCGGTCCGGATTCGCACGGCGTTGTCGATTACCTGATGCAGGGGCAGGCCGCCGGGCGGCCGTGGATCGTGCTGATGGGCAATCACGACCGTTTCCTGCCGCGCTTTGCCCGCCAGCCGGGCTGGGTCGATGCGGGTCTAGCCTCGGGGCGGCACTGGCTTGATCAAGCCACGCTGGGAGCGGCCGAGACGCTGGCATCCTATGGCGTCGAGATTTGCGCGGATCATGCGCGCACCCATGCCGAGGTCCTGCGCGCCGTACCCGAGGCGCATCTGCGCTGGCTGGAAAACCTGCCGCTCTGGCATCTGATTCCGCAGGCACTGTTCGTTCATGCGGGAATTCGGCCGGGTGTCGATCTGACGGCGCAGGCCGAGCATGATCTGCTATGGATCCGCCGCGGCTTTCTGGAGGACGCGACTGATCATGGCGTTCTGGTCGTGCATGGCCATACCCCGGTCGGCAAGGTCACGCATTTCGGCAATCGCCTGGCGGTCGATACCGGGGCGGCCTATGGCGGACCGTTGAGCGCGGTGGTGTTTGACGAAACCGGCCTGCATCTGGTGCGCGGCAAGGGGCGCGTGCCCATCGCGCCGAAATAGGCGCGGCGCGATGGCCGCCAGTGCGTTGGCATCGGCCGACCCCATCCGCTGCGGCCTGGCGCAATCGGCGCCTGCCGCGATGTCGGACATTTGTTGAGGTGGACAGCGGACGCATGGAACTGTAAGAGCCGCGCCAGACAGGAATGGTGAGATGCGGATCAGTTCGAAAACCGCGAAATACAGTCTGGGGCAGGTCGTGCGCCATCGCGAACATCCGTTTCGCGGGGTGGTCTTCGATGTCGATCCGGAATTCTCGAATACCGAGGAATGGTACGAATCCATTCCCGAGGATGCCCGTCCCTGCCGCGACCAGCCGTTCTATCATCTCTATGCCGAGACCGAGGCGACCTATTATGTCGCCTATGTTTCGGAGCAGAATCTGATGCCGGACATTTCCGGCGAACCGCTGGACCATCCGGAAGTGACCGAGATGTTCGGCGAGTTTCAGAATGGCCGCTATCCGCTGCAATTCGGGTTGAACTAGGCGGCGCGCCTAACCCGCGCTCTGGCTGCGGTCATCGGCATCCGCCGGGGGCAGGGGATCGTTCACCGGCACGATGAAGGCCAGGAAATTCCGGCGCCCCTCTCGGAAATAGCTGAGCGAGGCCGTCAGTTCCCGGATCAGGAACCAGCCATACCCGGCCTGGGGCAGGGCCGAGATATCCGGCGGCTTGGGCGAGTCGGGGCCGGGCGCCGCATAGGGCAGGGCGGCGGGCTCGAGGCAGGTCGATGGCAGCGGCCGGCCGTCATCGGTGACCGCGCAGGCGATGCCGCCGGTATGGCGCGCGACGCAAAGATGCACCAGCGGCGCATGCGGGCGGCCGTCGAGAGGCAGCGCCCCGTGTTGCGCGCCATGCTGCGAGATATTGTTCAGCACCTCGGCCACGGCCAGTTCCAGTCTGGCGATCACCTCGTCGCCGGCGCTGCCGTCGAATCTGTCATGCAGGAAAACCAGGGCCTCGCGCACGGTCATCGGATCGGCGCGAAAGATCCGGTGCAGCATCGGCTGCCTGCCGGGCGGCACCGCGCGCAGCCGGTATTGGCCGCCGGTTGCGATGCCCGGGCTCATTCGCCGCCACCTTGCGGCGCCCCGGCCGCCGCCGCGCATCCGCCCGGCCGGATGGTCAGAACGGTATCCATGCGCGTTAGTTGAAAGACGCGCGCGACATTCGGTGTCAGCCCGGTCAGTTCCAGCTTGCGCCCCGCCGGCATCGACTTGAAGATCGCGATCACCGCGCCCAGCCCCGAACTGTCCATGAAATCGACGCCGCTGAGATCAAGCGTCACCGCCGCCCCGCCATTGCCGATCAGGCTGCGTACCTTGTCCCTGAACGCGGTCGCGATGGCGGCGTCCAGACGTTTTTCGTCAACCTGGATCGTCAGCCGGTCGGGCTCGGGGATCAGTGCCAGCTGCATCTGTGGTCCTGCCATGCGTGGTTCGTCTTTTGATTGTTAACCCGGAACCATTACCGAAAGGTAAGTAAAACGGCGTTCAGCCTCCGCCGGAATAGGCAGGATTTTCATAAAATCGCGGATTCCGGGCGGGTTGACCTTTGGATTCGCCGCCCGGCTGTCCCAAAGGACAGATTGCGCGGGCTTGCCCGCTTCGGTTTAGATACCGATCATGATTCAGTGCGGTCGGTTTGCCTTGTCCCGGTTGAAAAATGTCACCATGCGCTTGTTTCTGCGGCCCGCCCTTGTCCTGGCCGGTGCCATGATCGGGACGCCGCTTGCCGCCTCTTCCCCTGTCACGCTGATATGCCCGGAAAACCCGGTCCCGGCCATGGCGCGGCTTTGCGCCGCGCTGGAGGCCGGGCTGCGGGATCGCGGCTACCGGCCGCAGGCTGGCGGAGGCGCGCCCCTGCGGCTGATCGTCGAGGCGGACAGTCCCGGCCCCGGCGTGCTGAACGCCCGGCTGATCGTCGAACAGGACGGCAGCCGGCAGGTCGGTGAGCAGGGGCAGATCACGGTGATCGACCGCGACAGCATACCTTTCGCGCAGATCGAGCAGTTCGCCGGCACCCTTTTGCAGCGGGCGATCGGACCTTGATAACAAGAGACTGTCATCATTAAGGATTCTTTGCCATGACTTCCAGCAACGGAAATTCCAGCCTGTCCGAGCGCATCGTTGCGGCACCGCTGGAAGGGGGCGGTATTTCCCGCGCCAACCTGTTCGAAGGCAGCGATGCCGCCGCCTCGCGCGCGACGTCATACAGCATGCGCTCGGGCGACACGTTCAACGGCAATCTGAGCCCCGAGGGGGATGCAGACTGGGTTCGGATCTCGCTGGGGCCGGGTGTCTACGAGATCACGCTGGACGGGCGCGGCAACTCGCCGCTTTACGACCCCTATCTGCGGCTGATGGACGCCAGCGGCACCCAGGTGAGATTCGACGATGACGGCGGCAGCGGCCTGGGCTCGCGCATCGTTCTGAGCGTCACCACGGCCAGCACCTATTACATCGAGGCCGGCTCCTATGGCGACTATTACAGCGGCGCCTACAGCCTTGGCGTCGCGGCCGTCGATCCCGGCGAGGTGCTCACCATGGACGAGATTGGCGAGCAGCTGACCGATGGCTACTGGGAATATGCCGGAGTCTCGCGCCGGTCTTTCGATGTCGCGCAGGGCGGTGCGCTGAACGTCAATTTGGCGGGGCTGACCGGGGCGGGGCGGCGACTGGCCGATATGGCGCTTTCGGCCTGGGAGGACGTGCTGGGGATCAACTTCAACCGCAACCCCGGCGGCGGAACGGCTCACATCACCTTTGACGACTATGACGAAGGTGCCTATTCGACCTCGCAGGTGTTCGGCGGCGAGATCATCAGTTCGTTCGTCAATGTCAGCACCAGTTGGCTGTCGAATTTTGGCACCGACTTCAACACCTATTCCTATCAGACCTATATCCATGAGATCGGCCATGCCCTGGGGCTGGGCCATGCCGGGGATTACAACGGCGCGGCCACCTATGGAGTCGATAACAGCTATGCCAATGACAGTTGGCAGGCGTCGATCATGTCCTATTTCAGCCAGGTGGATAACACCACGATCGATGCCAGCTATGCTTTCGTGATGTCCGCGATGATGGCCGATATTCAGGCCATGCAGGACCTTTACGGGACGACCTCGATCCGCACGGGCAATAACGTCTATGGCGAGCAGACCAATGCCGGCGAGAGCTATGCCACCATCGCCAGGCTGCTGCGCAATACCGATACGCGCGACGACATCACATTCACCATCTTCGACCAGGGCGGCACCGACCGGCTGGACCTGCGCATGGACGGCAATAACCAGCGCATCGACCTGGCGCCGGGCAGCATCTCCAACGCCTACGGGCTGCGCGGGAACATCTCGATCGCAGAGGGCACGCTGATCGAGGACCTGCTTGCCGGGCGTGGCGATGACCTGATCTACGGCAACTGGGCGAACAACCAGATCCAGGGCGGGAACGGCAACGATATGATCCGCGGTCTCGCCGGCAACGATGAACTCTACGGCAATAGCGGTTCGGATACGCTGATCGGCGGGGCCGGGAATGACATCGTCCGCGGCGGCGGCGGCAATGACACGATCTATGACGACAACGGCGCGGATGTGCTGCTGGGCGGGGATGGGAATGACATCATCCGGGGCAGCGGGGGCAATGACACGATCTATGGCAACAGCGGTTCGGATACATTGCTGGGCGGCGCCGGCAACGATGTCTATTTCGTCGATGCCGGCGACCGGATCAATGAAGGCGCGAATGGCGGCATAGATACGATACGCACCGATCTGCTGACCCGGCTTGGCGCGAATCTGGAGAACCTGCAGCTGATTTCGAACACGGCTCTGGATGGCTATGGAAATTCGCTGGCCAACCGGATGCTGGGCAATGACGCGGATAACCGTCTGTACGGGCTGAGCGGCGGCGATGTCCTGTTCGGCTATGGCGGGAACGATACATTGGTCGGGGGCAGCGGCCGCGACCGGCTGGTCGGCGGCCAGGGCCGCGACCATCTGGCCGGCGGCGGCGACAACGATATCTATGAATGGCGGAGCGGCGACGTTATCCTGGAAGGGGTAAATGGCGGCATCGACATCATCCGCGCCACCTCGACCGTCGCGATCAGCGCCAATGTCGAGAACCTGGTCATGATGGGCACCAGTGTCATGCACGGGTTCGGCAACGATCTGAACAACCGCATCACAGGCAATTTCGCGGATAATTTCATCAACGGCAATGACGGCAACGACATTCTGACCGGCCGTGGCGGATCGGATAACTTCGTCTTCAACGATGGCCGCGACATCATCACGGATTTCCGTGACGATATGGACACGATCCGCATCGACAACGCGCTTTGGGGCGGCGCGCCCCGGACGCGTGCGCAGTTGCTGGCCGATGCCGATGTCATCGGCGGCAATACGGTGTTCAATTTCGGCAATGGCAATACGCTGACCGTGAACGGCGTGACCGATACCGCGATCCTGATGAACGATCTGATCATCATCTGAGAAACGCATCACGGGACCTGCGAGGGCGCCGCGGCATTCGCGGCGCCTTTTGCGCATCGCGCGACCCTGCCACGTTGATGTCCGGGCGTCCGGCGGGCGGGTTTGTCAGAGTTCGCCCGGGTAGAGCACCGCGCCGCGCTGCGTCTCGGTGCGGTCCAGCATCGACGCGACGCGTTCCAGAACGGCGACGATCATGGCCTGCTCCCAATCCTCGAGCCCTTCGAAATCGGTCGCGAATTTCTGTTGCAGCGCATCGGGCGCCCGATCAAGGGCATTGCGGCCCCGCTCGGTCAGAACGATATGCGTCTGGCGGCGGTCGGTCCGGCTTTGCTCGCGGCTGACATGGCCGGCGCGCTCCAGCTTGTCGATGATCGCGGTGATCGTGGCCGGGGCAACATGCATCCGCCTCGCGATCGCGCCAGCCGTGCTGCTGCCGGTTTCCGCGACGATCTGGACGACCCGCAGCTGCACGGGGGTCATGCCCGCGGATTGCGCGAGCTCCTTGCCATAGGTTTCAGCCGCCCGCAAAATTCTGCGAAGGGCGATAAGACAGGTGTCGATCCGATCCACATGCGGTCTCCTGGGCGACGATCAACCAGTATTCTGGATTCTCACGGAATGGTCAATCATCGCCGGCAATTGGTTATAAAAGCGAATATTTCATTAGACGAACATACCGGACAAGCCCGGCGAAACCTCGCGTAAATAGCGATATATCGCAAAAATTCCAATGCTGCGGTTGCGAAATGGTCAGCTTGTGTTATTTAGCATTACGAACTAAATGAGGAGCGCGGCATGAAAGACATGGTCGAGCCGGAGAACCGGGATACACTGATCTTCCGCAAGCCCGAGCCCGAGGATGGCAGCGATATCTGGGCGCTGATCCGGGCCTGCAAGCCGCTGGACGAAAACAGCATGTACTGCAACCTGATCCAGTGCGACCATTTTGCCGATACCTGCGTTCTGGCCGAACGGGATGGCGTGCCGGTGGGCTGGATCTCGGGCTATATCCTGCCCGATGCCGCCGATACATTGTTCATCTGGCAGGTTGCCGTCTCCGGGGATGCGCGCGGGATGGGTCTGGGCGGGCGGATGCTGGACAGCCTTTTGTCGCGCGACGACATGGCGGGCGTGCTGCATCTGAAAACCACCATCACCCGCGACAATGACGCCAGCTGGGCCCTGTTCCGCAGCCTGGCCGCGCGCCACAACGGCGTGCTGACCGACAAGCCCCATTTCAGGAAGGACGACCATTTCGACGGTGAACATGCCACCGAACACATGGTCACCATCCGTTTCCCGGCCCCGGTGGCGCGCGCGGCCTGACCGGCCCCGCGACGATCGCCGGAACACATCAATCAGATCCGAGGTAATTTTCCCATGCCGACCGACAAGACGGCCGACACCAGTATCTTCGAGCGCCGCGAATCCGAGGCGCGCTCCTATTGCCGCAGCTTCCCGACTGTCTTTGCCAGTGCCAGCGGCTCGATCATGACGGCCCGGGACGGGCGCGAATATATCGACTTTCTCGCCGGCTGCTCGTCGCTGAACTACGGCCATAACGACCCGGACATGAAAGCCGCGCTGATCGACCATATCAGCCAGGACGGCATCGCCCACGGGCTGGACATGTACACGGTCCAGAAGGCCGCGTTTCTTGACGCCTTCGAGCGGCGGATCCTGAAGCCGCGCGGCATGGACTATAAGGTCATGATGACCGGCCCGACCGGCACCAATGCGGTCGAGGCGGCGATCAAGCTGGCCCGCAAGGTGACCGGCCGCCGCAATATCGTCGCCTTCACCAATGCGTTTCACGGCATGACCATGGGTTCGCTGGCCCTGACCGGCAATTCCGGCAAGCGCGAGGGCGCCGGCGGCGGCAGCTTGGCCGATGTCACCCACATGCCGTTCGAAAACGCCATGGGGGACAAGGATACGCTGGAATATATCGAATGGGTTCTTGAGAACCCCTCGAGCGGGATGGACGACCCGGCGGCCTTCATCGTCGAGCCGGTGCAGGGCGAAGGCGGCCTGAACGCCGCCAGCAAGGACTGGCTGCAGGGTATCCAGCGCCTGGCCCGCCGGCACGGCGCGCTGTTCATCATCGACGACATTCAGGCCGGTATCGGACGCACGGGCAGCTATTTCTCGACCGAGGAATTCGGGCTCGATCCCGACATGATCACCCAGGCCAAATCGTTCAGCGGCATGGGCCTGCCGCTTGCGGCGCTGCTGATCAAGCCCGAGCATGACATCTGGAAACCGGCCGAGCATAACGGCACCTTCCGCGGCAATACCCATGCCTTTGTCACCGCGCGGGTGGCGCTGGACAAGTTCTGGGCCGATGACGCATTTCAGAACGACGTGCAGCGCAAGGGCGAGATCCTGCGCCAGCGGCTGGCGGGTATTGCCGCGCTGGTGCCGGGCGCCGCGCTCAAGGGTCGTGGCATGATGCGCGGCATCGATGTAGGCAGCGGCGAGCTGGCCGGCCGGATCTGCGCCACCTGCTTCGAGAACGGCCTGATCATCGAAACCTCGGGCGCCCATGACGAGGTGGTCAAGGTGCTGGCCGCGCTGACCATACCTGACGACATCTTCACCAAGGGTCTGGACATTCTGGAGGCCGCGGTTCGCGATGCCACCGGGTCCGGCCGGATCGCAGCGGAGTAAACAGACATGATCATACGCGATTTCAACAAGCTCAGGAACACCGACCGCGACGTGAAGGATGCGCGCTGGAGTTCGGTCCGCATGCTCTTGGCCGATGACGGGATGGGCTTTTCCTTCCACATCACCACGCTGGAAGCGGGCTCGGAGCATACGTTTCACTACAAGCACCATTTCGAAAGCGTCTATTGCATCTCGGGCAGGGGCTCGATCACAGATCTGGCCACCGGCGAGACGCATGAGATCGCACCGGGCGTCATGTATGCGCTGAACCTGCATGACCGCCATACGCTGCGCGCCGAGGAAGAACTGGTCATGGCCTGCTGCTTCAACCCGCCGGTGACCGGAACCGAGGTGCATCGGGCCGACGGCTCCTATGCGCCCGCCGGCGCCGAAGGATAACTGGAAACGACAAGAGGCCCGGCCCGCCAACAGGGCCGGGAAAGCAGATTGACCAAACTTCGCTTTCCCGAACATACGGTGGAAAAGATCGGCGGCACCTCGATGAGCCGCCTGAAGGAACTGCGCGACACGTTGCTGATCGGCGACCGCAAGGGGGCCGGTCTTTACGGGCGCATCTTCGTCGTCTCGGCCTTTGCCGGCATCACCAACCTGCTGCTCGAACACAAGAAGACGGGCGAGCCCGGCGTCTATGCCAGTTTCGCCAATGCGTCCGAGGGGCATGGCTGGCTGCAGGCTCTGGACCGCGTGGCCGAGGCGATGCGCGAGGCGAATCACGAGATCCTGGACCATTCCGCGGATCTGACGCAGGCCGATGAATTCGTCCGCGAGCGGATCGAGGGCGCGCGGTCCTGCCTGTTCGACCTGCAACGCCTGTGCAGCTATGGCCATTTCCGCCTGTCCAAGCACATGATGGCGTTCCGCGAACTGCTCTCGGGCCTGGGCGAGGCGCATTCCGCCTTTGTCGCGACATTGCTTCTGAACCGGGCCGGCGTCTCGGCGCGCCATGTCGATCTGACCGGCTGGCGGGACGAGCGTGAATATACGCTGGAGGAACGGCTGCGCGCCGCGATGGAAGGGATCGACCTGACCACCGAACTGCCCATCGTCACCGGCTATGCGCAATGCACCGAAGGGCTGATGGCGGAATTCGATCGCGGCTATTCCGAGGTGACCTTTTCCCGGCTGGCGCGGCTGACCGGCGCGAAAGAGGCGATCATCCACAAGGAGTTTCACCTGTCTTCGGCCGATCCGGGACTGGCCGGGCCCGGCGCGGTGCGCAAGCTGGGCCATACCAATTACGACGTCGCCGACCAGCTTGCCAATCTGGGGATGGAGGCGATCCATCCGAAAGCCGCCAAGACGCTGCGCCAGGCCAGGATTCCGCTGCGCGTGACCAATGCGTTCGAGCCCGATGACCCGGGCACATTGATCGACGACGCCCCCGCGACCGCGACCGGGGCCGAGATCGTCACCGGCCTGCCGGTCGTGGTTCTGGAACTGTTCGAGCAGGACATGGTCGGCGTGAAGGGCTATGACGCCGCGATCCTCGAGGTGCTGGCGCGGCATAATGTGTTCATCGTCTCGAAGATATCGAACGCGAACACGATCACGCATTATCTGGCGACATCGCTGAAACGCGCGCGCCGGATCGAATCGGAACTGTCGGGGCTTTATCCCTCGGCCAGCGTCACCGCGCGCTCTGCCGCCATCGCCTCGGCCATCGGGCGCGACCTCAGGGGGCAGAACGTGCTCATGCGCGGCTTGCAGGCGCTGGATCGGGCCGGGATCGAGGTTCAGGCCGCGCAGAATCCCGGCCGCGCCGTGGATGTGCAGTTCCTTCTGAGCCCGGACGATCTGGACGCGGCCATCGTGGCGCTGCATGCCGAACTGATCGAGGATGAAACCCCGGCCAGCATCGCCGCGTGATCTCGCGGCCGGGGCGGCAATGCAAAAAACCCGCCCCCTCGGGGGCGGGTCGATGGCAGGACCGGGTGCCGGCCGCGCCTAGTTCTTGACGCGCTTTCCCGCCATGCCGCCCGAGATTTCCTCGGTCGCCTCGTCGCGGAGCTCGTGCGGGACCAGCAGGTTCATGACGATGGCGATCAGCGCCGCGGGCAGCAGGCCGCTGGTCAGCAGCACCTGGATCGTCGTCGGCAGCTTGGCCAGCGCCGCCGGCTCAAGCTGCAGGCCAAGCCCGAGGCTGAGCGCCAGCCCGAAGATCACCATATTGCGCCGGTTCCAGTCGACATCGGACAGGATCGAGACGCCGGCCGCGGCGATCATGCCGAACATGACGATGACGCTGCCGCCCAGCACTTCGATCGGCACGGTCGAGATGATGGCACCAAGCTTGGGGAACAGGCCGCACAGGATCAGGAAGACCGCGCCAATGGTCACGACATGGCGGCTCATCACGCCGGTCATCGCGATCAGCCCGACATTCTGGCTGAACGAGGTATTCGGCAGCGAACCGAACAGGCCGGCGAATGCGGTGCCCAGACCGTCGGCGAATGTCGCGCCGCGGATCTCGTCATCGGTGGCGTCGCGCCCGGCACCGGCTTTCAGGATGCCGGTGACGTCGCCCACGGTTTCAACCGCCGACACGAAAGCCATCAGCGAAATGCCGATGATCGCGCCGGCCGAAAACTCGACGCCGAAATGCAGCGGATCGGGGATCGAGAACACTGCCGCAGTGGCGACGCTGTTGAAATCGACCATGCCCAGCGGCAGCGCGACGAGGTAGCCGATGAGCAACCCGACGAGAATGGCCGAGATGGACATGATGCCGCTGACGAAGAACTTGAAGAACAATGTCGACAGCACGACGATGACCGCGACGGTCCAGTTCTGCAGGCTGCCATATTCGGGCGTGCCGATCGCAGCCACGCCGCCCGCGGCATACTGGATCCCGACCCTGACCAGCGACAGCCCGATCAGCAGCACGACCAGACCCGTTACCAGCGGCGGCAGCGCAAAACGGATCCTGCCGATGAACAGGCCGAGTATCGCGTGGAACATGCCGCCGATCATCACGCCGCCGGTCAGCGCGGCCATCGCATCGACGCCCTTGCCCGCGACAATCGGCACCATGACCGGGATGAAGGCGAAGGATGTGCCCATCACGACCGGCAAACGTGCGCCGACCGGCCCGATGCCGATGGTCTGAATCAGCGTCGTGATGCCGGCGAAGAACATCGAGATCTGGATCAGATAGATCATCTGCGGGAAATCGGGGCTGTTGGAGCCATAGCCGAAACCGGCGGCGCCCGCGATGATGATGGCCGGCGTCACGTTCGCGACGAACATTGCAAGCACGTGCTGGATGCCCAGCGGAATCGCCTGGTGCATTGGTGGGGTATAGTTCGGATCGCGCAGTTGTTCCGGCGTGCCGATTGCCTTGGTGGCCATAGAGTGGTTCCTCCCTAGGTTGCATTGTCTGGATGTCCCTGCAGGCATCCTCCTCTGATGCCGTCGCAGGACCGATCTGGTGGCCGGAGGCTGGTCATGTCGTCCAGCTTCGGTCGGGTTTTGTCCTTTTTGCCTTGTTTTGCTTGGGGTTCAGGATTCGGATTCCGTCCGAATTGGGGCGATCGCGATCAGAACGATCTCTGCCAGCCGGTCGGTGAAGTCGTCATCGATCGGGGCATGTTTGGCGAATGCGCGGAAATACAGCGGGCCGGCATAAAGGTCGATGATCAGGTCGCTGTCCAGATCCGCGCGGAAAAACCCCGCCTGCTGTCCCCGCTGGACAAGGGCGCGGCCGTAATCGCGCCGCTGGCGCAGAAAACTGGCGTGGAATCGCTCCATCAGTTCCGGCTCGTTCTGGGCCCGGCCCAGAATCTCGGCCATGATGCGCCCGACGCGACCGCCCAGAAACCTGCCGAGCGCGCGGATATAGTCGCGCAGCGCGTCGGGCGGGTGGCGGGTGAGATCGGCAAGAACCGCACCTTCGACCTCGGACAGAAACGCGTCGATGACGATTTCCTCGACCGAGTTCCACCTGCGATAAATCGCCGGGCGGCTGGTTTCAGCCCCTTCGGCGATCTCGCTGATGGTCAGCGTCGCAAGCGGTTTTTCCGCAAGCAATTGCCATGTCGTATCGGTGATCCGGCGCCCCAGACCATCATCCATTTTACGTCCGCTCGGGTTTCGTAAAGTTGCGGTCATCGGCAATTTTTGCGCAAACCTCTTGATTTGGTCGTTACAGTGTGTATCGTTACGGAGTGTAACGCATACCAAGGCAACCGCCAAGAGCTTTTTCGGCTTCGGCACCAAGGGAGGAGAGGCACGCGATGAATACCATGATTTCGAACGAGAAAACGTTCCTGGACAACGAGACCTGGCGCTATTTCTGGCACCCGGTCTGCACCGTCAAGGAGCTGGAAGAATCGGATACCGGGCGCGGCCAGCTGCTGCGCGTCAAGCTGCTGAGCACCGATATCGTCGTCGCGCGGCTGGAAAACGGTGTCGTGGCGCTGAACAACCGTTGTCCGCACCGCTCGGCGCAGCTGCATCTGGGCTGGAACAAGGGCAATTGCATCCAGTGCCCCTATCACGGCTGGATGTGGGGCGAGGGTGGCAAATGCATGGGCATCCCCGCCGCGCCCGACGGGCCGATCCCGCCCAACGCCAAGGCCACCGCCTATGACTGCCAGGAGAAATACGGCCTGGTCTGGGTGCGCCTGGACGGCTCGGCCGATACCGAGATCCCGGGCCATATCGTCTATGACGACCCGACTTTCAAATGCGTTCACGGCCCGTCCTACGACTGGAAGACCCATTCCGCCCGCCGGGTCGAGAACTATACCGACCTCGCGCATTTCCCCTTTGTCCACCCGGAAACGCTGGGCCGCGACGGGCATGTCACCTTCCTGACCCCGGACATCGCGTTCCGCAAGGAAGGCCGGATGCGCTTCCGCTATGACCCGCCCAAGGACGCGCGTCAGGCGATGGATGCCCGCGGCGGGATGTCGCCACTGGCCTTTACCGATTACACGATCAACCTGCCCTTTGGCGTGACGCTGGACCTGACGCTGCAGAACGGCAACCGCACGGTGATGTGGATGTGGGCGACGCCGCTCGACAATATCCACTGCCGCAGCTTCTGGTTCGCCTGCCGCAACTCGGACCATGACGGCCCCGACCAGCCGCATATGGACATGCAGGCGGTCATCCTGGAGGAGGATGTCGATATCGTCGAGAGCCAGGATCCGGAACAGATCCCGCATCCGCGCGACGAGATCGCCGTGGGCCCGGACAAGGTGTCGCTGACCTATCGCCGCCTGCTCTATGAGCTGTGCAAGGCCAAGGCCGACGGTCCCGAGGCGATCAAGACCTGGCTCAACAACGAACGCGACAACATCTGAGCCATGGACATCACCCATCTGGACAAGTGGCATTCGGGCCGGTGGAACCTTGAATGCGTGGACATCGAATCCGAGACCCATGATGTCAAAACCTTCCATTTCCGGGTTCGCCCGGGAATGGATGGCGATGCGCCGCTGTGCCTGCATCGCCCCGGACAGTTCGTTACCCTGCGCCTGCGCCATGGCGAAAAGCTGGTGCCGCGCTCCTACACCATCTCGTCCTCGCCCTCGCGGCCGCATCTGATGACCATGACCATCAAGCGCGATCCAAGGGGCCTGGTCTCGCGCTACATGCACGACGTTCTGAAGGTGGGCGACGTGCTGCCGGTCAGCGGGCCGGGCGGGCATTTCGACCTGATCTCGACCACGCCGCGAAAAAGCATCGTCATGCTCTCGGGCGGTTCGGGGATCACGCCGGTGATGTCGATGCTGCGCTATCTGCACGACACGCGCGCGCATGACTACGACGTCACCTTCCTGCATTCGGCGCGCACGCCCGCGGATATCATCTTCCGCCGCGAGCTGGAACTGATCGCCGAGCGCAGCGGCACCAGGCTGGGCTTCATCTGCCAGAATGACGCCGAGGACGGGATGGATCAGGGCTTCCTGACCCGCGAGATCCTGGAACGTCGCGCGCCCGACATCCTGAACAGCACCGTGCTGACCTGCGGGCCCGAGCCCTATATGAACGCGGTCAAGGGCATCCTGGCCGAGCTTGGCTTTGACATGGCGCATTACCATCAGGAAAGCTTCGGCGATCCGGCCGAGCGGGAAAACCCCGAAGGGGCGACGCCCGAAAGCCTGACGCTGGACCGCGTGGCCGAGCCCGAGCACATCCACCACGATGCCGAGCATCCGGCGCCGCCGCCCGAATCGGACGTGACCGAGATCACCTTTACCGTCTCGGACCTGACCGTGCCCTACAAGCCGGGCCAGACGATCCTGGAGGTGGCGACCGCCGCCGGCATCGCCATCGCGACGAACTGCCAGATGGGCCTGTGCGGCACCTGCAAGGCGCATTGCCTGTCGGGCACCGTCGCCATGGACGACACCGAGGGGCTTGAGCCGGGCGAGGAAGAGGCCGGCATGGTCCTGACCTGTTGCGGGCGCCCCAAGGGGCCGATCCAGATCGAACTGTAAGCCCTTCAACCGATGAATGCCGGGAAAAGAAATGATAAACGATGATTTTTCGCTGGGCTGCAACGGCCGGGGGCTGATGCATACCAAGGAACTGCCGCTTGAGGATCAGTTCCGCATGCTGCGCGACAGCGGTGTGTTCGACCATTTCGACCGCATCCCGCAGCCGGGACAGGAGCGCGAATATGTCGAGGCCTCGAACAAGTTCGGCGTGCCGCTGACCACGGGGCTCTGGACCTATCAGGTGGGCCGGGACGAGGCGCTTATACGTCACAATCTGGAATGGGCCGCCAAGGCGAGGGCGAAATGCCATAACCTGATGATCTCGACCCATCACGCGCAGGGCCATGTGGTCACCGATGACGAGGTGGTCGAATTCTATCTGCGCGCCCATGAGGTCGGCGAAAGCCTTGGCATCACCATCTCGGCCGAGGTGCATATCTACATGTTCAGCGAGGACTTCCGCCGCATCACTCCGGTGGCGGAAAAGGTCCGGGCGCGGGGCGTTCCGTTCAATTTCGTGCTGGATCACAGCCATGTGCTGCTGAAGATCGAAAGCCCCGAGGAACAGGATGCCAGCGGCATCCGCGAGGATGTCGAAAGCGGCAGGCTGATCCTTGACCCTTACGACGAGGGCAATGTCATCGACGAATGGATCGACCAGAACATGGTGGTCTGGCTGCAGGTCCGCCCGGTTTCGCCCAACGGTCCCAGGAACACGTCGATGATCGGCACGGGCGGCCGCTGGGGCCGCGCCTGCCAGTACCCGTTCAAGCGCCCCGGCCCCGGCGAATGGGATCATTTCTGGCACGCCTATCGCGTCGAGCCCTGCAAGGAGGTCGTGCGCAAGGTCTTCCGCCATCATCATGCGACACCGAACAGCCCGCTGCGCTGGATGACCACCGACATGATCGACATGCCCGATTATGGCGGCGGCGTCGGCTATTCGCTGTTCGATCAGAACGTGGCGATCGCGGAATGGCTGCGCAACACCTGGGAAGAGATCGCATCGGCCGAAGCCCGGGAATTGTCGGCCAGCGTGGCATAGCGGAGCCACCGAAGGCATCATGCCGGGGGCCTGCCGCAGGGCAAGTGCCGGGCCGGTCTCGGCGCGGGCGCGATCTGGCGTCCGGCTTCTAACCTCATCACGGGTCGGCCCTGCCGATCCTCATCTGCTCGAAAGGAAAACACGTGAAAACCCGCGCCGCAGTCGCATTGGAAGCCGGCAAGCCGCTTGAGGTGATGGAGGTGAACCTCGAAGGTCCGAAGGCCGGCGAGGTGATGGTCGAGATCAAGGCGACCGGCATCTGCCATACCGA
>NZ_JRKN01000005.1 GCF_000763905.1 Paracoccus halophilus
GCTGGCAAAGGATTGGGAGAAATCCATCGAGAGCGCAGAGGCATGGGTTCTCATCGCACATATCAGGCGCATGACCAGGGCAATCGCAACAGATTGAAATCATTCATCTCGTTTTGAATCTGGCTCTATGACGCGCTGCGCCTGACGCGGGGGCTTTGAACCAAGCTGACCCGACACAGCCGCCCGGGCGCCCTGCGGGGCAGACGGGCGGCCACCGATATCGTGCGATCAATCTGGGAGGAGACAGATGCAGATCAAACCACCATTCACCGAGCTTGAGGTGCCAAAGGCCTCGGCCGGTTTCTACGAGGGGAACAGCATTCCGATCGCCCTGCTCAGCAAGGGCATCATGATCGGGCTGGTGCTGTGGGCGCTGATCTGGCCCGCGAATGCCAATGGCATTCTCGGCAGCCTGAACGCGCGCCTGCTGGAAAGCTTCAACGGCTTTTACATCGTCATGGCGGGGCTGTTCTTCTTCTTTTTCCTGATCATTGCGCTTCTGCCGCGCACCGGCCGCCGCGTGATGGGCCTGCCGGGCGAAAAGCCGGAATTCTCGACCTTTTCATGGTTCGCGATGATGTTCGGCGCGGGCCTCGGGGTCGGGCTGATGGTCTTTGCCACGGCCGAGCCGCTGGGGCTCTGGGCCTCGAACCCGGTGATCCTTGCCGGCGAGGTCGAACCCAACACGGCCGAGGGGGTCATTCCCGCCTATCGCTACACCTTCCTGCATTACGGCTTTCACGCCTGGGCGACCTATGTGGTGACCGGGCTGTCGCTGGCCTATTATGCCTATACGCGCGGCATGCCGCTGACCATGCGCACTGCGCTGACGCCACTGTTCGGCGGGCTGATGAACGGCTTTCTGGGTCATGTCGTCGATGTCCTGGGGATGGTCGCGACGATTCTGGGCGTGGCGGTGACGGTGGGCTTCGGCGTCTCGCAATTCATCGACGGCCTTTATGCCATCACCGGCATGGAATGGATGATGGACCTGACCGGCGAGGTGCCTGTTCCGGCCACCGTCGGGCTGATCACCGGGCTGGTCGTGGTGATGGGCCTGTCGGTCCTGTCGGCGGTCTCGGGCGTCGGGCGCGGGGTGAAATACCTGTCGAACCTGAACCTCGTGCTGTCCATCGCCCTGATCCTGGTCTTTGTCGTCTTCGGATCGTTCATGTTCGCGATCACGACCTATGCGACGGCGCTGGCCGATTACGTGCTGAATTTCGTCTCGCTCAGCTTCGGGGCGTTCGGGCCGCAATCACCGGCCGAATTCGCCGCCGCCCTGCCGCCCGAGGCGGCGGCCCATGCCGATGCGCTGCGCGCCGGCGCGACCAATGCCTGGGGCAGCTATGACGCCTTTGTCGCCGGGCTGGAAGGCGAGGCCGCCGCATTGCCGCCCGAGGTCCTGCAAAGCGCCTATGCCGCGGGCGAGCCGGGCCGCCAGTTCGGCTGGCAGGCCGGCTGGACGACCTTTTACTGGGCGTGGTGGATCGCGTTCTCGCCCTTTGTCGGGCTGTTCCTGGCCCGCATCTCGCGCGGGCGCACGGTGCGCGAATTCGTCATCGGCTGCGTCTTCGCGCCGTCGCTGGTCTGCTTTGCCTGGATGACCATCCTGGGCGGCACGGCGCTGGATCTGGAACTGTCCGGCGTGGCCAACGGCGCGATCATCGGCGCCTCGAACACCGCCAAGCTTTTCGCGACGCTGGCGCAGATGATCGACGGCCCCTTCCTGTCGGTCGTCACGGTCATGTGCGTGGTGCTGGTGCTGACCTTCCTCGTCACCTCGGCGGATTCGGGCATCCTGGTGATGAACACGATCATGTCGGGCGGCGAGGCCGAAACCGGCATCAAGCATCGGATCATCTGGGGCCTGATCCTGACCCTGGTGATCGGCGTGCTGATGATGGCGGCGGGCGACAACAATCCGCTGGATGCGCTGCGCAATGCCATGATCATCGGCGCGCTGCCCTTTACCATGGTGATGGGCCTGATGTGCATCGCCCTGGCCAAGGCGCTTTATCGTGACGGGTTGCGCGAAAAGCACGGGCTGGCGCCGGATCCCGCGACCTGACCCCGCGCCATGGCACAAGGGCCGGGGCGGCAGGCGGCGGCGGGCAGCAATGCCCGATCCGTCGCCGCGCCCCGGCCCGGATCAGACCGCCTTGCCCTGATTGACCCGCCCTGACAGCGCCGCGTGGCTTTCGACGCGCTCGGAATAGCGATCGACCAGATGATCGCGGATGTCGCGGGTCAGCAGGGTAAAGCGCAGCAATTCCTCCATCACATCGACGATCCGGTCGTAATAGGGCGAGGGCCTCATGCGGCCGGCTTCGTCGAATTCGTCCCAGGCCCTGGCGACCGAGGACTGGTTGGGAATGGTCAGGAGCCGCATCCAGCGCCCCAGGATCCGCAGCTGGTTCACCGTGTTGAAGCTTTGGCTGCCGCCGCAGATCTGCATCACCGCCAGCGTCTTGCCCTGGGTCGGCCGGATGCCGCCCAGCGACAGCGGGATCCAGTCGATCTGGCTTTTCATCAGGCCGGACATGGCGCCATGACGCTCGGGCGAGGACCAGACCATGCCCTCGCACCAGCCGACCAGTTCGCGCAGTTCCGCGACCTTGGGGTGATCGGCCTCGACCGCATCGACCAGCGGCAGGCCGCGCGGATCGAAGAATCGCGCTTCGGCGCCCAGGGCGGTCAGGATGCGGGCGGCCTCTTCGGCGGCAAAGCGCGAATAGCTGCGCTCGCGCAGCGAGCCGTAAAGCATCAGGATGCGCGGCGGATGCGTGGCCGGCGTTTCGGAGGCCAGCCCCGAGGGATCGACGGGCCGAAAACAGTCGGCGTCGATATTCGGCAGGTCAGTCAAGGATTTCGCCCTTTTCGTTCAGGATCATCTGGCCGTCCTCCTTGTAAAGCGGACCGGGCGGCAGGCGGTCAAGCAGCGGCAGCACGGTTTCCGAGGGCCGGCACAGCCGCACGCCCCGGGGCGAGGCGACGATGGGGCGGTTGACCAGCACCGGATGCCGCAGCATCGCCGCCAGAATGGCCTCGTCGCCGACACCCTCGTCCAGCAGACCCAGCTCGGCCGCGGGCGATTTCGAGACCCGCAATGCCTGCCTGGGCGTCAGCCCGCAGGCGGCGAACAGCGCCAGAAGCTGCGGCCGCGTCCAGCCTTCGGCCAGATAGTCGATCACCACCGGCTCGGTGCCGGATTTGCGGATGATCCCGAGCACATTGCGCGAGGTGCCGCAGTCGGGATTGTGGTGGATGACGATCATCGGCCCTCTCAGGTGAAACGGTTGCGGGTACGGTTGGCGAAGGCGACCAGCGACAGCATCACCGGCACCTCGACCAGCACGCCGACGACGGTGGCCAGCGCCGCGCCGGAATGCAGCCCGAACAGGCTGATGGCGACGGCGACGGCAAGCTCGAAGAAGTTCGAGGTGCCGATCATCGCGCAGGGGGCCGCGATGCGATGCGGCACGCCCATGGCATAGGCGGCGCCATAGGCAAGCGCAAAGATCGCATAGCTCTGGATCATGATCGGCACGGCGATCAGCAGGATGACGAATGGCCGGTTCAGGATCACCTCGCCCTGCAGGCCGAACAGGATCGCGACGGTGGCGATCAGCCCGATCACCGACCAGGGCTTGATGCGGGCGGTAAACGCCTCGATGGCGGCCGGGCTGCCCAGAATGCGCCGCGTCATCAGCCCCGCCGCCAGCGGCAGCACGACGTAAAGCACGGTGGCCAGCACCAGCGTCTGCCAGGGCACGGCGATCTCGGTCACGCCCAGCAGCAGCGCGACGATGGGCGCGAAGGCCACCACCATCACCAGATCGTTCACCGAGACCTGCACCAGCGTATAGGTCGCGTCGCCGCGCGTCAGCTGCGACCAGACAAAGACCATCGCCGTGCAGGGCGCCGCGCCCAGCAGGATCAGCCCGGCGATATATTGCTGCGCATCCTCGGGCGCGATCCAGGGGGCAAAGATGTAATCGAAGAACAGCACCGCCAGCAGCGCCATGCTGAAGGGCTTGATCAGCCAGTTCACCGCCAGCGTGATCAGCAAGCCGCGCGGCTGCCGCGCGACGCCCGCGACGGCGCCGAAATCGACATTGACCATCATCGGGTAGACCATCGCCCAGATCAGCACCGCGACGACAAGGTTGATCGAGGCGATCTCGGCCCCGGCGATCGCCTGCACCAGCCCGGGGGCAAGCGCGCCGATCACGATGCCGGCGATCATCGCCAGCGCCACCCACAGGGTCAGCCAGCGCTCAAAGGCGCCCAGGGGCGCGTGTTCGGCATGTCGAATATCGGTCATGCTGTCTCAGGCCTTCTCGGCGGGGGCGGACTGGCGGCCGATCTCATCCACGCGCTGTTGCAGCGACATGCGGTCCAGCGAGGCAATCGGCAGGCTGGTAAAGATCGAGATGCGGTTGCGCAGCATGCGATAGGTCTCCGCGAATGCCAGGTGCCGCTCGGCATCGGTGCCGGTGGCGGCGGCGGGATCTGGCAGCCCCCAATGCGCGGACATGGGCTGGCCGGGCCAGATGGGACAGACCTCGCCCGCCGCGTTGTCGCAGACGGTAAAGACGAAATTCATCCGCGGCGCATCGGGCGCGGCGAATTCGTCCCAGCTTTTCGAGCGCAGCCCGGCAGTGTCATGGCCCAGCCGCTCAAGCAGTTGCAGGGTAAAGGGATGCACCTCGCCCCGGGGGCTGGAGCCGGCGGAAAAGGCGCGGAATTTGCCCTTGCCTTCGGCGTTCAGGATGGTCTCGGCAAGGATGGAGCGTGCCGAATTCCCGGTGCACAGGAACAGGACGTTATAGACGGTATCCGACATGGTTGGCCTCAGCAGTTGCAAGCAATCTGGTCCAGAACCGGCTGGCAAAGCTCTGCCCGGCCGCCGCAGCAATCCTGCATCAGGAAGGCCAGCAGGCCGCGCATCGCCTCCATCTCGGGGAAATAACGGATCGAGCGCCCCTCGCGGGTCGAGCGCACCAGCCCTGCCCCGGCAAGGATATTGAGGTTGTTCGACAGCGTATTGGCGCGGATACCAAGCGCGGCGGCGATCTGCCCGGCGGTCATGCCCTGCAGCCCGGCCTGGATCAGCAGGCGAAAGACATCCAGGCGTATTTCATGCGCGAGCGCGGAGAGCGATTCGAGTGCACGATTCTTTTCCATATTTCATGTATAATAGAATTGATTATCCCGCGCAACGACGAAAACCCGCCGCGCGTCACGGAACGTCAACTTTCAGGCTGCTTCCCGCAAGCCGTTGCGCCCGCTGCCTTTCGCCCTTGTATTCGAACGGATTCCTGGCCGGATTCCGGCCCCCTTGAACCGGCCGGTTCAACTCGGGGCTTGATCCCGAAGCAACGCTATGGGTTGATGTGCCTAGACGCCTGTCCTCATGTCAGGATCGGGCCCATGACGAGATAGGAACCTGCATGCCCAGCACTGTCCTGCGATCTTCACTGATCCTTGCTGCCTTGATTGCCGCCGCCCCGGCGCTGGCGGCCGATCCCGAAGCTTGCGCGACGGTGCGCCTGTCGGATCCCGGCTGGACCGATATCAATGCGACGAACGGCGTCGCGGCGACGCTGCTGGACGCTCTGGGCTACCGGCCCGATATCCGCACGCTCTCGGTCCCTATCGGCTATGAGGCGCTGAAGAATGGCGAGACGGACCTGTTCCTTGGGAACTGGATGCCGGCGCAGCAGAAATTCCGCGACGATCTGGACGCGTCGGGCAAGACCGAGGAACTGGCCCTGAACCTTACGGGCGCCAAGTTCACGCTGGCGGTCACCGATGCTGCCGATGACCTGGGCGTCAAGGATTTCGCCGATCTCGACGCGCACAGGGAGGCGTTTGAGGGCAAGATCTACGGCATCGAGCCCGGCGCCCCGGTCAACCAGACCATCGCCGGCATGATCGAAGCCGACAAGTTCGGGCTGGGCGACTGGGAACTGGTCGAATCCGGCGAACAGGCGATGCTGGCGCAGGTCAGGCGCAATGATGCGGACGGCACGCCCTCGGTCTTTGCGGCCTGGGCGCCGCATCCGATGAACGTGAATTTCGACATTACCTACCTGTCCGGCGGAGACGCGGAATTCGGCCCCGATTTCGGCGGCGCCACCGTTCATACCGTCGCGCGCAAGGAATGGGTCGCGCAATGTCCGAACGTGGCGAAACTGTTCCGCCAGCTGATCTTTACCGTCGATATGGAGAACGTGCTGATGGGCAATATCCTTGACGACGCGATGGACCCGCAGGACGCTGCAAAGGCATGGATCGCCGCCAATCCCGAGCCGGTCGCGGCGTGGCTGGACGGCGTGACCACGCTGGACGGGGAACCCGGCCTGGCAGCGGTGACCGAAGCGGTCCAATAAGGCAATCCCCAGATGACACGTCCCAATATCCTGATCGTCATGGCCGACCAGCTTTCGGGGGTGCTGTTCCCCGACGGCCCGGCCGATTTCCTGCATGTGCCCCATCTGCGCAAGCTGGCGAAACGCTCGACCCGCTATGCCAATGCCTATACCGGCAGCCCGCTTTGCGCGCCGGGCCGCGCCAGCTTCATGTCCGGGCAGTTGCCGCGCCGCACCCGCGTCTATGACAATGCGGCCGAGTTCGCCTCGGACATCCCGACCTATGCCCATCACCTGCGCCGGGCGGGCTATCACACCTGCCTGTCGGGCAAGATGCATTTCGTCGGCCCCGACCAGTTGCACGGCTTCGAGGAACGGCTGACCACCGATATCTACCCGGCCGATTTCGGCTGGACGCCCGATTACCGCAAGCCGGGCGAGCGTATCGACTGGTGGTATCACAACCTTGGCTCGGTCACCGGCGCCGGCGTGGCCGAGATCACCAACCAGTACGAATATGACGACGAGGTGGCCTATCACGCCTGCAGCAAGCTTTACGACCTGTCGCGCGGCGCGGATGACCGGCCATGGTGCCTGACCGTCAGCTTTACCCATCCGCACGACCCCTTTGTGGCGCGGCGCAGATACTGGGACCTCTACGAGGGTTCGGCGGCGCTGACCCCGCCCGAACCCATCCCCTATGAGGAACAGGATCCGCATTCCCGGCGCCTGATGGATGCCTGCGACTGGCGCGCCTTCGACATCTCGGACGAGCATATCCGCCGCGCCCGCCAGGGTTATTTCGCCAATATCAGCTATATCGACGACAAGCTGGGCGAATTGCTGGACGTGCTGGAGCGCACCCGGCAGGAGGCGATCATCGTCTTTTTGTCCGATCACGGCGAAATGCTGGGCACCCGCGGCATGTGGTTCAAGATGAGCTTCTTCGAGGGTTCGGCGCGGGTGCCGCTGATGATCTCGGCCCCCGGAATGCGGCCGGACCTGATCGAGACGCCGGTCTCGACCATCGACGTGCTGCCGACGATCTGCGAACTGGCCGGAATCTCGATGTCCGATATCGCGCCCTGGACCGACGGGCGCTCGCTGGCGCAGGGGGCCGAGGGACGCGGCCCGGTCGCGATCGAATATGCCGCCGAGGGCAGCGTCGCGCCGCTGGTCTGCCTGCGCGACGGCGACTGGAAATATATCGCCTGCCACGCCGATCCGGAACTGCTGTTCAACCTTTCCATGGACCCCGCCGAGCGCGTGGATCTGTCCGGTCATCCCGCCACGACCGAGGTGATCGAGCGGATGCGCGACATGGCCTCCGAACGCTGGGACCTTGCCGCCTATGACGCCGAGGTGCGCGAAAGCCAGGCCCGGCGCTGGATCGTCTACGAGGCGCTGCGCAACGGCGCCTATTTCCCGTGGGACCACCAGCCGCTGATGCGCGCCTCCGAGCGCTACATGCGCAATCACATGAACCTGGACGCGCTGGAAGAGGCCAAACGCTTCCCGCGTGGCGAGTGACGGCGGCCATGAACGCGACGTCGCGACCCCGATCAACGCAGGACCGGGAACGGATCGGACGGCCGGGCGTTTCCCGCCCATGATTCCCCAGCAAAAGGAAGCTTCCGATGTCCGACCTGCTAGTAATCGCCTTCGACAACGAGGCCGACGGCTTTGCGCTGCGCTCCGAACTGGTCAAGATGCAGAAGGAATATCTGATCGAGCTTGAGGATGCGGTGGTCGTCACCCGTTCCTCGGCCGACGATATCCAGCTGCATCAGGCCATGAACCTGACCGCCGCGGGCGCCGTCGGGGGCGGCTTCTGGGGCACGCTGGTCGGGCTGATCTTTCTCAACCCGCTGATCGGCGCGGCGGTGGGGGCGGGCGCGGGCGCGCTGGCCGGCAAGCTCAGCGACATCGGCATCAACGATCAGTTCATGCGCGATCTGGGCCAGTCGATCCCGCCGGGCGGCTCGGCGGTGTTCATCCTGGTGCGCAAGATGACCGCCGACAAGGTGCTGGCGCGGCTGGAAAGCTTTCACATGAAGGGCCGGGTCATGCAGACCTCGCTCTCCGACCCCGAGGAAGAGCGCCTGCGCGAAGCCTTTGCCGGCGGCAGGCTGGGCACGGCGCTTGGCATGCCCGAGGTGGACCAGCCGGCGGCCGGCACCAGACCCGCGCCCGAGGCCTGAGCCTATGACTTGACGGCGGGGCCGTGGCCGTGACAGGAGGCGGTCATGCCCCGCAGCCGCGACACATCCCCGCCCCATTCGAACCGCGCCGGACGGGGCGTTCTGCACGCGCTGCTGCGCCGGTTCGGGGGCTGGGCGCGCTGGCTCGGCCTGCGGTTTCTGGCGCTGATGTTCCTGCTGGTGTTGCTGTTTTCGCTGATCAACCCGCCGACCAGCTGGACCATCGCGACCGAGACGCGGAAATATCCCGGCACGCCGCACCAATGGACCGCGATCGGCAATATCGCCCCGGTCATGGTCCGCTCGGTCGTTGCCGCCGAGGACGCCAATTTCTGCACCCATTGGGGCTTTGACATGGCCGAGATCCGCAAGGTCATCGCCGAAGGCTCGTCGCGCGGCGCATCGACCCTGAGCCAGCAGACCGCCAAGAACCTGTTCCTGTGGCAGGGCCGCAGCTGGCCCCGGAAACTGCTGGAAACCGTCTATACGCCGATGATCGAAGCGCTTTGGTCCAAGCGCCGGATCGTCGAGGTCTATCTGAACCTGGCCGAGTTCGGCCCCGGTGTCTTTGGCATCGCGGCGGCGGCGAAACATCATTACGGCACCACCCCCGACAAGCTGAGCGCCGGTCAGGCGGCGGCGCTGGCCTCGATCCTGCCGGCCCCCAAGACGCGCAAGCCGCAGACCGGTTCGCGCCGCAGCCGCGCAATCGCCGATGGCGCGGCGACCATCGCCCGCGACGGGCGCGACGCCTGCCTGCGCCTGCCGCGCTGACCCTCCGCCAGACTGAAACGCCCCCCATCCGGCGGGATGGAGGGCGCATCCTTAAAGCATCCCGCCCGCCGCCGGCCGCCCAAGCAGGTTGAAACCGATCCGGCCCGGGCGTATGACCGCTGGAGCCTGCGAACGAACTGGTTTTTCATTGATGAACACGCCCGCCTCGAATTCGACCATACGCCTTTATCACGTCGCGCTGTCGCCCTTTTGCCGCAAGGTGCGACTGGTGCTGGCCGAAAAGCGCATCGAGGTCGAGCTGGTCGAAGATCGCTATTGGGAGCCGGATTCCGAACGGATCCGCCGCAACCCGGCCGGCAAGCTGCCGGTCCTGCGCATGGACGGACGGCTGATGGCCGAAAGCCAGGCGATCTGCGAATATCTGGACGAAACCCATCCCGAGCCCGCGCTGATGCCGCGCAACCCGGCCGAGCGCTACGAGGTGCGCCGCCTCTGCGCCTGGTTCGACGACAAGTTCAACACCGAGGCGACCCGGCCGGTGATGAACGAACGCGTCTGGAAAAAGGTGATGCGCCAGGGCTATCCGGATTCGCGCACCGTCAAGGCGGGACTCGGCGCGATCCGCCATCATATGGATTACATGCGCAGCCTGCTGGAACATCGACGCTGGCTGGCGGGCGATGTGATGACCCTGGCCGATTTCGCCGCCGCCGCCCATCTGTCCTGTCTGGATTACATCTCGGACGTGGACTGGACCCATTCGGCCGAGGTGCAGGACTGGTACGCCAAGATCAAGTCGCGGCCCGCCTTCCGCAGCCTGCTGGCCGACCACCTGCCGGGGGTCCATCCGGCGCCGCATTATGCGCTGCTCGACTTCTAGGACGCCGCTGACCGACCCGGCCGAAATTCGCGCCCGGCTGGACGAACAGGCCCGGGCCGAAGGGTTCTCGGCACTGGGCATCTGCGCCCCGGACGCCGATCCGCGCCTGCCCGAACGCCTTGCCGCGTTTCTGGACAAGGATCGCCACGGCCAGATGGGCTGGATGGCCGAGCGGGTGCATTGGCGCGCCGCGCCCGCCGCGCTCTGGCCCGAGGCACAGTCTGTCATCATGCTGGCCGAGCTTTATACCCCCGAACACGACCCGATCGAGATCCTGAAATATCCCGAACGCGGCGCGGTCAGCGTCTATGCGCAGGGCAAGGATTACCACGATATCGTCAAGAAGCGCCTGAAACGGCTGGGCGGCTGGCTGGTCGGGCTGACCGGCTGCGAGATCAAGGTGTTTGTCGATACGGCCCCGGTGATGGAAAAGCCGCTCGCCCAGGCCGCCGGCCTTGGCTGGCAGGGCAAGCACACCAACCTGCTGTCGCGCGAGCTTGGCAGCTGGTTCTTTCTGGGCGCCGTCTTCACCACGCTGGACCTGCCGAAAGATACGGCGGAACAAGAACATTGCGGCTCCTGCCGGGCCTGTCTGGATGCCTGCCCGACCGATGCCTTTCCGGCGCCCTACCAGCTGGATGCGCGGCGCTGCATTTCCTATCTGACCATCGAGCACAAGGGGCCGGTAGATCCGGAGCTGCGGCCGCTCATGGGCAACCGCATCTATGGCTGCGACGACTGCCTGGCCGCCTGTCCCTGGAACAAGTTCGCCCGCGCCGCGACCGAGCTGCGCTATCACGGCCCGCATGGCGGCCCGGCGCTGGCGGAGCTGGCGGCGCTGGACGATGCCGCCTTTCGGGCGCGTTTCTCGGGCAGCCCGATCAAGCGGATCGGGCGCGACCGCATGACCCGCAACGTGCTTTACGCAATCGGAAATTCGGGGCTGGCGGAACTGCGCCCGATCGCGCAATCTCTGCTGGATGACCCCGATCCCGGCGTCGCGGATGCGGCACGCTGGGCATGTGAGCGCCTGCCATGAGCCCCGAGACACAACTGCCCCAGCACAGCCCCTTGCGTGGCATCCTGCTGAAATGCCTCAGCGTGATGGTGTTCACGGTGATGGGCGCCATCGTCAAGGCGACCTCGGAAGGGGGGCTTGGCGTGCCGCCGGGCCAGCAGGTGTTCTTTCGCTCGTTTTTCGCCATTCCGGTGATCCTGATCTGGCTGCTATGGCGTCAGGAACTGCATGTCGGGCTGAAGACATTCCGCCCGATGGGCCATTTCTATCGCGGCATCGTCGGCACCGCCGCGATGATGATGGGCTTCTGGGGGCTGGCGCTGCTGCCCTTTCCCGAGGTCACCGCCATCGGCTACGCCGCGCCGCTGCTGGTCGTGGTCTTTGCCGCCATGTTCCTGGGCGAGGATGTGCGGCTGTTTCGCATGTCCATGGTGGTTCTGGGGATGACCGGCGTCAGCATCGTGCTGTCGTCAAGGATCAGCACCGGCACCGACACCGCCATCGGCTATCGCGAAACGCTGGGCGCGGTGGTCACGCTGGGCGGCGCCACCTGCGCGGCGCTGGCGCAGATCTTCGTGCGCAAGCTGGTGCAGGAGGAACGCACCTCGGCCATCGTGTTCTGGTTCTCGATCACCTCGACACTGCTGGGGCTGCTGACGCTGCCCTTTGGCTGGGTCATGCCGGATGCGGAACAGGCGGCGCTGCTGGTCACCATCGGGCTCCTGGGCGGGGTCGGGCAGATCCTGCTGACCTCGGCCTATCGCTTTGCCGATGCCTCGCTGGTGGCGCCGTTCGAATATGCCTCGATGCTGCTGGCACTGGCCATCGGCTGGACCATCTTTGACGAGGTGCCGACACCGACCATGCTGGCGGGCGCGGCGCTGGTCATCTGCGCGGGCATCCTGATCATCTGGCGCGAGCACAAGCTGGGGCTGGAGCGCAACCGCCAGCGCCGGGCGATGACGCCGCAGGGCTGAGCCTCATGGCCGGCCGGCAAAGCCAAAGGCGATGTAATCGCGCGCATAGGCCCGTTTCGCCGCCCCGCGCAGGCTTTGTTCCTGCAGGAAATCGGGATAGGGGCCGGGCTCGGACAGCGGCGCCGGCCGCCTGACCCCGGCGCTGAGCGCAAGCCAGCCCAGATCGCGTTCCAGATCGCCTTCGCGCAGCACCATGTCCGGCGCGCCAAAGCGCGCGAAACCGGCAAGGATTTCGGACTGGCTGGCCCAGGCGGCATTGGTCGGCAGGGTCGTCTGGCCGTTCAGATTGCGGCGCAGGAAATCCAGAAACGCCTCGAACAGTTCCGCCTTGCGGCCCTCCTCCAGCGCGTCCAGCTCGGGATCGGGCGGCAAGGGAACGCGGTGGATCTCGCGCATCAGGCGCCGCAATTCGGCATTCCTGCCGCCGATCATGCTGCCGAACGCGCTCCATGCGCGCAGCAAGGGGTGGCGCAGCACGGTAAAGCTGCGATGCCCGGCATGGTCGCGCTTCCATTGCCGCAGGCTGCTTTGGGTGAAATCGTCACGAAGCTCGCCCATCTGCGCAAGCCAGTCCCTGACACGGGCCGAGGGGCCGCCCCTGATCGGCATGAACAGCAGCCCCTGCCCCGCCTCGGCCCCCACGAACGAGGGCACGGCAGGCCCCCGGCGCGGCTCGAAATTCGGGATGCGGCGCAGCATGAACGGGTCGAGACGCGCCAGCTCGGCCTCCATCTCGTCGAAATTCTCGACCTTTTCGGACAGTTCGCGCGGGTTTTGCGGCACCTGATCGCTGGCCGGCTCGACCCGTTTCAGATCGGTCCGGCCCAGCCAGTGCAAAAGGCCGGTCATCACCTCGGCATCGCGCAGATCCTCGTAGCCCAGCCAGAAGGCCGACTGGCCGCTGACCTGCAACCGGCGCATGACCTGCAGCTGGAATTCCTCGATCCGGCCGAGAGCATCGCGAAACTCGGCGCCGTCGAAATGCACCGTGGCGGGGATCGGGATCTCGGTCTCGTTCAGCTTCCACTGGTTGGTGGCCCGGGCCAGCGCGGTCGAGACATAGCTGTCCAGCGGATTGCGGGTCAGGATGATCTTGGCGCAGGCCCGGTCCGCCAAGATCGCGTCGAGCACGCGGGGATCGTGGTCGTGGAAATAGCGGAACCCCGGCAGGTGGTTCGGCTTGTCAAAGATCGCGTTCAGCAGCCGCAGCGGATCGGCATCCCGCTCGGCCATGGTGATCCCCTTGAGTTCGTCCTTTTCGGGCCAGCCCATCATGTAGGGATTGAACGCCTCGCCAAAGCAGGTGACGCGCTTGATCGCGTTCAGCGTCGCCTCGAGCAGGTTCGAGCCGGTGCGCATCTCGGCAAAGATCACGAAGCGCTGAAAGGGCTGGGTCATATCGCTTGTCTTTCGTGAAGCCCGGGCGTCTCGTGCGACGAGAAATCGCCCATCAGCTGCGGCCGCAATCCGGCATTGCGCAGGCGTTGCAGGAACCGGCCCATGTCGCTGATGTCGCGCATGACCGGCATCGCGTCGATCGCCGCCGCATCGCCGCCAAGCCCGGTCAGCAGCGCGCAGCGCACCCGCGGGGCGGGCGCAAAAATCGCCCAGATCCCAGATCTGCGTCCGCGCCTTGAGCCAGACGGAATGCAGGATGTCGATCTGCTCCAGTTCGATCCGCTGCAGCACGGCGGCGACGCGGCGGATATCGTCGAACGGCATTCCCGAATGCAGCAGCGGCACCACCCAGGCCCCGGTGATGATGAATATCCGGGCATTGGGATCGGTCGCCATGAACCAGTTCATCTGCTGCCGGTCACGCGGGCTGTATTGCCAGATCTGCATCCGGCGCGAGATGCGGATCAGGTTCGCGATATAGCTGCGCGGGTCCATATCCCGCAGCCTGGCGCTGTCCGACAGCGCGCCCGGACCGATCGGCACGCGACCGGCGAATTCGGCGCCATGGACCGCGAACAGATGGCCATGCACATCCGCATCGACGCGCTGCGCCAGCCATGGCTCGAAATCGGGAAACACATCGGCGAAGCCCTGCAGCACCGCATAGGGGGCCGAGGTCTTGCCGTTCTCGCGGTCCTTCAGCGGAAAGCGGCTTTGCATATACAGCCCCGGCCGGCCCAGACGGCGGCGCAGGACCGCCTGCCCGATGATCCGGTCCAGATGCTGCGGCGCGGGTTCGGCGGCCGAGGGGCGGGCGGCATCGCCATGCGGGAAATAGCCGTAAAGCCCGTCTGCGCGCGGCCAGATCTTGCGCGCCACGAAACAGCGCGACTCGCGCAGGTTCTGCAGGTGGTCGTCGTAGAAGATATAGGGCTTGCCCTGTCCGTCGAACTTGGACAGCGTCAGCGAGCGGCTTTCGATCTGCATGGAATGGCGCCGGGCAAGGGTCTGGAAATAGCTTTCGTCCGGGATCCAGACGCGCCGGAAATAGCGGTCGAACTCGGCCCGGCGGGGATCGTTCAGGATGGCGCTGAGCGTGGCGCGTGTCAGGCACCACCATTGCGAACCCAGATGCGGCACCAGCCCCTGCGGGATGCGCCGCCCGACCCCCAGCCGGCGCTGCAGGGCGATATAGCGGTCGAACAGCTTGCGCCGGCGGCGATAGGCAAAGGGAAAGCGCAGGGTAAAGCGCTCTTCATTCAGCCCGCCGACGGTCCAGCCGACATCCTCGGCGGTGACGCTTTCGATGAAATCGCGCCGTGGATGACGCGCCAGATAGGCACAAAGATCCGCCACCGGCCGCAGCGGCAGGCAGGAGCCCGAGACGACCATGACATGGCTGAGCTCGGGAAATTCGCCCAGCAGCAGCTCGGCCGCGTCCTGCGTCGCCCGCACCAGGCTGAACATGCCCCATTCGCAGGCATGGCGGCGGCTGAACCGGACCCGCGGCAGATCGGCAAGCGCGTTTCTCATGGCGCCGATTGCCTCGGCCGGCATCTTGCTATCGGCATGGATCACCACGGCCGCACCGCCCGTCGCCCATATCCGCGCCATGCGCGCGGCGATCGCCTCTTCGTCATGGCACAGCATGATCACGCCCAGCCGGATCGGCGGCGATACCGGGGCGGCCACGCTCATGCCCAGTTCCCCTTGGAGATCAGGCCGAGTTCCTCGAGCTGGCGCCAGTCGCGCAGCTCGCAGGACTGTTCGCACCACAATTGCGGCCCGTCCCGCAGCCCGGTGTGATAGGCGCGGTATTCGCGGCTGTCGGCGTAATGCTGTCGGCGGGCCATTTCCTCGTCGGATTTCTCGACGATGGTGGACAGGAACTTGGCATGCAGCAGGCAGCCCGAGGCCTTTTCGCCACCTTCCTCGTCATAGACCAGATTCAGCGCCCGCGGCAGCAGCATATGGGTCGAACTGGCATAGGCGTACCAGCGCTCCCACCGCACCAGCGGAATCTTGTTCAGCGCCGGGCCGTTTTCCGGATCGTCATGGAAAAACACGCGGCCGCGCACACCGCCCTGAATCCACAGATTGCCGTAAAGCGCGTTCTTGCGGATCGAGTAATTCGCCGGATCGAACCAGCGCGCGATGGTGAACGGATCGCGCCCCGGCAGATAGGGCTGATCGGACAGCCGACCCTTGGGATACATGTCCAGCAGCATGGCCGAAAAGGACTTGATCGCCGAGGCATCCAGCCAGTCCGTCAGCGCCTGCAGCGGCCGGGTATCGCAATGCGGATAGACCAGGAATTCGTCGGGATCGACGGTCAGGCACCAGTGCCCGCTGCCATGGCGGCGCAGCAGCCAGTTCAGCCAGTCCATGCCAAAGCGCGCATCCTTGTAGCTGGCATGGGTCAGCCACAGCGATATGTCGGGCTGACCGGCCAGATATTCGCGCCCGCCATCGTCCGAGCCGTTATCGACGACCAGAAAATGGCGCACCCCCATCCTGCGGTAATAATCCAGGAAATAGGGCAGCCGGGTGATTTCGTTGCGAACGGCCATGAACAGCAGGATATCACCGGGCCGGATGCTGGCGGTATTGTCGAGCAAGGGCTTCAACCGCCTGCGACGCCGGATCGCCCGCCCCAGCAGCCATTGCCGTCGGGCGCGAAGCCTGAGCTTATGCCGGAAAATACGAAAAAGGCGCAGCACTAACCCAGATTGCCCTTGCTCAAGCGGTCTTATCAGGAACTAGCCCCAGCGGATCCGTGGTGCAATCCCACCCCAGCCGCGCGCCAATATCCCGGAAATAGCCGGGCCAGTCACGCACTGCAAGCGGTTGTGACCTTTGCGGCGCCCCCTTTGCCAGATCCGCGACGGCATCGGCCCAGTCGCCGGGCGCGTCGGGCGACAGGTAGCGCGCATAATCGCCCAGAAGCTCGCGCGCCGCCGGTAGCGGCGCAGAGAGGACCGCGATCCCCCTCCCCGCCGCCTCGGTCAACGGCAGGCCGAAGCCCTCGGCCCGGCTGGGCATCAAAAGCCCGTGGCTGCGCAACAGCAGATGCGCGACCGCGCCATCATCCAGATCGGCCAGTTCGCGCACCGGCCCGTCCGCCGGCATCCGGTCGAGACGACTGAAGACCTCGTGGTTTTCCCAGCCGCGACGGCCGATGATGTACAGACGTGGCATCCGGTCGGGCGGCAGGCGCCGGCCCAGTTCCTGCCAGGCGTCCAGCAGCAGGGCATGGTTCTTGCGCGGCTCGATGGTGCCGAGGGTGACGAAAAACGGCCCATGCGTGTCGATGCCCGGATCGCCCGATGCTGCGGCAAGGCGGGTGCCGATGGGCACCGCCTCGACCGGGGCGGCGTCAGGCAGGCCAAGGGTCTTGCGCCAGCGCAGCACATCGTCACGTGTCGCCTGGCTGATGGTCAGGATCAGATCCGCCCGCCCCACGGCAGCGGCAAAACGGGCGCGGAACTTCGCGGACTGGCCGGCGCGGGTGAATTCCGGGTGATCCAGCGGAATCGTGTCATGGATCAGCACGATGCGGCGCAGATCGCGCAGGTTGTCCCACAGCCCGGGCAGCAGATTGGCATGGCCCACATTCACATAGCTCGCCGGTTGAGGATGCCCGCGCAGATGCCGCGCCAGCCCGCCCGCGTCGCGCCCCAACCGCGCCAGCGCCATGCCGCGCAGTGCGGCCCGGGCGCGGGCGCGCGGATCGCGCGCGCCGCGCAGCCGCTCGAGCAGCGCCGGCGGGGGCAGATCGGCAAGCCCCTCGCCCCGCGACCAGCGCAGGATCTCGGCCCCGGCGCGCGGCGGCAGCAGCAACTGGCCGCGCGGGACGCGGCACAGCAGCAGATGCGGGCGGCATTGCAGATGGGCCAGCCATTCCGCCTCGACCCGGTCGATGCCGGTCAGCGGGCCCGAACCAAGACGCGAAACAAGCCGCGAGACATCCAGCAGAATCGCCGGCTCAGCCGTCATATCCGCCGTTCTGATGCCAGCGCCAGGCGTCGCGGATCATCTGCGGCATGGTCGAGCGCGCCGGATTCCAGCCCAGCACCGCCACCGCCTTTTCACTGCCCGAGACCAGCTTGACCGCATCGCCACCGCGCCGCGGCCCCTCGCTGACCGGCACAGGTCGGTTGGTGACATGGCCCGACTGGTCGATCACCTCACGCACGGAAAAACCGTTGCCGGTGCCCAGGCAGAACACCTCATGCCCGCCCCTGGTCACCTTGCCGTCCAGCAGATGCCGCAGGCCCAGCACATGGGCATCGACCAGATCCATGACATGGACATAATCACGGATGCAGGTGCCGTCAGGCGTCGGGTAATCGGTGCCGTGAATGGTCAGCGCATCGCGCTTGCCATCGATGGCGTCGAGGATCAGCGGCACCAGATGCGTCTCGGGGCGGTGAAACTCGCCCACCTCGGCATCGGGATCGGCGCCGGCGACGTTGAAATAGCGAAAGATCACGCTGCGCAGCCCGTCCGAGGCGCCGAAATCCTTGAGCATGTCCTCGATCGCGCGCTTGGAGGCGCCATAGGCGTTCAGCGGCGTCTGCGGCGTGTTCTCGTCCAGCACCACCCCGTCATGGTCGCCATAGGTGGCGCAGGTCGAGGAAAAGACGAAATCCCGGACCCCGCCGGCCAGCGCCGCCTCGATCAGGGTCAGCGAGGCGCAGACATTGCCGCGCCAGTACCTGCCCGGCTCGCGCATGGCCTCGCCCACCTGGCTGAGGGCCGCGAAATGCATCACGGCGACCGGCTTGTGGCGGGCGAAAACCTCGTCCAGCCGGGCGCGGTCCAGCAATTCGCCCTGCTCGAAGGGGCCGAATTTCACCGCGTCCCGCCAGCCGGTGCACAGGTTGTCATAGGTGACCGGGACGAAGCCCGCATCGCGCAGGGCCTTGCAGGCGTGCGAGCCGATATAGCCGGCCCCGCCCGTCACCAGAACCGTTCGCGCCACCGCTTATTCCGCCGCCTTGCGCATGGACATGATGTCTTCCAGATATTCGCCGAACTCATGTTTCAGATCGTCGCGCGCCAGACCGAATGCCACGGTCGCCTGCAGGAAACCCGCCTTGGAACCGCAATCGAATCGCTCGCCGCGGAAACGCAGGCCGAACACGTCGCGGCCTTCCTCGATCTCGTCGGCGATGGCGTCGGTCAACTGGATCTCACCGCCCGAGCCCTGCTTGAGCTTGTTGAGGTTCTGCATGACCGAGGGGGCGAGGATATAGCGCCCGATCACCGCCAGATTCGAGGGCGGATTCTCCTTGGGCTTTTCCACCATGCCACGGGCGCGGACGATGGCGCCCATGTCCTCGGCGATGTCGAGAACGCCGTAGGCCTTGGTCTTTTCCGAGGGCACTTCCATGGTGGCGACCATGCTGCCGCCGGTTTCCTGATAGGCCTCAATCATCTGCTGCAGGCAGGGCGGCTCGCCCATGATGACGTCATCGGTCAGGATGACGGCAAAGGGTTCGTTGCCGACCAGACGACGGGCGCACCAGACCGCATGGCCGAGGCCAAGCGCCTTGTGCTGGCGGATATAGGCGATGGCGCCCGAATCCATATTGGTCGAACGCAGGATATCCAGCAGCTCGGTCTTGTTGGCCTTCTTGAGGTTCGATTCCAGTTCATGAGCGTGATCGAAATAATCCTCGAGCGCGCCCTTGCCGCGCGAGGTCACGAAAATGAATTCCTTGATCCCGGCGGCACGCGCCTCGTCGATCGCGTATTGAATCAGCGGCCGATCGACCAAGGTCATGATTTCCTTGGGAATGCTTTTGGTGGCGGGAAGGAAACGGGTGCCCAGGCCAGCTACCGGAAAGATGGCCTTGGTGACTTTGCGACTCATAATAATTGGTCTCCTGACTTCTACGCCAACATTGTCCGGGGTTATCCCCATTGCTGGCGCATGCACAATAAGTGTCCGATCATCAAAACCGTTCCCCCGATCTTGTACCGAGGTCAGGCTTCAGGCATTCCGGTGCGATTTTCCGCCTATTTTGCGCTCAGGTCCAGAAGATTCCCCCGCTCGCGGCTTATCCTTTTCGTCCAACTTGTCAGAAATACTGGTGAATCGCCGGGGCGCGAGGCACCCCAAAGGCCGCCCCGCTGTTCCCACCAGCCGCCCTCGGTCAACAGCATCCGGTGCGGCAGGAAGCCGGGGGTCAGCAGCAGGATCATCGCCAGCGCGCCCTCGGCCACCGCCGCCGCCGCGCGGGCGCGCAACGACCGGGCCTGCCAGTGCCAGCCGGCCAGAAAGACCTCGTGCAGGGGCCGCATGGGCAGGGGCCGGAAAGCGGGCGGATCGGGGCGGTCCCAGGGGGGCAAGGGGGCCGGCACGGCGCGCCGCCCCTCGGCCAGGCCACGCTCCAGCGTGGCCAGCAGCGGCCTGACGGCGCACGGGTCCAGCCGGCCGGCCAGCATGTGCCGCAACAGCCGGCGACGCTGCGATTCGCGCACCCAGCCCGGGCCGCCGCCATGACGCCGGGCAAAGATCGCCGCCGAACGGCCGATCCGGGTCAGATCGCCGGGCACGCCGCCCGCCTTGCGATCCGCCCCCGGCGCAAGGCCGTGGATCACCTGCGCCTGCGGCACCACCGCCGTCAGCGCCTGCGGAAACCGCGCGGCCATGCGCATGTTCACGTCGCTTTCGTCCAGATAATAGCCATAGGCGGGATCGAAGCCGCCGATCCGCAGCAGCGCATCGCGGCGGAACGCGCAATTGGTGCCGATGGTGTTGACAGGCTCGCCGCCCTCGACCGGCAACAGCGCGGCCCCGTCCAGCCCGATCGGCCGGGTCTGCCCCGAGGCGGTCAGCCGTTCGGCCCGGGCCTGCCAGCTCAGCCCGTCGGGGCCGCGCGTGAAACCGGCCGCCGCCAGCACGCGCGAATCAGCGAAGGGCGCGGTCAGCGCGCTGGCCCAGCCCGGCACCGCCAGCGCGTCGTCATCGATGAAGGCGATCACCTCGCCGGCCGACAGGGCGATGCCCTCGTTGCGCGCGGCCGGGATATTGGGCTGGTCGAAGACGCAGCGTTTCAGCGGCAGATCGGGACAGATATCGACCGAGCCCGGATCGGCGACCAGCACGATCTCGATGGCGGGGTGGTCCTGGCGGCTCAGCGCGGTCAGGCAGCGCTCCAGCGCCTGAGGCCGGTGGCGCGAGACGATGACAATGCTGGTCCGGGCCGGCGGCGCCGGCGGCTGGACCATCAGGCGATGCCCATGCACTGCATCATCGCCTCGAGCTTGGGCACGTCCGACGGGTTGTTCAGCTCCCAGAATTCGCGGCCGCGCGCCTCGACCTCGACGCAAAGGATGCGCCGGCCGCGTTCGAGGAAGCGCAGCTGTTCAAGCCCCTCCAGCGTCTCCAGGCGCCCCTCGTCCCAGGTCGGATATTCGGCCAGCGGCGCGGGACGATAGGCATAGACGCCGACATGGTGAAAGACCGGCGTCGGATCGCTGGGGCCGAATTCGGCGCCTGCATGGGGAATCACCTCTTTCGAGAAATACAGCGCCCGCCGGTCATGGCCGAAAACCGCAGTGGTGCCGCCGACGCGGCCCGCCACGCGATCCGCGATCAGATCCGAACGCATCGCGCCCGTGCACTGCAACACCGGCGTCGCCACATCGGCGCCGGGATCGGCGCGCAGCCCGGCGACCAGATCCTCGACGAACCAGGCCGGGGTCAGCGGCGCGTCGCCCTGCAGGTTCACCACGATCTCGGGCGCGAGGCCCAGATTGGCCACCGCCTCGGCGCAGCGTTCGGTGCCGTTGCGGGCCCCGGTCGAGGTCATCGCGACCTCGGCCCCGAACCCCTCGGCATGATCGCGGATGCGCGCGTCGTCGGTCGCCACGATCACCCGGTCGATGCCCCGCGCGGCACAGGCCGCCTCCCAGCTGCGGCGGATCAGGCTGCGCCCCTGCCCCGAGGCGCCGCGCAGTTCGACCAGCGGCTTGCCGGGATAGCGGGTCGAGGCATGGCGGGCGGGAATCACGATGACGACGGACATGGGATCAGTCCTTGACCAGCAGCACACCCGGCGCGAAGGCGATGAAGAACGGGTTCTCGAAGCCCGGCTTGCCATAGGTCAGGGGCGTATGGTCGTCGAAACGCACCACCTCGCCGCCCGCCGCGCGCAACACCGCGTCGCCGGCCGCGGTGTCCCATTCCATGGTCCGGCCCAGCCGCGGATAAAGGTCCGCCTCGCCCGTGGCGACAAGGCAGAATTTCAGCGAACTGCCGGCCGAGGTCATGTCGCGCACGCCATAGCGGTCGATATAGTCGTCGGTCGCCGCATCGCGATGCGATTTCGAGGCCACGACCATCAGGCCGCGATTGTCGGGCATCGAGTTCACGCCGATCGGCGTCAACTCGCCGGGGGTCTCGCCGAAGGGGGCCTTTTCCTCGACCGCGCCACCCTCGGCTGCGGTGTAGAACAGGCGTTCCTTGGCCGGGGCATAGACCACGCCCAGCCGCGGTACGCCATTCTCGACATAGGCGATGTTCACGGTGAAATCGCCGCGGCGCTGGACGAATTCCTTGGTCCCGTCCAGCGGATCGACGATCAGAAAGCTGGACAGGGTCTGGCCATGGGTGGCGGCCTGTTCCTCGGTCACCAGCGGAATATCGGGGAATGCGGCGCGCAGCCCGGCGGAAATCAGCGCGTCGGCGGCCTCGTCCGCCTCGGTCACCGGCGAGGCGTCGGACTTGGCGCGGACCTCGAAATCCTCGCTGCCATAGATGCGCATGATCTCGGCGCCCGCCCGCAGGGCAAGGCGGCGCATTTCGGCAATCAATAGATCGAATTGCATGGGCTTTCCTTTCCAGACCGGGCTTCCCGCGATGCCACGCCGATTGTAACAGGCATTCGCGTTCCTTATGATGTGGCGGATCGCGCAGGGCAAGCGCCCGGCAACCCCAAGCAGAAGTCGAACCTGTCCATGTTCACGCAGCAACGCAACCGAAACATGGTCGAAGCCGCGTTCTCGACGCTGGCGCTGATCTATCATGTCACGGTGAACAACCTGCGCAAGGGGCAGCGCAATGCCGTGGTCGGCCTGATCATGACCGTGCTGCAGTCGGTCGGCATGATCCTGGGCTTTTATCTGATGTTCGTGGTCATCGGCGTGAAGACCTCGCCCATCCGGGGCGATTTCATCGTCTATATCATGACCGGGATCTTCATGTTCATGGCCCATTCGCAGGCCATCGGCGCGGTCTCGGGCATGGGCAACCCGAACAACCAGATGATGAAGCACGGACCGATGAACCCCGCCGTGCTGATCACCTCGGCGGCGCTGGCGGCGCTTTACCGGCAGACGTTTTCGGCGGTGGTGATCCTGTCGGCCTATAATTACCTGGTCGAGCCGGTCGAGATCGACCGCCCGCTGGCCTGCTATGGCATGCTGCTGCTGTCCTGGTTCTCGGGCTGCTGCATCGGGCTGATCTTTCTGTCGATCCGGCCCTGGTGGCCGCAGGCGGCGACGGTGCTGACCCAGTTCTACCAGCGCATCAACATGGTGTTTTCCGGCAAGATGTTCGTCGCCAACACCATGCCGGGCGCGATGCTGCAGATCTTTGCCTGGAACCCCCTGTTTCACATCATCGACCAGACGCGCGGCTTCGCCTTCATCAACTATGCGCCGCGCAATTCCTCGCTGACATATCCGGTCTATGCCACGCTGGCGCTGCTGATGATCGGGCTGATGGCGGAATTCGTGACCCGCAGATCCGCCTCGATCAGCTGGTGGGCGGGGCGCTGAACCCGCCCGGTGGCGCGGCGGCCACGCCTGGCCGGACATTCGTCACAAAAGCGATATTTTCTGCGAAGCGGTCTGCTTGCAGGCCGCCAGACCCCTTCCTATATAGGCCCATGAACGCCGGGAGCGCCCGCCTGACGGGCCCGTCCGGACCAATCCAGGGATTGGGTTTCGGGGGCCTCATGGGACCCGCAGCCCGTAATATCGCCGCAAGAAAGGTTATTGCATGTCTAAAGTCATCGGCATCGACCTCGGGACCACGAACAGCTGCGTCGCCATCATGGACGGCAGCCAGCCCAAGGTCATCGAGAACTCGGAAGGTGCGCGCACGACGCCCTCGATCGTCGCCTTCACCGATAGCGAACGTCTGGTCGGCCAGCCTGCCAAGCGTCAGGCGGTGACCAACCCTTCGAACACGATTTTCGCCGTCAAGCGCCTGATCGGCCGCCGCACCAGCGACGCGGAAGTCGAAAAGGACAAGAAACTCGTCCCCTACAGCATTGTCGATGGCGGCAATGGCGACGCCTGGGTCGAGGTCCGGGGCGAGCAGTATTCGCCCAGCCAGATTTCCGCCTTCATCCTGCAGAAGATGAAGGAAACCGCCGAATCCTATCTGGGCGAAAAGGTCGAGCAGGCGGTGATTACCGTGCCGGCCTATTTCAACGACGCCCAGCGTCAGGCGACCAAGGATGCCGGCAAGATCGCCGGGCTTGAAGTCCTGCGCATCATCAACGAGCCGACCGCCGCCGCGCTGGCCTATGGGCTCGACAAGAAGGAATCCAAGACCATCGCCGTCTACGACCTTGGCGGCGGCACCTTCGACATCACCATCCTGGAGATCGACGACGGGCTGTTCGAGGTGAAATCCACCAACGGGGACACGTTCCTGGGCGGTGAGGATTTCGACATGCGGATCGTGAACTACCTCGCTGACGAGTTCAAGAAAGAGCATGGCGTCGATCTGACCCGCGACAAGATGGCGCTGCAGCGCCTGAAAGAGGCCGCCGAAAAGGCCAAGATCGAGCTGTCCAGCGCCTCGCAGACCGAGATCAACCAGCCGTTCATCTCGATGGACAAGGATTCGGGCACGCCGCTGCACATGGTCATGAAACTGACCCGCGCCAAGCTGGAATCGCTGGTCGGCGACCTCATCAAGCGCACCATGAAGCCGGTTCAGGACGCGCTCAAGGATGCCGGCATGTCCAAGGGCGATATCGACGAGATCGTCTTGGTCGGCGGCATGACGCGGATGCCGAAAGTGGTCGAGGAAGTGACCTCCTTCTTCGGCAAGGAGCCGCATAAGGGCGTGAACCCGGACGAGGTCGTGGCGCTTGGCGCCGCGATTCAGGCCGGCGTGCTGCAGGGCGATGTCAAGGACGTGGTGCTGCTGGACGTGACGCCGCTGTCCCTGGGCATCGAAACCCTGGGCGGCGTGTTCACCCGCCTGATCGACCGCAACACCACCATCCCGACCAAGAAATCGCAGATCTTCTCGACCGCCGAGGACAATCAGAACGCGGTGACCATCCGCGTCTTCCAGGGCGAGCGTGAAATGGCCGCGGACAACAAGCTGCTGGGCCAGTTCAACCTTGAGGACATCCCGCCGGCGCCGCGCGGCATGCCGCAGATCGAGGTCACCTTCGATATCGACGCGAACGGCATCGTCTCGGTTTCCGCCAAGGACAAGGGCACCGGCAAGGAACAGAAGATCACCATCCAGGCCTCGGGCGGGCTGTCGGATGACGAGATCGAGAAGATGGTCAAGGACGCCGAGGCCAATGCCGAGGCCGACAAGTCCCGCAAGGAACTGGTCGAGGCCAAGAACCAGGCCGAAAGCCTGATCCACACCACCAAGAAGTCGCTGGAAGAGCATGGCGACAAGGTGGACGGCTCGACCGTCGAGGCGATCGAGCTGGCCGTCGGCGCGCTGGAAGAGACGCTCAAGTCCGACGATGCCGGCAAGATCAAGGGCGGCATCCAGAACCTGATGGACGCCTCGATGAAGCTGGGCGAGGCCATCTACAAGGCCAGCCAGGATGAATCCGGCAAGGCCGATGCCGATGACGAGGCCGGCCCCCGCGACGTGGATGACGAGATCGTCGATGCCGATTTCGAGGATCTCGGCGAGGACAAGCGCAAGTAAGCGCGATGTGACCCAACCGGCCGGCCCGCTGCAGACCCGCACGGGCCGGTTGCTTCTTTAAGGACCCCGGACGCGAACGACATGGCGAAACGCGACTATTACGATATTCTGGGCGTTGCTCGGGGGGCGTCGGCCGACGAGATCAAGAAGGCCTATCGCACCAAGGCAAAGCAGCTGCACCCGGACCGCAACAAGGATTGCAAGGTTTCCGAAGCCGAGTTCAAGGAAGTGAACGAGGCTTATGAATGCCTGAAGGACGGTCAGAAAAAGGCCGCCTATGACCGTTTCGGCCATGCCGCCTTTGAAAATGGCGGCGGCGGCTTCGGGCGCGGCGGTCATCCGGGCGGCGATTTCGGCTCGGCCTTCGCGGATGTGTTCGAGGATCTGTTCGGCGACATGATGGGCCGCCGCGCGGGCGGCGGCGGCGGCCGCTCGCGCGCCAGCCGCGGCCAGGATCTGCGCTACAACCTGCGCGTCTCGCTTGAGGATGCCTTCGCCGGCGTGCAAAAGACCATCAACGTGCCCGGATCGGTGGCCTGCGATTCCTGCAACGGCACCGGCGCCGAGGGCGCGGTCGAGCCGACCTCCTGCCCGACGTGTTCCGGCATGGGCAAGGTTCGGGCGACGCAGGGATTTTTCACCGTCGAACGCACCTGCCCGACCTGCGGCGGCCAGGGCCAGATCGTCAAGAATCCCTGCACGGATTGCCACGGCGCCGGGCGCGTCCAGAAGGAACGCACCCTGTCGGTCAACATCCCGGCGGGGGTCGAGACCGGCACCCGCATCCGTCTGGCCGGCGAGGGCGAGGCCGGCATGCGCGGCGGCCCGGCCGGCGATCTTTACATCTTCATCGAGGTCAGGGAGCACCCGATCTTTCTGCGCGACGGCAAGATGCTGGCCTGCCAGGTTCCGGTCAGCATGGCGACCGCCGCGCTTGGCGGCGAAATCGAGGTGCCGACCATCGACGGCGGCCGCTCGCGGGTCAAGGTGCCCGCCGGCACGCAATCGGGCAAACAGCTGCGTCTGCGCGGAAAAGGCATGCCGCCCCTGCGCCACGGTCCGGGCATGAGCGGCGAATCGGGCGACATGCTGATCGAGCTTTCGGTCGAAACGCCGGTGAATCTGACCGCGCGGCAAAAGGAACTGCTGCGCGAGTTCGAGAACATCAAGGCCGACAACAACCCGCAGACACAGGGTTTCTTTCATAAGATCAAGGGCTTCTGGGACGAGATGAAGGGCTGAGCGCCGCTTAACCCTTTTTTCATTCCCGCGTGGCAACGTGGCTGCCATGGACAGGAATCACGCCTTTCACGAAGCTCCGCTGCCGCTGTTTCCAGGCGCCCCTTCCGGGCGCGCCGGGGATGAGGCGGTGCCGGCCAGCGGCGCGCTCGCGCCGCGCGGCCGGCCGACGCCCAGCTATCTGGCCGATCACCGCGCGCGGCTGCGCGAACGCTTCATGCAGGGCGGGGCCACGGCGATGCCCGATTACGAGCTGCTGGAACTGGTCCTGTTCCGCGCCATCCCGCGCCAGGATGTGAAACCGCTGGCGCGCCGGCTCATGGAGCGTTTCGGCGACTTCAATCGCGTGCTCACCGCCCCACCCGCCCGGCTGGGCGAAATCTCCGGCGTCGGCCCGGCGGTGATCCAGGAACTGAAGATCGTCGAGGCCGCGGCGCAAAGGCTTGCCCGGGCGCGCGTCATGCACCGCCCCGTGCTGACCAGCTGGGACGCGCTGCTGGACTATTGCCACACCGCCATGGCGCATCGCGAGATCGAACAGTTCCGGGTCCTCTATCTGGATCGCAAGAACGTCCTGATCGCGGATGAGGAACAGGCCCGCGGCACGGTCGATCACGTTCCGGTCTATCCGCGCGAAATCATGCGCCGGGCACTGGAACTGACCGCCAGCGCCCTGATTCTGGTGCATAACCATCCCTCGGGCGATCCGACACCGTCACAGGCCGACATCGCGATGACCGGCCGCATCGTCGCGGCTGGCGAGGTCATGGGAATCGCGGTCCATGACCATCTGATCATCGGCAAGGCGCGCGAACTCAGCTTTCGCAGCGAAGGCCTTCTTTAGCCCGCCCTGGCCCGGCGCCGGCGGCAGCCAAAATCCCACACCTGCGGCGATATGCGGCAGATTCTCACCGCTGGCCTTCTGGACTGACATGAATTTGATCGCTAGAACCGCCTAAGCGAGGGCTGTGTTCGACACGGCCCGTTCGGCCGTATCGCCCCGCAAGGGGTAAAAATGGAGATCAAACCCGTGTCCCACGCAGACGAACACGCAGGCGACCACGGCACCCGGAGGGACTTCCTCTATTACGCGACTGCCGGCGCCGGCACGATCGCGGCGGGTGCCGCAGCCTGGACGCTTGTCAATCAGATGAACCCATCGTCAGACGTGCAGGCGCTTGCCTCGATCCAGGTCGATATCAGCGGGGTCGAGACCGGCACGCAGCTGACGGTGAAATGGCTGGGCAAGCCCGTGTTCATCCGCCGCCGCACCGAACAGGAAATCCAGCAGGGCCGCGAAGTCCAACTGAACCAGCTGATCGACCAGGGCGCGGAAAACGCCAACAAGCCCGGCGAGCCCGCAACGGACGAAAACCGCACCATGGACGAGGCCGGCGAATGGCTGGTGATGATCGGCGTCTGCACCCATCTGGGCTGCGTGCCGATCGGTGACGGCGCAGGCGATTTCGGCGGCTGGTTCTGCCCCTGCCATGGCAGCCATTACGATACGGCCGGACGCATCCGTCGTGGCCCGGCACCGAAGAACCTGCCGGTTCCCGTGGCCGAGTTCATCAACGAAACCACCATCAAACTGGGCTGAGGAGACGCAGATGGCCGGAATTCCCCACGACCATTACGAGCCCAGGACGGGCTTTGAACGCTGGCTGCATCGCCGCCTTCCCGTCGTCAGCCTGGTCTATGACACGCTGATGATTCCAACCCCCAAGAACCTGAACTGGTGGTGGATCTGGGGCATTGTGCTGGCCTTTTGCCTGGTCCTGCAGATCGTGACCGGCATCGTGCTGGTGATGCATTACACGCCGCATGCCGACATGGCCTTCGCCAGCGTCGAGCACATCATGCGCAACGTCAATGGCGGGTACATGATCCGCTACCTGCATGCCAATGGCGCCTCGCTGTTCTTCTTTGCCGTCTACATCCACATTTTCCGCGGCCTGTATTACGGCTCGTACAAGGCGCCGCGCGAAGTGACCTGGATCATCGGCATGCTGATCTATCTGGCGATGATGGCGACGGCCTTCATGGGCTATGTGCTGCCCTGGGGTCAGATGTCCTTCTGGGGCGCAACGGTGATCACCGGCCTGTTCGGCGCGATCCCGGGCATCGGCGAATCGATCCAGACCTGGCTCCTGGGCGGGCCGGCGGTGGACAACCCGACGCTGAACCGCTTCTTCTCGCTGCATTACCTGCTGCCCTTCGTGATCGCGGCGCTGGTGCTGCTCCATGTCTGGGCCTTCCACACCACCGGCAACAACAACCCCACCGGCATCGAGGTGCGCCGCACCAGCAAGGAAGAGGCCGCCAAGGACACCGTGCCCTTCTGGCCCTATTTCGTGATCAAGGACCTGTTCGCGCTGGCCGTGATCCTGGTGGTGTTCTTCGCCGTCGTCGGCTTCATGCCGAACTATCTGGGCCACCCCGACAACTATATCGAGGCGAACCCGCTTTCGACGCCCGCCCATATCGTGCCGGAATGGTACTTCCTGCCCTTCTACGCGATCCTGCGGGCCTTTACCGCGGATGTCTGGGTGGTGATGCTGGTCGAATGGCTGTCCTTCGGCATCATCGACGCCAAGTTCTTCGGCGTTCTGGCGATGTTCGGGGCGATCCTGGTCTTGGCCCTTGTGCCGTGGCTGGACACCTCGCGCGTGCGTTCCGGCCAGTACCGGCCGCTGTTCAAGTGGTGGTACTGGCTTGTGGCCGCGGACTTTGTCGTCCTGATGTGGGTCGGCGCCCGGCCGACCGAGGGGATCTATCCCTATATCGCGCTGGCGGCTTCGGCATATTGGTTCGCTTACTTCCTGATCATCCTGCCGCTTCTGGGCATCATCGAAAAGCCGGCGCCCATGCCGCAGACGATCGAGGAAGACTTCAACGCCCATTACGGGCCAGAAACCCATCCTGCCGAGTAAGGAGAGGCATCAATGACCATGAGAAACGTATCGCTCACGGCTGTTGCGGCCCTGACGATGGTCTTGGCAGGCAGCGCGCTGGCCCAGGATTCCGATGCCGCTCAAGGGGCTTCGGCCGCCGCGACCGAGGCGCCGGTGGCCGAAGCGCCAATGACAGAAGCCCCCCAGGCCGCCGAGGCGGACGCCACCGCCGGCGAAGAGCCGGCAGCGGCCGAGGAGCCTGAGGCAGAGGAGCCGGTAGCCGAGGAAGCTGCGGCCGAAGAACCGGCGGCAGAGGCCGAAACCGCTGAAGAACCTGCCGGTGAGGAAGTTGCGGAAGCTGCGGAAGAGCCTCATATCGAGGATATCTCCTTCAGCTTCGAGGGGCCTTTCGGCAAATATGACCAGTTCCAGCTGCAACGCGGCCTGCAGGTCTATACCGAGGTCTGCGCCGCCTGCCACGGTCTGCGCTATGTGCCGCTGCGCACCCTGGAAGACCAGAACGGTCCCGGACTGCCGGAAAATCAGGTCCGCGCCTATGCCGCGAATTTCGATATCTACGACCCGGAAGCGGACGAGGATCGCCCGCGCATCCCGACCGACCATTTCCCCACCGTCTCGGGCGACGGCATGGGGCCGGATCTGTCGCTGATGGCCAAGGCAAGGGCCGGCTTCCACGGCCCCGCCGGCACCGGGATTTCGCAGCTGATCAACGGCATCGGCGGCCCGGAATACATCCATGCCGTCCTGACCGGCTATAGCGGTGAAACCAAGGAAGAGGCGGGCGCCGTTCTCTACCACAACACCGCCTTTGCCGGGAACTGGATCCAGATGCCCGAGCCGCTGAGCGACGATCTGGTCACCTATGAGGACGGCACCCCCGCCACGGTGGATCAGATGGCCCGCGACGTGTCGGCCTTCCTGATGTGGACCGCCGAACCCAAGCTGATGGACCGCAAGCAGGTCGGCTTTGTCTCGGTCATCTTCCTGATCGTTCTGTCCGCCCTGCTCTATCTGACCAACAAGAAGCTCTGGTGGTCGATCAAGCATGCCCGCCAGCCCGAGTGATCGCGGATAAATGACGGCAAGACGCGCTCCTTCGGGGGCGCGTTTTTCATTGGCGGGCCGGCTCTGGACAAAACCCGCCGCCCCCGGTGAGATGGCGCGAGCAAGGACAGGGGGGCGCATGACCATCTATAATCTCGGCTCGATCAATATCGACCATGTGTATCGGCTTGCCGCGCTGCCCCGGGCCGGCGAAACGCTGGGCTCGCTGGATCTGCGGCTGGGGCTGGGCGGCAAGGGCGCGAATCAATCCGTCGCCGCTGCCCGCGCCGGGGCGGATGTCGTGCATTTGGGGGCGATGGGGACCGGCGACGACTGGGTGCTGGCGCGGCTGGCCGCCGCCGGCGTCGACACGCGGGCCATCGCGCGGCTGCCCGAGGTCGCGACCGGTCATGCCATCATTCTGGTCGATCCCGGGGGCGAGAATTCGATCATCCTGCATGGCGGCGCGAACCGCGCCCTGCCGGAGAACCTGCTGACCCAGGAGCTTGCCGCGATCGGCCCCGGCGCTATCCTGCTGCTGCAGAATGAAACCAGCCTGCAGCCCGAGGCCGCCGCGCAGGCGAAAGCCGCCGGCGCCCGGGTGATCTATTCCGCCGCCCCGTTCGAGATCGCGCCGCTGCGCGCGGTCCTGCCCCATATCTCGATCCTCGCGGTCAATGAAATCGAGGCCCGCGACACCTTCGCCGCCTTTGGCGAGGATCTGCCCATCGACGGGATGCTGATCACCCGGGGCGCGGCGGGGGCCGAATATCGCGACCTGCGCGGCGGCCCGGCGCGGCTTCAGCCCGCGTTTCAGGTGCGGGCCGAGGACACGACCGGGGCGGGCGACTGCTTTGCCGGCTGGTTCGCCGCCGGCCTGTCGCGAGGCGAGGATATCGCCACCGCCCTGCGCCATGCCGCCGCAGCCGCCGCGCTGCAGGTCACGCGCAAGGGGGCGGGCGACGCGATGCCCGGGCGCGACGAGGTGATGACATTTCTGAAACAGCACGGATGAGCGCTTGCCCGCGCGCCGCCCTGCGCCTATCTGGATTGCCATGAAAATCCCGTTTCTGAACCGCCCGCCCAGCATTGCCGTTCTGCGCCTGCAGGGCGCGATCGGCGCCGTCGGCCGAGGCACGGGCCTCTCTGACGCGGCACTGGCGCCGCTGCTGGAACGCGCCTTCCGGCGCCGCAGGCCGGCGGCGGTCGCGCTGGCCGTGAACTCGCCCGGCGGCTCGCCGGTGCAATCCAGCCTGATCGGCGCCCGCATCCGCCGCCTGGCCGAGGAAAACGACATTCCCGTCCACGCCTTTGTCGAGGATGTCGCCGCCTCGGGGGGCTACTGGCTGGCCTCCAGCGCGGATTTCATCTGGGCCGATGAAAGCTCGGTCCTGGGCTCGATCGGGGTCATCTCGGCCGGTTTCGGCTTCAACGAGCTGATCCAGCGCCACGGGATCGAGCGGCGCGTGCATACCGCCGGGCGCTCGAAATCGCTGCTCGACCCGTTCCGCCCGGAAACGCCCGAGGATGTCGCGCGGCTGGACCGGCTGCTTGGCCCGATCCACGAGGCCTTCAAGCAGCAGATCCGCAGCCGCCGGGGCGACCGGCTGGCGCGCGATGCCGACCTGTTCACCGGCGATATCTGGACCGGGCGCGAGGCGGTGAAACTGGGCCTTGCCGATGGCATCGCGCATCTGGTGCCGAAGATGCGCGAGCTTTACGGCGAAAAGGTCCGTTTCCTGACCTATGGCCCGCGCGCCTCGCTGCTGCGCCGCTTTGGCCTGTCGGCCGATGATGTCATCGACTCCCTTGAGCAACGCAGCGCCTTCGCGCGTTTCGGGGCCGGCCGCGGATGATCAAGCTCGTCATCTTGTGCCTGCTGGTGATCGTCGCGCTTGCGCTCATGGCGGGGCCGGGCCTGCGCCGGCTGATCGCGCGCCTGCTTGGACTGCCGCATAGATGATTGTTGAGTTGCTCCTGATCCTGTTCGGCCTTGCCGCGCTTGTCACTGGCGGCGAGTTTCTTGTGCGGGGGGCGGTCGGCCTGTCCCTGCGCCTGGGTCTGCCGGCGCTGATCGTCGGGCTGACGGTCGTGGCCTTCGGCACCTCGGCGCCCGAGATGATCGTATCGGTCGCGGCGGTGCTGAACGGCTCGCCCGATATCGCGCTTGGCAATGTCATCGGCTCGAATATCGCGAATATCCTGCTGGTCCTTGGCCTGCCGGCCCTGGTTTCGGGCATTGCCACCCGCGACACCGACCTGCGCGAAAGCTGGGTCATGATGATCGCGGCCTCGATCCTGCTGATCGCCATGGCCTTCATGGGGCCGCTGGGCCGGCCGCAGGGCGCGATCCTGCTGGCCGCTCTGGCCACCGTCCTGTGGCGCCAGATCACGACGGCGCGGCAGGGCAGCGTCGATCTGCCCGCCGGCGATCAGGCTGCCGGCTGGCGCACGATCCTGCTCTGGCTGCTGATCGGCCTGATCGCCCTGCCGGTCGGCGGGCAGATGCTGGTCGCGGGCGCGACCGATATCGCGCGCCAGCTGGGCATCAGCGAGGCGGTGATCGGCCTGACGCTGGTCGCCGTCGGCACGTCGCTGCCCGAGCTGGCGACCTCGGTCATCGCGGCGCTGCGCGGGCGCGCGGATCTTGCGCTTGGCAATGTCATCGGCTCGAATATCTTCAATATCCTGTCGATACTGGGCGTCACCGCCCTGATCGGCACCCTGCCCGTGCCGGCGCAGATGCTGCGGCTGGACCTGTGGATCATGCTGGCCGCCGCGCTGCTGCCGGCGCCCTTCCTGTTTCGCGGCTGGCAGTTGAACCGGCTGGCCGGCGCGGCGCTGCTGGGCATCTATGCGATCTATCTAGGGATGATCCTGTGACCGCGCTGATCACCGGCGCCGGCCAGAGGCTCGGCCGCGCCATCGCGCTGTATCTGGCCGGGCGCGGTCAGGATGTCGCGATCCATTTCCACCACTCGGCCGATGGGGCCGAGGCCACGGCAGCCGAGGCCCGCGCCATGGGCGTCCGGGCCGAGGCCTTTCACGCCGATCTGCTGGATCTCGACCAGACCGAGACGCTGATCGGCCGGGTTGCCGCCGTGCTGGGGCCGCTGACGCTTTTGGTCAACAATGCCTCGATCTTTGAATATGACAATCTTGACAGCGCCACGCGGCAAAGCTGGGACCGGCATATCGGCTCGAACCTGCGGGCGCCGTTTCTGCTGACCCAGGCCTTTGCGCGACAGGCGCCCAAAGCGGATCACGGCACGGATGAGCCGCGCGCGCGGGCGCTGGTGATCAATATGATAGACCAGCGCGTGCTGAAGCCGACGCCCGAATTCATGACCTATTCGATCGCCAAGGCGGGGCTTTGGTGGCTGACGCGCAGCGCGGCCCAGGCTCTGGCGCCCGATATCCGGGTCAACGCCATCGGCCCCGGCCCGACCCTGCAGGGGATCCGCCAAAGCGACGAGCATTTCGCCCGCCAGCGTGCCGCCACCATCCTGCAACGCGGCGCCGGACCCGACGACATCTGCGCGGCGGTCGGCTATCTGATCGACGCGCCATCGGTCACGGGGCAGCTGATCTGCGTGGACGGAGGGCAGCATCTGGCATGGCGGACGCCGGATGTTCTGGGAGTAGAATAGGGCCCGGCTTCGCCTCTGACGCGATGACTTGTCCACCTTTGGCTTGGCGTTCACCAAAGCTTCACGATTCTGGCAAGGAATTCAGTAGATTGTGGCGATCACAAAAAATATCGTTTGAAATCAATAGTCTATGTTTGTGCCTAATATTTGGGCAAACCGTGGATTTCTCAATAGAGCCTCGCAGTTTGCTCACTGCCCCCAAGGCCACCCACAGAGTTATCCACAGATTCCGTGGAAAGGATTCATCTTGAACTTATCGGTTCAAATTTGCAGCCAGACGAAAGAATCACTTTATTAGCAGCATGACCGATTCCGACCCAGAAAAGCCGCCGGCACGGACCGGCCAGGTGCTGATCCAGGACTATGTGAGGACGCTGGACAATTCGCCCGGCGTCTATCGCATGCTGGATGCGCAGGGCGCGGTGCTTTACGTCGGCAAGGCGCGGAACCTGCGGGCGCGGGTCTCCAGCTATGCGCGCGCGCATGGCCATTCCGCGCGGATCGAGCGGATGATCCGCGAGACCTGCTCGATGATGTTCCTGACCACCCGCACCGAGACCGAGGCGCTGCTTCTGGAGCAGAACCTGATCAAGCAGCTCAAGCCGCGCTACAACGTGCTGTTGCGCGACGACAAGTCGTTTCCCAATATTCTGGTTGCCAAGTCCCACCCCTTTGCCCAGATCAAGAAGCATCGCGGCGCGAAATCGGAAAAGGGCGATTATTACGGCCCCTTTGCCAGCGCCGGCGCGGTGAACCGGACGCTGAACCAGTTGCAGCGGGTGTTTCTGCTGCGCTCCTGCACGGATGCGACATTCGCCAACCGCAGCCGGCCCTGCCTGCTTTACCAGATCAAGCGCTGCTGCGCGCCCTGTGTCGGGCGGATCGAGCTTGACGATTACAACGCGCTGGTCAGGGATGCCGAGCAGTTCCTGCAGGGCAAGACCACGACCATCCAGGCGCAGCTGGCGGCCGAGATGGCGGCGGCCTCCGAGGCGATGGAATACGAACGCGCCGCCGCCCTGCGCGACCGGATCAAGGCGCTGACCGCCGTGCAGTCTGTGCAGGCGATCAACCCGCGCGGCGTGGCCGAGGCGGATATCGTCGCGCTGCACATGGAGGGCGGGCAGGCCTGCGTGCAGGTCTTTTTCATCCGCGGCAATCAAAGCTGGGGCAACCGCGATTTCTATCCGAAGCTGAACGGCGTCGAATCCGCCGATGAGGTGATGCAGGCCTTTCTGGCGCAGTTCTACGACGGCAAGGTGCCGCCGCGCATGATCCTGCTGTCGCACGGGATCGAGGACCCGGACCTGATGCAGGACGCGCTCTCCGACAAGGCCGGGCGCAAGGTCACGCTGGGCGTGCCCCGGCGCGGCGAAAAGGCGGAACTGGTGGAAAACGCATTGCGCAATGCCCGCGAAAGCCTGGCGCGGCGCATGTCGGAAAGCGCCGCGCAGGCCCGCCTGCTGCAAGGTCTGGCCGATGCCTTCGACCTGCCCGCCCCGCCCCGCCGGATCGAGATCTATGACAACAGCCATATCCAGGGCACCAATGCGGTCGGCGGCATGGTCGTCACCGGCCCCGAGGGCTGGATCAAGAGCCAGTATCGCAAGTTCAACATCAAGGGCACCGAGATCACGCCGGGCGACGATTTCGGCATGATGAAAGAGGTGCTGACCCGCCGCTTTGCCCGTCTGCTCAAGGACGATCCCGACCGCGAGACCGAGGCCTGGCCCGACCTGCTGCTGATCGACGGCGGCGCCGGGCAGGTCAGCGCCGTCCACCAGATCATGGCCGAACTGGGGGTCGAGGACGTCCCGATGATCGGCGTCGCCAAGGGCGAGGATCGCGACCACGGCAAGGAGGAGTTTCACCGCTTCGGCCAGCGGCCCTTTGCCCTGCGGATGAACGACCCGGTGCTGTATTTCGTCCAGCGCATGCGCGACGAGGCGCATCGCTGGGCTATCGGCAGCCATCGCGCGAAACGCGCCAGGGCCGTCATGGCCAACCCGCTGGACGAGATCGCCGGCATCGGCGCCGCGCGCAAGCGCGCCCTTCTGGCGCATTTCGGCAGTGCCAAGGCGGTCAGCCGCGCGGGTCTTGCCGATCTGGTCGCGGTCGGGGGGATCAGCGAGGCCATGGCCCAGAAGATCGTCGATCATTTCCAGAAAGGTTAGCTGTCCGATCCCCGGCTGCAATTGTCGCGCCCCCTTCCCCCCGCCGCGACAAGTGCCTAGATTGCAGTCATGCGCTGGACCCTGCCCAATATCCTGACTGTTCTGCGACTGGTGGCCGCGCCGCTGGTGCCGCTGATGTTTCTGTTCCTCAGCCGGCCCTTTGCAGATTTCGCGGCGCTGGTGCTGTTTCTGGTCGCCGCCGCGACCGACTGGCTGGACGGTCATCTGGCCCGCGCCTGGGGTCAGGAAAGCCGATTCGGCGCCGCCATGGATCCGATCGCCGACAAGGCCATGGTGATCATCGCGGTCGTGGTCATCACCGGCTATTCGGGGATGAACCCCTGGCTGATCCTGCCCTCGACCGTGATCCTGTTCCGCGAGGTTTTCGTCTCGGGCCTGCGCGAATTTCTGGGCCATGAGGCGCGGCATCTGAAAGTGACCAATCTCGCCAAGTGGAAGACCACAGCGCAGATGGTGGCCATCGCCGTGCTGTTTCTGGGCACCGGCCTGAATTATTATGAAACCGGACGCCCGCCGCTGGTCGGAGAGCCCAGCCTGCCATGGTCGGACAGCTGGTCGGATCTGGCCACCCAGGCCGGGCTCGCGCTGATCTGGATCGCGGCCCTGCTGACCGCGATCACCGGCTGGGACTATTTCGACAAGGCGCGGCCACATCTGAGGGATGCCGATGGCGCTTGATGTCCTGTATTTCGCCTGGCTGCGCGAACGCATCGGCCAGCCCCGCGAAAGGATCGAAACCGATGCCGCGACGGTGCGCGAACTGGTGGCGCAGCTGGCCGCCATGGACGAATGGCACGCGGCGGCGCTGTCGGACCTGTCGGCCGTGCGCGTCGCCCTAGATCAGGAACTGGCCGATCTGGACGCCCCGCTTGGCGCGGCCCGCGAGGTCGCCTTTTTCCCGCCAATGACCGGGGGCTGAGATGGTCGCCCGGCTGCAGCGCGACGCCTTCGACATTGGCGAGGAATTGCGGGATTTCGGCGCCGGCGCGGGCGCCATTGTCAGCTTTTCGGGGCTGGTCAGGGCCGAAGGGGGCCGGCTGGTCGCGCTGGAGATCGAGCATTATCCCGGCATGACCGAAAAGGCGATGACCGCCTATGGCGAGGCGGCGGCGGAACGGTTCGGGTTGCGCGACTGGCGCATCATCCACCGCCATGGCCGGCTGGAGGCCGGCGAGACGATCATGATGGTGGCGACCGCCGCCCGCCATCGCCGGGCGGCCTTTGACGGCGCCGAATATCTGATGGACTGGCTGAAATCGCGCGCGCCGTTCTGGAAGCGCGAAATCGGCCCCGCCGGTCCCGGCGCCTGGGTCGAGGCCAGGGCCGAGGACGAGGATGCGCTGGCCCGCTGGTAAGCCTTGGCATTGCAATCCCGGCCCGCGGCAAGCATACAGGCGCAACCAGACCGGATGACATCGCGGAGCCAGGAATGACCTATCTTGAGTTCGAAAAGCCTCTCGCCGATCTCGAAGGCAAGGCCGAGGAACTGCGCGCGCTGGCCGGCAAGGGCGAGGGCGTCGATCTGCAGAAAGAGGCCGCCGCGCTGGACAAGAAGGCCGGCGAGATGTTGCAGGATCTGTACAAATCGCTGGATCCCTGGCGCAAGACGCTGGTCGCCCGCCACCCCGAGCGGCCGCATTGCAAGGATTACATCGAGCACCTGTTCAGCGAATACACGCCACTGGCCGGCGACCGCGCCTTTGGCGAGGATCTGGCCGTGATGGGCGGGCTGGCGCGGTTCCGCGACCGGCCCTGCGTGGTGATCGGCCATGAAAAGGGCAATGACACCAAGTCGCGCCTGCTGCACAATTTCGGCATGGCGCGCCCCGAGGGCTATCGCAAGGCGATCCGGCTGATGGATCTGGCGGACCGTTTCCACCTGCCGGTGATCACGCTGGTGGATACCTCGGGCGCCTATCCCGGCAAGGGCGCCGAAGAGCGCGGCCAGGCCGAGGCCATCGCGCGGTCGACCGAGAAATGCCTGCAGATCGGCGTGCCGCTGATCTCGGTCGTGATCGGCGAGGGCGGCTCGGGCGGGGCGGTGGCATTCGCCAGCGCCAACCGCGTGGCGATGCTGGAACATTCGATCTATTCGGTGATCTCGCCCGAGGGCTGCGCCTCGATCCTGTGGAAGGATGCCAACAAGATGCGCGAGGCCGCCCATGCACTGAAGCTGACGGCGCAGGATCTGAGGAAGCTGGGCGTGATCGACCGGATCATCCCCGAGCCGATGGGCGGCGCGCAGCGCGCCCCCCTTGAGGCCATCGCATCCGTGGGCGATGCGATCCAGGCCATGCTGGACGAGTTCACCGGCATGGCCGCCGCCGAGATCGTCCGGGAACGGCGGCAGAAATTCCTGGATATGGGCACCAGGGCGCTGGCATAGCGCGAGCTTCGCCGCCGCATGGATATTTGAGTGAAGAAGAAGGGCCGGCCCGGCCGGATGGTCGGGCCTTTCCGCATCAGGCGCGGGCGGCGCGCAGCGAATCCTCGAGGATGGTCAGGGCTTCGTCGAAGACCTCGTCCTGGATGGTCAGGGGGGCGAGGAAGCGGATGACATTGCCGTAGACGCCGCAGGTCAGCAGGATCAGGTTGCGCTTGAGCGCCTCTTCCCGGACGCGATTGGCGAAATCGGGATTGGGCTTTTCGCTGCCGGCAATGTTGAATTCGACCGCGTTCATGAAGCCGGGGCCGCGGATATCGGCAATTTCGGGCACATCCGAGGCGATGCCGGCAAGGCGCTGTTTCAGGCGCTGGCCCAGGCGGGTGGCGCGGGCGCAGAGATCCTCGTCCTCGATCACGTCGAGCACGGCATGGGCGGCGGCGACCGCCAGCGGGTTGCCGGCATAGGTGCCGCCCAAGCCACCCGGGGCGGGGCTGTCCATCACCTCGGCCCGGCCGGTGACGGCGCTGATCGGCAGGCCGCCGCCCAGCCCCTTGGCCATGGTGGTCAGATCGGCCGCGACGCCGTGATGCTCCATCGCGAAGAGCTTGCCGGTGCGGGCGAAGCCGGTCTGCACCTCATCGGCGATCAGCAGGATGGAATACTGGTCGCAGATTTCCCGCAGCCGCTGCATGAAGCCGGCCGGAGCCTCGTAAAAGCCGCCCTCGCCCTGCACCGGCTCGATGATGAGCGCGGCGACGCGGGCCGGGTCGATATCGGATTTGAACAGGCGATCCAGCGCCGCCAGCGCCTGATCCTGCGTGACGCCGTGCAGATCGTTCGGGAAGGGCAGGTGCCAGACATCGTTCATCATCGGCCCGAAGCCGGCCTTGTAGGGCTGGACCTTGCCGGTCAGCGACATGCCCATGAAGGTGCGGCCGTGGAACCCGCCCGAAAAGGCGACGATGCCCGGGCGGCCGGTATAGTGCCGCGCGATCTTGATCGCGTTTTCCACCGCCTCGGCGCCGGTGGTGTAGAAGGCGGTCTTTTTCGGCCCCTTGCCGGGGGTGGCGGCGTTCAGCCGTTCGGCCAGGGCGACATAGTTTTCATAAGGCACGACCTGATGGCAGGTATGGGTGAAGCGGTCCAGCTGATCCTTGACCGCCTGGATCACGCGGGGGTGGCGGTGGCCGGTATTGACCACCGCGATGCCGGCGGCAAAGTCGATATAGCGATTGCCTTCCTTGTCCCAGATCTCGGCATTCTCGGCCCGGTCGGCATAGATCTGCGTGGTCATACCGACGCCGCGCGAGATGGCGGCGTTCTTGCGATCGGTCATGCTGGTCATGTCAGCCCCCCTGATGGACGATTCGCGGCGATGCTATACGCCCGCCCCGGCGCCGAACAGGGCCGCTTGCGCTATCACCGCGCTTGCTTCACCCTGCGCCGGTCAGTCCAAGGCAGGCCCATGTTCCCGATCCGCGATCACAACCCCTCCGAGCGTACGCCCTATGTCAGGAACGCGCTGATCCTTGCCAATGTCGCGATGTTCCTGCTGACCATGCCCTGGGCCGGCGCCATGGGCGAGCTGTGGGGATGGCTGGCGCTGTATCCCGCCGCCATTTCGCAAGGCGCGTGGCTGTGGGGGCTGGTCACCCATATGTTCCTGCATGCCGGCATCATGCATATCGCCGGCAACATGCTGTTCCTGTGGGTGTTCGGCGACAATCTGGAGGATCAGATGGGCCATCTGGGCTTTCTGGTCTTTTACCTGGTCTGCGGGCTGGCGGCGGCGGGCGGGCAGATCCTGTCCGATCCGTTCAGCACGGTGCCCATGGTCGGCGCCTCGGGCGCGATCGCGGGGGTGATGGGGGGCTATCTGCTGCTGTTTCCGCGCGCCCGTGTCGATGTGATCGCGATCATCATTATCATCATCAAGCGCTTTACCATCCCGGCCTGGGTGCTGCTGATGGTCTGGTTCGGGATCCAGCTTGTCGCGCAGGCGGTGCAGGCGGATGACGGGGTTGCCTATATCGCGCATATCGCCGGCTTCATCGCCGGCATGGTGCTGGCCGTGCCGGTCCTTCTGCGCCTTGGCGGCGCCTCCTTCTGGAGCCGCACCCATGGCCGCCCGCCGCATCCGCCGGTCAATTACGCGGCGAGCCGCATCCCCCGGGTCCGCCGCTAAAGGCAGCCCCGGGTCATGTGGCGTTTGCCGGCGAAACCGGGCGCGCGGGTAACGGTGAAGCCGGCCTGCGCCAGCGCGCGTCGCACATGCCCCGCCGCCGTATAGGTCGCGAATGTGCCGCCCGGCGCGGTATGGCGGGCAACCTGTGCCATCAGGGCATCGTCCCACATTTCGGGATTCTTGGCGGGGGAGAAACCGTCCAGGAACCAGGCATCCGCGCGGCCCGGCCATGCCGGCAGGGCATCGCGGGCATCGCCCCCGATCACCTCGGCCGTCACCTGCCCGACGGTAAAGCCCCGCGCGGGCCAGCCTTCGCGCAGTTCCTGCGACAGCCCGGGCAGCTCCGGAAAGGCGGCATGTGCGCGGGCCAGTTCATCCGGGGACATCGGAAAGCCCTCGAAGCTGGTAAAGCGGATCGGCACTGTCGCCACCTGCGCCAGCGCCAGCAGGTTCAACCCGCTGCCGAAGCCCAGTTCCGCGACGTGAAACCCGGGGCGCAGCCGCGCGGGCAGGTCGTTGCCGGCCAGAAACACATGCCGCGTTTCCGCCAGCCCGCCATTCAGGCTGAAATAGGGATCGTCAAAGCGGCGCGAGACCGGGATCCCCCCCTCGCGCCAATCCAGATCGGCGCCGCTCTGGCCCTGCTGATCCATCCGCGTTAACTCCTTTTCCCGGGCAGATGCGGCAAGAGGCGGCGATATGGCAAGCGAAAAACGGGTGATCGCCGGGGCGGGCATCTTTGGCCTGTCCTGTGCCTGGGAATTGCTGCGCCGGGGCCAGCCGGTCGCGGTCCATGAGGTCGCGCATATCGGTGCCGGGGCCTCGGGCGGGCATGTGGGCGCGCTGGCCCCGCATGCGCCGGAAAACTGGAACGCCAAGAAACAGGTGCAGCTTGAGGCGCTGATCAAGGCCGCGGATTGGTGGGCCGAGGTGGCCCGGGCCGGCGGCACGGATCCGGGCTATGGGCGCACCGGCCGCATCCAGCCTGTCCCCATGGGGGCCGAGGCCCGCATGCGCGACCGCATCAAAGCCGGGCGTGTCAACTGGCCCGATTGGGCCGCGATCGAGATGACCGGGACGCCGGATGCGGCGCTGGTTCCCGCCTCGCCCTCGGGGCTGTGGCTGGTGGACCGGCTGACCGCGCGGATCAACCCGCGCCGCGCCTGCGCCGCGCTGGCCGCCGCGATCCGCGCCAAAGGGGGCGAGATCGTCGAGGGCAGCGCCCCCACCCCCGATACCCCCGCGATCTGGGCCACCGGGGTCGCGGGCCTTGCCCCCTTTGGCGGCAATGGCGTCAAGGGGCAGTCGGCACTGCTGGCCTTTGACGCGCCGCACCAGCCGCAGGTCTTTGCCGACGGGCTGCATATCGTGCCCCATGCGGACGGGACGCTGGCCATCGGCTCGACCTCGGAACGCGATGTGGCGGATTGCGGCACGGACAGCCAGCTTGATGCGCTGATCGACAAGGCCCGTGCGCTCTGCCCGGCGCTGGCCGATGCGCCGGTGATCGACCGCTGGGCAGGCCTTCGGCCCCGGGCGAAATCCCGCGCGCCCATGGTCGGGCCGTGGCCCGGACGGCCGGAGCATTACATCGCCAATGGCGGCTTCAAGATCGGGCTGGCCATGGCGCCCGCCTGCGCGGCCATGCTGGCCGACCTGATCCTTGACGGGCGGGACCGTATCCCGGCGGGTTTCCTGCCTCCGGTCACGGCAGGGGGCTGACCCCGATCACCAGCGGGTGCAGGTGGAACAGCACCGCCCAGACCAGCAGCGCCACCACGATATAACTCCAACGCAGCCGCAGCACGGCACCCCGGCGCAGCATCACCGCCAGCCCGAACAGCGCATAGACCAGCAGCAGGCCGAACAGGATGACATGGGCCAGATCCCCGTTCGCAACCAGATGCGCGCCCGCCCACAGCGCGAATCCCGCCATCAGCCCGGTCATGCCACCGACGGCCACCGCGACCGCCGCCACCGGCATGACGATATTGACCAGCCAGCGCATCCATTGCTGATGCGGCCAGATCTCGACAAAGGGCGCGCGCCCGGCTGCCAGGATCAGCCAGTACAGCAGCGCCAGCGACAGCACGCTGTAGCCCAGCACATAGCCGCGCTTGCCGAGGCTTGCGATCAGCGGGCCGCGAAACCGCGCCGGGATCACATGCGATCCCAGAAATGCCGCCAGCGCCAGGGAAAACTCCGCCCATTCCATGACCCGGACCCTAGCGCCGCGCCCGGCAGGCGGCAATCCGCGTTGACGCCGCAGCCCCCTGCGGCATGATGGCGCAAAGAAAGGATGCAGATGACCCGCCTTCAGACCGCTTTCGACGCCATCGACAAGGCCAATGCCGCCGACCCCAACCGGACCGACGGCCAGCCCGACGAACTGCTCTACGGCCAGCGCATGACGGCCGAGCAAGAGGCGCTTTACCCCGGTGCCGCCGAGCCCCTGCGCATCGCCTGCCGCGGCCAGCATATCGAGCGCTGGAAACTGCCGCGCAAGGATTTCCCCATGGACCGCCCCGGTTACCTGAAATGGCGCACGGAACAGGGTCGCCGCCATGCCGCCCGGGTGGCCGAAATCATGCGCGATGCCGGCTATCCGGACAGCGATATCGAACATGCCGAAAAGATGCTGACCAAACAGGGCATCAAGCGCGACGAGGACGTGCAGGCGCTGGAGGACGTGGCCTGCTTCACCTTCATCCGCTGGTATATGGGACCGTTTTCCCAGACCCGCGACGCGCAGGAAATGCAGCGCATCGTCGAGCGGACGGCGCGCAAGATGTCGGCCATGGCCCGCGCCCGCGCCTTGACCGAATTCACCATCCCCGAACCCTTCTCGGCATCCTTCCGTGACTAGCGCGCTGATCGTCGCCCATGGCCAGCCTGGCGATCCCGGCCCTCAGCAACAGGCGGTCGAGGCCCTTGCCGCCTCGGTCGCCGCCCATATGCCGCAGGCGCAGGTCAGGGGCGCGACGCTGGCCATGCCCGGCGCGCTGGATATCGCCCGGGACGACACGCTGATCTATCCGATGTTCATGGCCTCGGGCTGGTTCACGCGCAGCGAGCTGCCCCGCCGGCTTGCCCTTGCAGGCGCGGCAAACGCACGCATCCTGCCGCCCTTTGGGGCTGATCCCGGCCTGCCCGCGCTGTGCCATGCGCTGATCGCCAAGGCCGCCCACCAGCAAGGCTGGCCACTGGCCGAAACCCACCTGCTGATCGCCGCCCATGGCTCGGGCCGGTCCCGCGCCCCGGCCCAGGCCGCGCAGGCGATGGCCCAAAGCCTCGCCACGCATGTCGCCGCCGCAAGCTGCGGCTTCATCGAGGAAAGCCCCTATATCACGGAGGCCGCCCGAAACCTGCCCGCGCGCAGCATCTGCCTGCCGCTTTTCGCGACCCGCGCCGAACATGTCACCGACGACCTGCCCGCAGCACTGAAGAAGGCCGCCTTCCAGGGCATCACCCTGCCCCCGGTCGGTCTGGCCGCCACCGTCCCCGAAATGATCGCAAACAGCATCAAGGCCGCCCTTTCGGAACGGCCCTGACTTTCTTCTTCATCCAAATATCCATGCCGCCCGCGCCACAGGCAGTAAGGCCCGCCTACATCGCGGCCAGCTGCGCAAGGGCCGCCCTGATCCGGGCGATATCGTCCTCCAGCGCGGCCAGCTTGTCGCGGGTTTCCTCGATCACCTCGGCCCCGGCATTCTCGGCGAATTTCGGATTGCCCAGCCGCCCGCGCAGCCCGCCTGCATCCTTTTCCGCCTTGGCCACGGATTTCTCCAGCCGCGCGGTTTCGGCCTGAACGTCGATGATATCGCCGACCGGCAGGGCAAAACTCGCCCCCAAGGCCGCGACCGAGATCATGCCTTGCGCCATCGCACCATCCTTCGGTGCGTTCACCCGCGCCAGGCGCTCGATCAGGGGCGCGTTGCCGGCCAATGCGGCACGCGCGGCCTCGTCCGCCTCGGTCACGATCAGATCCAGACGCGCCCCCGCCGGCACACCGATCTGCGCCCGGGCCGAGCGGATATTCTCGATCAGCGAAATCACCCAGTTCATCTGCCGGTCGGCATCCGCGTCAATCAGCTCGGCCCCGTATTCGGGCCAGTCGCCATGGACCAGCATCCGGGCGCGATCCCCCGTCAGCGCCCAAAGCTCTTCGGTGACAAAGGGCATGATCGGATGCAGCAGGGTATAGCACTGATCCAGAACCCAGCCCATCGTGGCCAGCGTCTCATCCCGGTATTCGCCGTCGAACAGCGGCTTTGAGAATTCCACATACCAGTCGCAGACCTTGCCCCAGACGAACGCATAAAGCCCGGTCGCCGCATCGTTGAAACGATAGGTTTCCAGCGCCTCATCGGTGGCGATGCGGATGCGCGCGACCTCGCCGATGATCCAGCGATTCACCACATGCCGGGGCGCGGGCCGCACAACGCCGCCGCGCACGCCGTTCATTTCGGCAAAGCGGGTGGCGTTCCAGATCTTGGTGACAAAGTTCCGGTTCGCCTCGACATGTTTCGGGCCCAGCTTGGGATCGCGGCCCATCGCGGCCATGCTGGTCAGGGTAAAGCGCATGGCGTCGGCGCCATATTCGTCGATCAGCGTCAGAGGGTCGATGACATTGCCCTTGGACTTCGACATCTTCGCGCCCTTTTCGTCGCGCACGAGGCCATGGACATAGACCGTGTGAAAGGGGATGTCGCCCACGACCTCCAACTGCATCATCATCATCCGGGCGACCCAGAAGAAGATGATGTCAAAGCCGGTGACCAGCACATCGGTCGGGAAATACTTGCGCATTTCCTCGGTCGGCTCGGGCCAGCCCAGCGTGCCGATGGGCCAGAGACCGGATGAGAACCAGGTGTCGAGGACGTCGGGGTCGCGCCAGACCGGATAGACCAGTTTCGTCGGGTCCTGCGACAGGTTGTATTCCGCCAGCCCCTGCGAAAAGGCGTCAATGGCGGCGGCACGGTCGGCAACCTCGATCACGCGGCTGATTTCCAGCGGCTGCGGCAGGCCGGCGATGCTGTCGCGGAACTGCTCGACCACCTCCGGGAAATGGGCGGCGGCACGATGGATCTCGTCGCGATGGACCAGCCCTTCCTCCAGCAGCGCAAAGATTTCCACCTCGTCCAGCGCGCCGTCATGATCGTCATCGACCTGGCCCTCCAGCGACAGGTCCAGCCCGTACCAGACCGGGATCTGATGCCCCCACCAGAGCTGGCGGGAAATCGTCCAGGGCTCGATATTCTCCAGCCAGTTGAAATAGACCTTGCGATGCTGCTCGGGCAGGATCCGGGTGCGACCGTCGCGGACGGCCTCAAGCGCCGGGCCGACGATGCGCTGCGTATCGACGAACCACTGATCGGTCAGCATCGGCTCGATCACCACGCCCGAGCGGTCGCCAAAGGGCTGCATGATCGGTTTCGCATCGACCAGCGGCCGGCGTTCCAGATGCTCGGCGCCCGTCTCCTTGTCGATTTCCTTGTGCAGATAGGTGACCGCCAGCCCCTCGACATTGATCTGGTCGATCACCGCCTTGCGGGCCTCGAACCGGTCAAGGCCGCGCAGATCCTCGGGGACAAGGTTGACGTTCGAGACATCGCCGACATCCTCGCCGCGTGCCGCGCGGGTGGCGATGTCGGCGCTTTCGTCATAGGGCAACCCGTCGGCGCGCATCGCGCCCTTGGTATCCATCAGCGCATAAAGCGGGATGCCGTTGCGCATCGCCACCGCATAGTCGTTGAAATCATGCGCGCCGGTGATCTTGACCGCGCCCGAGCCGAAATCGGGATCGGGATAATCGTCGGTGATGATCGGGATCAGCCGGCGGTATTCCTTGGGACCGACCGGGATCTCGCACAGCTTGCCGACGATGGGGGCATAGCGCGCATCGTCGGGATGCACGGCCACCGCGCCATCGCCCAGCATGGTCTCGGGGCGCGTGGTGGCGATGCTGATATAGTCGCGCATCTCGCGCAGGGTGACGTTGCCGTCCGCGTCGCGTTCCACATATTCATAGGTCTCGCCGCCGGCCAGCGGGTATTTGAAATGCCACATATGGCCGGGGGTTTCGCGGTTCTCGACCTCGAGGTCGGAAATCGCGGTCTCGAAATGCGGGTCCCAGTTCACCAGCCGCTTGCCGCGATAGATGATGCCCTTGTTGTAGAGATCCACGAAAACGCGGATCACGGCGTCGTGGAAATTGCCTTCCTCGCCGGCGGGGGCACCGGGGGCGCCCGACATGGTGAAGGCATTGCGCGACCAGTCGCAGCTGGCGCCAAGGCGTTTCAGCTGGTTCATGATCGTGTCGCCGGATTCCTGCTTCCACGCCCAGACCTTTTCGACAAAGGCGTCGCGGCCGATCTCGCGGCGGCCCGGCTCCTGGCGCTCGGCCATCTGCCGCTCGACCACCATCTGCGTGGCGATGCCGGCATGGTCCTGACCGGGCTGCCACAATGTGTCGAAACCGCGCATCCGGTGCCAGCGGACAAGGATGTCCTGAAGCGTGTTGTTCAGCGCGTGGCCGATATGCAGGCTGCCGGTGACGTTGGGGGGCGGGATCATCACGGTAAAGGTCTCGCTACGCGAGGCATTGGCCCCGGCGGCAAAGGCATTCGTCCGTTCCCATTCACCCGCGATCCGCGCCTCGGCGGTTGTCGCGTCGAAGTTCTTTTCCATGGCCATCCCGATCACCCCTTGAATTGCCAAGGGGATAGCGAAACGCAGGGAAAAGGCCAAGCCCGGATGGAAGGGCGCGCGCGGGCCGCAGCGACAGGGACGGCAGAACCCGTGCCCGCCCCCCTGCTAGCAATCCGCCATGCCGTGGCTAATCATCCAGCTGGTGCCGAAGCGGTCGGTGCACATCCCGAACCCGCGGGCGAAGAAGGTCGGCCCCAGCGGCATGGTGACGCGCCCGCCCTCGGCCAGCGCATCGAACAGCGCGCGCGCCGCGGCCTCATCCTCGCGCGTGACCGAAATCGAGACCCCGGCCTGCGCCTGTCCGCCGAATTGCGGCGGCATGTCCGCGCCCATCAGCACGCCGTCGGGCGTGTCGATCTGGGCATGCATCAGCCAGTCGCGCTGCTCGGGCGGCAGGTCCGGCGCGCCGCTATCGGCGGGCGCCTCGGAAAACGGGCTGGTGACGGGCTCGGCCCCGAAGACCTTGCCATAAAAGGCAAAGGCCTCGGCGCATTGGCCCTGAAAGGAAAGATAGGGGATGAAGGGCATCTGCAACCTCGCGCGTCAGGCGGTTTCGTCCAGGACAGGCTCGAACCCGCCCCACATCATCCGCATGCCGTCAAAGGGCATCTCGCCCATATCCTGCATGTCGGGATCTTCCATCATCGACGCATAGGCCGCGTCGGCGGTTTCCCGGTCGGGCCACTCCACCCAGGAGAACAGGACGGCTTCATCCTCCCTGGCCTGGGTTGCCATGTAGAAATCCGTCACCTTGCCGCGCGGCACGTCCACGCCCCAGTTTTCCACCATGCGCAGCGCGCCCTTTTTGCGAAAGAACTGCCAGGATTTGCGGGCATGGTCGATGAAGGCCTGCTTGTTGGCGGTCGGCACAGCCAGCAGGAAGCCGGAATAATAGGTCATCTCTTTTCCCTTGCGATGTCGGGCGCGAAAAGCGCGGTGAGTCGGAGGCTGACACTTGAAGTAGTAAAAAACAACTATTAATATTGAAACATGACTGACGCTGGCAAAAATCCGCGATTGCGCTATGACGAGGCCTGTCTGGGGGCGCATGCGCTGAACCTGATCGGCGACCGCTGGGCGCTGCTGGTGGTGCGCGAACTGATGTTCGCGCCCAAGCGGTTCCAGATGATTCGCGCCGGCATGCCCGGCATCACCGCCAGCGTGCTGAGCCAGCGGCTGGCGCAACTGGTCGGCGCGGGCGTGGTCAGCCATGACGAGGTGCTGGGGATCTATGCGCTGACCGGCGCCGGCCGGGCGCTGCATCCGGTCCTGCGCGAGCTGTGCCGCTGGGCGCTGACGATGCCGGGGCACGATCCGACGCGCTTCATCAGCGTCTCGGGGCTGATGATCTCGATCTCGGCGACGGTGGATCGGCGGCGGGCGGCGGGGTCACCGCTGCGCGCCGGCCTCGTCTCGGGGCAGGAGGGGTTCGAGGTGGCGCTGGCCGATGACGGCGCGCCCGTCGTTCGCGCGGCGCGCAAGCCCGGGGGCGATTTCCTGCTGGAGGGCAGCGGCAATGCGCTGGCCTATGCGATCTATGGACCCGGCCCGGCCGCCATGGCCGCCTCGGGCCAGATCGCACTGCGTGGCGACAGGGCCGCCGCGCAGGATTTCGCGTCGCTGTTCAGCCTGCAGGCTCAGACCAGGGACAAAAGCGATTCGCCCGACGAGACGGAACAGCTGCCCGGCGATTCCTCGACCTGAACCTCGGCGACCTCGCCATCCTCGACCAGCATGGCATAGCGTTTCGAGCGGCCGTTGATCCAGCCATCGCCCTGGATATCCATGCCCAGCGCCCGGGTATAGCTGCCATCGGCATCGGCCAGCACCTCGACCCCGGCCGCGCCGGCGCCGGTGTCGCGCGACCAGGCGCCGGCGACAAAGGGATCATTGACCGTGATGCAGACGATGCGCGACACGCCCTTGTCGCGCAGCTTGCCGGCATTCTTCACGAAGCTGGGCATATGCGCATTGGTGCAGGTCGGCGTATAGGCGCCCGGCACGGCAAAGATCACCACCCGGCCCGTGGCCAGTTCGGCGGCATCGAACGGCTCGGGGCCATCGGCGCCGGGCTTGAGCAGGCCGCCTGCGGGCAGTTTATCGCCTTTGGAAATGGACATCTGCGTTCCTCCGTGAATTGCATCGATCCGATGCCGACTATAGGCTCTGCGCAGCAGGCAAACCAGCGAGGGCGAATAATGAACATCGTGATCCTTGGCGCAGGTCAGGCAGCGGCCTCACTGGCGGCGAAACTGCGCGCATCGGGACATGAGGCGGCGATCACGCTGATCGGCGAAGAGCCCGAGCCGCCCTATCAGCGCCCGCCCTTGTCCAAGGCCTATCTCATGGGCGAGATGGGGCTGGACCGGCTGACCCTGCGCGGCGCGGACTGGTGGGACGAGAACCGCATCACCCTGCGCTTGGGCGAACGCGCGACCGCCATCGACCGCGACCGGAAGACGGTGGCGACCGACAAGGGCGAATACCCCTATGACGCGCTGGCCCTGACGCTGGGCGCGAGCCCGCGCCGCCTGCCGGCGGCGATCGGCGGCGCCCTGCCCGGCGTCCATGTGGTGCGCAATCTGGCCGATATCGCCGGGCTGAAACCCGTGCTGACGCCGGGCCGCCGGCTGGTGGTGATCGGCGGCGGCTATATCGGGCTCGAGGCGGCCGCCGTGGCCCGCAAACTGGGCCTTGAGGTCACGCTGGTCGAGGCCGCGCCGCGCATCCTGGGCCGCGTCGCCGCGCCCGAGACCGCCGATCTGATCCGCGCCCTGCACCGCGCGCATGGCGTCGAGATCGCCGAGGGCACCGGCATTGCCCGCATCACCGGCGATGGCGCCGCCGATGGCGTGGAACTGGCCGATGGCCGCCTCCTGCCCGCCGATCTGGTGATCTGCGGCATCGGCATCGCGCCGGAAACCGCCCTGGCCGAGGCCGCCGGGCTGGCGATCGAGAACGGCATTGCCGCGGACGGCAGGGGCCGGACCTCGGATCCCGCGATCTGGGCGGCGGGGGATTGCGCCAGCTTTCCCTGCCCGGACGGGCGGATGCGGCTGGAAAGCGTCGGCAATGCCATCGACATGGCCGAGGCGGTCGCCGCCAACATGCTGGGCGCGGAGCGGGATTATGCGCCAAAGCCGTGGTTCTGGTCGGATCAGTTCGACGCGAAGTTGCAGATCGCCGGGTTGAATACCGGCTATGACCGCGTGGTGATGCGGCCGGGCGCGGCCGAACATGCCGGCTCGGTCTGGTATTACCGCGCCGGGCGGCTGGTCGCGGTCGATGCGCTGAACGAACCCCGCGCCTATATGATCGGCAAGCGCCTGATCGAGGCCGGCAAATCGCCCGCGCCCGAGGCCGTGGCCGAGGCCGCCGACCTCAAGACGCTGATGTGATGCGCATTATCGGCGGCAGCCTGCGCGGGCTGAAGCTGGCCGATGTCGGCGCGGGCGATGCACAGGCGCATCTGCGCCCGACCACCGACCGGGTCCGCGAATCGATCTTTAACCTGCTGGTCAACGGCAATCACGGCAATCCGATCCCAGGCGCGCGGGTGCTGGACCTGTTCGCCGGCACCGGCGCGTTGGGCCTTGAGGCGCTGTCGCGCGGCGCCGCGCGGGTGGCCTTCGTCGATGACGGCGTGGCGGCGCGGGCGCTTTTGCGCGCCAATATCGAACGGGCGCGCGCCATGGGCGCGACCGATGTCTGGCGCCGCGACGCCACCCGGCTGGGCGAGAATCGCGGCGCGCCCTACGGTCTGGTCTTTCTCGATCCGCCCTATGGCATGGGGCTGGGCGAAAGGGCGCTGGAATCGGCACTGGCGGGCGGCTGGATCGCCCCCGGCGGCATGGTCGTCCACGAGGAGTCCGCGCCCGCCGCCCCGGTCGCCGGGCTGACCCCGATCGACCAGCGCAGATATGGCGACAGCGTGGTCACGCTGTTGCGCCGGGAACACAGCTAGGTGGCGCGATCCAGCTTGGTGGACAGGTGGATCAAGCTTTCGCTGGATTTCACCCCGGACAAACCGCCGATCCGGTCAAGCACATCGTCCAGCTGACTGGTCGATATGGCGGCCAGTTGCAGCAAAAGATCGACGCGGCCGCTGGTCGTGTGGATGCGCTCGACCTCGGGCAGGCTGCGCAGCCGGGTCAGGATCGCCGCCTGCGCGCGCGGCTCGATGCTCAGCAGGCAGGTCGCGCGGATCCGGTTCTCGCGCGCGGTGTCGCCCAGCCGCAGGGTATAACCCGCTATGGCGCCTGACGTTTCCAGCCGCTCGAGCCGCGCCTGCACGGTCGAGCGCGCGACCCTGAGCCGCCGCGCCAGCACCGCGACCGACATGCGGGCATCCTGTCCCAGATGGGCAAGAATGCCCCGATCAAGCTCGTCCATGCCGCCACCCGTCATATTGCCGAAATTTTCGTCAGATTAACCACCCCGGCGAATGATTCCACCCTTTTCATTGCAGCAACCGGAACCCATAGGGCGCAGACTTGTTTCACCCGACACGCCAACAGGAAGGACATGCCGATGGGACTGACCGAGGGCCGCGGCCCCAAGACCGTCTGGGCCAACCCGACCGAGATCATCCGCCGCCTCACCCCGGAAAACCCGGTCATGGCGTTTGCGCCCGCCGTCCTGCGCGCGAATGCGCAACGCTTTCTGCAGGGCTTTCCCGGTCTGGTGACCTATGCCGTCAAGTCCAATCCCGACGAGGCGGTGATCCGCACCCTGACCGCCGCCGGGATCAGCGGCTTCGACGTCGCCTCGCCCTATGAGATCGACCTGATCGGCCGGCTGGCCCCGAATGCCGCGCGCCATTACCACAACCCGGTGCGCTCAAGGGCCGAGATCGCCCATGCCGCCGAGGCGGGCATCACCTCGTGGTCGGTGGACAGCCAGTCCGAGCTGGAAAAGCTGCTCGGGCGCGTGCCCGCCGGGTCTGAAATCTCGCCCCGGTTCAAGCTGCCGGTGCTGGGCGCGGCCTATGATTTCGGCTCCAAATTCGGCGCCACGCCGGAACTGGCGGCGGAGTTGCTGCGCGCCGTGGCCGATCGCGGCTATATCCCCTCGCTCACCTTCCATCCGGGCACGCAATGCGTCGATCCGGCCGCCTGGGAAAGCTATATCCTCGCCGCGGCCGAGATCTGCGACATGGCCGGCGTCACCGCGCGGCGGCTGAATGTCGGCGGCGGTTTCCCGTCGCATCGCGTGACCGGGGTCGAGCCGGATCTGGCCGCGATCTTCGAACTGATCGGCCGCGTCACCGCCCGGGTCTTTGGGGAAAAGGCGCCGGAACTGGTCTGCGAGCCCGGCCGCGGCCTTTGCGCCGATGCGTTTTCGCTGATCACCCGCGTGAAGGCGGTACGCGACGGCGGCAATATCTTCCTGAATGACGGGGTCTATGGCGGGCTGTTCGAGCTGCCGATGATCGGCAATCTCGACCGGCTTCAGGTCGTCACCCCGCAGGGCGTGACCCGCGACAGCGCCCCCGTCTCGCGCACCATCTTCGGCCCGACCTGCGATTCCGTGGACCGGCTGCCGGGCGAACTGTCCCTGTCCGGCGATATCGAAGAGGGCGATTACGTCATCTTTCACGGCTCCGGCGCCTATTCCACCGTCACCAACACCCGTTTCAACGGATTTGGCCAGATGGCACACCTGACCGTGAACGCACTTGATTAGCGATTCATAGACCCTTGATTTTTGCGTGCTAGCGTAAGGCCATGGAATCGCCTGCGCCGCCAAGAACCCAGGTCGTCCTGCTGGACGGAACCTTCGCCTCGCTGACCGAGGGGCGAAGGTCTTCGATCGCGCGCATCCACGCGCTGCTGACCGGCGAATACGGCGCCCTGCCCGCCCCCGTTCAGCTGTCCTATGAGCCGGGCCAGCAATGGGAGGCATGGCGCACCCTGCCGGAACTGGCCATGGGCGTCGGGCTGGAGCGCGCGATATGCGAGGCTTATGGCTGGCTGGCCCATAAATGGCGCCCCGGCAATCCGCTGTTCCTGTTCGGCTATTCGCGCGGCGCCTTTGGCGCGCGCTCGCTTGCCGGGATGATCGGCCATGTCGGGCTGCTGAAGGCGCCTCATGCCAGCAAGGCCAATATCCGCAAGGCCTGGAGCCTGTACAAGGCCGGCGGTTACGGTCAGGCGCAGCGGCTGGACCCGGCCATCTGTCACGACCGGGTGCCCATCCGCATGATCGGCGTCTTTGATACGGTCATGGCGCTTGGCCTGCGGCTGCCGCTCTTGTGGCTGCTGACCGAGCCGCGTTTCCGCTTTCATGACGGCCAGCTGGGCCGCACGGTCGAACATGGCGTGCAGGCGCTGGCGCTGGACGAAACCCGCGCCGCCTTTCAGCCGATCCTCTGGGACAGCGAAAACGCCCCGGGCCGGGTCGAACAGATGTGGTTTCGCGGCTGCCACCCCGATGTGGGCGGGCAGCTGGCCGGGCTGGAATATGCGCGCCCGCTGGCCAATATCCCGCTGGTCTGGATGCTGTCGCGGGCGGAAAGCTTTGGCCTGCCGCTGCCCGATGGCTGGCGCGAACATTTCCCCTGCGATGCCACGGCGCCCTCGATCGGATCGTGGCGCAACTGGGGCAAGGCGTTTCTGGCGCGCGCGCCGCGCCTTGCCGGCGCCGACCCGTCCGAGATGCTGCACCAGACCGTTCCCCGGCCCTATACCGGCCCCGCCCTGCTGACCGGCAGCCTGGCCGCGGCGGGGCCCGAGCGGCCGCGGCGCAATCTGCGCCCTGCCTCGCGCCGGGACGCGGATGCGGAGCCGACCGGGAACAGATCGCCGGCGGGGAGCGCGCGCCCTGCCCCGGCCGATTTCCCGGCCCAGCCGGAATCCTGAGGATTTGCCGTGACGGGCCGGGCTTGCGCGCATGGCCCCCGGGTCACATCAGGGCAGGCGGACTTTCAGACCAGCCGGGCGGGAGTTGGCCTTTTGCCTCTGGCTGCTGATCAGGCGACGTCGGAAAGATCGCCATTCGGGTGAATGCCAAGCGCCGCGCAGACCTTCAGCACCAGTTCGGGCTTGTTCAGCGTATAGAAATGCAGCCGGTCCACTCCGCCCGCGACCAGCTGCTCGCACAGCCTGACGCAGACCTCCAGCGCCAGCGCGGCCTCGCCTTCCCTGCCGGCGCCGGCAAAGGCCTCTTCGGCCCATTGCGGGACGCTGGTGCCGCAGCGCTCGGCAAAGCGGCGCGCGCCGGCCCAGCTCTGGATCGGCAGGATGCCCGGCAGGATCGGCGCATCGATCCCCGCCGCCGCGCAGGCATCGCGAAAGCGGAAAAACGTGTCGGCATCGAAAAAGAACTGCGTGATCGCGCTGCTGGCCCCGGCATCCACCTTGCGCTTGAGCCAGGCGACATCGGCCGCACTATCGGCGCTGTCGGGATGCGGCTCGGGATAGGTGCCGCAGCGGATGGTCATGTCGCCGCGCTCGGCAATCGCCGCGATCAGCTCGACCGAGCTGGCGAAGCCGTCGGCATGCGGGGTAAAGCGCTCATGCCCCTGAGGGGCATCGCCGCGCAGCGCGACGATCTCGTGCACGCCGGCGGCGGCGTAATCGGCCACGATCTGCAGGGTCTGCTCGCGCGTGGCGTCGACGCAGGTCAGATGCGCGGCGACGTTCAGCCCGTAATGGCTGGCCAGCGCCGTCACCGCCTCATGCGTCAGCTGCCGCGTGGTGCCGCCCGCGCCATAGGTGACCGAGACGAAATCCGGCGCCAGCGGCGCCAGCGCCCGCGCGGTATCCCACAGCCGAAAGGACTGGTCCAGATTCCGGGGCGGAAAGAACTCGAAACTGACGGCGGGCTGGGACATGGCGGGATCCTTTCTCGCGGGGCTTGTGACATGCCCCGCGACGTGAGACAAATTCATAATCTTCAAGATCGTGATGAGTTTCAGTCAAGATGCATCTCGAACTCCGACATTTGCGCAGCCTGCGCGCCATCCATGACCAGGGCGGGCTGGCCCGCGCGGCCGAGGTGCTGAACCTGACCCAATCGGCCCTGTCGCATCAGATCAAGGCGCTGGAGGAACAGGCCGGGGTCGAGCTGTTCCTGCGCAAGACCAAGCCCCTGCGCCTGTCGGCCGCCGGCATGCGCCTGCTGCGCACCGCCCAGCAGATCCTGCCGCTGGTCGAGGCCGCCGAGGCCGAGTTCCGCGCCGTCGAGATCGGCCGCGCCGGCCGGCTGCATGTCGCGATGGAATGCCATCACTGCTTCGACTGGCTGCTGCCGGTGCTGGACCAGTTCCGCCGCGCCTGGCCCGAGGTCGATCTGGACATCCGCTCGAGCCTGGCGCTGAAGGCGCTGCCGGCGCTGCAGCGGGGACAGGTGGATATGGTGATCTCCTCGGACCCGGACCAGATGGACGGGATCACCTATCAGCCGCTCTTCGATTACGCACCGATGCTGGTGGTGGCCGCCACCCATCCGCTGGCGGCCAAAGGCCATGCCGAGCCGGCCGATCTGGCGGCCGAGACGCTGATCACCTATCCCATGGACCGCGCGCGGCTGGATGTGTTCTCGCAATTCCTGGACCCGGCGGGGATCGAGCCCGCCCATGTCCGGCAGGTCGAGCAGACCGCCATCGCGCTGATGCTGATCGCCTCGGGGCGGGGGGTGGCGGTGATGCCGGACTGGGTCCTGCGGCCGCAGGCCGGCAATCCGGAACTGGCGCTGCTGCCCTTGGGCCGCAAGGGCATGCTGCGCCGCCTTTACGCCGCGCTGCGCTCGGAGGATCTGCAACAGCCCTTCATGTCGCATGTCCTGCGTCTGGCGCGGACCGAGCCGGTGCGGATGATGCGCGGCGCAAATTCGGCCTGAATCGCGTGGCTCCGCGACGTCACAAGCGCCGCAGGGGCCGGGCGCGGCCGTTGACATCAAGAGTTAAAGCCCGAAATAGGGGCCATGAATAAAACGGAAAGCCAATGACGGATCCGATCCAGAAGAACGCGCTGACTGCCTCGATCGCCGATGGTGTGCTTCGTCTCAAGGGCGATTTCACCGTCTGGACGCTGCACGATCTGCCGGCCGGCGCGGATGAGACATCTGGAATCGACCTTTCGGAAGTCTACCATCTGGACACGGCCGGCGCCTGGTATCTGCTGGGTCGCGAAAGCGCCGGCGCCCGGATCGAGGGGCTGAGCGGCGGCCAGGCGGGTTTCGTCGACATGGTGCGCAACGCGCGCCCCGAACCCGACCCGGAAGCGCCGGCCCTGAAAAGCTGGCGGGCGCTTCTGGAACGCACCGGGCGGCGCGTCGTCGAGGCACTGGGCTATGCGCGGGAACTGGCCGAGTATCAGGGCCGGTTCCTGGCCGCCGTGGGCCGCGCGATCCGCCACCCGCGCGATTTCCGCTTTACCTCGCTGGTCTATCATTGCCAGGAAACCGGGATGCGCGCGGTGCCGATCGTGGCGCTGATGTCGTTTCTGATCGGCGTCGTGCTGGCGTTTCAGGGCTCGATGCAGTTGCAACGCTTCGGCGCCGAGATCTTTGTCATCGACCTGATCGCCGTGTCCGTCCTTCGCGAACTGGGCATCCTGCTGACCGCGATCATCGTGGCCGGGCGCACGGCCTCGGCGCTGACCGCCTCGATCGGCTCGATGAAGATGAACGAAGAGGTGGACGCCATGCGCACCCTGGGCCTGGACCCGGACATGGTGCTGATCCTGCCGCGCGTTCTGGCGCTGATCATCACGCTGCCGATCCTGGGGCTGATCTCGAACCTGTTCGGGCTGTTCGGCGGCGCGCTGATGTCCTGGATCGAGCTGGGCATCTCGCCCTCGATGTTCAAATACCGGCTGCTGGCCGATATCAGCGTCGATCATGTCATCGTCGGGCTGAGCAAGGCGCCGGTTTTCGCCATGATCATCGGCGTGATCGGCTGCCATGCCGGAATGAAGGTCGGCAAGGACGCGGAATCGCTGGGCGCGCAGACCTCGACCGCCGTGGTCGCGGCGATCTTCGCGGTGATCGTCGCGGATGCCTTGTTCTCGATCTTTTTCGCGGAGATCGGACTATGACGGAAAATGTCATCGAAGTGCGCGGGCTGCGCAATCAGTTCGGCCGCCATGTCGTCCATGACCAGCTGGATCTGGATATCCGCAGGGGCGAGATTCTGGGCGTGGTCGGCGGCTCTGGCACCGGCAAATCGGTGCTTCTGCGCACCATCGTCGGGCTGAACCGGCCCGCCGCCGGCACCGTGCGCGTCTTTGGCCAGGATCTGAAGACGCTCTCGGGCTTTGCGCGCGAGGCGATCGAGCGTCGCTGGGGCGTCATGTTCCAGAACGGCGCGCTGTTTTCGTCGCTGAGCGTGCGCGAGAATGTCGAGGTGCCGCTGCAGGCCATTCCCGGCCTGTCGCCCGAATCGCGCAAGGCGCTGGCCGAGCTCAAGGTCTCGATGGCGGGCCTGCCCTGGCTCGCGAACGAGAAATACCCCTCGGACCTGTCCGGCGGGATGAAGAAACGGGCCGGGCTTGCCAGAGCATTGGCGCTGGACCCGGAAATCGTCTTTCTGGACGAGCCGACCGCCGGGCTCGACCCGATCGGCGCGGATGCGTTCGACCATCTGATCGTCGAGTTGCGCGACGCGCTGAACCTGTCCGTTTTCATGGTCACCCATGATCTGGACACCCTTCACGCCTGCTGTGACAGGATCGCCGTGCTCGCCGAAAAGCGGGTGCTGACGACCGGAACCATGGCGGATATGCTCAAGGTAGATCACCCTTGGGTCCACGAATATTTCCACGGGCCGCGCGCCCGTGCCGCGACGACCACGGAACGCGGAAAGGAGTAGCACATGGAAACCAAGGCCAATTATGTCCTGATCGGGGCCTTTACCATCGCCGGCTTTCTGGGTCTGCTTTTGTTCCTGATGTGGTTCGCCAAGCTCGAGGTGGATCAGCAGTTCGACTATTACGACATCTATTTCCCCGAAGTGTCGGGCCTGGGCGTGTCGTCGAATGTCAGCTATGCCGGCCTGACGGTCGGCAAGGTCGTGGACATGCAGCTGTCCGAGGACACCAACGCCGCCGTCCGCGTCCGCATCGAGGTCGAGCAGGGCACGCCGGTGCGTACGGATTCCAGCGCCTCGCTGGAACTGCAGGGGGTGACCGGGATCGCCAATGTCGCGATCACCTCGGGCAGCCCCGAGGCGCCGCTGCTCAGCGTGGCAAGCGAGGAGCCGGTCCCGGCAATCACCGCCAGCCGCTCGGCGCTGCAGACGCTCAGCGATCAGGGACCCGAAATGATCGAGCGGCTGAACACCGTTGCCGGCCAGCTGAACGAATTGCTGGGCGAGGGAAACCAGACCCGGGTGCGCAATATCCTGGACAATGTCGAGCGTTCCAGCGGCAATATCGACAAGGCGCTGGCCGATGTCAGCAAGGCCACCGACGCCATCGGCGTCGCCGCCGAAGGCATCGCGGCATTCGGCGCCAAGCTGGACGGGCTGAGCGCGGCGGCGGAAACCACGCTGTCCAATGCCGATGTCGCGCTGGCCAAGTTCACCGAAACCGCAGGCAATGCCGACACGACCCTGGCCTCGGCCTCGGCGGCGCTGGACGAGGCGCGCGGCTATTTTGCCGGCGATCTCAAGACGCTGACACAAAGCCTGGAAGAGACCTCTGACAGCGTGCGGGCCGATGTGAACCGCCTGACCACCCGCGCCGACACGACGATGACCGGCCTCGACGAGACGCTGGATATCGGCAAGCGCACGCTGGCCGCCGCCGAGCGCACCTTCGAGGGTGCGGACAAGGTCATCAACAGCAATATCGAGCCGGTGGTCGCCGATCTGCGGGTGACGCTGGGCAAGGCGAACGAGGCCATCGAGCGCGTGATCAGCGACCTGCCCGAGATCACCGACCGGCTTCGCAATGCCGCCGACAGCGCCGACAGCGCCTTTACCAGCCTGCGCGTGATGCTGGACAGCGCGCGCAGTCCGGTGCAGGCTTTCGCGCGCGAGGGACTGCCGCAATTCACCCGCCTTGCCGCCGATCTGAGGAACGTGTCGCAAAACGTCAACGAGCTGATCTCGGCGCTGCGGCGCAACCCGTCGCAAATCCTGTCGGGGCAGAAGACCCCCGAATTCCGTCGCTAAGGAGACCAAGATGCGCCTGATAGCAGCCTTCGTCCTGACCATGACCCTGCCGGGTTGCGCCGCCCTGAGCGCGCTGCAAGGCGAGCCCGAACGCGACGTGTTCGAGTTGCGGCCGCCAATCACCCAGCCGCTGAAATGCGGCCGCGGCCGGCTGGCCGAACTGGTGATCGAACCGCCCAAGGCCCGCGGCACGCTGGATACCGACCGGATCATGATCCGTCCCAACGATCTGCAGACCCAGTATCTGCCCGATGCGCGTTGGGGCGACACCGTGCCGACCACCTTGCAGACGCTGCTGGTGCGCAGTTTCAGCGTCTATGACGTCTTTACCCATGTCGGCCGCGCGCCGCTGGGGGCGGCGGGCGACTATGCGATCATCAGCGAGGTCAACGATTTCAACGCCGAGGTCGCGGAGGATGGCGGCGCCACCGTCAAGCTGTCGGTCGATGCGCAGATGGTGCGGGAAATGAACGCCTCGGTGGTGTCGCGCGGCCGTTTCGAGGCCACCGCCAGCGCCGCCTCGACCCGGACCGCGGACCTGATTCCGGCCTTTGACGCGGCCGGCCAGGATCTGGTCACGCAGATGACCAGCTGGGGTCTCGGTGCGATGGGCGTGACTGCGACGCGCTGCCGCTAGACCGGCGCGACCACCCGGCGGGTTTCCCGGGCGCCATGGCCTTGCATGCCGACCGGCGCCCGGCGGAGCACGCTTCGCGAATACAAAGCTTCGCGCGGGAAACCCGGGTCGGGGGTTCCCACGAGGTAACCTTTGTGATCCGTCATATTTTGAGGTGGATCACGGGCAAACCGCTATCTCTGGGCCTTCGGCGTCGGATCGTCGCCTGTGTCGCATCCGGACATTTCCGCGGCGCTGCTGCGGCCGGATTCGGCGTCTCACCGAGCTTCGTGGCCGGGTTGATGCGCCGCTATCGGGACACCGGGTCGCCAGGGCTGACGCCGTTTAGGAACTTTCACGTTTGAAGAGATCGTCAACGGTGATGTCTGTTCTTGCCTGATGGCTTTTGCCCAGACCTGTTCAATCCTGCTGCGATCGGGACTGTAGGACGGGAGATATTCCAGGGCATATCCAGTCGCTGGGATATATTGGCGCAGAATATCGCCGATGCGGTCGAGGTCCAGAAGGTCCAGCGCCAGGAACCTGACGGGCACAGGCGTCACCCCTGCGCAACGCCATGGCCCGGCACCGGCCGGACCAGCGACAAGTCTTGGTCCTCCCCGCAACCCGAGCCCGGACCAAGCGCGTGACCGGCGCCAGAGCGATCATGACGACAAGGCCGCAAAGCCGGCTGATCGGTCCGAAGGCGGCGACCGGAATAAGGGGGGCAATCCGGGATGCCCCCCAAACCAAAGCTGCGCCCGGCGGGTCGCGGCCGCCCGATCAGGACCCGATCGACAGGCCGATCTTGCCGAAATGCCCGCCCGAGGCCTGGAACTCGAAGGCGGCGCGGATATCCTGCAACGGGAACTGGCGGTCGATCAGCGGCCGGATGCGGGTGGCCTCCAGCGCGGCGACGAAATCCTGCTGGTGGCGGCGGCTGCCGACGATCAGCCCCTGCAGGCGCTGCTGCTGCGCCATCAGCTGCGCGGTCGGGATCTCGCCGCCCAGGCCGGTCAGCACGCCGATCAGCGCGATATGGCCGTTGTCGCGCGCGGCGGTGATGGATTGCGCCAGCGTCGCCGCGCCGCCCACCTCGATCACGTGATCGGCGCCACGACCCTCGGTCAGGCGGCGGATCTCGGCGCCCCATTCGGGGATCTTGCGATAGTTGACCACCGCATCGGCGCCCATCTCGCGCACACGCTCGAGCTTTTCGTCCGAGGACGAGGTCGCCACCACCCGCGCGCCCATCGCCTTGGCCAGTTGCAGCGCATAGATCGAGACGCCGCCGGTGCCCAGAACGGCAACCCAGTCGCCCGCCTTCAGCCCGCCATTCACCACCAGCGCGCGCCAGGCGGTCACGCCGGCGGTAGTGATGGTGGCGGCCTCGGCATGGGACCAGCCCCTGGGCGCGCGCGTCACCCAATAGGCGGGCACGGTGACATATTCGCGCGCATAGCCATCGACTCCGTCGCCCGGCGTCGTCTGGAAACTGCTCGGCCCGTCAGCCCCGTCGATCCAGCCCGGAAAGAAATGCGACACGACATTGTCGCCCGGGGCGAATTCGGTCACCCCCTCGCCCACGGCATCGATCACGCCGGCACCGTCCGCCATCGGAATCCGCGGGGATTTCACGAATCCGGGGGTGCTGACCACCAGATAATCGTGAAAGTTCAGGGAACTGGCATAAAGACGGATGCGAACCTCGCCCGGGCCGGGATCGGAGGCGTCGGCCACATCCTCGAATTTCAGCGCATCAAGGCCGCCCTGGGCCTGCAAGGTAATCTGTTTCATCGCGATATCCTTCGATCAGGGTTTCAAGAGATCGGTCGCCTTCGCCGCAGTCCTGCCAAGGGTCCATACAATGAAAGCGTCCCACCGCCGGATGACAAGGGGCGGGCCGCGTGACGTCCGGTCCCGCCCCGGCAAAAAGACAGACGTATGTCAAAAATGATTGACGTCTGTCTTTTTTAGGCCGAACCTTGTCCGGGGGAGGACGAATCCGCGATGCGAAATCCGACGCTGCATGATGTGGCCCGGGCCGCCGGCGTCAGCTATTCCACCGCCGACCGCGTGCTGAACGAACGCGGAGGGGTGGCGGAAAAGTCGGTGCTGCGCGTCCGCCACGCCATCGAAAAGCTGGGCTATCGGCGTGACATCCACGCGGCGAACCTGTCGCGCCGGCGCAGCTATGCCTTTCGCTTCTATCTGCCGCATGGCGATCACAGCTTTTTCTCGATCCTGCGCCAGACCGTCGAACAGCAGGCCCGGCAGAGGCTGGCCGACCGGATCGCGATCGCGATCCACGAGGTGCCCGCGCTGGATGCCGAGGCACTGGCCGACCAGTTGCTGCTGATCGGCCGGCAGGATTGCGATTGCGTGGCCTTTGTCGGTGCCGATTCGGCGCGGCTGACGCAGGCGGTGTCGCGGCTGGCCGGGATGGGGATTCCCGCGATCTCGCTGATTTCGGACGCGGCGGGGGATGCGCGCGCGCAATATGTCGGGATCGACAACCGGGTCGCGGGTCGCACCGCCGGGCGGCTGATCCGGCTGGCCCACAGCCGGCGCTCCGGGCGCATATTGCCGATCCTCGGCAAGCTGGGCGTGCGCGATCACCGCGACCGGCTGGACGGCGCGCGCGAGGTGCTGGCCGAGACGCCCGCCCTGCAGGTTCTGGCGCCGCTGGAAATCCTCGACCGGCCCGAGCGGATGCGCGACAGCCTGACCGCCGCGCTGCATGCCGATCCCGGCGTCACCGGCATCTATTCCATCGGCGCCGGCAACCGCGCGCTGATCGACATTCTGGGCAGGCTCGCCGCGCCGCGCCCTTTTGCCGTCCTGCACGAATTGACGCCGCAGACCCGCCCGGCGCTGGAATCAGGCCTGATCGACGCGATCATCGACCAGAAACCGGCCGAGGAAATCCGCAGCGCCATCGACGCGATGAAGGCCATCGCCGACCGGCAGACGCCGCCGGCGACGGATATCACCCCGACCATCTATCTCAAGGACAACCTGCCCGGCCCTGCCGGCAACGGAGGACCCGCATGAGCGGATATTTCAGTTCGATCGCGCCCCTGCGCTTTGACCCCGACAGCGACGGCCCGGCCTTCCGGCACTACGATCCCGACGAGATCCTGCTGGGCAAGCGGATGGAGGATCACCTGCGCTTTGCCGTCGCCTATTGGCACAGCTTCGGCTGGGAGGGCGGCGACCCCTTTGGCGGGCGCACCTTCGACCGGCCCTGGTTCCCGGCCGACACGATGGAGCTGGCCGAGGCCCGCGCCGAGGCCGCCTTTGACCTGTTCCGCATCCTTGGCGTGCCCTTCTTCTGCTTTCACGACCATGACGTGCGCCCCGAAGGCGCCAGCCTCTCGGAAAGCCGCGATCGGCTGAACCGCATCGCCGACATATTCGAGGCCAGGATGGCCGAGGGCGGTCCCGGCCTGCTCTGGGGAACCGCGAATCTGTTCAGCAACCGGCGCTACATGGCCGGCGCGGCCACCAATCCCGACCCGGATGTCTTTGCCTATGCCGCCGCCACGGTGCGCGACTGCATGGATGTGACGCATCGGCTGGGGGGCCAGAATTACGTTCTCTGGGGCGGGCGCGAAGGCTATGAGACGCTGCTGAACACCGATCTGGAACAGGAGCTCGACCATATGGGCCGCTTCCTGTCGCTGGTCGTCGATTACAAGCACAAGATCGGCTTCAAGGGTGCTATCCTCGTGGAACCCAAACCGCAGGAGCCGACCAAGCACCAATACGATTACGACGTCGCCACCGTCTATGCGCTGCTGCAGCGCCACGGGCTGGAAAACGAGGTCAAGCTGAACATCGAACAGGGCCATGCCATCCTGGCCGGGCACAGTTTCGAGCACGAGCTGGCGCTGGCGCGGACCCTTGGCGTGCTGGGTTCGATCGACATGAACCGCAACGATTACCAGTCGGGCTGGGATACCGACCAGTTCCCGAACAGCGTCCCCGAAACCGCGCTGGCCTATTACGAGATCCTCCGGGCCGGCGGCTTCACCACCGGCGGCACGAATTTCGACGCCAAGCTGCGCCGCCAGTCGCTCGACCCCGAGGATCTGGTCATGGCCCATGCCGGCGCGATGGATGTCTGCGCGCGCGGCCTGAAGGCGGCGGCAAGGATGCTGCAGGACGACCTGCTCGAATCCGCCCGGCGCGACCGCTATGCCGGATGGCAAAGCCCGGCGGCGCAGGCAATGCTGGGCAAGGGCGCGACGCTGGACGGCATTGCCGATGCGGCGACCGCGTCGGGGCTTGATCCGCAGCCGGTCTCGGGCCGGCAGGAAAGGCTGGAAAATCTGGTCAACCGTTACGTCTGAAGGAGGGACGAAATGCAGACCATCAAGGGACCGGCGCTGTTTCTGGCGCAGTTCGCGGGCGATCAGGCGCCCTTTGATTCATGGGATAACATCACCCGCTGGGCTGCCGATTGCGGCTACAGCGGCGTGCAGGTGCCCAGCTGGGACGCGCGGCTGATCGATCTGGACCGCGCCGCCGAAAGCCGCGACTATTGCGATGAATTCAAGGGCAAGGCGGCCGAGAACGGCGTCGAGGTGACCGAGCTTTCGACCCATCTGCAAGGCCAGCTGGTCGCCGTTCATCCCGCCTATGACGAGGCATTCGACGGCTTTGCCGCCCCGCATGTGCGCGGCAATCCCAAGGCGCGGCAGGAATGGGCGGTCGATCAGGTCCGCAAGGCGCTGACCGCGTCGCGCAACATGGGCATCGGCGCGCATGCGACGTTTTCGGGCGCGCTGGCATGGCCCTTTGTCTATCCCTGGCCGCAGCGGCCGGCCGGGCTGGTCGAGGCGGCCTTTGACGAGCTTGCCCGGCGCTGGCAGCCGCTTCTGGATCATGCCGAGGATTGCGGCGTCGATATCTGCTATGAAATCCACCCGGGCGAGGATCTGCATGACGGCGACAGCTTCGAGATGTTCCTTGCCCGAACCGGCAATCACGCCCGCGCCAACATGCTTTACGACCCCTCGCATTACATTCTGCAATGCCTTGATTATCTGGACAATATCGACATCTACCGGGACCGTATCCGGATGTTCCACGTCAAGGATGCCGAGTTCAATCCGAATGGCCGCAAGGGGGTCTATGGCGGCTTTCAGGGCTGGGTGAACCGCGCCGGCCGGTTCCGCAGCCTTGGCGACGGCCAGGTCGATTTCGGCGCGGTCTTCTCGAAGATGGCGGCCAATGATTTCGACGGCTGGGCGGTGGTCGAATGGGAATGCTGTCTCAAGCACCCCGAGGACGGCGCGCGCGAGGGGGCGGAGTTCGTCCGCAGCCACATCATCCGCGTCACCGACAAGGCCTTTGACGATTTCGCGGATGGCGGCACCGACGATGCCGCGAACCGCCGCATGCTGGGGATAGGATAATGACACGGATCAGGCTGGGAATGGTCGGCGGCGGCAAGGACGCCTTTATCGGCGCGGTGCACCGCATCGCCGCCCGCATCGACGGGGAATTCGATCTGGTCGCGGGCGCGCTGTCCTCGACCCCGGAAAGGTCGCGCGACAGCGGCGCGGCGCTCGGGCTGGCGGCGGATCGCTGCTATGCCAGCTATGACGAGATGGCCGAGGCCGAGGCCGCGCGCCAGGACGGGATCGAGGCCGTGGCGATCGTCACCCCGAACCACGTCCATGCCGGTGCGGCCAAGGCGTTTCTGGCGCGCGGCATCCATGTCATCTGCGACAAGCCCCTGACCGCGACCATGGACCAGGCCGAGGATCTGGCCAGGGCGGTGAGGGCCGCGGATGCGCTGTTCATCCTGACGCATAATTACACCGGCTATCCGATGATCCGTCAGGCCCGCGACATGATCGCGGCGGGCGATCTGGGCGCCATCCGCGTGGTGCAGGTCGAATATGCGCAGGACTGGCTGACCGAGGCGGCCGAACAGGGCGGCCAGAACAAGCAGGCGGAATGGCGCACCGATCCGGCGCGCTCGGGCGTGGGCGGCTCGGTCGGGGATATCGGCAGCCATGCCCATAACCTGGCCTGTTTCGTGACCGGGCTGGAGGTGGAAAAGCTGTCGGCCGATCTGCAAAGCTTTGTCCCCGGCCGCCGCGTCGATGACAATGCCCATGTGCTGCTGCGCTTTCAGGGCGGCGCGCGCGGCATGCTCTGGTGCAGCCAGGTCGCGCCCGGCTGCGAAAACGGGCTGCGCCTGCGCGTCTTTGGCGAAAAGGGCGGGCTTGAATGGGCGCAGGAGGACCCGAATTACCTGTGGTTCACCCCCTTCGGCGCGCCCAAGCGGCTGCTGACGCGGGGCGGCGCCGGAGCGACGGCTGCCGCCAGTGCCGTCAGCCGCACCCCCGGCGGCCATCCCGAGGGCTATCTGGAAGGCTTCGCCAATATCTATGCCGGCGCCGCGCAGGCGATCCGCGCGGCGCGGCAGGGCCGGCGCGATCCGGTTCTGGACCTGCTGCCGGGGCTGGAGGCCGGGCTGGCGGGCATGCGCTTCATCGAGGCCTGCGTGCGTTCCTCGGACAAGGATGCGGCATGGGTCACGATCTAGCCCCGGTGCTGGAACTGCGGCAGGTCAGCCGCAGCTTCGGCCCGATCGAGGTGCTGCACGGCGTCGATATCGCCCTGCAGCCGGGGCGCGTCCACGCCCTGATCGGCGAAAACGGCGCCGGCAAATCGACCATGATGAAGATCATGGCCGGCTATCAGCCGCCCTCTTCGGGGCAGGTGGCGCTGGACGGAAAGCCCATCGCCTTCGCCTCGATCGGCGAGGCCGAGGCGCGCGGCATTTCGCTGATCCATCAGGAATTCAACCTGGCCGAGCAACTGACCGTCGAGGAAAACATCTTCCTCGGGCGCGAACTGCATCGCGGCCCGTTTCTGGACAAGCCGGCGATGCGGGCGCGGGTGCGGGAATTGCTGGCGGCGCTGGATTGCCGCGTCCCGCCCGAGCGCAGGGTCGCGCAACTGTCGAATTCCGACAAGCAGATGGTCGAGATCGCCAAGGCGCTGTTGCGCGACACCCGCGTGCTGATCATGGACGAGCCGACGGCCGTCCTGACCCGCGCCGAGACCGCCGTGCTGCTGCGGCAGGTGCGCGCCCTGCGCGCGGCGGGAACGGCGGTGCTGTTCACCTCGCACAAGCTCGACGAGGTGGCCGAGATCGCCGACGACCTGACCATCATGCGCGACGGCGCCGTGGTCTGGACCGGACTCGCCGCCGGGATGGACGAACATGGCATGGCCACCGCCATGGTCGGGCGCGAGATGTCGGACCTGTTTCCGCCCAAGGACAGCACGCCGGGCGAAATCGCGCTGGAGGTCACCGGCCTGAACGTGCCGGGACATGCCCGCGATATCGGTCTGACCCTGCGCCGGGGCGAGGTGCTGGGCGTCGCCGGGCTGATCGGCTCGGGCCGGACCGAGACCTTCGAGGCGCTGTGCGGGCTGCGCCCGGGCAGCGGCCGGGTGCGGCTGTTCGGCCGCGAGGTGCGCATCAATCACCCCTGGCAGGCGCAGGCGCTTGGCATGTGCTACCTGACCGAGGACCGCAAGACGCGCGGCCTGCTGCTGCAAAAGGGCATGCGCGAGAACCTGACCCTGCAGGCGCTGGCGAAATTCGACCGCGGGCTGATCGACACCCGCGCCGAGGATCGCGCGCTGGATCAGGCCATCGCCGATTTCGACATCCGCGGCCATCGCGGCGCGCTGGTCGGCAACCTGTCGGGCGGCAACCAGCAGAAGCTGCTGTTCGCCAAGACGCTGCTGGCGGATCCGGAAATCATCATCATCGACGAGCCGACGCGCGGCATCGACATCGGCACCAAGCAGCAGATGTACGGCTTTATCCGCCGGCTGGCCGCGCAGGGCCGCGCCATCGTGGTCATCTCGTCCGAAATGCAGGAGGTGATCGGCCTCGCCGACCGCGTGCTGGTCATGCGCCACGGCCGGATCACCGGCGAGCTGGCCGGCAGCGACGCCACCGAAGAGGCCATCGTCCGCCTGGCCATGGGCGTGGCCGTATCCGCCCCGCAACAGGAGAGTGCGACATGACCGACACGACCAAAGCGCCCATCCGCCTGTCCATGTCGGTGATCGGCCCGGTTCTGGGCCTGCTGGCGCTGATCGTCGCCGGGGCCTTGCTGAACCCGAATTTCCTGGGCTGGGACAATATCGTCAACGTGCTGGCGCGCTCGGCCTTTATCGGCATCATCGCGGTCGGCATGACCTTCGTGATCACGGCCGGCGGGCTGGACCTGTCGGTGGGCTCGATGGCCGCCTTCATCGCCGGGCTGATGATCCTGGTGATGAACTCGGCCCTGCCGGCGCTTGGCGTCGGCATCCCGGTGGTGCTGCTGGGCATGGCGGTGGCGCTGGCCGGCGGCTTGCTGGCCGGGCTGCTGAACGGGCTGATCATCACCCGGCTGGGGATCGAGGCCTTCATCGTCACGCTGGGCTCGATGGGCATCTATCGCAGCCTTGTCACCTGGCTGGCCGATGGCGGCACGCTGTCGCTGGATTTCAGCCTGCGCAGCTTTTACCAGCCGGTCTATTACAGCGGCATCCTGGGCATCAGCTGGCCAATCCTGGTCTTTGCGCTGGTCGTCGTGCTGGGCGAGATCGTGATGCGCGCGACCGCCTTCGGGCGGCATTGCGCGGCCATCGGCTCGAACGATCAGGTGGCGAAATATTCCAGCGTGCGCGTGGCACGGGTGCGGCTGATGACCTATGCCGGGCTGGGCCTCCTGGTCGGGGTCGCGACGATCATGTATGTGCCGCGCCTCGGCTCGGCCTCGGCCGCCACCGGCGTCCTGTGGGAGCTTGAGGCGATCGCCGCCGTGATCATCGGCGGCACCGTGCTGAAGGGCGGCTTCGGCCGCGTCTGGGGCACGGTGATCGGGGTGCTCATCCTGTCGCTGATCAGCAATATCCTGAACCTGACCGACTTTGTCTCGCCCTATCTGAACGGCGCGATCCAGGGCGCGATCATCATTCTCGCTGTCGTGTTGCAGCGCGAAAGCAAGGCCGGAACATGACCCGGCCACATCAAGGGAGAAAGCAATGAAACATCTCGCATCCGGGCTGGCGCTGGCCATCGCCCTGAGCACCCCGGCCCTGGCCCAGGAGGCCGAGACCAGGGTGATCGGCGTGTCGATCCCGGCGGCCACCCATGGCTGGGCGGGCGGCATGAACTATTTCGCCCAGACCGCCGTCGAGCGGCTGGAGGCGACCTATCCGCAGCTTGATTTCGTGCTGGCGACGGCCTCGGACCCGGCAAAACAGGTCAACGATATCGAGGACATGGTGGCCACGCGGAAAATCGACGCGCTGGTCGTGCTGCCCTTTGAATCCGAGCCGCTGACCGGGCCGGTGCAGAACGTCAAGGCCTCGGGCGCCTGGGTCACGGTGGTCGATCGCGGGCTGGCGGTCGAGGGGATCGAGGATCTTTACGTCGCCGGCGACAATCCCGGCTTTGGCCGCGTGGCGGGCGAATATTTCGCCAAGGCCCTGCCCGAAGGCGGCAAGATCGTCGTGCTGCGCGGCATTCCCACCACCATCGACAACGAGCGCGTCGAGGGCTTCCAGAAGGCTCTGGAAGGCACGAATGTCGAGATCCTCGGCATGGAGCACGGCAACTGGAACCGCGACGACAGCTTTACCGTGATGCAGGATTTCCTGTCGAAATATCCGCAGATCGACGCGGTCTGGGCCTCGGATGACGATATGGCGGTCGGCGTTCTGGGCGCCATCGAGGCGGCCGGGCGCGAGGATGTCAAATTCGTGCTTGGCGGCGCCGGGATGAAGGAAATGGTCAAGCGGGTGATGGACGGCGATGCGATGATCCCCGCCGATGTGACCTACCCGCCGGCGATGATCGCCACCGCCATCGAGGTGACGGCGGCCGGGCTGGTCTCGGGCGCGCCGGTCTCGGGGCAGTTCATCATCGGCTCGGTCCTGATCACGCCGGAAAACGCCGCAAACTTCCATTATCCCGACAGCCCGTTCTGATCGCGCGGCGGATCTGCGACAATCCGGCGCGGGGCGACCCCGCGCCGGTGCGCTCATCTTGCCCGACGGTCGCCTTGCGCGGCCCCGTTCTTCCGACTAAAAAAGTCAAGATTCGGCGGGACAATCCCCGATGCCTGCCGGTCCTGTCTGCGGAGGCACGCCATGAACGATCTGACACCTGCAAGATTACGGGAACTCAAGCGCGACGCGACCCTGCGCCCTTATGATCTGGCCACGCAGCTGGGCCTGCCCGAGGCCGCGCTGGCCGAGGCCGATCTGGGTCATGGCGCGGTCAGGATCGACGCGACCCTTGGCCGGCTGATCCCCGCCGTCGCCGCGCTTGGCGAGGTGATGGCGCTGACCCGGAACCGCTCCTGCGTGATCGAGAAGCTGGGCACCTACAATGATTTCCACGATGGCGAGCACGCCGCGATGACGCTGGACGCGGAAATCGACATGCGCATGTTCCCGCGCCACTGGGTCCATGCCTATGCCGTCGAGACCGAGGGCAAGGACGGCATCCGCCGTTCGGTTCAGGTCTTCGACGCGGCGGGCGACGCGATCCACAAGGTGCATCTGCGCGACGGCTCGGACCTGGCGGCCTGGGCCGCGCTGCGCCGCGATCTGGCCCTGCCGGATCAGGAAACGCCGTCGCAATTCGGCCCCCGCGCCGCGCCCGAGGGTGCAAGGACCGCCCCGGACCGCGCCGATACCCTGCGCGCGGAATGGGTCAGGATGACCGACACGCATCAGTTCAACACGCTGGTGCGGCGGCTCAAGATGAACCGGCTGGGCGCCTATCGCGTCGCCGGCGCGCCGATGGTGCGCCAGCTGGCGGTCGAGGCGGTGCCGCAACTGCTGGAGCGCGTGCAGGCCGAAGCGCAGCAGATCATGCTTTTCGTCGGCAATGCCGGCTGTATCGAGATCCATTCCGGCCCGATCCGCAGCCTGAAACCCGTGGGCCCCTGGCTCAACGTGCTGGACGAGCGTTTCAACCTGCATCTGCGCGCCGATCACATCGCCGAGGTCTGGCTGGTGGACAAGCCGACCAAGCGCGGCCCCGCCATCTCGGTCGAGGCTTTCGACGCGGAAGGCAGCCTGATCTTCCAGTGCTTCGGCATGCGCGAGGACAAGGGCGGCGATCCCGCCGCATGGGCGGGTCTGGTCGCGACCCTGCCCGGGACGGGTGCGGCATGACGGCCCGTGCCTGCCACAGCGCGGGATGCGGGCCGCGCGCGGCGCTGATGGCGCTGATCGCCGCGACGGCGGCGGCGCTGCTCTCCGGCCCTGCCGCCGCCGACCCCCATCCCGATGCCAGCCGCGTGCTGTCGATCGGCGGATCGGTCACGGAAATCGTCTATGCGCTTGGCCAGCAGGACCGGCTGGTGGCGCGCGACACCACCTCGAACTACCCGGCCGAGGCGCAGGCGCTGCCCGATATCGGCTATATGCGCCAGCTTTCGGCCGAGGGCGTGCTGTCGGTCAAGCCCGACCTGATCCTGGCCGAGGACGGCGCCGGGCCGCCGGAAACCATCGCGCTGCTGAAACAGGCGGGCATCCCGTTCGAGACGATTCCCCCCGGCACTGGCCCCGGCGGGCTGGCCGACAAGATCACGGCCGTGGCCGAGGCGCTTGGCGTGCCCGACACCGCCACCGCCCCGGTCGCGGCGCTGCAGGCCGATCTGGACCGGCTGGCGGATATTTCGGCCGATCCGGCGCAGAAGAAACGCGTGCTCTTCGTGCTGTTCGCCACCGGCGGGCGGATCACCGCCTCGGGCACCGGGACCGAGGCGGATGCGATCATCCGCATGGCGGGGGCGGAAAACGCGGTGCAGGGCTTCGAGGGCTACAAGCCGCTGACCGACGAGGCGATCACCAGCGCCGCGCCCGACATCATCCTGACCATGCGCCGGGGCGGCGCGGGCGCCGAGATCGACGCGAAGGCCGAGGACCTGCTGGCCCTGCCCGCCATCTCGACCACGCCCGCCGCCCGCAACGGCGCGGTGATCAGCATGGACGGCCTCTATCTGCTGGGCTTTGGCCCGCGCACCGGCAAGGCGGCGCTGGACCTGCATGACGCGATCTACGGGACATCCTGATGGTGGCGCTGGACGCCCGCAATCACCGGATCGAGGGCGACCGCCGCCATCTGGGCCGTGCGCTGTCGCTGTGGCTGCTGGCGTTGCTGCTGGTGCTGGCCGTGTTCTCGCTGGGGCATGGCGCCTCGGGCGTGTCCGCCCCTGCGGTGCTGCTCGACCGGCTGGCGGGGCGCGCGATCGCGCCGACCGACGCGGTGGTGCTGTTCGATATCCGGCTGCCACGGCTGCTGACCGGCATTCTCGTGGGCGCCGGTCTGGCGGTCTCGGGCGCGATCATGCAGGGGCTGTTTCGCAACCCGCTGGCCGATCCGGGCCTTCTGGGCGTCAGCGCCGGGGCCTCGCTGGGGGCGATCTCGGCCATCGTCATGGGCGGCGCGCTGCCGGCGGCGATCTCGGCCGCGATCGGCTGGCATCTGGTGCCGCTGGCGGCCTTTGCCGGCAGCTGGCTGGCCATGCTGACGCTTTACGGCATCGCTACGCGACAGGGCCGCACCTCGGTCGCGACGATGCTGCTGGCGGGGATCGCGCTGGCCGCGATGATCGCCGCCCTGTCGGGGCTGATCATCTATCGCGCCGATGACGAGCAGCTGCGCGATCTGACCTTCTGGGGCATGGGCTCGCTGGCCGGATCGAGCTGGAGCAAGCTGCAGGCCGCCGGGCCGGTCATCCTGCTGGCGCTCATGGCGGCACCGGCGCTGGCGCGCGGGCTGAACGGGCTGGCCCTGGGCGAGGCGGCGGCCGCCCATGTCGGCATCCGCGTCCAGCGGATCAAGACCGGCGCGGTCCTGATCACGGCAGCGGCGACCGGCGCCGCGGTCGCGATTTCGGGCGGCATCGGTTTCGTCGGCATCGTCGTGCCGCATCTGCTGCGGCTGATCGCCGGGCCGGATCACCGCTGGCTGCTCGTGAATTCCGCGCTGCTGGGCTCCTCGGTCCTGATCGTCGCCGATATGATCAGCCGCAGCATCGTCGCCCCGGCCGAACTGCCCATCGGCATCGTCACCGCGATGATCGGCGGGCCGTTCTTTCTGTGGGTGCTGCTGTCGAACCGCAGGGCGCTGGACGGATGAGCCTTGCCGCGCGCAACCTGGCGATCCGCCTGGGCCGCGCCCTGATCCTGAAGGGCGTCGATCTGACCGCCCGCGCCGGTTGCCTGACCGCGATCATCGGCCCCAATGGCTCGGGCAAGACCACGCTGCTGCGCGCCCTGACGGGCGAGCTGGCCGCGACATCGGGCCAGGTGGTGCTGAACGGCCGCGACATCGCCGGCTTTCGCCCGCATGAGCTGGCCGCGCTGCGCGCCGTGCTGCCGCAGCAGACGGCGCTGAGTTTCCCCTTTACCGCGACCGAGATCGTGCGCATCGGCCTGACCTCGCACCCCGGCCGCGAAACGGATCGCGACGACCTGATCCGCGCGGCGCTGGCGGCAGTCGGCCTGCCCGGCCATGCCGGGCGGCTTTATCAGCAGCTTTCGGGCGGCGAACAGCAGCGGGTACAGCTGGCGCGCGCGCTGGCGCAGGTCTGGCAGCCGCTCGGCGATGACGGCCCGCGCTGGCTGCTGCTGGACGAGCCGGTCAGCAGCCTGGACATCGCGCATCAGCTGACGGTGATGCGGCTGGCCGCCGATTACGCGCGGCGCGGCGGCGGCGTGATCGCGGTGATGCATGACCTGAACCTGACCGCGATGTTCGCCGATCATCTGCTGCTGATGCATGAGGGCCGCGCGATGGGCGAAGGCACCCCGGCCGAGGTGCTGACCGACGACCTGCTGTCGCGGGCCTATGGCTGCCGGCTTTGCGTGAACCGCGCGCCGGTACAGGGGATCTGGCTGCTGCCGCAGCTTGCCTCGGTCTGAGGGGCGCCTCGGCCACAGACGCGGCCAGCGCAAAAGACGAAACCCCCGGCCCGCAATGGGCCGGGGGTCGAAACACCGCCTCTCCTGCGGCGCTCAGGCGCTTTGCAGATCGCCGTCGTCCTGACGGTTCAGGCTGTCGCGATCGGTCTGGCCCAGCACCTGCGAGGTCACCGTGCCCGCCGTCATCGCGCCCGAGACGTTGACCGCCGTCCGCGCCATGTCGATCAGCGGCTCGACCGAAATGAGCAGCGCGACCAGCGTCACCGGCAGGCCCATGGCGGGCAGCACGATCAGCGCCGCCATGGTGGCGCCGCCGCCGACACCGGCGACCCCGGCCGAGGACAGGGTGACAATGGCGATCAGCGTCGCGATCCAGGTCGGATCCAGCGGGTTGATGCCCATGGTCGGCGCGACCATGACCGCCAGCATCGCCGGATACAGCCCCGCGCAGCCGTTCTGCCCGATCGTCGCCCCGAACGAGGCCGAGAACGAGGCGATGGTCGCGGGCACACCCAGGCGGCGGGTCTGGACCTCGATGTTCAGCGGGATTGTCGCGGCGCTGGAGCGGCTGGAAAAGGCAAAGCTGAGCGCCGGGGCCGCCTTGCGGAAGAAGGTCAGCGGGTTCACGCCGGCCGTTCCCAGCAGCACCGCATGCACCACCAGCATGATGCCCAGCCCGATATAGGAGGCCAGCACGAACTTGCCGAGATTGAGGATATCGGCCGCGTTCGAAGTGGCCGAAACCTTGGCCATCAGCGCCAGCACGCCATAGGGCGTCAGCGCCATGACCAGCCGCACCAGCTGCGTGATCCAGGCCTGCATCAGGTCGATCAGCGACAGCAGCTGCTCGCCCTTCTGCCCGTCGCGCCGCACCAGCCGGATCGCCGCCACACCCAGAAGCGCGGCGAACACCACCACCGCGATGATCGAGGTCGGATTGGCGCCGGTCAGCTCGGCAAAGGGATTCCTGGGGATAAAGGACAGGATCAGCTGCGGCACGGTCAGTTCGGCGACCTGCGGCGCATAGTTGCTTTCCAGCGCGCTGAGCCTTGCGGTTTCGGCGGCGCCCTGCACCAGCCCCTCGGCGGTCAGGCCGAAGGCCAGCGACATGACCACGCCCACCAGCGCCGCGATGGCGGTGGTCAGCAGCAGCGTGCCCAGCGTCAGCACCGAGATCTTGCCCAGCGCCGAGGCGTCGTGCAGCTTGGCCACCGCGCTCAGGATCGCCACGAAGACCAGCGGCATGACGATCATCTGCAACAGCCGGACATAACCGTTGCCGATGATATTGGTCCAGTTGATCGTGGTCTGCACGATCTGGGAATCATGGCCATAGACCAGTTGCAGAGCGATGCCCAAGAGCGTGCCCAGAAGCAGCGCGATCAGCACACGCGTGGATAGAGAAGACTTGCTGGCCTGCAGGCGGAACAATCCGTAAAGCAGGGCAGCAAACAGGATCAGGTTGAAGGCGACAGCCGTCATGGTAATTCTCCGGCGAATAATCTGATTGATTATTAATGACTTCCGGCGGCGGATTTAAGCACTTCCTTGCGAATAAGGACATGCGCCCGGGAATCGCCGCGTTTCGCGGACGGGTTTTCGCGATTCCCGCGCAGGGTCGGAATTGCCGTTTTGCAAAACCGCATCGCTGCCGGAACGGCCAAGGCCCGCGACCAGGCGGTTTTGCCGGCGCCACGCCCCGCACGGACACGCTCGGCCGGGGCGATCGGGCGCGGAAAAAGCCATCGGCATGAGCAAAGCGCTGCCCGCATGTCGATTTGGAATTGCAGCTTGCCGCATCTGACTGGAAAATCGAACACCAGTCTTGATCCTTGCGGAGCGCACCATGTCAGTCCAAAACCCCGATCGCCGCGCCGTTCTGGCCGCAGCCCTTGGTGCGGGGGCCCTGTATCTGCTGCCCGAAATGGCGCGCGCGCAGGACAGCGCCATCGCCGCCGGGATCGAGCTTGGCCCGGCACAGCCGTTCTCGCTTGAGACGCTGCGCGACATGGCCCGCAGCCTTGCCGCCGAAAGCTTTACCCCGATGGCCAAGCCCGATGCCGCGATCCTTGAACAGATCGACTATGACGCGCATGGCAAGATCCGCTTTCGCAAGGATCGCGCGCTATGGGGCGGCTCGGCCGGGGACAACGCGGTGCAGTTCTTCTTTCCCGGCCGGTATTTCCAGGAGCCCGTGCATATCTATGTGGTTCAGGACGGCACGGCGCGCGAGGTGCCGTTTTCGCGCGACCTGTTCACCATCCCCGCGGACAGCCCGGCGCAGCAGCTGACCAAGACCGACGGCTTTGCCGGGTTTTCGGTGCAGGATCAGGACACGCGCATCGACTGGATGGCCTTCCTGGGCGCCTCGTACTGGCGCACATCGGGCTATTCGGGACAGTTCGGCCTGTCGGCGCGCGGCCTTGCGCTGGATACGGCGATCCCGGACGGCCCCGAGGAGTTCCCGCGCTTCACCCGGTTCTGGCTGGAACAGGGGGGCGACGGCGCGATCACCACCTATGCGCTGCTGGAAAGCCCGCGCGCGACCGGCGCCTATCGCATCGTCTCGCGCCGGGATCAGGGCGTGGTGCAAGAGATCTCGGCCGATATCTTCCTGCGCCGGGGGGTCGCGCGGCTGGGGCTGGCGCCGCTGACCTCGATGTACTGGTTCGGCAAGCACGACCGCCATGTCGCCGCCGACTGGCGCCCCGAGGTGCATGACAGCGACGGTCTGGAAATGCTGACCGGCAGCGGCGAGCGCATCTGGCGGCCGCTGAACAACCCGCCGCGCATCATGGCGAACAGCTTTGCCACCTCGGGCCCCAAGGGCTTTGGCCTGATGCAGCGCGAACGCGATTTCGACCGCTACGAGGATGACGGGGTGTTCTACGACCGCCGCGCCTCGGCCTGGGTCGAGCCGCTGGAGGATTGGGGCGAGGGCGCCGTCACGCTGATCGAACTGCCCACCGATGACGAGACATTCGACAATATCGTCGCCTTCTGGACCCCTGCCGAGCCCGCCGCCGCGGGCCGCGAATACCGGCTGAACTATCGGCTGAGCTGGCTCGAGGACAGCCCCGTGCCGCCGGTCAACGCCCGCTTCCGGGCGGTGCGGCTGGGCAAGGGCGGCATCCCCGGACAGCCCCGGCCGGCCGATACCGTCAAGGTGGTCTGCGATTTCGAGGCGCGCGGCTTCGAGGGGCTGGAGCGCGGGCCGCTGACCCGGCCGATCGTCAGCGCCTCGCGCGGGATGATCGGCGGCGCGGCCGCCTATCCCATCGTCGATGACGAGGGCTGGCGGGCGCTGTTCGACATCGATTTTTCCTCGCTCGCGCCCGAGGACGACGAGCCGATCGACCTGCGCGTCTTTGTCGAACATGACGGGCGGGCGATGACGGAAACGCTGATCCTGCAGTTCTTTCCCAGCCAGCTGCGCGACCTGCTCGCCGCCAGCAACTGACCCGGCAGCCGGGCGGCACGCAAAAGCCAGGCGGCGGAGCCGGCCACCGCCTGCCCCGCCGCCTTTCTGCCGCCGTTCCCTTGCGCGGGACCGGCGCCGGCCCGTCAGATCACGCCCTGCGCGCGCATGGCTTCGGCCACGCGCACGAAACCCGCGATATTCGCGCCCAGCACATAATCGCCCGGCGTGCCGTATTCATCGGCCGTCGCGGCGCAGGTATCGTGGATACTGTGCATGATATCGGCCAGACGCTCTTCGGTGCGCTTGAAGCTCCAGCTGTCGCGCGAGGCGTTCTGCTGCATCTCCAGCGCCGAGGTCGCGACGCCGCCGGCATTGGTGGCCTTGCCCGGGCCGAACAGCACGCCGGCCTCCTGGAAGGCGCGCACCGCCTCGGGGGTCGAGGGCATGTTGGCCCCCTCGCCCACGGCGATCACGCCGTTCTTGATCAGCGTCCTGGCGTCGCGCCCGGTCAGTTCGTTCTGCGTCGCCGAGGGCATCGCCACATCGCAGGCCACATCCCAGATCCGGCCGCCCTCGACATAATGCGAGCCGGTGCCCCTGAGCCGCGCGTATTCGCTGATCCGGCCACGGCGGGCCAGCTTGATTTCCTTGACCAGATTCAGGTCGATCCCGTTCTCGTCCACGACATAGCCGGCGGAATCCGAGCAGGCGATGATCGTGCCGCCAAAGGACTGGATCTTTTCCATCGTGTAGATCGCGACATTGCCCGAGCCCGAGACCACGGCCTTCTTGCCGTCGAAACTGTCGCCCTTGGTGCCCAGCATGCTTTGCACGAAATAGGTGCTGCCATAGCCGGTGGCCTCGGTCCGGGCGCGCGAGCCGCCATAGAGCATGCCCTTGCCGGTCAGGACCCCGGCGGCAAAGCAGTTGGTCAGGCGCTTGTACTGGCCGAACATATAGCCGATCTCGCGGCCGCCGACGCCGATATCGCCGGCGGGCACGTCGGTCTTGTCACCGATATGGCGGTAAAGCTCGGTCATGAAGGACTGGCAGAAGCGCATGACCTCGGCATCGGAACGGCCGCGCGGGTCGAAATCGGCGCCGCCCTTGCCGCCGCCGATCGGCAGGCCGGTCAGCGCGTTCTTGAAGGTCTGCTCGAAGCCCAGGAACTTGATGATGCTCAGATTGACCGAAGGGTGAAAGCGGATGCCGCCCTTATAGGGGCCAAGCGCGGAATTGAACTGGACGCGAAAGCCGCGATTGACCTGCACCTGCCCGTCATCGTCCAGCCAGGGAATGCGGAAGATGATCTGGCGCTCGGGCTCGCAGATGCGCTCGATCAGGGCGTCGTCGGCATATTCGGGACGTTTCGCGATAACCCGGCCAAGGCTTTCAAGAACCTCGCGCACGGCCTGGTGGAATTCCGGTTCGCCCGCATTCCGACGCAGGACCTCTGCGAGAATGGGCTCCAGTTTTTCGTCGATGCTTGCCAATTTGTTACTCACTTCGCTCTCGGGTTAATGCAATTCGTCGGAAGGCGTGGTTATGCACTTGCATGACAATTCTGCAATTTGCAATATTTTCGCCCGTCATTAAGATAGCTCGCCTGCATGGCCTCGCCGCCCGGAAAAGGGCCGGATTCCGCGGCCGGCGGGCGTTTCGCGCCATCGGCGCCCGGGCGATCCGGCACTCCGCGCGGCAAGGGTTTCAACGCGAATCGGCCTCGGCCTCGGGCAGCGAGGCGATTGCCGGGCCGCATATCGCCGCCGATATCAGCGCGGCGGAGAACAGCGCCGAATAGCCGAATTGCTGCGCGATCTGTCCGCCGATCACGCCCAGAACCATGCTGACGCCGGCATCCGCGCATTGAAAGACGGTGAAATCGACGCCCGCCTGCCCGGGATCGGACCATTGCATGAAACGCGCGTAAAGCGCGACGAAGCCCAGTGCCAGAAAGGCCGAAGCGCCCAGCTGCGTCAGCGCGGCCAGGACCGGCAGGGGCAGATCCAGCCCCAGGGCCACGCCAAGGCAATAGGCCAGCACCGATGCCTGCCCCAGCAGCGCCAGCCGCAAGACCCGCAAGGTGCCCAGCCTCGCCACCAGAAGGCCGCCGCCGATCGCGCCGGCCAGTCCGACGACAAGGCTGCCGCTGGCGCTGTAAAGGCCGATCTCGGCCAGGGTAAAGCCGCGATCGACCAGAAAAGGGCCGAAAAAGCCCTGGGCGGACTTCATCGCCGCGACATAAAGCACCGTGATCAACAGGCCGCGCCGCAATTGCGGCCGCGCCCAGGCGGCCCGCAGGCTGGGCCCGTCCGCCGCCGGGGCGCTGCGCGGCGCGGGCTGGCGCAACAGCAGGAAGGGCAGCGTGAAGGCAAGGCACATCGCGAGCAGCACCGCCATGCCCGCCTGCCATCCCAGGCGGCTGATGGCGATCAGCATCGCGCCCCCGCCCATGGCGGCGCCGATATAGGCGCCACCCACCTGCATCATATTGACCCATGGGTAGTTTTCCGGGGCGAAAGCCTCGACCGCGTGGCCGTCGCAGGCGATATCCGCGCTCGCCGTCGCGGTCGCGACGACAAGAAGCGCAAGCCCCAGCCAGGCCAGCGCCATATCCGGCCACCAGGCGAGGACCAGCACCGCCGCGATCACCAGCGCGCCCGCCATGGCGATGACGCGCTTGCTGCGCGCCGGGTGCCCGGGCGGGCGTCGCCATGCCTCGACCCATGGGCTCCACAGGAATTTCAGCGCCCATGGCAGGATCAGCAGCGACAGCAGGCCCAGATCGTCCAGCGCCACGCCGCGATCGCGCATGACGGCAGGCAGCGCCGACCAGACAAAGCCGCCAAGGATGCTTTGCGTGACATAAAGCCCACCCAGCGAGGTCAGGGCCAGAATCAGGGCGCGACCGTGCCGGGTTCCTGCCATGCTCAGAAGCGGCGCGACAGGCTCAGGTCGATCATGCGCGGCTCGTCGGCATAGCACCAGTCGCTGGTGCAGACCTGCCCGTCACGATCGAACAGATTGCGCACATTCAGCTGCAACTGCGTGCCCTCATGACCCAGATCCGCGAAATCATAGCTGAGGCCAAGGTCGAAATAGGTGCGGCTGGCATTGCGGATCGTATTGAGATCGTTGCCATAGCTCTTGCCGATATGACGCATGCCGGCCATGACGGCGAAATTCTCCAGCGCGCCGGATGGCGGGGCGTATTTCACGAACAGCGACAGCGTGTCGCGGGGGCTGCCGGACAGTTCGTTGCCCTTGGTGCCCGGAGCGCCCTCGTTGATCCTGACCCGCATATGCGCATATGAGCCGATGAAGCTGAGGCCGTTTTCCAGATCGCTCTGCGCCTCAAGCTCGAACCCGCGCGAGGTCAGGTCGTATTGCAGCCCGCGATTGCGGCCGTCCGCGCCGACCACCAGCGACATGCCCTCGTCCTGGCGGATGTCGAACAGGGCGGCGGTGACGACGGTGCGCTGGTCGGGCAGTTCGTATTTGACGCCGATCTCTTTTTGCAGCGCCTTGGTCGGCTCGGCGGGGCTGCCGGTCGGATCGGTCGCGTCGTCATAGACCTGCGCGACATTGGGCGCGAAGGAGCTGGCGATATTGGCATAGGGTATCCACCCGCCGGCAAGCTCGTAGGACAGGCCCAGACGGGCGGTAAAGGCTTCGTCCCACTGGGTGCCGCCGGTCACGATATCCGTGCCATAGACCGCGTCGGCATATTCCGTCTTGACCCAGTCATACCGCGCCGAGGCCGAGACGGTCAGCGCGCCGCGTTCGATCTGGTCGGCGATATAGATGCCGGTCTGGGTCTGCTTGCGCCAGGCGTAGAAGGGCACGTCCAGCGCCTCGTTCACCGCCTGTCCCAGATCGGTGCCGCCATAATCCGCGCTGTATTTGCCGCGCATGTAATCGGCGCCGATCGCCAGCCTGTGCTCGAAATCCCCGGTCTGGAAACGGCGTTCGAGCATCAGGTCCATCACATGCGATCGGGCGGTCTCGTGATAGCGTTCCCAGTATCCGGGGATCAGATCGGGATAGGTGCCGTAGCGCGTGGCGTAGCGCATGTCCGCCCGGACCTTGCTGTAGCGATAGCTGTGCCGCAATTGGGTGTCGCGGTCGATCTGCCAGCTGTATTCATAGCCGATGCGGAATTGTTCCTGATCAAAGCGGTTATAGCCGGGATCGCCGGCCGGCGCGTCCGTCACCCTGAGATCGCTGCCGAAATGGGAATAGGCGACGGCGCCGGTTCGGTCCTTGGCATATTCGGCCGACAGCAGCAGCCGGTGATCCTCGGCCAACCGCAGGCTGATCGAGGGCGCAAGGAAAATCCGGTCGTCCTCATAGCCCGGGATATGCGTGTCGGCATCGCGGAGCAGCGCGACAAAACGGTACAGCGTGTCGCCATTCGCATCCAGCGGGCCGGTCAGGTCCAGCGCCCCCTCGACCCGGCCATGGCTGCCATAGCTGAGCCGCGTCTCGCGATAGGGTGTGTCCTTGGGCCGCTTGCTGACCAGGTTCACCACGCCGCCGGGGGTGCTGACGCCGAACATGGATGAGGCCGGCCCCTTGAGCACCGCGATCCCCTCCAACGCATAGGGTTCGTTGCGATACCAGGCCGACAGACCGTTGAAGCTGCGCAGCCCGTCGCGGAACACCCCGGTCTGATAGGCGGGAAACCCGCGCAGATAGAACGAATCATAGCGGCTGTCGAAGCCGAAATTGCCCGGCGTGACCGCAGCCGTGTAGTTCAGCGCCTCAAGCAGGGTGCGTGGCGCCTGATCCTGCAACTGGTCCTGGGTCACCACGCTGACCGATTGCGGCAGGCGCTGGATCGGCGTGTCCACGCGCATCGCCTGGCGGCCCGAGCGGGCGATATAACCGTCCTGGAGCAGCGTCTCGTCGCTCTCGGCCTCGAGCACGATCATGTCCAGCTCGATCAGGTCGTCCTGCGCCATCGCGACGGCGGGCAGGAAGCTGCCGCAAAGCAGCAACGACAGGGTGAATCTGATGCTCATGTTCCGATCCCGGGCAGGGCCTTCGTCTTTGCTTGATTCAGGGGGAACCCTGGCCTGGCCGGACGGGCGAAGTTGTCATTCCTTGCCCGTCCGGCGGGCCGGCCGGGCGCGCCCGCCCTACGCGAAAAACAGGAGGTGAACAATATCTTTCTTGCGACCCGCGCCGGGCCGGAAAGGTGATGCCGGGACAAGCTGTCTTGCGCCTGTCGCACTGATGCGGTCATTTCGGCATGACGTGCTGAAAAAAGGAGTATGGGCTCGTGAGCAGACTCTCAGGTTACCTCGCCACCGGCACCGCGATTGCCATGCTGCTGGCCGCCGGCGCCCATGCCGAAACCGCGCCCGCATCGGCCGGCATCCTGTCGCCGGCCGGCCTCGCCGGAGGATTGCTGCGCGGCGCCATCGCCTATGGCCGGGTGGTCGCGGATATCCGCTATGGCGGGCTGGTGATCGACGGCCAGCGCGGCGGGCTGGTGCTGCGCGATCTGGAAATCGCCGCGCCGGGCGGGAACGAGAATTGCCGGATCTCGCTCGACCGGCTGCAGATCACCGGGCTCAGCTTCTGGGCGCAGGAGGAAACGCGGACCCATGTCGCTGCCTCGGGCCTGTCGATCGCGACCAATTGTTTCGGGCCCAACGCGCTGATGATCGGCACGGTGACCGGCAGCGACCGGATCCCGCTGGACAGCCTGACGCTGGACCTGCGCCAATCCTCGGCCAGCGGCGCCTTGCTGGCCGATATCGAGGCGATCAGCCCCGGCATCGCCCGTATCGAGGGCAGCGCCGATTTCAGCTATGTCTCGATGTACTCCCCGGATTTCTTTGAAAAGCTCGCGGCGGGCGGCCCCGGAAACCGGTTTGACCCGGGCAGCCCGCCATCGGCGCCCGGCAATGAGGGCGGTGCCGAGCCCCAGCAGATCGGAACCCCGACGCCGGAATTCGGCCTGCGCGGCACGCTGCGCGCGGCGCATGTCTCGGTCGAGGATCTGGGGGTCTGGGAAAGGCTCGGGGTGTTTCTGCCACCCGATGCCACCCGCCCCGAGGCCACGCTGGCGCTGCTGACCGCCGAGCCGGGAACCGCCCTGCGCGAGTTGCAGCAGGATCTGGCCGACAGCCTGACCGCCTTTCTGGCCGAACCGGGCCGGATAACCGCCGAGATCCGCCCCGCAGCGCCGATCGCCTTTGACACCACCGGCATGGCCGGACCCGAGGAGGCGGCGGCGCTGTTCCGCCCAACTGTCACGAACGGCTTGCCGACGCCGCCGCTGCCGCTGATCGCCGATCCCGGCGATCAGGACGATCCGCGCAGGCTGGGGCTTGCCCTGGCCGAGGGTCGCGGCCTGCCGCAAAACACCCGCCGCGCGATCGAATTGCTGACGCCGCTGCAACAGGATGGCGAGGTCGCCCTGACGCTGGCCCGGCTGCTGGCCGAGAGCGACGCCGCCACCGCCTATGGCCATGCGCAGACGGCGGCCTCGCTGGATGCGCCGGGCGCGGCATCGGTGCTGGACCGGATCGAGGCGCTGTTGCCGACCGGGCAGTTGCTGGCCGCGCAGATCCCGGCGGATTCGGACCCGCCGGCGGGTGCCTTCGCATCGGCCGTCGCGCTGCGCGACGCGGCCATGGCGCTGGAACAGGGCGACGGCGTGGCGCGCGGCTATGCGATGGCATGGCGGCTGGCCGCCCCGGCGGCCGGCGCGGGCGATGGCGCGGCGCAGGCCCTGCTGGCGCGGCTCGAGGCCCGTTTCGGCACCGATCCGGCCTGGATCGAGGCGCGCGACCGGGCGGCGGATCTGGCGCTGAACGACTGGACGGAACAGGATCTCGCCGCGCGTCTTGCGGGCAATTGACCCGTTTCGGGCAAGGTTGAAACGCCTTGGCGGCATGTCCCGCGCCGACGGAGCGTTTCCGGCGCGGGACATGCCAAGGGTCAGGACGCGCCGGCCGGGTTTTCCGCCGCTGCCGTCCCGCGCGAGAACAGCCGGTTCACCAGCACGAAGAACACCGGCACGAAGATGATCGCGAGCGCCGTGCCGGTGATGGTGCCGAACAGCGTCGCATAGCCGATGGCATGGCGCGCGCCCGAACCCGCGCCCGCCGACAGCACCAGCGGCACCACGCCGAGGCCAAAGGCCAGCGAGGTCATCAGGATCGGCCGGAACCGCAGCTCGGCCGATTTGCGCACGGCCTCAAGCGCGTTCTCGCCCAGGGTCGCCATGCGCTCGCGGGCGAATTCGACGATCATGATGCCGTTCTTGCCGGTCAGCCCGACCACGGTCAGCAGGCCGACCTGGAAATAGACGCCGTTCGACTGGCCGCCGATCCAGGCGCCCAGCAGCGCGCCCAGAATCCCCACCGGCATCGCCAGCAGCACCGCGATCGGGATGGTCCAGCTTTCGTAAAGCGCGGCAAGGCACAGGAACACGGCACTCAGGGCCAGCGCATAAAGCGTCATCGCGCCGGCGCCGGCCTCTTTCTCTTCCAGCGACATGCCGGTCCATTCCAGCGAATATCCGGGCGGCAACTGACCGGCCAGACGCTCCATCGCCTGCAATGCCTCGCCCGAGGAATAACCCTCGGCGGGCGAGCCTTCGATCTCCATCGCCGCCAGCGCGTTGTAGCGGCTGACCTGCTGCGGGCCGAACACCCATTCCTGCGTCGCGAAGGTCGAGAAATCGACCGGATCGCCGCTGGCATTCTGCACCCGCCACAGCGCCAGATCCTCGGGCGCGGTGCGGGCCGAGGGCTCGCCCTGCAGATAGACGCGCTTGACGCGGCCCTCATAGAGAAAGTCGTTCACATAGGCGCTGGACCAGATCGTCTGCAGGAACGATCCCACATCCGCGGCGGTCACGCCGACCGCGCCCGCCTTGCCCCAGTCGATGTTCAGCCGGAACTGCGAGGCATCCTCGACCCCGCTGGGGCGCACCGCCGTCAGCATCGGATCCTGCCCCGCCATGCCCAGCAACTGGTTGCGGGCGGCCAGCAATTCCTCGTGGCTTTGCCCGGCCGTCGCCTGCAGGAATGCGGTAAAGCCGTTCGAATTGCCCAGCTCCATCACGGCGGGCGGCACGACCGGCACCACGACCGCCTCGCGGATGCCGCCCATCAGCGGACCAAAGGCACGGGCGGCAATGGCCTGCGCGCTATCCTCGGGCGAGGGGCGCTCGGACCAGTCCTTGAGCTTGACGAACATCATGCCCATGTTCTGCCCCTGGCCGGCAAAGGAAAAGCCGCGCACGGAAAACACCGATTCGACATTCTTCGCCTCGGCATCGGTGTAATATTGCTCGACCTTGCGGATGACCGCCTCGGTCTGTTCGGCAGTCGCGCCCGAGGGCAGCTGCACGATGGTCAGCAATGCCCCCTGATCCTCGTCGGGCAGAAACGAGGTGGGCGTGCGCTGATACATCGCCGCCATGCCCAGAACGATCAGCCCATAGATGATCAGCATCCGCAGCGGGCCGCCGGTCACGCGCCGGACGATGCCGGCATAGCCACGGGTCAGCCCGCCAAAGCGCCGCTCGAACCCCGCGCCGAAGCCCGCGCCCAGCCGCCCGAGCCAGGTTTTCGGCGGCTCGTGCGAGGGCGGCTTCAGCATCGTCGCGCAAAGCGCGGGCGTAAAGATCAGCGCGACCAGCACCGACAGGCCCATGGCCGAAACGATGGTGACGGCGAACTGCTTGTACATTTCGCCGGTCGCGCCGCCGAAAAAGGCCATGGGCACGAAAACCGCCGAAACCACGATGGCGATGCCGACCAGCGCGCCGGAAATCTCGTCCATGGATTTGCGCGTCGCCTCGAGCGGGCCCAGATGCTCGTCATGCATGATCCGCTCGACGTTCTCGACCACGACGATGGCGTCATCGACCAGCAGGCCGATGGCCAGCACCATGGCCAGCATGGTCAGCGTGTTGATCGAGAAACCCAGGGCCGCCATGATGCCGAACGTGCCCAAAAGCACGACCGGAACCGCCAGGGTCGGGATCAGCGTCGCGCGGAAATTGTGCAGGAACAGCAGCATCACCAGAAAGACCAGCACGATCGCCTCGATCAGCGTATCGACCACCGCCTCGATCGAGATCTCGACAAAGGGCGTGGTGTCATAGGGCACGACATAGCTGACCCCGGCCGGCAGCGACTCGGCCAGTTGCTCCATCTTTTCCTTGACCAGCTCGGCCGTCGCCAGCGCGTTCGCGCCCGAGGCCAGCTGGATCGCCATGCCCGAGGCGGGCTTGCCGTTGTAAAAGCCGGTAATCTCGTAATTCTCGGTGCCCAGTTCGGCGCGCGCCACGTCGCGCAGCAGCACCATGCCGCCATCGGTATCGGTGCGCAGCACGATACGCTCGAAATCCTCGGGGGTTTTCAGCAGCGATTGCGCGGTGACCGTGGCATTGAGCAGCTGCCCCTTGGGCGCCGGCATGGAACCGAAACTGCCGGCCGAGATCTGCGCGTTCTGCGCCCGGATCGCCGCCGTGACGGTTTCCGGCGACAGGTTGTAATATTTCAGCTTGAGCGGATCGAGCCAGATCCGCATGGCGTATTCCGAGCCGAAGACCTCGACCTTGCCCACCCCTTCGAGGCGCGAGATCGGCTCGACCATGTATGAATTCAGATAATCGGCAAGATAGATATCGCTGTAATCGGTGCCTTCCTCGCCGACCAGACCGATGACCATCAGAAAGCCGGTCGCGGATTTCTCGACCGTGACGCCCTGGCGGGTCACCTCGGCGGGCAGGCTCGCCTCGGCCTGGGCCAGCTTGTTCTGGACCTGCACCTGCGCGATATCGGCATCGGTGCCAAGCGCGAAGGTCAGCGAGATCGAGGCGCGGCCGGTCGAGGTGGTCGAGGATTCGATATAGCGCAGCCCGTCAAGGCCGGTCATCTCTTTCTCGATGATCTGCACCACCGTATCGGCGACCGTTTCGGCCGAGGCGCCGGGATAGGTCGCGCCGATCACCACCGACGGGCCGGAGATCGACGGGTATTGCGAAATGGGCAGGCGCATGATCGACAGCGCGCCCAGCCCCATGACGATGATCGCGATCACCCAGGCAAAGATCGGGCGGTCGATGAAGAAACGTGGCATGGCTTACTCGGCCTTTTCTGTTGCGCGCGTGACAAGTGCCGCCTGCGTTTGCGGCGCCTCGACGATCTCGACCCGGGCGCCGGGCGCGATCTTCTGGAAGCCCGAGGTGACGATCTTGTCGCCGGCCTTGATGCCGCCGGTCACCACCCAGTCGTTTCCGGCCCCGGTCTGGATGGTCAGCTTGCGCATGACCACGGTGCCATCCTCGACCAGCCAGGCATGCGCCTCGCCCTGTTCGTTGCGCATGACCGCGTTCTTGGGCAGCAGAAAGGCTTCGCCGGCCCTGGCCTGGGGCACCTCGACCTCGACATAAAGCCCCGGCAGCAGGCGGAAATCCGGGTTCGGAAAGCTGATGCGCAGGGTGATCATGCCGGTGGTCGGCTCGACCTGCGGCTCGGCGGCGCGCAATTCGCCGCGCTGTCCGAAGGGTTTGCCATTGGGCAGCATCATCTCGACGCCGCCGGCCATCAGCTCGCGGCGGGTTTCGGGATCGGCATCCCAGTTCAGCAGGTCGTTCACCGATTGCGTGACATCGACATAGACCGGGTCCAGCGCCCGGATCGTGCTCAGCGCGCCCGCCTGCTGCGCCCCTACCAGCGCCCCGGTGGTGGTCAGCGACAGGCCGATCCGGCCCGAGATCGGCGCCCGGATCGTGGTGCGCTCAAGGTCGATCTCGGCGCTGAGCAGCTGCGCCTTGGCCAGTTGCAGGGCGGCGCCGGCCGCATCGCGCGAAAACACCGCAGTGTCGCGTTTCTGCACCGAGCCGGTCTTGGTGGCCAGCAATTCCTCGGCGCGGCGGGCTTCGCGCTCGGCCAGGCTGAAATTCGCCTCGGCCTGCGACACGGCGGCGCGGGCGGCGGCGACGGCGGCGGCATAGGTCTCGTCCTCGATCTTGTAGAGCGGCTGCCCCTTTTCGACCGAGGTGCCCTCATCAAAGAGCCGTTCGCGGATGATGCCCGAGACCTGCGGCCGGACCTCGGCGATGGTCGAGGCCTTGATGCGCCCCGGCAGGCGCACCTTCTGAATGAATTCCTGGCTTTGCGCGGTCAGCACGGTGACCGTCGGCGCCGGGGCGTCCTGCGCCAGCAGCGCGCCGGGCGAAAGCAAAGCCAGGAACGACAACGCAACGGCCGCGACTGGGAAGAAACGCTTCATGGTGTACCTTTCAAGGGCGAATTTCGGGATAATCCGGGGTGCCGGCCGGGCGCCGCCGCTCATGGGCGCCGGGCATTTTCGCAGCCCCGCAGCAGGGACATCTGCGAGGACAGGATCTTCCAGCCCAGCACCGAAAGCGGAAAGGCCTTGGCCGAGCGCAGCCATTCGGACAGCAATCCGTGCATCGTGGACATCATCAGGACAGCCGCTTCCTCGGGCGTGAAATCGGGGCTCAGCGTGCCATTGCTTCTGGCCTGCCGCGCGATGCGGCGCAAAAGCTCGAACATCTGGTTGTTGATGTCCCTGATGCAGCGGGCGGTTTCCTCGTCCTCGACCATATGGGACAGGATCCGGAACATGCGCTGCTGCGATTCATCGACCTCGAAGATGGCCAGCATCTCGTGGCCGGCGGCTTCCAGCAGGCCCAGCGGATCGTCATAGCCCTGTTCGGCCGCCATCGCCAGGATGCCCTCTTGCGGCAAAAGACGCCGCGCCCTGAGCGCCGTCAGCAGATCGGTCTTGTCCTTGAAATGCCAGTAGAAGGCGCCCCGGGTCACGCCGGCGGCACGGGAAATGCTTTCCAGCGAGGCCGAGGACACGCCTTTCTCGGCAAAGATGTGCTCCGCCACGTCAAGGATGGCGGTGCGGGTCTGTTCGGCCTCTTCCTTGGTCCGCCGCATCTCGCGCCCCCGGATTGGATGGATTCGCCGCATATATAAACATACATGTAGGTATGTAAATAGATTTCTGATGGGCGCTGTTGCGGGCTTCAGCCTTTGATCGCGGCTCCCCCCTTCCCCGTTGAAGCGGTTGATGAGGGCAATCCGGATGTGGATTTCGGCGGTCTGGCGGTCGGGGGTGAGCCATTGGCACGCCATCTGCGGTCACGGTGCCGAGTCGCTCATCGGATGGCACTTGGCTCAACAGATCTGGAAGGACCGGGCTGCCGCCCTCCTGGATCGAGGTGAATGCCACCGCCCGGATATCGCCGGTGGCCGAATCTATGGCCAGATGTGGCTTGCGATACTGGCGCCCGCGCTGCGTTCCATGCTTGCGGGTATGAGCCAGGGCGGAAAACAGTCCCGGGGGCTGTTGAAAAAGCCGTGTCAGACCGGTTCCGGGGTTCGTCCTGCCAAACGGCTTCCGACGATGGAAAGGAAGAAGATCATCGCTGCCGCCGCCAACGTCTTGAGGTTCATGGCGATGGCGGTCAGGAGGGCCTGAAACTTCATGCTTTCAAGCCCTCTGCGGATGACTCTGGCCCGTCCGTGGAGTGTCTTTGCGGTGCCGTGCACGCCTTGGATGCGCCAGCGATGCCGGGTGTGGACGGCGTGGTCGTCCTCGCCCCATGCCAGGCGTTTGCGCCGGGGCGCGCTGGATGGCCGCATGGCTGGCGACGATATGCACCCGGCGCGATGGCGCGCCCTATGGCTGGCACTGTGCCTTGAGCGAGCAGCGGGTGCGGTCGCGCCGGCCGGCACGATACCACTTGCCGGATTTCATGCTGTCGCGAACTGTGAGCCGCTGCTTCGCCGGACACTGAACCAAGTCGTGATGAGGATCGAACCTGAACCGCTCGGTTGCAAAGCCCTGCGCGCCTCTGCGGCGGTACGCGCGAAGGGGCGGGATGAGCGCTTCGATCCGCCGGTCCTCAGGCGCGGCAAGCTGACCGACCCTCACCAGCACATGGTCCTCGCCTCATTGTCGATCAGCACGTTCAGCGGCCCCGCTGCGCGGCGGTTCGTTATCTGGGCGGTGCTTGCCTTCTGCCGTCGGCTCAGGGAGGAGAAGTCGAGGCCGGCCATCCTCAGGAGGATGATCACCATCCCTGTCCTTTGTCGGAGCGGCACGCCAAACAGGACCTTGTCGAGCCAAACCAGCTGCATGCCCCGCCGCCTGAGCGCTTGGTTATAGGGCTTCCGGTTCGTTATGCGGTAGCGGCAGGAGGCAGGTTTGTTCATGCCAGCCTATTCACCACGCGGTTCCGCATAGTGAATCCGCCATGACGCCGAGTTCTGCAACAACGCCGGTCACGCAGTATCGGCCGTCCCGCGTGACAATCGTCACATAAGAAGGACGGCCTCTGCGGGGGTCCTGGTCACAGCAGCAGCACCTGCGTGCCGATCGTGGTCAGGTCGTAAAGCTGCTTGATATGCTCGTTATACAGCCCGATGCAGCCGTTCGAGGATTTGCGGCCGATCTTGCGCGTGTCATGCGTGCCGTGGATGCGGTAATATTGCCAGCTCAGCCACAGCGCATGGGTGCCCAGCGGATTGTCCGGTCCCGGCGGCACGAAATCGGGCCATTCGGGATTGCGCTTCTTCATGTCGGGGGTCGGAGCCCAGCTGGGCCCCACGACCTTCTTGATGATCTCGGTGCGGCCGGTGCGGGTCAGGTCGGCGCTGACCGGGACCGAGGTCGGAAACAGCTTGTAGACGGTCTGATCCTCGGACCAGAAATGCAGGGCGCGCGATGTGAGGTCGACCAGTATCGCGCCGTTCTTCAGGTTGTTGAAATAGGGCTGCCACTGCTGCATCCGGAAGCTGGAGATATTGCGCCGCGAATCCTGCGCCTGGTCATATTGCACCATTCCGGCATCGGGTGTCGCCCCGCCGCCGGCGCCCAGAAGCGGCTGGCCGGTATAGGGATCGAAATTCTGCGCCAGGGCCGGCGCCGCAAGCCCCGCTGCCCCCACCGCGACCGAGGTGGTCAGAAACTTCCGGCGGGTCACCGGATTTTTCGGCGTGATCATTGCTCGCTCCTGCATTGTGGCGGACCGTTTTGCGCGGTCTTCGTCTGCCCGATTTTGTGAAAGATCGTCGATAGCGGCGGTTTACTTCGGGATGGGACGCCATGCAATTCAAACAAGCGTCATTGTCGCAACAGGGCGCCGGCCTGTGGCCTTCACGCAATCTTGCGTTTGAAGGGATGCGCCGGGTTTTGTATGGCTGACGGAAAATACCTTCTGGGACAGGAAATCATGAAGAAGTTCTCGATATTGGCGCTTGTTTCTGTGCTGGCACTCGCGGCCTGCCAGAAGCCGGTCACGCAGCTTGGCCCCGATGGCCAGCCGCTGCCCGTCGCCTACAAGATCACCGCGCGCGAAGAGGCGCAGATCCCGGGGCGCGTGCTGGGGCAGGTCAATGCGCTGCGCGCCAATATCGGTGCGCCCGCGATGACCCAGAACCCGATGCTGGACGCCGCGGCCAAGGCCCATGCGCGCGACATGTCGGCGCAGAACCGGGCCTGGCATTTCGGTTCCGACGGCTCGTCGCCGCTGGATCGGGTGCGCCGGCAGGGCTATTACGGCAGTCTGATCGGCGAGAATATCTCGGAAACCTTTGAAAACGACATCGCGACGCTGAACGCTTGGATGCAGACCCGCGACACGCGCGACATCGTCATGGACCCGCGCGCCACGGATCTGGGCATGGGCTGGTATCAGGAACCCTCGGGCAAGGTCTGGTGGGTGATGATCACCGGCGGCGGGGGCGCGACCACCCTGGCCAGCGCGATGAACTGAGCTGCGGCGCCCCTCGGGGCGCCGTCATTTCCTGATGATGCTGGCCCGGATATGGCACCGTTCGGAGAATGCCCCGGTTTTCCGGGGCTTCTGCCTTGGCTGTGCCCGCCGTCCCGGGGCCTGGCGGCCCGGGGTCAGGGATAGATAAAGATCGGCACGCCCGGCTTGAGCATGGCATAGACTTCCTCGATCTCGCCGTCGTCGATGGCGATGCAGCCGGCGGTCCAGTCCTGTTTCTCTTTCGACAGCACGCGCCCCTCGGGGCCCAGCCCGTGGATGAAGATATCGCCGCCGGGCCGCTTGCCGATGGCCGTCGCCTGCGCGACGTCCTGTGGCGAGGGGTAGGAGATGCCGACCGACAGGTGATAGCGGCTGTTGGGGTTGAAACGGTCGATGAAATACAGCCCCTCGGGCGTCTTGCCATCGCCTTCGTAGCGTTTGGTGCCGACGGGTTCGTTGCCCAGCCCGATCTTGTAGGTCTTGATCGGGGTCTTGCCGCTGATCAGATACAGCTTGCGGTCGCCCTTCTTGATCACGACCTGCGTGACCGGGGGGCCGCTATAGCTTCTGAACTTGCTGCCCGAAGTGCTGACGCTGCTGCGATTGCCGTCGCCGCCGCAAGCTGCCACGGTGGCAATCACCATTATCGCGATCAATGCGCGTATTGCCCGAATCATCTCTGCCCTCTGTGCGCGCCATGCGCGTTGTTTTTCCCATGAAATACCACAGAGGTAAAAATTTCGCTAGCGTCGGCGAATTTCCGCCAGAGTTTCGACATGCGGCGACCAGCGGAACTGGTCGATCACATAAAGCCGCACGATATGCAGCCCCTCTGCGGCAAGAATCCCGGCATCCCGCGCGAAAGTCACCGGGTCGCAACTGACCCAGGCCAGGGTTTCGGCCCCGGAACGGGCGATTTCGCGGGCCTGGGCCTCGGCGCCGGCGCGAGGCGGGTCGATCACGATCGCGTCATGATGCAACTCGTCGGGCAGCAGGGGACGTCGCGCCAGGTCGCGGATCTCGGTCGTGATTCGGCGCAGGCCCGTCGTGTGGCGGGCGGCCCTGTCCAGCGCCTGCAGCGGCGCGGCAAGCCCTTCGACCGCGTGAACCTCGGCGGTTTCGGCCAGCGGCAGGGTGAAAGTGCCGCAGCCGGCGAACAGGTCCAGCACCCGGCCCGCGCCACGGGTCACGTCGCGGATCGCGGCGAGCAGCGCGGCCTCGCCCTCGGCCGTGGCCTGCAGGAAACCGCCCGGCGGAGGCACGACCCGCGCGCGGCCCATGGGCAGGGCCGGCGGGCGGCGGGTGATGGTCCGATCGTCCCAACTCAGCCGCGCCAGATCGCCCTGATCCGCCAGCAAGGCCAGGGTCTGGAACAGCGCCGGATCGACCGGCTTGCCGCCACGGACCGCGACATCCAGCCCGGCCGGCGTCGCGGTCACCGCCAGCGACAATTCGCCCGCGCGCGAGGCGCCGGCCACGACCATTTCCCGCAGCAGCGGCAGCGCGTCCTGAATCGCCGGGCGCAGGACATGGCAATCGGCGATCTCGACAATGATATCCGAGGCGCGGGCGTGAAAGCCCAGCAGGGCGCCCTTTTTCGTCCGCCGCCCCGACAGCACCGCCCGGCGGCGCGAGCGCGGCGGCGAGACATGCATGCCGGTCACCGGGGCCTCCAGCCCCTGGGCGCGCAGCGCCTGCCGGACCACGCCGATCTTCCAGTCGCGGACGAAATCCTCGGAGCCATGCATCAGCGAGCAGCCGCCGCAGGCGCGGTAATGCGGGCAGGCGGGCCGCACCCGCTGAGCCGAAGGGGTCACGATGCGCGGCGCCGGGATGCGGCCGGCCTCGGCCTCGCCCTCGATCCGCTCGCCGGGCAGGGTCAGCGCGGCCAGCGCCCGGCTGTCGCCCGCAACCGCCACGCCGTCGCCCTTGCGGCCCAGCCGCTCGATGGTCCAGAGCGTCATTCGGCGGCCTCGGCCGCCTCGTCCTCGGTGCCGAGAAAGCCGCCGGACTGGCGGTTCCAATAGCGCGCATAGGTGCCGTCCAGGGCCAGCAGTTCGGCATGGCTGCCCTGTTCGACGATGCGCCCGGCGTCCAGCACCACGATGCGGTCCAGCTCGGCGATGGTGGACAGGCGGTGGGCGATGGCCAGCACGGTCTTGCCCTGCATGGCGCGGTGCAGCGCGGTCTGGACCTGGGCTTCCACCTCGCTGTCCAGCGCGCTGGTCGCCTCGTCCAGAACCAGAATCGGCGCGTCCTTGAGCAGCGCGCGCGCCAGCGCGATACGCTGGCGCTGGCCGCCCGACAGCTTGACGCCGCGCTCGCCCAGATGCGCGTCATAGCCGGTGCGCCCGGCATGGTCGCGCAGGGTCAGGATGAACTCATGCGCCTCGGCGGCGCGGGCGGCGGCAATGATTTCATCCTCGCCGGCATCGGGACGGCCATAGAGGATATTGTCGCGCGCCGAGCGGTTGAACATCGCGGTTTCCTGTGTGACCATGGCAATATTGTGGCGCAGGCTTTCCTGGGTCACGCCGCGCAGGTCATGGCCGTCGATGCGCAGGGCGCCGCTTTCCACGTCGTAAAGCCGCAAGAGCAGCGACACCATGGTCGACTTGCCCGCGCCCGAGGCCCCGACGATGCCCAGCTTTTCGCCCGGCGCGACATGCAGGTCCAGATCGATGATGCCCTCTGCATCGGTGCCATAGCTGAAGCTGACATGGTCGTAATCGATGCGGCCCGCCACGCGGCCCAGCACGGTCGCGTCGGGCCGGTTGGTCAGCGCATGCGGCGGCGCCAGGGTCTTCATGCCGTCCTCGACCTCGCCGATCGAGCCCCAGACGCTCATCAGCGCCATGCTGACCCAGCCGGTCATCTGCGACAGGCGCATGGCGATGGCGCCCGAGGCGGCGATATCGCCGGCCGTGGCCAGCCCCTGCCGCCACAACAGGATCGCGCCGCCGACCAGGATGACCGGCAGCGCCCCGGCGACGATCATCAGCGCCATGCGGAACCAGGTGGCCAGGCGGCCGAAATCCAGCGCACGCTCGCGAAAGCCGGCCATTGCGCCCAGGGCGGCGCGGTCTTCGTGTTCGGCATGGGCGAACAGCTTGACGGTCTTAATATTGGTGATCGTGTCCACGACCTGGCCGGTCACCATCGCCCGCGCCGAGGCCCGACTGGCCGAGCGCCTGCGGATGCGCGGCATGAACACGCGGATCAGCGCGATATAGGCGGCCAGCCAAACCAGCAGCGCCAGCGCGCCCCAGCCATCGACCGAGACCAGAAACGCCGCCGAACCGATGACCGAGGCCAGCGCGAAGGCGACCACGTTCACGAATTCGGTCGCGACATCGGTCACCGCGCGGGCTGTCTGCATCTGCTTTTGCGCGATGCGGCCGGCAAAGTCGTTGTCGAAAAACGTGACCGCATGACCCATGGTCCAGCGATGCAGCCGCGACAGCACCAAAGGCAGGATGTTCGGCCCGATGATGACGCTGGAACTGGCGGTCGAGAGGCCGACGATGGCCGGCCGGATCAGCAGGAAAAAGGCGATGAAGGCGGCAATCAGCCAGCCCTGCTGCGCCCAGATCTGATCCGTCGGCGTCGAGACGACGGCATCCACCACCGCCCCCAGCAGCACCGCCGAGGCCACGTCCGACACCCCGGTCAGCGCCGAGGTCGTCGCCGCGATCATCAGCCCCGGCCAGGCGCCCGACAGGCACCAGCGGAAAAAGGCCAGCAGGGTGCGGGGCGGCGGCCCCTCGGCCGGGCGAAAGGCGTCGATCAGGCGGGCGAAATAGCTATGCATCAACGGTCCCGCCTTTCCCGCCATCCGGCGCGGGGTCGCGGGCAATGTCGCGCAACTGGTCGCGGGACAAGGTGAAATCGCTGTCGATCCATGCCCGTTCGGCGCGCTGCAAGCCGCGCCCGAGCGCTGCCCCCTTTACATCGGGCATCAGATCGGCGGCGCTGAGCGGGAAGGTCATGCCGGCGCCGCGCGCGATCTCGTGGCACCAGCCAAAGGCGGGGGCATCGTCATGGGCGGTGCGGATCAGGACCGATTGCGCGGCGATGGCGGGCCCGAAACGATAGGCGGCGGCGGCCGGCGACAGGGTCTGCGCCTCGGCCAGCTGTTGCTGCATGCGCGTCTCGTCGCGCGACAGGCGCAGCGCCTCGGTGGCGTTCGGGGCGCCCAGCAGGGCCAGCCGGCGCGGCCAGATCGGCAGGGCGCCGGCGCCGAAATCCTGCTCGGCCTCGATCAGTTCGGGCAGGTCGCCGGCATCGGCGCCGGGCAGGATCAGCGGCAGCACGCCCGCCTCGGCCATCAGCCGGACGGCATGGGCCGGGTCCGGCGCCGACAGCAGCTTGCGCATCTCGTGTCCGATGCGTTCCCTTGAGATGCCCGCCAGCCCGCCGCGCAATTCGTGGCAGGCGGCCAGGGCCTGCAGGTCCGCCTCGCGGCCATACCAGGCCAGAAAGCGGAAAAAGCGCAGGATGCGCAGATAGTCCTCGCGGATGCGGTCGCGCGCATCGCCGACAAAGCGCAGTTTGCGGCTGGCCAGATCGGGCAACCCGCCGACCGGATCGACGATCCGGCCCGTGGCGGTGGCGTAAAGCGCGTTCATGGTGAAATCGCGGCGCCGGGCATCGTCGCGGATATCGTCCGAGAACGCCACCACCGCGCGCCGGCCATCGGTTTCCACGTCGCGGCGAAAGGTCGTGACCTCATAGCCGCGCCCGTCGGCGATCACGGTGACCGTGCCGTGATCGATGCCGGTCGGCACCGTGCGCAGCCCGGCCGCCCGGGCCAGCCGGATCGTATCCTCGGGCCGGGCCGAGGTGGCGATGTCGATATCCGAGACCGGCTCGCCCAAAAGCGTGTTCCTGACCGCGCCGCCGACGACCAGCGCCTGCGCGCCGCCGGCGGACAGGGCGGCAAGAACCCGGTCCAGCGCCGGATCTTGGGGCAGGGCGACGGTCAGGACCTCGGTCATGCGGCGAGCCTCAATGCCAGCGAGTGCAACACGCGCGCGGTCGCGCCCCATATATAATAGGGTCCATAGGGCGCAATGTAATAGTCGCGCCGCGCACCGCGCCAGAGACGGCCCTCGATGCGGTAATTCGCCGGGTCGGCGATATGCTCGAAGGGCACGGTAAACACCTCTTCGACCTCGCCCGCCTCGGGGACTGGGGTAAACTCGCCATGGATCAGCGCCAGCACCGGCGTCATGGCAAAGCCGGTGACCGTGCGATGCGCCGGCATGGTGCCCAGCACCTGGACCTGCGCCGGGTTCAGACCGACCTCCTCATGCGCCTCGCGCAGGGCGGCCGCGATCTCGTCGGCGTCGCCGGGATCGACCTTGCCGCCGGGCAGCGCGATCTGGCCCGGATGGTGGCGCAGGCTCGAGGCGCGCTTGGTCAGGACCAGCCGGCCGCTTCGGCCGTCAAAGGCCGCCAGCACGCCGGCCGGCAGCAGATCGACATCGGCCGGCGGATCGCGCTGAAAATCGTAATCCGACGACGGCCCTGTCGTTCCCGACAGGGCCCGCAGCAGCCGGTCGCGCAGCTCGGCCATCAAAGAGCGGCCCGGCTGTCCCGGCCGCCTGCCGCCTTGCGCGGCAGTGGCTTGCCATCGGCATCCACGGTCGCCTCGAAGCCCAGGCTGTCGGGGTCGAATTCGTAATGCGCGCCGCAGAACTGGCAATCGGCGGTGACGATGCCCGCCTCGGTCGTCATATGGGCGATGTCTTTGGCCGAATAGATCGACAGCGTGGCGCGCACCCGCTCGGCATTGCACGAGCAGCCGAATTCCAGCGGCTGGACCCCGAACGCGACGGGATCTTCCTCGTGGAACAGCCGGAAAACCAGGTTGGGCAGCGGCAGCGCCGGATCGACCAGTTCGATCGCCTCGACCGTAGACAGCAGCATGGTGGTGCGGTTCCAATCCTCGGACTGGGCGCCCTGCAGGATGTCGGCGGTCTGGAGGCTCTCGCCCCCGGCATCGGGGCGGGTGGTCGCGGGCAGGGTCTGGACCATGATGCCGCCGGCGCGCCAGTGCTCGGCCTGATCGCCGGCCATGCGCGAGCGGCCGACGGTCAGCTCGAACCGCGTCGGCAGCTGCTCGGACTGTGCGAAATAGGTCTGGGCGCAGCTGGCCAGGGTGCCGCCGGCCAGCGGCGTCATGCCCTGATAGGGGGTCGTGCCCTCGCCCTGGTCGATCAGCACCGCGAAATAGCCCTGGCCAAGCTGGTCGAAGCCCGAGCCGTCATCCGCCAGCCGCCCGGCGTCAAAGCTGGCCCAGGCGCGCATGCGGGCCGGCCCCCCTTCGGTTTCCGGGGCGTAGTAATCGGCGGCAATGGTGCGGATGGCGCCGCTGCCGCGCACCTGCAGCGACAGTTTCCAGCGCAGCTTGACGGTCTGGCCGATCAGCGCGGTCAGCGTCACCAGTTCCGCCAGCATGGCGCTGACCGTGGCCGGATAGTCATGGCGCGACAGCATGTGTTCAAGCGTCGGCCCCAGGCGCACGATGCGGCCGCGCGTATCCGAGCGGTTGAGCTGGAAGGGCAGCATACTGTCGTCCCAGGAAATATCCTTCGTATCGGTCATCATGGATCCTTCGGAATAGCGGAGGCGCGCGGCACGATGCCGCCGCGCGGTTTGGCTTCCAATATAGTTCATGTGACAAAAAGCCCAAGGGGCTGCCGCCGGGGGCGTCCGGCGCCGGGGGCAGCCGCGGGATATCCGGGCATGACGGAACCTGCCGGGCTGCTTGTTGACGGCCGCCGCCCTTCGGCGGTAACCGGTGGCAGGAGATTCCCGGCCGAACCGCCCCCGAAGGAGCCCGCCATGAGCTTTGACCGCAAGATCAAGATCGCGCCCTCGATCCTGGCCGCCGATTTCGCCAATTTCGGGCAGGAATGCCGCGCGGTCGAGGATCAGGGCGCCGATTGGGTCCATGTCGATGTGATGGACGGGCATTTCGTGCCCAACATCACCTTTGGTCCCGCCATGTGCAAGGCGATCCGGCCGCATATCCGGGGCGTGATGGACGTGCATCTGATGATCGCGCCGGTCGATCCCTATATCGAGGCCTTCGCCGAGGCGGGCAGCGACGTGATCACCGCCCATGTCGAGGCCGGGCCGCATATCCACCGCACCCTGCAGGCCATTCGCGGCGCCGGGGCGCGGGCGGGCCTGGCGCTCAATCCGGGCACGCCGGCGGCGGCGGCCGCGCCGCTTCTGGACGATATCGACCTGATCTGCGTGATGACGGTCAATCCCGGCTTCGGCGGGCAGAAATTCATCCTCAGCCAGATCGACAAGGTGCGCGAATTGCGCGCCATGATCGGCGACCGGCCGATCCATATCGAGATCGACGGCGGCGTGGACCCGGTGACCGCGCCCCTGGTGGCGGCGGCGGGGGCGGATGTGCTGGTCGCCGGATCGGCCGTGTTCAAGGGCGGCTCGGTCTCGAACAGCGCCCCTTACGGCGAGAATATCCGTGCCATCCGCGAGGCGGCCGAGGCCGCGCTGCGGTGATCTGGCGCAATCTTTCGGCGCTTGCCGGCAGCGGGCTGCGTCTGGCCGCGCCGCTGGCCGGGGCGGATCTGCGCGAACGGCTGGCGCTGACCGGGCCGCGGGTGCCACCGGGCGGCATCTGGCTGCATGCGGCCAGCGTGGGCGAGCTGACCTCGGCCCGGGTGCTGGCCGAGGAACTGGCGCGCGAATTTCCCCTGACGGTGACCACCAACAGCCGCAGCGGGCGCGATCTGGCGCGGCAGGGCGGCTGGCCCTGCGCGCTCGCGCCGCTGGACGTGCCGCAGGCGGTCCGGCGGTTTCTGGACCGGGTCGAGCCCACCGTAATGGTCACCGTGGAAAACGAGCTATGGCCGAACCGCTCGCGACTGGCCGATTCGCGCGGCGTCGCGCAGGTGGTCGTGGGGGCGCGGATGTCGGCGCGCTCGGCGGCGCGCTGGCGGCGGCTGCCGGGCGTGATCGCAACCATGCTGGGGCGCATCGACGCGCTTTCGGCGCAGGATGGCGACAGCGAAACACGGTTGCTCGGGCTGGGGCTGCGCGCACACGCGCTGACGCCGCGGCTGAACCTGAAACTGCTGGCGCCGGCGCGGGTCCAGCCCGGCGCGGACGGGCCGGACCGGGCGCGGACGGTGCTGGCCGCCTCGACCCATGAGGGCGAGGATGCGGCGCTGCTCGACGCCTATATCGCCGCGCGCGCCGCGGCGCCCGGGCTGCGGCTGATCCTTGCGCCGCGCCATCCGCAGCGCGGCGATGCGGTCGCGGCGCTGATCCGGGCGCGGGGGCTGGACTTCGGCCGCCGCAGCCGGGGCGCGGGGCCCGAGGCGCCGGTCCTGCTGGCCGACACGCTGGGCGAGATGGCGCGCTGGTATCGCGCCGCCGGGATCTGCATCACGGCAGGCTCCTTCGCCGATGTCGGCGGCCATACGCCCTGGGAGCCCGCCGCCTGGCGCTGCGCCATCCTGCATGGCCCCGATATCGCCAACCATGCCGAGGATTATGCCGCCCTGGACGCGGCGGGCGCGGCACTGGCCTGTTCGGCGCAAAGCCTGCCGCAGGCGCTGCGGGCGCTGGCGATGGACAGCGCCCGCCAGCGCCATATGGGGCTTGAGGCGCGCAAGCTGCTGTTGGCGCGGGCGGGCGATCCGGCGATACTTGTCGCGCGAATCCGGTCACTTGCGCGGCCCGGCCTTGCACAAGGCCCGGCGCGGCACGATATCTGACGGGAAAGGAGACACGATGATCCGCTATTCCCTGCGTTGCGATCAAGGCCATGAATTCGATGGCTGGTTCCGGTCCTCGGACGGGTTCGAAAGCATGCGCGCCGCGGGGCAGATCGGCTGTACGCATTGCGGTTCGGTCAAGGTGGACAAGGCGCTGATGGCGCCGCGTGTCGCGCAGGGGCGGGACGCCGCGCCCGATCTGCACAGCCCGCGCGATCCGCGCGAGGCGGCGCTGGAAAGGCTGCGCCAGCATGTCGAGGCGAATTCCGATTATGTCGGCATGTCCTTTGCCGCCGAGGCCCGCGCCATGCATGCCGGCGAAAAACCCGAGCGCGCGATCCATGGCGAAGCCAGGTTCGAGGATGCCCGGAAGCTGATCGAGGACGGCATCCCGGTCGCGCCGCTGCCGTTCCGGTCCCGCCACCGGGCGAATTGACGACCTAGCAGGCCGGGGCGTGTTCGCCGTCGATCAGCACCATGATCCTGCCGCGCGAACAGCGCTCGACCCGCGCGGTCACGCCATAGACCTCGGCCAGCAGGGCGGGGGTCAGGACCTCTTCGGGGGTACCCACGGCATGGGTCCGGCCGTCATGCAGCAGCACGATCCGGTCGGCCCATTGCGCCGCCAGCGCCAGATCGTGCAGCACGGCGACGACGATGCGCCCCTCGCCCGCCAGACGGCGCAGCTCGGACAAGAGCCGCACCTGACGCGCCATGTCCAGCGCTGATGTCGGCTCGTCCAGCAGCAGCAGGCGCGGATCGCGCACGATCGCCTGCGCCAGGCTGACCATCTGCCGTTGCCCGCCCGACATCGCGCTTAGCGGCTCAAGCGCCAGCGCGGCGATGCCCAGCTTTTCCATGACCGCCATGGCGGTGGCATCGGCCTGTGCGGCGGGCATGGCGCCGCCGGCGCGCAGCGCCGCGATCACGCTTTCCAGCGCCACCAGCGAGGAACCGGCCGGCAGGGTCTGCGGCATGAAGCCGACCAGCCGCGCGCGGGCCTGCGCAGCCATGCGGGCCAGGTTCTCGCCGTCCAGCGTGACCTCGCCCCGATGGGGCTGCAACTGGGCGATGGCGCGCAGCAGCGTCGATTTTCCGGCGGCATTGGGTCCGGCCAGCACGGTTACCTCGCCGGGGGCAAGCGGCGGCAGGTCCAGCCCCTCCAGCACATGGCGCGTCCCGAAACGGACATGGATGCCCCTGGCCAGAAGCCCCCGCATCAGCGCCGCCTGCCGCGCAGGATCAGCGCGAAAAAGATCGGCAGCCCGATCAGCGAGGTGACCAGCCCGACCGGCAGCAGCACCCCGGGCACCAGCGTCTTGGACAGCGTCGAGGCCAGCGACATGACCAGCGCCCCGGTCAGCAGGCTGGCGGGCAGAAAGACGCGGTGGTTCTCGCCCACCAGCATGCGCGCGATATGCGGCCCGGCCAGACCGACAAAGCCGATCACGCCGACCATCGACACGGCGGCGGCCGCCAGGATGCTGACCCGCAGAAGCGTCCAGCGCCGCAGCCCCGCGACATCGACGCCAAAGCTGCGGGCCTGATCCTCGCCCAGGCGCAGGGCGGTCAGCTTCCACGCGGCGCGCAGCGAAAAGGGCACGGTCGCGGCCAGGATGATCGCGATCATCGCAACGCCCGGCCATTGCACCGCCGCAAGGCTGCCCATGGTCCAGAATACCAGCTGTTGCAGCGCATCGGCCGAGGCGACGAACTGTACCAGCGACAAAAGCGCTGCGGCGGTAAAGTTCAGCGCCACACCGAACAGGATCAGCACTTCGGGGCCGCCGCCCCTGATGCGGCCCAGCAGTTGCAAAAGCCCAAGCGCGCCAAGCGCAAACAGGAAGGCATTGCCCGACACGCTCCAGACCGGGGGCAGGCCGGGCAGGGTCAGGCCCAGAACGATCGCCACCGCCGCCCCGAGCGCAGCGGATGAGGACACGCCCAGCGTGAAGGGTTCGGCCAGCGGGTTTTCCAGCACGGTCTGCATTTCCGCCCCGGCCAGCGCCAGCGCCGCGCCGACCAGCAGCGCCATGACCGCGACCGGCAGGCGCACGTCCCAGACGATCACCTGGGTGCCGCGCGCGACCTCGCCGCCGCTCAGCGCGCGCAGCGTGTCGGCCAGCGGCAGGCCGGCCGGGCCGGTCACCAGATCCAAAAGCAGCGCGACCAGCGCCGCCACGGCGAGCAAAGCGACAAGCATCGCGTTGCGCCGGCTTTGGCGGTGATAGCGTTCAAGGACCTGACCGCTCATTTTTCCGGGGTCACCCACCATGTGCCGGGCACCGTCACCGGCGAAAAGCGGGCATAGATTTCCGCCAGCGTCGCATCCGGGTCGATGTCGGCAAACAGGTCCGGGTGAAAGGTCTTGGCCAGATATTCGATCAAGGCGATATGGACCGGGGAATCGTTGAACATGTGCCAGACACCGGCCGCCCGCCCCTCGCGCACCGCGCGCAGCGAGGAAAATCCGGTGGCGCCGATCAGCGCCTGAAAGCTGGCCTGCGCGGTCGGCGCATCGACGCCCGAGCCCAGGACCAGCCCGCCGCGCTGCGCCATATGGGTGCCGCCGGTCGCGACATAGATGTCCGGATCGGCGCCGATCAGCGCCTCGAGGCTGACATTGCCCTGCACGGTGCTGACCGTGTCGCGGGCGATATTGCGGCCGCCGGCGGTGGTGATGAAGTCGTGAAACACCCCCGTTCCCACGGTCGAGCAGCAGCCCGTCGGCGCCGCATGGACGTGGAAAAACACGCGCGGGCGCGGGATGGTCGGGTCCGCCAGCCGGTTGCGGATGCGGTTCAGCCGCGCTTCATAGAACTGCGCGAATTCCTCGGCCCGGTCCTCGGCGCCGGTCAGCCGGCCAAGGATGCGCAGGCTGGGCATCGAGTTTTCCTGCGGATGCGAGAAGAAATCGACATAGGCGACGGGGATGCCGGCCGCCTCGATCTGGCGGACGGCGACCTGGGTGGCGCTGTCGTTCTGATCGACCAGCGTCAGCACCAGCAGATCGGGCGCCAGCGCGATGATCGCCTCGGCCGAGATGCCGCGATTGCCGGCGCCGACCGGCCTGATCTCGTCGATCTCGGGAAATTTCCGGCGATAGGCCTCCAGCGTCGCGGCGTCCAGCGCGCGGGCCTGCCGCCAGCCGGCGACCAGCGCGACCGGATCGTCATGGATCAGGCCCAGCACCGCCAGGTGCCGCGCCTCGCCCAGAACGATCCGCTGGGCGGGGGCCGGCAAGACGATCTCGCGCCCCAGGATATCGGTCGCGGTGACCTCGGCGCGGGCGGCGCCGATGCCTGCGACCAGCGCGAGGACGGTCAGCAACGCCAGCAGGAACCGGGGGGCAGGCATGGTCATCGGCAACTCCTTGAAGTCAGGCGCCGGGATGCGTCCGGGCTGGCTTCGGTCAGCGCGCAACCTATATTCCCGACACGGCTTGTCAACTAAGACCGGCGCGGGCATGAGGAAAGACGGATCAGCAAAGCGGGGCAGGATGACGTCTCTGGGCAAGGTGGGACCCGATCACGCAAGGCGTCAGGCCGAACTGCGCATCTTTGAAACCGGCGCGCCAAGCCATGATCTGTCGCGCAAGGTGGTGGCGGTCGGGCCGGGCTACCGGCTGTTCATCGCGACGCCCCGGGGCCGGCCGCCGGCGGCCGGCTGGCCGGTCCTTTACATGCTGGACGGCAATGCGGCCTTTGATTTCCTGACACCCGGGCATCTGGCCACGGTCCCCGGTCTGATGATCGTCGGCATCGGCTATGATACCGAGCGCCAGTTCGCGCGCGAATTGCGTACCCGGGATTTCACCGCGCCGGACGGGCCGGGCGACGGTCTGCGCCCCGATCATGTGCATGAGGGGCGCGTGGCCGGCGGTGCCGCGATCTTTCACGACCGCCTGACCGGGCCGCTGCGCGACGCGGCCGAGCAGGGGCTGCCGGTCGATCCCGCCCGGCGTACGCTTTGGGGGCACAGTTTCGGCGGGCTGTTCACGTTATATGCGCTGCTGGCGCGGCCGGGGGCTTTTGCGCGATATGCCGCGATCAGCCCCTCGATCTGGTGGGACGAGGATCTGATTCGCCGCGTGGCGCAGGCGGCGGCGCCGGCCAGCCTGCCCCTGCTGGTGGCATTGGGCGATCGCGAGAAACGATCCGGCAGCGATGGTCCGCCGCCCGACGGCCCGGCCCCGGCGACGATGCAGTTCATCAGCGATCTGGCCAGCCATCCCGGCCACCGGGCGCAGGTCCATGTGCTGCAAGGCCATATCCATATCCAGACGCTGGCCGGGTCCTTCCCGCTGGCGCTGCCCTTCGCCGCCGGCTAGAGCCGGCGCAGGATTTCCGGCGCGATCAGGGCCGAGGCCTCGGGCGAGGTCATCCCGGCATGCAGCATCGGCAGGTCGATCACCTCCAGCGCGCCGGCATAGGGCTGCCACATGGCCGGCAGCAGCCCGCTGTCCCGATGGTCGCGCGCGGCGCGGAAATGGGTCACCGTGCCGTCATAGCGGCGATGGTGATGGCCCCGGATCAGCCGGTTGGTGCCGGTCACCGTGCGCACCACCCCGTCCAGCACCGGCGCGGGCAGCGCGCCCAGGGCGCTGTCGCCCTGACGCAGGAATTCGATCACCGCCTCGCGCGTGTCCAGATCGCGATGCGCCTCGGGGTCGTAGCCGGCAATGGCCAGCAGCGCGCGCAGGGCGGCGACCGGATCGGGCTCGGGCTCATTGCGCCAGGCATCGCAGGGATAGCTGTCCAGCATCGCGACCAGACCCACCTCGTGCCCGGCATCGCGCAGTTGCACCGCCATTTCCTGCGCCAGAATGCCGCCCACCGACCAGCCGGCCAGATGCACCGGCCCCTGCGGCACCAGATCGGCGACCCGGCGCATATAGTCCCGTGCCAGCGCGCCCAGATCCCCGGGCATGGCGATATCCGGGTCGAGCCCGGGATGCTGCAGCCCATAGACCCTGCGCGAGGGCGCGATGCGGCGCGCCAGCATGCGATAGCCCCAGGACAGCCCGCCCGCCGGATGGATCAGGAACAGCGGCGCGGCATCGGCATCGCCCTCGGCCAGCAGGATCAGCGGGCCAAGCCCGTCATCGCGCGGCGCCTGCGCGTCGATTGCCGCCGCCAGAGCGGTCAGAACCGGATGTTCGAAGATTGTGCCCAGGCCGGGATCGCGGCCGGTCTCGGCCTCGATTGCCTGCGCCAGACGCACGGCAGAGAGCGAATCGCCGCCAAGGGCAAAGAAATCCGCCTCGGCCGGGGCCGGTGCGGGCAGGTGCAGGATCTCGGCGAAAAAGCGCGCCAGCATCTGCTCGGCCGGGGTATCGGCGGCGCGGCCCGCGGCCGCGAATTCCGGCGCCGGCAGCGCCTTGCGGTCCAGCTTGCCGTTCGAGGTCACCGGCAGCGCCGCCAGCGCCAGCTCGGCCGAGGGCAGCATATAGCCGGGCAGCCGCGCAGCCAGCCGCTCGGTCAGCAGGCCCGGCCGCCATGCGTCGCCGGGCACCAGATAGGCCACCAGCCGCTTTTCGCCGGCGTGATCCTCGCGCGCGATGACGACGGCCTCGCGCGCGAGGCCGGTCTCCATGATCGCGGCCTCGATCTCGCCCAGCTCGATCCGCAGGCCGCGGATCTTCACCTGATGGTCCGAGCGGCCCAGATAGGTCACCGCGCCGTCGCCGCGCCGCCGCGCCAGATCGCCGGTCGCATAGAGCCGCCCCGAAGGCCCCTCGACAAAGCGTTCCGCCGTCAGGTCGGGCCGGCCCAGATAGCCGCGCGCCAGTTGCACGCCGCCCAGATACAGATTGCCCGCCAGACCCGGCGGCACCGGGCGCATGCGGTCGTCCAGTACCTCGAGCGCGGTGTTCCAGACCGGGAAACCGATCGGGATCGGGTTCGATCGGTCCCTGGCCGAGGCGGGCCAGTAGCTGACATCCACCGCCGCCTCGGTCGGGCCGTAAAGATTGTGCAATTCGGCATCGATCCGGGCGTGGAACCGGTCGCGCTGATCGGCGGTCAGTTCCTCGCCCGAGCAGAAGACGCGGCGCAGGCCCAGCCCCTGCGAGGCCGGCGAGGCCAGGAATGCCGACAGCATCGAGGGCACGAAATGCAGCGTGGTGATCGCGCGCTCGCGGATCAGCCGGGCGATCTGCGCCGGGTCGCGATGCGCCCCGGGGGGCGCCATGACCAGCTCCGCCCCGGCGATCATGGGCAGGAAGAATTCCCAGACCGAGACATCGAAGGTCGCCGGCGTCTTTTGCAGGATGCGGTCGCTGGCATCGATGCCGTAATGCGCCTGCATCCACAGCAGCCGGTTGACGATGGCGCGGTGTTCGATGGCGACGCCCTTTGGCTCGCCGGTCGAGCCCGAGGTAAAGATCACATAGGCCAGATCGCCGGGGCCGGGCGTCGCATCCGGGCGCCCCTGCGCCGGCCAGTCGGCGGGATGCAGCAGCGTGGTTCCGCCCGGAAACAGCCCGACCAGATCGGGCGTGGTCAGCACCGCCACCGGGTCGGCCTGCGACAGGATGCGGGCGATGCGTTCGGGCGGGTGCTCAGGGTCCAGCGGCAGATAGGCCGCGCCGGCGCGCAGGCAGGCCAGCAGCGCAACGGGCAGCTCGAGCGAGCGTTCCAGCGCCACGGCGACGATGCGGTCGCGCCCGGCACCCATCGCGGCCAGCCTTGCCGCAAGGGCGGCGCTGCGGCGGTCGAGATCGGCGAAGCTCAGCGTTTCGGCGCCGAAGCTCAGCGCCGGCGCGTCCGGGGTGGCAGCCAGCTGCGCCTCGATCAGCGCGGTCAGGCTGGTGTCGGGGATCGCGTGGCGGGTTTCGCGGGCGCGGGCGCGGGCCTCGGCGATCTCGGCGGGGCTGGCGGTCGGCACCTGCGCCAGGCTTTCGGCGTCAAGCGCGGCGGTCAGGAAGGCCAGCATCCGGTCGCCATGGGCGCGGGCCTCGTCCTGGGTGTAAAGGGCGGGGTTCGCGTCCACCTCGAAGATCATGCCGGCGGCGGGATCGCCGCGAAAGGTCAGCGTCAGATCGTCCACCGCGCCCGCGCCAAGGATATGCAGCCGGCAATCCAGCCCCGGAAATTGCGGCGGCCTGTCAAAGGGCTGGACATTCACGATCGGGCCGTAAAGCCGTCGCGTGCCGCCGACCAGCCCAAGTTCGCGGCGCAGCAATTCGCTGCGGTAAAGGCCGCGCCGGCGGCCCTGCGCCATGCGTTTCGACTGCGCCGCCAGCCATTCAGGCAGCGGCGCGTCCTCGTCCGGGCGCAGGCGGTGGGGCAGCACGTTCATCGCCATGCAGGGCAGGTTGGCGATCTTGCGGCCCATGCGCGCCATGAAGGGCAGGCCGATCACCGCCTCGCCCCCGGTCCAGCGCGCCAGATAGGCGCCGGTCAGCGCGTTCAGCACATCCGGCCAGCCCAGCCGGTGCCGTTCCGAATATCCGGCCAGCCGCGCCAGCAGCGCCGCCGGCATGCGGCGGCTGTCGCGCAGAAACTCATGGCCGCTGACCGCGCGGCCCGGCGCCGGGCCGGTAACCTCGGGCAGGCCGGCCAGTTCCGCATGCCACCAGTCGCGATCCGTCTCCCGGCGCGGCGAGATGCGATAGGCGGCGTCCTCCTCATCCGCGAGCGAGAGCGGGCCGAAGGGCTCGGGCAGCGGCGCCTTGACGGTCAGCGCCGCGTAATGTTCGGCGATCCGGTTGGTGACCAGCACCATGCCATAGCCGTCGATGGCCAGATGGTGGATGCGCTCGTAAAGAAGATGCCGCTCGGGTCCAAGGACGAACAGGGTGAAGGCGGCGGCCGGTTCCTGATCCAGGGCCAGCGGGCGCATGCTGTCGGCGCGCATCTGCGCCAGCGCCTGCGCCTCGGCCTCGGGCTGGACGGAGAGGTCGGTGAAACCCAGCATCGGCGGCGGACCCTGCATCTGCTGCGGGCCGCTGCCCGTATCGGCAAAGCGCAGCGACAGGGCGGGGGTTTCGGCAAAGGTCCGCGTCACCGCCTGCGTCAGGGCGTCGCGATCGAGCGGGCCGAGAATTTCCAGATATTGCCCGGTATTCAGGATCGGGTTCGACGGGTCCAGCGCCTGCGCGAACCACAGACCTTCCTGCGCCTCGGTCAATGGCGTCGGCAGGGTGGAGTGGCGCAGATTCGCATTCATAATGTCCAAATTCGCCGAGGAAGGCACAGGAAGGCAAGCCATTTAGACATATCCGCTGACGGTCATGTTATCGAAACGACGAGGCGTGGACCTTGTCCGGATCTGAACCGCGCCATAATCTTGTTGGCAATTTTAGTCAACTTTTCCTCTGCCGGCCCGTTCCGGTCCCTGTCAAAGGATGCAGCATGCGGACGACCCGTTCCGGAAAGGCATTGCCGTTTCGCGACACGACGGCGGTATATGGCCGTGTTTCCAGGCTGTTGCACTGGACCATCGCGGCATTGCTGCTGTGGCAGTTGCTCGGCATGGGGTTGAAGCTGATGCTGGGCCGCACGCCGGTTTCGGCATTTTTCGTCGGCTCGCATCAGCAGGTGGGCACCGTGCTGTTCGGGCTGATCGTGCTGCGGGTCATCTGGGCGCTGGCCAATTCCGGCAACCGCCCGGCGCATGGCGGGGGGCTGCGGGGCCTGGCGGTGCGGCTGGGGCATCTGGCGCTTTATGCCGTCATGGTGCTGGTGCCGTTCTCGGCGCTGCTGCGCGCCTATGGCTCGGACAAGCCCTTTGCCCCCTTTGGCGTCGAGATATTCGCAGCCCAGCAGCCCGCGATCGGCTGGATGGTGCAGGCCGGCAACCTGATCCATGGCGAGGGGGGCTGGCTTCTGCTGGCACTGATCGCCGGCCATGTCGCCATGGTGGCTGTGCACGAAGGCCTGTGGCGCGACGGCACGCTGTCGCGCATGGCCGGCCGTCAGGGCGCGCGCCTGTAGCGGCCATTGCTTTTTCATTGATCCGACCGCCGGGCGATGTCACCATTCCGGGATGATGAACATGCCCCTTGGCCTGACCCCTGACCATGATCGCGTGGCCTTCGACCGGGCCGAACTGGGCGTCATCCTGTCGCTTTACGGCCGCATGGTGGCGGCGGGCGAGTGGCGCGACTATGCCATGTCGTTCCTGCGCGAGGTGGCCATCTTCTCGGTCTTTCGCCGCGCCACCGAGCACCCGCTTTACCGGATCGAAAAGCGCCCCAGGCTGCGCGCGGCACAGGGGCAATATGCGGTGATCGGCATGGACGGGCGCGTCCTGAAGCGCGGGCAGGATCTGCGCATCGTGCTGCGCGTGCTTGAGAAAAAGCTGATCCGTTCGGTCGGTTAGGCGGGCTTGATCTTGACGCCTGTGCCCTTGGCAAAGGCATCCAGTCGGCCCCTTGCCGCGTCCTGCGTGTTGACGATGCCGGCCAGCGTGGCCTCGGCATAGGCGGCGTCCAGCCCGGACATGTTCTGCATGTGCGAAATGCCCGAGCAGATGGCGAAATTCGACAGTTCCGTGTTCTGCGCGGCGGCGCGGGCCAGTTCACGGGCCTTGGCCTCGCTGTCGACGGTGCGGTACTGGGCCAGACCGACCTGCACGGCCTCGTCCCCGGCATAAAGCCGTCCGGTCAGCATCATGTCGACCATGCGCGCCTTGCCGATCAGGGCGGGCACGCGGATCGTGGCACCGCCGCCGGTGAACAGCCCGCGCTGCCCCTCGGGCAGGCCGAAATAGGTGGTTTCGTCCATGACGCGGATATGCACCGATGAGACCAGTTCAAGCCCGCCGCCGACCACCGCGCCCTTCAAGGCCGCGATGACCGGAATGCCGCCATATTCGATCTTGTTGAAAGCCTCGTGCCAGCGCAGGCAGAGGCGCATGAACTCGGCCGGCGTGCGTTCGGCCTGACCGTGTTCGACCAGATCCAGCCCGGCGCAGAAATGCGGCCCTTCGGCGCGCAGCACCACGGCGCGGGCGCCCGATCCGGGCAGGGCGGAAAACAGCGCGATCAGTTCCTCGATCGTCGCGGCGTTCAGCGCATTGCGTTTCGCCGGGCGGTTCAGGGTGACGGTGGCGATGCCGTCCCCGTCGATGTCGCAAATCAGGTTCTGCAGCTTGAGCGCGGCGATGTCGGGCATGATCTAGCCTTTCGTGATCCAGTGAATGACGGCGGGAACCGTGGCGATGCTGGCCGCGGTCGAGATCAGGATCGCGGCCGAGACGCGATGCACCCCGACCCGGAAATGCTGCGCCAGGATATAGACATTGCCCGCCACCGGCAGGCTGGCCGCCGCGATCATCACGCCCGCGGCATAGGGCTCGACCCTGAACAGGATCAGCGCGGTCAGCGCCAGCGCCAGCGGATGCAGGATCAGCTTGGCGCCGCTGAGCCAGATCGCCGGGCCCAGCCGCTCGGCCGAGCGTTCGGCCAGGCTGGCGCCGATGGCGAACAGCGCGCCGGGCGTGGCGGCGGCGCCCAGGATCGACAGGAATTCGGCGGCCGGGGCGGGCATCGGCAGGCGCAGCCGCGCCCAGAGCAGCCCCGCCACCATCGAGACGATCATCGGATTGGCCAGAATGCCACGGACCAGCGGCATCAGCGTCGCCAGCCGCACCCGGCCCTGACGCGCGATCGCGATCAGCAGCGTCACCAGCGCCGAGAACACCACCAGATCGATGGTCAGCACCATCATCACGGGGCCTATCGCCGGCGCGCCCAACAGCACGGCCAGCATCGGCACGCCCAGAAACCCGGTATTGCCGGTCACCGCGACATGCGCCTCCATCGCGGCCTGATCCAGCGGCAGGCGGCGCCATTTCGCCAGCCCGAAGGCCAGCACCCACAGGGCCAGCGTGCCCGTCAGATAGGCCAGCACAAAGGCCGGATCGAACAGTTCCTGCACATCCAGCCGGGCCGCGAAGCCGAAAAGCATCGCGGAAAGGGCAAAGTAGAACACGAATTTCGTCAGCCATGCCGTCGCCTCGGCGGGGAAAAACCGCGTCATCCCGGCCAGCCAGCCGGTGCCGATCAGCAGAAAGAACGGCAGCGTCTTGAGGAAAATTTCAAGCATCCCGGCCGCGCTCGATGGTGTATTCGGTTTCGCCGGGCGCGGTCTCATGGGTCCGGATCAGGCTATGGCCGTTCTCGGCGCAGAAATGCGGCACGTCGATCGCGGCCGCCTTGTCGGTGGCGATCAGCGTCACGCGGCTGCCCGGCGGCAGCGCCAACAGGCGCTTGCGCAGCCGCAGGACCGGCAGCGGACACAGCAGGCCGCGCGCGTCGATCCGAGTGCTCATGCGGCGCGCGCCGCCCGCGCACGGCACCAGTCCAGAAGCGTCGCCGGGCTGACGGGTTCGGCCAGCTCGCCGGCGAATGCGCGAAACCCGGGCAGTTGTCCGGTCGCCACCGACAGCAGCACGGGGATGCCCCGTGCCAGCGCCTCGGCGATGAAGTCGCGAAAGCCGCGGCCAAAGCATTCCTGCTTGCCGAATTTGTTCACGATGACCAGATCGGCGCCGCCGCGCAGCACCGCCTCGGCGCGGGCCACGGCCTGTTGCAGCGCGCCGCTGTCAAGCCGGCAGCCCTGCGCGCCGCGCCCGAGCGATTGCGAAATCCGGATCGCCGGTCCGGCATCGCCCAGAATCCGCAGATCCATGTCGCAATCCCGATCCGGCCCGCGATCCAGATTGCATTGCACCGCGCCGGCCAGCCGCAGCCCCTGCGCGGCCAGCCGGTCGGCGGTTTCGGTCAGCAGCCGGTCGGCTGCGCCCACGGTATCGGTGACGGTGATGAAGCCCAGCATGGTTCCCCCTGATCCGGCCGCCAGAATAGCCCCGGCTGCGGCGGGCGCAACATGGGAAGGCGCGCCGCGTTCAGTCCTCGCTTGCCAGCGGGCCGTAAAGGATCAGCGCGGGATGCGGGCTGGGCCCCTCGGCGGCCAGTTGCGCGGCCAGTTCGGCCACGGTGCTGCGGATCAGGCGCTGATGCGGATGGCCCACGGCCTCGGCCAGCAGGGCGGGGGTGTCGGCGGGCAGCCCGTATTTAGCCAGGCTTTCCGCCATGGCGGGAAATGTCCGCTGACCCATGAAGACGACGGTCGTGGCATGCGGATCGGCCAGCGCCGCCCAGTTCTGATCGGCGGGCAGCCCGCCGGTCACATCGGCCCCGGTCACGAATTGCAGCCGCCGCGCGGTCAGCCGCCGGGTCAGCGGCAGGCCCGCGACCGCCGCCGCCGCCATGGCCGAGGGCACGCCGGGCACGATCTCGAAGGCGATTCCGGCCGCGCGCAATGCGGTCAGTTCCTCTTCCAGCCGGCCGAACAGCCCGGAATCGCCCGATTTCAGCCGCACCACATGACGCCCGGCCCGCGCGTGGCTGACCAGCAGCGCGTTCACATGCTCTTGCCGGGCCGAGGGGCGGCCGGCGCGCTTGCCCACCGCGATGCATTCCGCCTGCGGTCCCGCCTGTTCCAGCACCGGCCCCGAGGCCAGATCGTCATAGAGCACGACATCGGCCGCCTGCAGCCGCCGGATCGCGCGCATGGTCAGCAGTTCCGGATCGCCGGGACCCGAGGAAACGAAACTGACCATGCCCTTCAAGTTCTGCATCATCCCGCGATGCGGCAAAATTCGCGCCTTGGCAAGACCCCGGCCCGCGATGCCGATCCGCTTGCCGCCCTGCCGCGCATTTGCCATAGAGGGGCAACCGAACCGGGGGACCCATATTCATGTTCCGTGCGCGCCATCTTCTCGGGATCGAGCCGCTTCATCCGACTGAAATCACCACGCTTCTTGACCTGGCCGAAAGCTATGTCGATCTGAACCGCCGCACCGTCAAGCATTCCGACGCGCTGGAGGGCATGACCCAGATCAACATGTTCTTCGAGAACTCGACCCGCACCCAGTCCAGTTTCGAACTGGCCGGCAAGAGGCTGGGGGCGGATGTGATGAACATGTCGATGCAGACCAGCAGCGTGAAAAAGGGCGAAACCCTGATCGACACGGCGCTGACGCTGAACGCCATGCATCCCGACCTGCTGGTGGTTCGGCATTCCGCCTCGGGTGCGGTGGACCTGCTGGCGCAAAAGGTGAACTGCGCGGTGATCAACGCGGGCGACGGCCGGCACGAGCATCCGACGCAGGCGCTTTTGGACGCGCTGACCATCCGCCGCGCCAAGGGCCGGCTGCACCGTCTGACGGTGGCGATCTGCGGCGATATCGCCCATAGCCGGGTGGCGCGCTCGAACCTGCTGCTGCTGGGCAAGATGGAGAGCCGGCTGCGGCTGATCGGCCCGGCCACGCTGATGCCGGCGGGCGCGCGCGACTGGGGCTGCGAGGTCTATGAGGACATGCGCGAAGGCCTGCGCGGCGCCGATGTGGTGATGATGCTGCGCCTTCAGCGCGAGCGGATGGATGGCGGCTTCATCCCCTCGGAACGCGAATACTATCACCGCTGGGGGCTGGATGCGGAAAAGCTGGCGCTGGCGGCCGATGACGCCATTGTCATGCATCCCGGCCCGATGAATCGCGGGGTTGAGATCGACGGCACCATCGCCGACGACATCAACCGTTCCGTCATTCAGGACCAGGTGGAAATGGGCGTTGCCGTGCGCATGGCGGCGATGGACCTGCTGGCGCGGAACCTGCGCGCCGAACGTGGCTCCAGGGCGTCGGAGGCGCTGGCATGACGCTTTATTTCCAGAATGCCCGGCTGATCGACCCCGAGGGCCAGACCGAAGCCCCCGGCAGCGTGACCGTCCGCGACGGCCGCATCGAGGCGGTGAATGGCGATGCCCCCCAGGGTGCCGAGTTGATCGACTGCGGCGGCAGATACCTGGCCCCCGGCCTGATCGACTGGGGCGTCAAGATCGGCGAGCCGGGCGAACGCCACAAGGAAAGCTTTCGCAGCGCCGGCCTGGCGGCGGCGGCGGGGGGCGTCACCACGATCATCGCGCGCCCCGACACGCTGCCGCCCATCGACACGCCGGAGGCGCTGGAATTCGCCGCCCGCCGCGGCGCTGACGCAGCCGTGAACATCCGCCACATGGCGGCCCTGACCAAGGGCCGCGAGGGGCGCGAAATGGTCGAGATCGGCTTTCTGACCGATCTGGGCGCGGTGGCCTTTACCGATGGCGTGCGGGTGGTTTCGGACACGCGGCTGATGTCGCGCTGCATGACCTATGCGCGCGGTCTCGGCGCGCTGATCGTCGGCCACCCGCAGGAGCCGGGCCTGTCCCGGGACGCGGTCGCCACCTCGGGCAAGTTCGCCTCGCTCTATGGCCTGCCTGCAGTCTCGCCCATGGCCGAGGTGATGGGGGTGGAACGCGATCTGGCGCTGGTGGCGATGACCGGCGCGCGCTACCACGCCGATCAGATCACCGTCGCCGCCAGCCTGCCGGCGCTGCGCCGCGCGCGCGAGGCGGGGCTGGATGTGACCGCCGGCATCTCGATCCATCACCTGACGCTGAACGAATTCGACCTGGGCGATTACCGGACCTTCTTTCGCTTCACCCCGCCGCTGCGCGCCGAGGACGACCGGCAGGCCATGGTGCAGGCGGTGGCCGAGGGGGTGATCGACGTGATCGCCAGCTTTCACACGCCGCAGGACGAGGAATCCAAGCGTCTGCCCTTTGCCGAGGCGGCGCCGGGCGCGGTCGGGCTTCAGACGCTGCTGCCGGCGGCCATGCGGCTTTACCATCAGGGCGGGCTCAGCCTGCCGCAGCTTTGGCGCGCCATGTCGCTGAACCCGGCGCGGCGGCTTGGGCTCGAGGGCGGGCGCATGGCGGCCGGTGCGCCGGCCGATCTGGTCCTGTTCGACCCGGATGCGCCCTTTGTGCTGGACCGTTTCACGCTTTTGTCAAAGTCCAAGAACACGCCGTTCGATGGCGCGCGGATGCAGGGCCGGGTGCTGGGCACCTGGGTCGGCGGCCTGCGCGTGTTCGGAGCCGGCGCATGAGCCTGATCCTGTGGTCCGCGATCGGCTACCTGCTGGGGTCGGTCCCCTTCGGCCTGGTGATCGCCCGGGCCTTGGGGCTGGGCGATCTGCGCCGGATCGGCTCGGGCAATATCGGTGCGACCAATGTGCTGCGCACCGGCAACAAGCCCGCCGCGCTGGCGACGCTGCTGCTGGATTCGGGCAAGGGCGCGATCGCCGTGCTGCTGGCGCGCTGGCTGGCCGGCCCCGAGGCCGCGATGCTGGCGGGCGCCGCCGCATTCCTTGGCCATCTCTACCCGGTCTGGCTGCGGTTCAAGGGTGGCAAGGGCGTCGCGACCTTTCTCGGCACGTTGCTGGCGCTGGACTGGCGGCTTGGGCTGATCGCCTGCGCGCTCTGGCTGGCAACCGCGCTGCTCGGGCGTATCTCGTCGCTGTCGGCGCTGGTCGCGGCGGCGCTGGCGCCACTTGCGGCGCTGTGGCTGGACGGGTCCGCCATGGCGGCGGTGACGGCTTTCATGGCGGTGCTGATCTATTTTCGCCACCGCGCCAATATCGCCCGCATCCTCGACGGCTCCGAGCCGAGGATCGGCGGCAAGCGCTGATCGGGAATGTCGAAATATTTCCGGGGCGCGAGCGCCTTTGCCACCCGTGGCGGGTCCCATCCGGTCCGGGCGGCAGCATCCGGCGATCCCATCCCGCAAGAGCGGCGCAGCCCCGAGGCTGCCCGGGGGAATTGTCTACCGCATCGCCGGAGTTTTCATGGACCTGTCCCGGTTTTGCGCGGGTCTTCTGAGAGCGATGCTCTCTTCAGAGGAGACTGGATATCGCAGCGATACACAGCGACAAGTTCAAGCTTGATGCAGTTCGCCTTGCGCTCACCAGCGGCCTGACACGGCGAGAGGTTGTGTCTGATCTTGGGATCGGGCTTTCGACGCTCGGGAAATGGATCCGTACGATTTCCGATGAGGTGAGGGTTCCGGAGCGGGATGCCGATCTGCTGCGGGAGAATGAACGGCCGCGGAAGGAAAACCGCATCTTGCGGGATTTGAACCGGATCAGAAAACAGTCCGGGGGGCTGTTTTCTGACCCTCCTCCATCTCAAGGCAGGTCGTGGGCTGGGCGATCAGCAATCGCATGAAGCAGGATCTGGCGATCCGGGCGCTGAACATGACGATCGCCCTGCGCAAACCGCCAGCGGGATGCATCCATCATACGGATCGCGGATCGCAATATTGCGCCCATGATTACCAGAAGCTTCTGCACCAGCCTGGCTTCGGGTTTCAATGAGCGGCAAGGGAAATTGTTATGATAATTCGGCAGTCGAGAACTTCTTCAAGTCGCTGAAGACCGAGATGGTCAGGCGGCGGGACTGGCAAACCCGGCGCGAGGTCGAAATCGCCCTCTTCGAATATATCAACGGCTTCGACAACCCACGACGAAGACACTCGGCACTGGGCTGGAAATCACCCGTGGCCTTCGAACAGAGGGCCGCCTAACATCAGCAACCAACCGGAACAATACCGGGACAGGTCCAGATCGTTTCCTCCACCAGCCTCCCAAACACGGCTCCCGACTGTTCCCGGGAGCACGTTGGGCCGCCGCATCAGGGGGGCCCGTTTGGACGCCGATCACCCAGATACCGGGGTCCTTTTTCCATGCCGGTTCACACGATACCGGCATAGGCGAGGCAAGGCCTCGCCAGCGTCAGGAAATTGGCGTGGCTGATCTTGACCACGATCCATGCGCTGCCGGCATCCAGGGTAAAGTCGTCGGGATGCCAGCCAGCGAAATCCACGCGACCGAGGGTAGTTTCAGCGGCATGTTCGGCAAGGCCCCCTTCATGCCCATGCGTGAACCGCCCCTGAGAGCGGTGTAGAGGCCGCGGACGGGCTGGTGGCCACCGCGCTTCTTCGCAATCTGAGGCTGTTCAAGGTGATGACAATGAAGGAGAGCACGATGATCGAACCCGTGATCGACCTTGCGGAGCGATCGTCAAGAGCGATGACGCGGATTCTGGCCCGTTGGATGGCGGGACCGGCCGGATGACGGGCGACCCGGTCTTCGCGCGGATCAGCCGCCGGCGAGGCGCATCAGGCGTTCCTTGCGGGCGTCACAGGGCGCATAGCGGGCCTGAAGGCCGCCGCACCGTCACGCTGACCGGGCAGGCGCTGGTGCGCGATCCCGCAGGAAAGGCCGCGCCATGACCACGCATGACTGGATGACCGACGACCACCGCGCCTTTGCCGAGACCGTGGCGCGCTTTTTTTGCCGAGAAGTTCCAGCCCGACCGCGAGGCCTGGACCGAAGCCGGGGTGATCCCGCGCGATTTCTGGCGCAAGGCCGGCGATCTGGGCATCCTCGGCGCCACGATCCCCGAGGAATATGGCGGCCTCGGGCTGAGCCGGCATTTCGATGCGGTCAGCTATCTGGAACAGGCCAGGGCCGGCGACAGCGGTTGGGGGTTTTCGGTCCACAACATTGCCACGCATTACATCCGCGCCTTCGGCTCCGAGGACCAGAAGAGGCGCTACCTGCCCAGGCTCGCCTCGGGCGCGCATGTCGCGGCCATCGCCATGACGGAACCCGGCACCGGCTCGGATCTGCAGGCGGTCAGGACGACGGCGGTTAGGCAGGGCAACGAATATGTGGTGAACGGCGCCAAGACCTTCATCACCAATGGCGCAACCGCCGAATATCGTCATCCTTGTCGCCAAGGCCGATCCCGGGACAAAATCAAAGGGCGTCTCGCTGCTGATCGTCGAGACCGGCGACCTGCCCGGCTACAGCGTCGGGCGGCGGCTGAAGAAGATCGGCATGAAGCGCAACGACACCGCCGAACTGGCCTTCGCGGATATGCGCCTGGCGCAAACCGCGCTGCTGGGCATGGATGAGGGGCAGGGCTTTTACCAGCTGATGAAGCAACTCCCGTGGGAGCGGCTGATCCTTGGTTATATCGCGCTTGGGGCCTCGCAATGTGCGCTGCGCGTGACGCTGGAATATGTGCGCGAGCGGCGGGCCTTCGGCCGGCGGGTGATGGATTTCCAGAACACCCGCTTCAAGCTGGCCGAAGCGGCAACCCGGATCGAATTGCTGGGCGCGTTTCTGGACAGATGCCTGGCCGATCTGGAGGCCGGGCGGCTGACCCCCGAAGGCGCCGCCATGGCGAAATGGTGGGGCAGCCAGACGCAATGCGACATTGCCGACGAATGCCTGCAGCTGCATGGCGGCTATGGCCATATGAGCGAATACCTCATCTCGGAACTCTATACCGACGCCCGCGTGCAGAAGATCTACGGCGGGACCAATGAAATCATGAAGGATGTGATCGCGCGATCACTGGATATCGACTGAGGGCATATCATGGGAAAACTTACGGGAAAGACGGCCTATGTGACCGGCTCGGGGCGCGGCATCGGGCGCGCGGTGGCGCTGAAACTGGCGGCCGAGGGGGCTGCCATCGTGCTGAACGATCTGGACGAGGCTCCGGCGGCCGAGGTCGCGGCGGACATCGCGGCCTTGGGCGGAAAATCGATCCCGGTCATCGGCAGCGTGACCGAGGCGGGCTTCGCGGAGCGCTTCATTCAGGCCGGGCTGGACGCCTTTGGCGGCATCGACATCATCGTAAACAATGCCGGCTATACTTGGGACAGCATGGCGGCCAAGATGACCGACGACCAGTTCGACGCCATGTATGACGTCCATGTCAAGGCGCCCTTCCGCATCCTGCGCGCCGCCGCGCCCATATCCGCGCGGTCCCGCGACGACTGGGCCGCGCTGTTTACCGGCACGGATGCCTGCGTCGCGCCGGTGCTGTCGCCGGTCGAGGCCGCCGCCCACCCTCTGAGTCACGCGCGCGGCATCTTGGTCGAGGCGCATCGCGCGCTGCAAGCCGCGCCCGCCCCCCGTTTTGCCGGTGCGCCGCGCTCGACGCCGCCCCCGCCCACAGCCCGCCAGCATCGGGCCGAAATCATCGCCCTGCTGGCGCAACGGGAGACCAGGCCATGAACCTCATCGACCATTTCGACCGCGGCGCGGCGATCAGCCCCGACCGCCCGGCGTTCATCTTCGACAGTGCCGAGACCACCTATCGCGCCGCCCGCGAGCAGAACCTGCGCATCGCCAACGTCCTGCGCAGCCATGGCGCCGGGCTGGGCACGAAATGCGCGGTCATGTCCGACAACAGCCCGCTGGCCTTCAATGCCGTGCTGGGCATCCGGCGCGCCGGCGGCATCTGGGTGCCGGTCAATGCCCGCAACGCCGTCCATGCGCATTGCGACTTTCTGGGCCTGATCGCATGCGAGGTGCTGTTCTTCAGCGCCGCCTATGCGCCGATGATCGCCGAAATCCGTGCCGCCGTGCCCAGCCTGCGGCTGCTGATCTGCCTGGACGCGCCCGACGCGCATGGCCCCGCCCTCGCCGACCTGATCGCGCAGGCCGGAACCAAGCCGGTCGCCCTGCCCGCCGATGACGAGCACACGCAGATCATCGGCGGCATCGGCGGCACTACCGGAAAATCCAAGGGCGTGGTGATCCCCTGCCGGGCATGGGACTGCTTTATCGCCAATATGCTGGCCACGGTGCCCTTCGGCCGCGACTCGGTCTATCTGGCGGCGGCGCCGATGACCCATGCGGCCGGAGCCTATGCGTTTCCGGTGCTGACCGTGGGCGGCACGATCCTGATGCATGACGGGGTGGACCCGGAGCTTTTCCTGACCGACATCGCGCGTTACAAGGTGACCGAGACCTTCCTGCCGCCCACCGCCACGCTGGCCATTCTGGCCCGGCCCGAGATCGGCTCGGTCGATTTCTCGTCGCTGCGGGCCTATATATCGACCGGCGCGCCGATGGCCCCCGACCGCGTGGCGGAGCTGTGGCGCGTCATGGGGCCGGTCTGGTATCAGCTTTACGGCCAGACCGAGGCGGTCGGCAACGTCGCCGTGCTGACCCCCCGCCGATTGCATGGACGAAACCGGCGCGCCGCGCCCTGCCGGGAAAAGGCAGGAGGACAGATCTGACAAAAGCCGTCCGGCGGGGAGGTCGGGCGGTAGCGGGCGGGGCTGGCTTGTTCATGCCAGCCTATTAACCAGGCGGATCCGCACGGTGAATCCCCTATGGCGCCGAGCTCTGCAACAACGCCGATCTGCTGAACCCGGCGGCACCCGACGAACAACTCGGCACTGCGTCCGCGGTGATCCGGTCGGGAGAAGCCCCGAGCGTGTCTTCGATGGCGTCCAAATGGCGCGAGACCAGCGCATCCATGCTGACATCGGCGCGGATCGGGCTGGCGTCGATGTGGATGATCCCGGTCGAAACCAGTTCGGCAACCTGGTACTGCCGCAGGACACGAACAAAGACCCGGCGGATCGCGAGATTGACCTGGGCTTCTCGCATCAGCCGCCGGTCGTGAACGATCCCGCGCGGAAAGCCCGCCAGCATCAGACGCAGGGCAAGTTCGGGGTCGAGGCCGGGGCGATCATTGTTCGAACGATAAAGATCGGTCACCCCGGCGCGAAGCCACTCAGGATCGAGCAGCTGATCGACCCTCACCAGCACATGGTCATCGGGGATCAGATCCCGCGGCGACACGCTGATGAAAAGCTCTGGCCGACCACGTTTCTTCCTGTCCATGGCGCTGCGTCCGGTCGAAGCCACCATCGCCGCCTCTGACCCCACGCTGGACGAGGCGGTGCGGGTCGTCGGGGTCAGTGTCCTGCGGCGCATCGCCTTCGTCGCGCCGCCGGCGCTGGGACCCTCGGCGATGGCGGGCGCGATGCTGATCTTCATGACTGCGATCAACGAACCGACCTTGTCGGCCCTTCTGTGGTCGGCGGGACAGGAGACCATCGGCGTTCAGATATTCTCGATGCAGTACGAGGGCAATTCGACCGGGGCCGCGGCGCTGTCGGTGATGTCGCTGGCCCTGGTCGGCCTGCTGGTGGTCGTCACGGATCGCCTTGGGCAACGATTGCCCCGCGGCACCCTGCCATGGCGGTCTGGCTGAACCCGGCTGAAGGGGTCCAGCCCGGACAAGCCGGGCCGCGCCTGCTAGCCAATCCGCTCCATCAGCGCGGGAAGATCGGCGACCGTGTCGATGACGTGATCGGCGCCCGCGTCCTTCAGGATGCGGGTGGCGCGCTGGCGCAGTTCATCGCGGGCGGCATCGTCCAGAGCGGCCAGTTCCTCGGGCGTCATCCCCGCCTCGTTTCCTGACAGAGCGAGCCCGACCGTGACGCAGCCGGCGGCGACGCCTTCGCCGATGCCCGGCACGGTGTCGTCCACCTTGAGCACGGCTTGCGGCGGGTAGACGGCCAGATCGACAAAGCACTTGTACATGCCCAGCGGACCCGGACGCCCTTCGGCCACGTCATCGGCGCAGACGAGGTTGTCGGGCGCATAGCCCTGCCGGGCCGCGATAGGCAGGACGCGCTCCATGATCGAGCGGGTATAGCCGGTCGTCGAGCCGATCCTGATGCCCTTGCCGCGCAGATAGTCCACCGTCTCCAGCGCGCCGGGCACCAGGGTCGCGAAATCCGTCACCACCTCTTCGTTCATGGGAACGAACACCTCATAGACCCGGTCCACATCGGCAGACGAAGGCGCGGCGCCGTGCTTGTCGCGCCATTGCGCGGCGATATGCGGCTCATTCATCATGGCATTGATGTGATCCCATTTCGATGCGCCCATCGGCTTGCGGGCATCGGCGATCGTCACCTCGATATCGAACTGCGCGAAGGCCTTGACGAAGACGCCCATCGGCGCGAACGAGCCGAAATCGATCATCGTGCCGGCCCAGTCAAAGACCACGGCTTTGAACTTGCTCATCTTACTGTCCTTTCAAAACAGTGTCGCCAGGGTTTCTTCGGCGATGGAAAAGGCGGTCGAGGCACCGCAACCGGCGGTGACAATGACCAGGCGGGTATCGTCATCCGGCGCATCCGCGAAATAGGTCTGCGCATCGGACGAGGCATAGGTGCCGATCCAGCGGTCGGTGATGGAAAAGCCGCCGGTCGCGATGACGCGATCGAATTCCGCGGCGATCAGTGTATCGACTGCGGCGGGCTGAAAGGGATCGGGCGTTGCGGCATAGTGATGGCTGTCGCCCACGACAAGGCTGCCATCGGCCGATTGCACGGCGATCAGATGGACGCCATTGGACAGGTATTCGGGCTGCTCGGCCTCGATGACCTGTTTCAGGGCCTGCGCCTCGGGCAGTTCGGCATAGCCCAGATAGCGCACCAGCGACAGATCCGACATCACCGCCGCGCCCAGTTGCAAGGGCGTTTCAGGCGTCAGCCGCAGCATGTGCAGCTTGCAGCGGGTCACGTCACGCGCGGCGATCCGGTCGGAAAACAGCGTGGTGAAATCGTCGCCGGGGCACACCACAACCTTCGCTGCCTCGATCACGCCGGATGACGTCTCGACCTTCGGCGTCTGGACATTTTGGACCGTGGTGTTCCACAGGAAATCGACCCCTTCGGCACGCAGCCATGCCGCCAGCGCGGGAATGGCGCTGCGCGATTCCACCCTGATCTCATGCGGCGAATAAAGCGCCGAGCGGATATTGCCGGCGCGCAGGGCCGGGCTGATCGCGCCGGCCTCGCCCGCGGTCAGCCTGCGGCAGCCTTCGCCCATCTCGGTCTGCAGAAAGGCATCCAGAACCGCCTCGGCCTCGGGGCGCTGCGCGGTGACGACCAGGCCCTGATGCAGAGCCTCGATCCCGGCCGCAGGCGCCACCTCGGCCCAGATATCGCGGCTGCGGCGGGCGTGACGCCAGATCGCGCCGGATTGCTGGCCGGTCACGGTGACAAAGCCGAAATTGCGGATCGAGGCGCCATTGGCCTGATTGTCGCGGTCCAGCACCACCACGGATTTGCCCGCCCGGCGGGCGATCAGCGCATGGGCAAGTCCCAGAATGCCCGCACCGACCACTGCAAGATCGTATTGCTTCACTTGGTTTCTCCATTCGTTTCGCGATGCGTTTCGGTGCCGGTCGCGATCTCGAAAAAGGCCTCGATCGCAGCGACCAGCTGCATGTTTTCGGGCGCGGTGACGTAATGCCCGGCGGCCAGCGTCGGATCGTTCAGCGGCACGATCACCAGATCGGCGCGGCCGGCGATCTCGCCCTCCAGCGCGATGCCCACGCCGATACCGGCACCGACCGCATCGGCCATCGAGGACCACGAGCCGACCTCGACCATGGTCTGCAGCCTGACCCCGGCGCTGTTCGCCGCCCTCTCGAAGATCAGCCTGGTGCCCGAACTGGCCTCGCGCCGCACGATCGGATAATCGGTGATGTCCCGCCACGCGACGCCGGTTCGCGCCTGCGCCACCAGCGGGTGATCGGTCGGCACCATCAGCACGACACGCTCCTGCCGCAGCAGGCGGCTGAAATGGCCCGCCGGCGGTTCGGCGGCGGTGACCAGCGCGATATCCGTCAGGTTTTCATCCAGCCGCCGGATCAGATCCTGCGAGGCCATGCAGCGCGCCTCGATCCGGATGCGCGGATAGCGGCGGACGAATTCGGAGATCAGCGGCATGGCGAACTGATGCGCGGAATAGCCGATGCGCAGAACGCCGCTTTCCAGCATCCGCTGATCGTTCAGCATCTGCTCGATATCGTCGCTCAGCGCCAGGGCCGCGCGCACCTTTTGAAAGACCTCGGCGCCCAGCGGGGTCAGCTGAAAGCTTTTGCCCTTGCGCAGGAAAAGCTGCGCCCGCGCCAGGTTTTCCATCGCCCGAACCTGGGTCGAGACCGACGGCTGCGACATGCGCAGATCCTGGGCGGCATCGATCACGGTGCCGGTGCGGGCGACCGCCTCGAAGGCGCGCATCTGGCTGAGGGTCAGTCGGGGATTATAGGCCATGGCGTCCTGCGGGCGGTTTGCGACGGTTTCGTGACGAAGGGCTTATATTAGACAATACCTAATAACTAACCTTGTCATTAAACATATACATCGCCGTGATAGCCGATTCCAAGTGAACATTTGGCGACAGAATCGCTGCTGGCGCCCTTGCAGGAAAAGACAATGAGGTTACCGATGAATCCGATGCGTATATGCCTTGCCGCCCTGATCGCCGCCGGAATTGCCCCGGCGGCACAGGCGCAGCAAACGACGCTGACCGTCTATACCGCCTTCGAGGCCGAGGACCTGCAGCGCTACAAGGAAGCTTTCGAGGCCGAGAATCCCGATATCTCGATCGAATGGGTCCGCGATTCGACCGGCATCATCACCGCCAAGCTGCTGGCGGAAAAGGACAACCCCGTTGCGGATGCGATCTGGGGCCTGGCCGCCAGCTCGCTTCTGCTGATGAAGTCCGAAGGCATGCTGGAGCCCTATGCCCCCAAGGGGGTCGAGGCGCTGGATGCGCGTTTCGTCGATACCTCGCAGCCGCCCGCCTGGATCGGGCTGGACGCCTGGATCGCGGCGCTTTGCGTGAACACGATCGAGCTTGAAAAGACCGGCGCGCCGGTTCCGGCGAGCTGGGAAGACCTGACCAGGCCCGAATACGAAGGCATGGTCGCGATGCCCAATCCGGCCTCGTCCGGCACCGGCTTTCTCGATGTCTCGGCATGGCTGCAGATGTTCGGCGAGGAAAAGGGCTGGGACTACATGGACCGGCTGCACAAGAACATCGCCTTCTACACCCATTCGGGCTCGAAGCCCTGCAAGGATGCCGCCCGCGGCGAGGTTCCGATCGGCGTGTCCTTCGCCTTCCGCGGCGCCAAGTCGATCAGCGAGGGCGCGCCGCTTGCGGTGGTGATGCCCTCGGAAGGGTCGGGCTGGGACATGGAGGCCGCCGCCATCGTCGCCGGCACCGACTTCCCCGAAGAGGCGCAGCGCCTGATGGACTGGACCGTCAGCGAGAATGCGATGAAGCAGTACAATGTCGGCTATGCCGTCGTCGCCACCCCGGGAATCGCCCAGCCGGTCGAGAACTATCCCGAGGGCGCGCTGGACGCGATGATCGAGAACGATTTCGAATGGGCCGCCAATAATCGCGAGCAGATCCTCAAGGAATGGTCGGCGCGCTACGACAGCAAATCCGAAGCGCAGTAACCCGGGACAGGGGGCGGTGCGTCGCGCGCCGCCCCTTCCCCTATTTTATGAACGAGGTCCGACATGTCGTCCGACAGTTATCTTCAGGTCAAGAATGTCACCAAGGAATTCGGCGATTTCACCGCCCTGCGCGATGTGTCGCTGGATGTCGAAAAAGGTGAATTCGTTTGCTTTCTCGGGCCGTCCGGCTGTGGCAAGACGACGCTGCTCAGGGCGATTGCCGGGCTGGATATCCAGACCATGGGCACCATCATCCAGGACGGCCGCGACATTTCGGACCTGCCGCCGTCGGAACGCGATTTCGGCATCGTCTTTCAATCCTATGCCCTGTTTCCCAACCTGACCGTCGCCAACAATGTCGGCTTCGGCCTGATCGGTTCGGGCAAGTCGCGGGCCCAGATCAACGCGCAGGTGCAGGCGCTGCTGAAACAGGTGGGCCTGCCCGAACAGGGCAACAAATACCCCTCGCAGCTTTCGGGCGGCCAGCAGCAGCGGGTCGCGCTGGCCCGCGCGCTGGCGACCGAGCCGAACCTGTTGCTGCTGGACGAGCCGCTGTCGGCGCTTGACGCCAAGGTGCGGGTGCATCTGCGCGGCCAGCTGAAAGAGCTGCAGCGTTCGCTGGGCCTGACCACGATCATGGTGACCCACGATCAGGAAGAGGCGCTGAACCTGGCGGATCGGATCGTTGTGCTGTCGCAGGGCCGGATCGAACAGGTCGGCACCCCGATCGAGATCTATGCCCAGCCCGCCAACGCCTTTGTCGCCGATTTCGTCGGCGAGATGAATTTCATCGACGCGCGCAAGATCGACAATGGCCACATCTCGATCGGCGAGATCAGGCTTGCCGCCGAGGCCGCGCATCTGAACGGTTCGGACCGGGTGATCGCCGCGATCCGCCCCGAGGATGTGCAGGTCCAAAGCGCCGAGGCCACGCCCAACAATTTCGACGTGGATGTGCGCCATATCGAGTTCTGCGGCGCCTATCTGCGCGCGACCCTGGGGGATCGCCGCCTGGGCGATGTCTCGTTCCGGGCGGATCTGTCGATGAACCTGGTCCGTCGGCTGCAGGTGCATCAGGGCGGGCGGCTGACCATCGCCATGCCGCCCGAAAGACTGCGCGTCTATCCTGCCAACTGATCGGGTAAAACATGGCTGTCCTTGCTCAACACGATCTTCAGATCACCCGCCGCCGCGTCCAGCCGAAACCCGCCAGGGACGAGGTCTGGCAGCGCGGCCTGATCGTGGTCATCATCGCCTATCTGTTCTTCGGGCTGGTCATGCCGCTGGCGATGGTCTTCACCAAATCGCTGCAGACCTATGCCTTCTATCCCGAACAGGTCACCATCGCCTTCCAGATGCCCGATGGCAGCCATGCCGAGCCGCGCTCGCTGCAGGACTGGCTGGACGATTCGGGCGCCGAGGCGAATGACGGGCTGCGCGCCTCGGAACGGACCCGCATCCAGATCGTGCGCATCATCCCCAAGAACGCGCGCGCGGATGTCGAATCCTTCCGTGTGACGGATCTGTCCGCGGATGGCGGCCAGTTGCTGATCGACGGCGTGCCCAGCGAGGCCGGGCAAAGCTATGACGTGCCGCGCGCGCAGCTGGGCAAGGTGCAGGTGCGGCCGCAGGTCAGCTATGGGCTGGGGAATTACGGCTATTACTTCTCGCAGCCCTCGCTGTTCAATTCGATCCTGAATTCCTTCATCATCGCGATGATCGTGGTGGTGATCGTGGTGCCGCTGGCCTTCGGCTATGCCTACGGGATCATGCGCACGAGGATGCGCGGCAAGGCATTCTTTCGCCTCGCGGCGACGGTGCCGGTGCTGGTGCCCTCCCTCTTGCCGGCCATCGGGCTGATCTATCTGTTCGGCAATCAGGGCATCCTGACGCCCCTGCTGATGGGCCAGTCGATCTATGGCCCCATCGGCATCGTGATGGCCAGCGTCTTTTTCACCTTTCCCCATGCGATGATCATCATGATCGTGGCGCTGAGCACCTCTGACCAGCGCCTTTACGAGGCATCCGAGGTTCTGGGCGCCTCGAAATGGCGGACCTTCTGGGTGGTGACGATCCCGGGCGCCCGCTACGGGCTGATCTCTGCGGCTTTCGTGGTCTTCACGCTGGTGCTGACCGATTTCGGCGTGCCGAAGGTGGTCGGCGGCGATTTCAACATGCTGGCGCTGGATATCTACAAGCAGGTGATCGGGCAGCAGAATTTCCAGGTGGGGGCGGTCGTCTCGATGGTGCTTCTGGTGCCCGCCGTCGTCGCCTTTGCGGTCGATCGCATCGTCTCGCGCCGGCAGGTGGCGATCATGTCGGCCAAGGCCGTGCCCTTCCAGCCCGAGCATAATCCGCGGCTGGACAGCGCCATGCTGATCCTGTGCTCGGTCGTGGCGGTGTTCATCCTCGGCATTCTCGCCATGTGCCAGTTCGCCGCGCTGGCGCGGTTCTGGCCCTATAACCTGACGCCGGGCCTGTCGCATTACGATTTCAGCAAGGTCGATGGCGGCGGTTGGGGCGCCTATTTCAATTCGCTGAAGCTGGCCGTTCTGGTCTCGACCATCGGTGCCGCCATCGTCTTTCTGGGCGCCAACATGGTCGAGAAGGCCCGCGGCTTTCAGATCGGCCGGACCATCCTGCAATTCCTGTCGATGATGCCGATGGCGATTCCGGGGATGGTCCTGGGTCTGGCCTATATCTTCTTCTTCAACGATCCGGCCAATCCGCTGCATTTCCTCTATGGAACCATGGCGATCCTGGTCATCAACACCTCGATCCACCTGTGGACCGTGTCGCATCTGACGGCCAGCACGGCGCTCAAGCAGATGGACAAGGAATTCGAGGCGGTGGCCATGTCGCTGAAACAGCCCTTCTGGCGCATGCTCAGCCGGGTCAGCGCGCCGGTCTGCCTGCCGGCGATCAGCGAAATCTGGCTGTATTACTTCGTCAATGCGATGACGACGGTCTCGGCCGTGGTGTTCCTTTACAGTCCGCAGACGCAGCTTGCCTCGATCGCGGTGCTTAACATGGACGATGCGGGCGATATCGCGCCGGCCGCGGCGATGGGCATGATGATCTTCTATACCAATGCGCTGGTCCGCATCCTGTATTCGCTTGCGACCGGGCGGTTGATGGGACGGCTGCAGGCGTGGCGCCATCGATAGGCGCAGCTTCTGGTTGTTCAGCCCTTGCGTTGGCCGCAACCGTCATGTTCTGGCTATGAAACAAGAACGAGTCCTGACCCTAGCGGCGAAGAATCACGAAAAATGGGGGGAATATTGCGTATCAAACATCCGCTTAGTGCTCTGGGCTACCTGCCGCCGGCCCCGGAAACCATCATCCGATAGACCAAAGCCCGGCCATGCACTAACAATCAGCATGGACCACTCAAGTTAGGCTGATCAGAATGGCGAGAGGGAGTTTCAGAATGGGCAGAGTACAAGACAAGGTAGCGATCGTGACGGGCGCTTCGCTGGGGCTGGGCGAATCCATGGCGAGGATGCTGGCGCGGGAGGGCGCGAAAGTGGTCCTCACCGACATCAAGGACGAGGAAGGCGAGCGGGTGGCGAAGGCCATCGCCGACGCCGGCGGCACAGCGATCTATCTCCATCACGACGTCACCGTCGAGAGGGATTGGGAGCAGGTGATGCAGGCCACCCTTGACCGCTTCGGCCGGCTCGACGTGCTGGCCAACAATGCCGGCGTCGGCTGGGGCGGGCCGCCCGAAGAGGAGACGCTGGAACGCTGGCGCCAGCTGATGAGCGTCAATCTCGACGGTGTGTTCCTCGGCACCAAACACGCGATCCTGGCGATGAAGCGGAACGACCCGCCGGGCGGCTCGATCATCAACCTCTCCTCAATCGAAGGGCTGGTCGGCGATCCCAATCTCGGTGCTTATAACGCGTCGAAGGGCGGCGTGCGGCTCTACACCAAGTCGACCGCGCTCTATTGCGCCAAGGCGGGCCTGAACATCCGTGTGAACTCGGTTCATCCCGGCTATATCTGGACGCCGATGGTTGAGAACCACCTGGCGCAGCAGGGCGACGTCGAGGAAGGCCGCCAGGCCCTGAACGCCCTGCACCCGATCGGCCATGTCGGCGAACCGGACGACATCGCCTATGGCGTGCTCTATCTTGCCTCGGACGAATCGAAGTTCGTGACCGGCACCGAACTGGTCATCGACGGTGGCTACACCGCCCAATAGGCGCCGGTGGTTGCGTGGCAAGCTTCTCTGTCGATTGATAACGGCTGATTTCGAGACATATGCCACCGGCTCCGCAAACGCCCGGGCATCCTGATTTACCCGCTGTCGGTTTCCCGATATGGAGGAATCTGGCGTTCCAGAGCGGGTAGCGCCCTGTTTTGACGCCCTCCGCTTTCACCGTCAGTACGGGGGTGCAGTATGAGCGTGTGGTTCCCATCATGCCGTGCTTGGTCGGTCGCGCCACCTGCGGGCCATGGTCATGCGATCATGTCCAAAGCCGGATCGAGGCAGGAATATCCTTGCAGATTATCACGAACCGGTGGCGTTTCTGCTTCAGAAAGCCGTTCGCCGGGCGAATGATCACCCCCATTCGCTTGCCCGGCTCGGCCAGGGCCGACATCCGTGAGCCATCCAGATCATGGCACCCCATCGCTTCAGACATCGGATCAGAACGCAACTGGAATGACAGGCCGGCAGCGACCCGTCCCGCTGGTGGACAGGCCGCAACCGTGCCCGTAACATCCGCCGGTCACGCGCGGAAAGGCCGGCCATGCCCGCAAAAGACCCCAGACTCGACAGTTTCTTCGCCGGGCTGACCGATTGGCGGGACGAGCTTCTGGCCCTGCGCGCCCTGCTTCTGGCGAGCCCCCTGACCGAGGAGTTCAAGTGGCAGTCGCCCGTCTATACATGGCAGGGGGCGAATCTGGCAATAATCTGGGGCTTTCGCGACCATGCCACGCTGGGCTTCTTCAAGGGCGTGCTGCTGCGCGATGCCGCCGGAATCCTGTCGAAGCCCGGCGACAATTCCCGCTCCTCGCGCGTGGTGCATTTCACCGACACGGCGCGGATCGCCGCGCTGAAGCCGGTCCTGAGCGCGTACATCGCCGAAGCCATCGAACTGGAGCGATCCGGCCATAAGGTCGTCTTCGCCAAGGACGACCTTGCCTATCCCGACGAACTGGGGGCGCGGCTTGCGGCCGATCCCGAGTTCCGCACCGCCTTCGAAGGGCTGACGCCCGGCCGCCGCCGTGGCTGGGTGCTGCATTTCTCGGGCGCCCGGCAATCGGCCACGCGGGTCTCGCGGATCGACAAGGCGGCGCCCAAGATCCTGGCAGGCAAGGGGATGCAGGACCGCTGACCCCGGCGCCGGCCGCGATGCGTGCCGCCGGCGCGCAACAGGAAACGCCCGCGGCTTTCGCCACGGGCGCCTGACTTGCGGCAACCGGATCGGATCAGCGGCGGATGCCCAGACGCTTGATCAGGTCCTGATAGCGCGCCTCGTCCTTGCGCTTGACATAGTCCAGCAGCTTGCGGCGCTGCGCGACCAGCTTCAGCAGACCGCGACGCGAATGGTTGTCTTTCTTATGCGTCTTGAAATGCTCGGTCAGCGTCGAGATGCGCGAGGTCAGGATCGCGACCTGCACCTCGGGCGAGCCGGTATCGCCCTTCTTGGTGGCGAATTCGGTCATCAGGCGGTTCTTTTCTTCAACCGTAATCGACATCGTGGGCTCCTTTCGAAAGCAAGGGGTTATGGCACAGGCCGGGATGTCGTCCAGCACAGGCCCATGGAGAAACCGCCGGGATTCGACCCGGCGGATGCGCGCCTATAGCAGGGTTCTTGCGATTCGGAAATGCTTTCTGCGCCGCTCAGGCCGCCGCCGGGATGGCGCTCAGAAGGATATCCTGCGGCTGCAACCCGGCGGCGTTCAGCAAACGCCCGACGGCCACCCCGTCCAGCCGGATGACGGTCGCGCCATCGCTGTCCTCCTCGAGCGACACGACGGGCGGGATGCCGCTGCCGTCATCCTCATAGCGCAGTTCGATCCGGTCCTCGCCCGGTGCGTAATCGGCAATGGTCGGGACGCCCTCGCCCGGCTCTTCCAGCAGGAACAGGTCCATGCCCTCGCCGCCCTCGACATAGTCATTGGCGCCGCCGAAAAGCGTATCGTCCCCCTCGTCGCCATGCAGCCAGGCCCGGTCCCCGCCCCGGGACCCATGCAGCACATCGTCACCCGTGCCACCGTCAAGGTCGTCCTCGCCCGGCCCCGCGATCAGCGTGTCATTGCCGGAATTGCCCGAGATGAAATCATCGCCGCCGCCACCCGCCAGCAGGTCATCGCCCTCGCCGCCGAAGATCATGTCATTGCCGGCGCCGCCGCGCACGGTGTCGTCGCCCCCCTGCCCGGCCATTGAATCGTCACCCTCGCCGCCGTCGAGGGAATCGTCGCCGCCCGGCCCGTAATCCCCGTCGCCATAGATCCAGTCCGTGCCGTCGCCGCCCAGAAGCGTATCGTCGCCCTGCCCGCCATGCAGGTCGTCATTGTCGCCAAAGCCGCGCAGCAGGTCGTCGCCATCCTCGCCCGCCAGCCAATCCGAGCCATCGGTTCCGTCCCGCGTGAGCCCCATGGGCGCGTCGGAATCGCCGGTGTCGGCGGTATCGTCCAGGCTGTCGAATTCCTCGTCCTCCTCGGGGCCGCGACCCGCAGAGGTCGTATCGATCGCCAGACCGGCACATAGCAAGGCTATCAGACTGCTCAACATCAACATGACCGGCACCCGGAACGAATCACTCAACCCTGACGATAACGATACGCCGCAGCAAGGCGAGGCGCATCCCATTTGTTAACATTAGGTTAATCCCAGAAACTGGGCTGCAATGCGCGCGGCAGATAAAGCGGATGCCGCGGGGCACCGTTTTTCGTCAACCCGAAGTGGCAAAGCCGATAGCCGTCGCGGCGCAGCATCCGCGCGACCTCGGCACCGCGATCCAGCAAGGCGCCATCCGCGCCCCAGGCACAGATCACCAGATCCGCCCAGGCCGCCGCGCGCCTGATCGTGGCATCGTTTCCCGGCCCGACCGGATCGGCCGCGCCGCGAAGCTCCTGCGGATATGTGGCGCGAAAGGCGAAAAGGTTGACGATCCGGTAACCCGTCGCGCCCAGATCGCGGGCGCGGCTTTCGCAGCGCGCGATGGTCGGGTCGTTCCGGCGATGATCCGCGACCGAGGGGTTGAGCATGACGAACGCGATCCGCCTGCCCTGCCCCCATTCGCGTGTAAGCGCATAGCGGTAAACCCCGCAGCGCGAAAAGACCGCGGTCGAGCGCCGCCCCCCATCGCTGTGACGCCGCGTGATCCGGTCAGCCATCGCGTCCTGCCAAAGCCGGCCGCCGGGTTTGCCACCGGAAGCTGCGGCTCATGCTGCGATCGGCACAAGGCTTGGCGGGCATCGCGGACCTAGCCGTAATCGCGGGCGCCAAAGATCGCGGAGCCGACGCGAATATGGGTCGCACCCTCGGCAATGGCGGATTCGAAATCGCCGCTCATCCCCATGGAAAGGCCGCTGAGCCCGTTGGCGCCGGCAATCTCGCGCAGGGCGCGGAAATGCGGCACCGGGTCCTGATCTTCGGGCGGGATGCACATCAGCCCGGTCAGCGGCAGGTCCAGCGCCCGGCATTCGGCGATGAAGGCATCGGCATCGGCCGGCAGGATACCCGCCTTTTGCGGCTCGGCGCCGGTATTGACCTGCGCGAAAAGCTGCGGACAGGCACCGCGCGCCTGAACCTGCCGGGCCAGTTTCTGCGCCAGTGACGGGCGGTCCAGCGTGTGGATCGCGTCGAACAGATCAAGCGCGGCTTTCAGCTTGTTGGTCTGCAGAGGGCCGATCATGTGCAGCTCGACCCCGGCGAAACCCTCGCGCCATGCCGGCCATTTTCCGGCGGCCTCCTGCACGTAATTCTCGCCAAAGATGCGCTGGCCCGCGGCCAGGGCGGCTTCGATCCGCGGCGGCGGCTGCACCTTGCTGACGGCAATCAGCACGACATCCCCGGGCGCCCGCCCGGCCTTGGCTTCGGCAGCCGCGATACGGCCTCTGATCTCATCCAGTCCCATGGCCACATGATTCCCAAAAGAAAAGAGCGGGCGCAAGGCCCGCTCATTCCTGTTTCGCCATTCGGATCCGCGAGGATCAGAATTTGAACTTGATACCGAAGTCAGCAACGGTGTCCGAAGCGTAGTCGGAGTCGGCGATCGCACCGGCCAGGACAGCGCCGCCGCCCAGGTCGTATTCGGCGCCGATGCCGAAGGTGTCGAAGTCTTCGTCGTCGAAGCCGGCGGTGATGGCTTCGAACTCGTCACGACGCCAGAAGCCTTCGAAGGTCCAGGCCTGGTATTCATAGGCCATGGACAGACCGTAGGTGCGGTCGTATTCGTAGTCAGCCAGCGCCAGGGTGAAGTCCGGAGCGTCGTCGATCTGCAGCGTGAACTCGCCGCGCTCGTCATAATCGACGATGATACCCTTGACGCTGAAGCCGCCGGTCTTGAACTCACCACCCAAGGTGATTTCCTTGGCGTCGTCATGCTTGGCGTAACCAAGGCCGACCATCCACGAACCGTTGGCAAGTTCGCCGTTGTAGCTACCGGCGACCGACCACGCGACGTCGGTATCGGTGTCATTGTCGGCGGGGTCGAACGCGTCGTCTTCTTCGTCGTAGTAGGGGTTGTCCGAACCGGTTGCGCCCGGCCAGTCGTTGTCGCTGGCGTCGCTGGCCGACAGGAACAGGTTGAAGTTGTTGATGCTGTACTCGTACAGGATGTTCGGACCCTGATCGGTGTTTTCACCGTCGCCGGTCAGGTACGAGATTTCCTCGACGTCGCCGACAAAGGTACCGTCGGTGTAGCCGATTTCATACAGGTCGCCGATGGCGGCTTCCGAAGCGGACAGGGTGTCGCCCATCGACAGCTTGCCATAGGTGCCCGAAATCCAGACCGCACCGGCAGTACCGCGAGCCGCCGAACGGAAACGGTTGGCGTTGTAGTTTTCCTGGTCGACGCGGAAGGCGGCACCGAAGGACAGGCCGGCATCCGATTCACCGGTCAGGGTGAACTTGACGCGGGCACGGCTGCCGAACTGAGCGTCGTTGCCGTCATAGACCACACCCATACGGCCGTCGCCCGACAGCGCCACTTCGGCGGAAGCGAAGCCGGCCGACAGAACCAGGGCGCTGGTCGCGAAAAGAACCTTTTTCATGGTTTTCCCTCTTGTCTCTACTCATCTGCCCCACCCGGTCTTCCGGCTTGGGGTATGCTTGTGATGTCGCGCGTTCGGCCCTGCTTTGCAACGAAATCAGCCCGGAGCAACCCGTTTCCGAACTGCTGTGATGCACAAGCGCCACACCGGGTTGCCCCTGCCGACACGGACTCGCGAACCGGATTCGGTCCCGGTGCGGACGGGCGATTGCCGCATTGGGCGGGGCTTTGCCGGCCCTGGCGGCGCAGCCTCTCTTGTCGCAAGGGGCGAAATTGCGCTATGGCTCGCGCAAGAACGATCCGGGGGACGACAAATGATCAGAAGCGCCGCACGGCTGACCGCCGCCCTGCTTGTAATCGCCGGGCTTGCCGCCTGTTCCGGCCGGGGATCGGGCTCTGCGGGTTCGGCCGGCTCGGGGCTTGGCGGCGGCGGAGGCCAGACGCAGGCGCAGAACACCGCCCCGCGCGAGGAATCGACCTTCTGGGACCTGTTCTCGAATCGCCGCAATCCGAACGATACGGTGGCGGTGAACCGCTATCTGTGGAATGCCAGCCTTGAGGTGCTGAACTTCCTGCCGCAGCAGGTCATCGACCCCTTTACCGGCGTGATCGTGACCGGTTACGGCACACCGCCCGGCGGCAACCGGGCCTATCGCGCCACGGTCAAGGTCAGCGATCCGTCGCTGGACGCGCGTGCGCTCAAGGTATCCTTGCAGGGGCCGGGCGGCAGCGCGGTGGCGCCCGATACGGTGCGCGCGGTCGAGGATGCGATCCTGACCCGCGCCCGGCAGCTGCGCGTGCAGGACAAGAACCTCTGACAGCGCTGGACCTGTCCAGACGCAACAGCTAATACCCTGCGGGCAATCTGACGCCCGGAGGTTCCCATGCCCTATGATCCCGCAATCAGCGAACCGCACTGGCAAAAGGCCTGGGACGACGCGGGCAGCTTTCTGGCGCGCCGCGACGAACGGCCCAAATATTACGTGCTCGAGATGTTCCCCTATCCGTCGGGGCGCATCCATATGGGCCATGTGCGCAACTATACCATGGGCGATGTGGTGGCGCGGTTCAAACGCGCGCAGGGATTCAGCGTGCTGCATCCGATGGGCTGGGACGCGTTCGGCATGCCGGCCGAAAATGCCGCGATGGAGCAGGGCGGCCATCCCCGCGACTGGACCTATGGCAATATTGCCACAATGCGCGAGCAGCTGAAGCCGCTGGGCCTGTCGATCGACTGGAGCCGCGAATTCGCCACCTGCGACGACGATTACGTCGCGCAGCAGCAGGCGCTGTTTCTGGACATGCTCGAGGCCGGCCTGATCACCCGCAAATCGGCGCAGGTGAACTGGGACCCGGTCGATATGACCGTGCTCGCCAATGAGCAGGTCATCGACGGCAAGGGCTGGCGCTCGGGCGCGCCGGTCGAGCGCAAGGAACTGACGCAATGGTTCTTTCGCATCTCGGATTATTCCGAGGAACTGCTGGCGGCGCTGGACGGGCTGACCGGCTGGCCGGACAAGGTCCGGCTGATGCAGGCGAACTGGATCGGCAAGTCGCGCGGGCTGCAATTCCACTTTCAGACCTCGGGCGCGCCGGCGGGCTTCGACCGGATCGAGGTCTATACCACGCGTCCCGACACGCTGATGGGCGCCTCGTTCGCGGCGCTGTCGCCCGATCATCCGCTGATCCGGGCGCTGGCCGCGGATCGCCCCGAGATCGCCGCCTTCGTCGAGGAATGCCGCCGCCTCGGCACCACCGAGGAAGCCATCGAGACCGCGCCGAAAATGGGTCTGGATACCGGCCTGACGGTTCGCCATCCGCTTGATCCGAATTGGCAATTGCCGGTCTGGATCGCGAATTTCGTGCTGATGGATTACGGCACCGGCGCCATCTTCGGCAGCCCCGCCCATGACGAGCGCGACCACGAATTCGCCACCAAATACGGGCTGCCGATCCGCGCCACCTTCGGCGAGCGCGGAATGACGCAGGAACAGGCCGATGCGATGGTGGCGAAAGCCCCCTATGTGCCGCTGAAATCCGAAACCGTCACCTATGTGCGCGGCTTCGCCGGCCCCGCCGAGCAGACCGGCGAGGATGCGGTGATCGCCGCCATCGCCCATGCCGAGACCAAGGGTTACGGCGAGGGCGTGACCAAGTACCGGCTGCGCGACTGGGGCATTTCCCGCCAGCGTTACTGGGGCTGCCCGATTCCGGTCGTGCATTGCGACGGCTGCGGCACGGTCCCCGAGGCCAAGCAGAACCTGCCGGTTCTGCTGCCGCGCGACGTGACCTTCGACACGCCCGGCAATCCGCTGGACCGCCACCCGACCTGGCGTCGGACGACCTGTCCGAAATGCGGCGGCGCGGCGCGGCGCGAAACCGACACGATGGATACCTTTGTCGATTCGTCGTGGTATTACGCGCGCTTCACCTCGCCCGGCGCGGCGACCCCGACCGAGCGCGCCGACGCCGATTACTGGATGAACGTGGACCAGTATATCGGCGGCATCGAGCATGCGATCCTGCACCTGCTCTATTCGCGATTCTTCGCCCGCGCGATGGTCAGGACCGGCCATCTGCCCGAAAGCGCCAAGGAACCCTTCGACGCGCTGTTCACCCAGGGCATGGTCACGCATGAGATCTATAGGATCACTGAAAAATATCCAGTTGAGAATCTAGCCAGTGACAGTCGGGCAGTTATTAAATCAGAGTTCCCCACTGCTAAGGCCATCCATTGGCCGATCTATTATTTTCCCGAGCAGGTTGAACACCGTCCCGACGGTGTTTTCCTCAAGAATACTAATACCCCGGTCGAGGTGATCGCCTCGGCCAAGATGTCGAAATCCAAGAAGAATGTCGTCGATCCGGTCGATATCGTCGCGAATTTCGGCGCCGATACCGCGCGCTGGTTCATGCTGTCCGACAGCCCGCCCGAGCGGGACGTGGAATGGACCGCCGCCGGGGCCGAGGCGGCGCACAAGTTCCTCGCCCGCGTCTGGCGTCTGGCCGACGAGGTGCCCGAGGGCGCCGAGGATCCCGAACTGCTGCGCGCCGCCCACCGCGCCATTGCCGATGTGACCCGGTCCATCGAGGGGTTCGCCTTCAACAAGGCGGTGGCCAAACTCTATGAGCTGGCAAATATCATCGGCAAATCCCCGGCCGGCGGCGAACAGCGCCGTGCGGCGCTGCGCATCATGGCGCAGCTGATGGCGCCGATGGTGCCGCATCTGGCCGAAGAGATCTGGTCGAAAGCCGGCGGGCAGGGCATGGTGGTCGATGCCGCCTGGCCGCAGGCCGACCCCGCGCTGCTGGTCTCGGACAGCGTGGTGCTGCCGATCCAGATCAACGGCAAGCGGCGCGCGGAAATCCAGGTACCCAAGGACATGCCCAAGGAAGAGATCGAAACCCTCGTGCTGGCCGATGAAACCGTGCAGCGCTTCATGGAGGGCGCGGCGCCGAAAAAGCTGATCGTCGTGCCCGGGCGGATCGTCAATGTCGTGGTCTAGGCGCAGCCTGTTCGCCCTGCTGCCGGCGCTGGCCGCCTGCGGCTTTTCGCCGGTCTACGGGCCGGGCGGCACCGGCAGCAGGCTGTTTGGCCAGATTCGCGCCGACGATCCGTCGACCCCCGACGAATACGCCTTTGCGGGGCGCCTCATGGAACGGCTAGGCCCGGATCGGGATGCGCGATTCGCGCTGGCCTATCAGCTGCGCATCGCCGTGGTGCCGCAGGCGATCACCCCCGATGAGGTGACCACCCGCTATTCGCTGAACGGCACCGCCGGATTCGTGCTGACCCGGGCGGAAACCCGCGAGGTCGTGACCCGTGGGCAGGTCAGCAGTTTCACCTCGTATTCGACCACCGGGACGACCATCGCCACCATGTCGGCCGAACAGGACGCCCATGAACGGCTGGCCCGGATGCTGGCCGATCAGGTGGTGACGCGGCTGCTGGCCGTCGATCCCGACCAGATGCAATGAACCTCAAGGGGGCCGAGATCGCGCGCTATCTGGCGCGTCCCGATCCGACGCGCCCGGCATTGCTGATCCATGGCCGCGACGCGATGCGCGTCGCGCTGAAACGGGCCGAGGCGGTCCGGGCGCTGGTCGGGCAGGGCGCCGAGGAAGAGATGCGCCTGACGCGCCTGCCCGGCGCCGATCTGCGCAAGGACCCGGCGCAGCTGCTGGATGCGGTCAAGGCGGTGGGCTTCTTTCCCGGCCAGCGCGTGGTTCTGGTCGATGACGCCCCCGACGGCGCCGCCGCCGCCGTCGCCGCCGCGATCGGGGAATGGAAAACGGGCGACGCGGTGATCGTGGTCACGGCCGGCGCGCTCAGCAAATCCTCGGCGCTGCGCAAGCTGTTCGAGCCGCACAAGACGGCCGTCGCCGCGCCCATCTATGACGACCCCCCCGGCGAGGAGGAGATCACCCGCTGGCTCTCCGATGCCGGGCTGCACGAGCTGCCGCGCGACGCCATGCAGGACCTGATCGCGCTGAGCCGGGCGCTGAATCCCGGCGATTTCCGCCAGACGGTGGAAAAAATCGCGCTCTACAAGCATGGCGATCCCGCGCCGCTGACGCCCGCCGAAATCGCCGAGCTTGCCCCGGCCACCGTCGAGGCCGAGGTCGATGACCTGATCGATTGCGTGGCCGAGGGCCGCGCCCGCGAGTTCGGCGCGCTGATGCGCCGGATCGAGGGGCAGGGCATCGCGCCGGTCACTTTGTGCATCGCCGCCCTGCGCCATTTCCGGGCGCTGCATGCCGGAACCTCGGATCCGGGCGGGCCGGGGACCGGCATGGCGCGGCTGCGGCCGCCGGTCTTCGGACCACGGCGCGACCGGATGATCCGGCAGGCGCAGAACTGGGGAATGCGGGCGCTTGAGGACGCGATCCACCAGCTGATCGAGACCGATCTGACGCTGCGCTCATCCTCGCGCGCGCCGGCCATGGCGGTGATCGAGCGGATGCTGTTGCGTCTGTGCATGATGCCGCGGGGCGGCCGGTGAGCGACATCCTGGCGGGCCGGGCGCTGGTCATCGGCGCCGGACCCGCCGGGCTGATGGCGGCCGAGACGCTCGCGGCGCATGGGTTTGGGGTCGTGGTCGCCGAGGCCATGCCCACGCCGGCACGCAAGTTCCTGATGGCCGGGAAATCCGGGCTGAACCTGACCCGCGACGAGCCGCGCGCGCTGTTTGCCACGCGGTTTTCCGGGGCGCTGCCCCGGACCCCGGGATATTTGGGTGAAGAAGAATTCGGCCCCGCCGAGGTCATGGCATGGGCGCGCGGGCTGGGCATCGAATTGTTCACCGGCTCGACCGGGCGGGTTTTTCCGCTGGGGATGAAGGCCTCGCCCTTGCTGCGGGCCTGGATCGGGCGGCTGTCGGGGCAGGGGGTCGAGTTGCTGACCCGCTGGCGATGGGCCGGGTTCAAGGGGGATGGCTGGCGCTTCGAAACCCCGGCGGGGGTCGAGATCCTGCATCCGGGCGCGGTGGTTCTGGCACTGGGCGGGGCAAGCTGGCCCAGGCTTGGCTCGGACGCGGGCTGGGTTCCGTGGCTGCAGCAACGCGGTGTCGCGATCGCGCCGTTCCGGCCGGCGAATATGGGGTTTCGGGTCGACTGGTCGGCGCAGATGGCGCGGCATTTCGGGCGGGCGGTCAAGGGCGTGGCGCTGCGCGTCGGCGAGCAGACGGGCCGCGGCGAATGGGTGATCTCGGCCCGGGGGATCGAGGGCGGCGGCGTCTACGAGGTCTCGGCCGCGATGCGCGACGGGGTGCCCGCGCTGGTCGATCTGGCGCCCGATCTGAGCGAGGCGGAACTGGCCCGGCGTTTCGCCAGGGCGCCGGCGAAGCTGTCGGTCGGCAACCGGCTGCGGCGGGTGCTGGGCGATCCCTTGCGGGCGGCGCTGCTGCTGGAATGGGGCCAGCCCCTGCCGCCGGATCCGGCCCGGCTGGCGGCGCGCGCCAAGGCATTGGCGCTGCGCCATGAGGGGCCACTGGGCATCGAACGCGCAATTTCCTCGGCCGGGGGGATCACCGCCGGGGCATTGACGGGGACGCTGGAGCTGCGCGCCATGCCCGGCGTCTTTGCCGCCGGCGAGATGCTGGACTGGGAGGCGCCGACCGGCGGCTATCTGCTGACCGGCTGTCTGGCCAGCGGCAGGCGGGCCGGGCAGGGGGCGGCCGCCTATCTGGCCAGGGCGCGCCGGTAAGGATCGCGCTGGCGCATCATCTCTAGGTAACCCGTCAGCCGGTGCTCGGTGATCGGAAAGCGGGCGGTCAGCGCCCAGGTCAGGCAATGGGCCAGGATGATATCGGGCACCGTCATCCGCTCGCCCATCAGGAAACCGTCCTCGGCCATGCGCTGGACCAGCGTATGCTGGCTGCGCTCGAATTCCCATCGCAGGGTGTTCTTGATCGCGGCAAGGCGCATTTCCTCGGGCAGCACGAAGCTGTGGCGGGCGGCCAGCCACAGCGCCGCGTCGAATTCGTCCAGCACGAACTGCGTCAGGCTGTCCTGCCGCGCCCGGTCCAGCGTGCCGGCGGGATGGGTCAGCTGGCCATGGCGATCGGCCAGAAAGGTCAGGATGGCGGTGGAATCGGTGATCGGGGTTCCGTCGGCGATCAGGACCGGCACCTTGCCGGCGGGATTGAACGGGGTCACGCCCTCGGAATGGGGATTTACGGCAATGTGCTCATAGGGTTGGCCCAGTTCCTCGAGCATCCACAGGACGCGCATCGCCCGGCTTTTGCCGGTTCCGATCACCTGATACATCGCCGCTCCCTTGCTTTGTGGCTGCCAAAGGCTAGCGCCCGCCAACGATTCAGGCAATCTGTGCCATTGACGCCGCCCGGAGGCCGGCGCAGGAATGGCACGTCACGGGGAAAGAGAACAGGATGTCCACACGTCAGGAAACGCGCGCACCGCTGTTCACGGCGGTGCTGATCGGCGGCTCGCTCATCCTGCTGATCAATTTCGCGCTGCGTGCGAGCTTTGGCGTGTTTCAGATCCCGATCGCCGAGGAGTTCAACTGGCCGCGCGCCGAGTTCAGCCTGGCCATCGCGATCCAGAACCTTGCCTGGGGCATCGGGCAGCCGATTTTCGGCGCGCTGGCCGAACGCTGGGGCGATCGCTGGTCGATCATCATCGGCGCGTTCCTGTATTCCGCCGGCCTGATCCTGACCGCCTATGCCACCGATCCGCTGACCATGCAGCTGCTGGAGGTGATGGTCGGTTTCGGCATCGCCGGCACCGGCTTTGGCGTCATCCTGGCGGTGATCGGCCGTGCCGCCAGCGACGAGAACCGCAGCCTGGCCCTGGGGATCGGCACGGCGGCGGGCTCGGCGGGTCAGGTCTTTGGCGCGCCGCTGGCCGAGATCCTGCTGGTCTATTACCCGTGGCAGACGGTCTTCGCCATCTTTGGCGTGATCGTGCTGGCCTGCCTGTTCTTCCTGCCGATGCTGAGCGGCGGCAAGCCCGCCAGCCGCAGCGAGCTGGAAGAGAGCATGGGCAGCGTGCTGAAGCGCGCCTTCTCGGACCCGTCCTATCTGATGATCTTTGTCGGCTTCTTTTCCTGCGGCTATCAGCTGGGCTTCATCACCGCGCATTTCCCGGCCATGATCACCGAGATGTGCGGGCCGATCAGCCCGATGGGAACCCTGTCAAGCATCGGCATCACGACGACCTCGGCCCTGGGCGCGATCGCGATCTCGGTGATCGGGCTGGCCAATATCGCCGGCTCGATCACGGCCGGCTGGCTGGGCAAGCGCTACAGCAAGAAATACCTGCTGGCGGGGATATACACGCTGCGCACCATAGCCTCGGCGACCTTCATCCTGATGCCGATCACGCCGACCAGCGTCATCGTCTTTTCGCTGGTCATGGGGGCGCTGTGGCTGGCCACGGTGCCGCTGACCTCTGGGCTGGTCGCCTATATCTACGGGCTGCGCTACATGGGCACGCTTTACGGCTTCGTCTTCCTGAGCCATCAGCTGGGCTCGTTCCTGGGCGTGTGGCTGGGCGGCAGGATGTACGATATCCATGGCGACTATACGCTGGTCTGGTGGGTCGGCGTCGGCGTCGGCGCCTTCAGCGCGCTGATCCATCTGCCGGTGCGCGAGGCGCCGGCGCGCATTGCCTCTCCGGTGTGAAGCCGGCCCGATGGCGATCTCAGAGGCACCGGCCGGCACGACCCCGGACAAAACCGAGACAGGATCAGGCAACAGGGCGCAAGTCGCCATTCTGATGGCCGTCTATCAGGGCCGCGAGCACTTGCCGGCGCAGCTGGAAAGCCTGGCGGCGCAGTCCTTTGACAACTGGGTTCTGATCGCCGGCGACGACGGTTCGACCGATGGCAGCGACGCGATCTTGCGCCGCTTTGGCGCCAGCCTCGCGCCCGGGCAGTTGCGCATCGTCGCCGGCCCGCGCAAGGGCGCGGTGGCGAATTTTCGCGCCCTGCTGACCCAGGTCCCGGCCAGCGCAACGCATGTCGCCTTTTGCGATCAGGACGATGTCTGGCACAAGGATCGCCTGCAACGCGGGTTGGCCGCGCTTTCGGCCCTGCCCGCGGATCGGCCGGCCGTCTGGTGCAGCCGGGTGACGAATTGCGCCGCCGACCTGACGCCGCGCTCGATGTCGCCGGTTCCACGATATCCGCCCTCGTTCCGGCATTCGCTGATGCAGAATCTGGTGCAGGGCAACACGGTGCTGATGAATCCCGCTGCCTGTGATCTGGTCGCCGCCGCCAATGCCGAGGCCGGGCCGGTGGTCATGCATGACTGGTGGATCTACCAGCTGGTCTCCGGCGCCGGCGGGCAGATTGTCTATGATGCCGAACCCTCGGTCCTGTACCGGCAGCATGGCGGCAATCTGGTCGGCGCCAATGACCGTTTCGCCGCGCGTCTGGCGGCGCTGCGGCGGATCTGGGACGGCACCTATCGCGACTGGAGCCGCAGGAATCTGGCCGCGCTGCGCGCCTCGGCCGACAGGCTGACGGCGGAAAACCGCGCCTTGCTGGAGGATTTCGCCCGTCTGCATGGCCCGCTGCTGCAACGTGTCGCGGCAATGCGGCGCGGGCGGTTTCACCGGCACAGGCCGCTGTCACAGGTGACGCTGTGGCTGGCGGTTCTTCTGGGTCGCAGCTAGGGCGGTCGCCCTTTTCGGCAATGGTGAACACAGCCTTGAAATCTCCCGACTGTCCCGCTGGCGGAAACGGTCGCCGGCCCGCAGATGCCTGCCGCGCGGGTCCGGGCGGTTGCGGTGCATCGCGCGCCCGGACTATCCTGCGGCAGTTCAGAGGCAATCCACCGCCGAGGCAATTCCGGAAATGTTCCTGTTCCCGCCGATCCCGCTTACCATAGGGTACCTTCCTTATTTCCTGACGCCCGAGATGCCAGATGCCTGAACTGCCCGACCCGATCGAGGTCGTCGCCCCGAACCTGAAACGCCGTCTGTCGGGCGTCACCGCGACCGTGGTACGGCTGATCCCGGTTCAGGCCGGCATGATCGGCATCTGCACGACCGGCCCGGGCCTGCCCGCCGATCTGCCGCATATCCCGCTGCGCCGCGCCGCCACGCTGCCCCGCGACCGCTGGCGGGTCTGGCATGCGCGGCGAAATACCGAAATGGCACTGGGGCTGATCCTGCGACACGTCCTGCGGCGGCGCTACCGGCTGTTGTTCACCTCGGCCGCGCAGCGCCGGCATACCGGCTTTACCCGCTGGCTGATCCGTCGGCAGGATGCGCTGATCGCGACCTCGCCGCAGGCGGCCGGCTATCTGGAACGCCCCGCCAGGGTGATCCTGCACGGTGTCGATCCCGGCGTCTTTCATCCCGCCGCCGACCGCGCGGCGCTGCGCGCGGAGCTGGGCTTTCAGCCCGAGGATATCGTCATCGGCTGCTTTGGCCGCATCCGCGCGCAAAAGGGCGTCGATCTGCTGGTCGAGGCCGCGCTGCGCCTGTTTCCCGACCGGCCGCGCGCCAGGCTGGTCTTTACCGGCCGCGTGACGCCGGACAATCAGGGCTTTTTCGACGAACAGCAGGCCCGGATCAAGGCCGCCGGCCTGTCGGACCGCATCCGCTTTCTGGGCGAAATCCCGTGGGCGCAGGTGGTGCGCACCTATCAGGCGCTGGACCTGTTCGCCGCCCCCGCCAGATGGGAGGGATTCGGCCTGACCCCGCTCGAAGCGATGGCCTGCGGCGTGCCATGCGTCGCCGCCCGCGTCGGCGCCTATGAAACCCTGATCCGCGACGGCGAAACCGGCAGCCTGGTTCCCCGCGACGATGCCGGGGCGCTGGCGCAGGCGCTGGCCCGCTGGCTGGACGACGATGCCGCGCGGCAGGACGCCGGCCGGGCCGCGCAGGCGCATGTCCGGCAAAACCACGCCATCGAGGGCGAGGCCCGCGCCATCACCGAGGTCTACCGGAAACTGCTGTCATGACCCGCTTCGGTTTTCTGGTGGCGCGCACGCTGCGCGACGAAACCGCCCTGCAACGCCTCTCGGTGCCGCAATCCGAGCTGCTGGCCGAACTTGCCGGCAAGCGTATCGCGCTGATCGGCAATGCCCGGGCGCTGGCCCAGGACCAGCTGGGCACCGAGATCGACGAGGCGGATCTGGTCATCCGCATCAACCGCGCGCCGATGCCCGCCGCGACCAGCCACGGCACCCGCACCGACTGGCTGGCGCTGGCGGTCCGGCTGGGCGGGCAGGATCGCCAGCACCTGGCCCCCCGGCGCATCCTGTGGCTGTCGCCCAAACGCAAGCGGCTGGACTGGCAGATCGCGACCAGCCCCGGCTTCTATCTGCACCCGCAGACGGATTACCGCGCGCTCAAGGCCCAGCTGGGCGCGCCGCCGACCACCGGCGTGATGATGATCGACCTGATCGCGCGCTCGGACATGGCGCGGCTCGAGCTTTACGGCTTCGACTTCTTCGCCTCGCTGTCGCTGTCGGGCAGCCGCACCGCCGAACAGGTTCCGCATGATTTTTCCGGGGAATCGGCATGGGTGAACCGGCTGGCGATGGCAGATCGCCGGATCAGCCGTCATTAAGCCAGAATTTCGCCGATCTATCCGATAAATCGCCGGAGTTCTGCTTTCGCTTTCCGGCAAGCTGACCTATACCGCAGCGTCCTTTGCTACAGGAGACCCCCAATGGGCTACAAGGTCGTTGTCGCCGGCGCCACGGGGAACGTGGGCCGCGAAATGCTGAACATTCTGGCCGAGCGCCAGTTCCCTGCCGATGAGGTTGTCGCTCTGGCTTCGCGCCGGAGCATTGGCACCGAGGTCAGCTATGGCGACAAGACACTGAAATGCAAGGATATCGAGGGGTTCGATTTTACCGGCTATGACATGGCGCTGTTCGCCATCGGCTCGGACGCGACAAAGAAATACGCCCCCGTCGCCGCTTCGCAGGGTTGCGTGGTGATCGATAACAGCTCGCTCTACCGCTATGATCCCGAAATCCCGCTGATCGTCCCCGAGGTGAATCCCGACGCGGTCGAGGAGTACCGCAACAAGATGATCATCGCCAATCCCAACTGCTCGACCGCGCAGATGGTGGTGGCGCTGAAGCCGCTGCACGACCGCGCGCGGATCAAGCGCGTCGTGGTCAGCACCTATCAATCCGTCTCGGGCGCCGGCAAGGAGGCGATCGACGAGCTGTGGGACCAGACCAAGGGCCTTTATGTCCCGGGTCAGGAGGTCGAGCCCAGCAAGTTCACCAAGCAGATCGCCTTCAACGTGATCCCGCATATCGACGTCTTCATGGACAGCGGCGACACCAAGGAAGAATGGAAAATGGTCGCCGAGACGAAAAAGATCGTCGATCCTGCGATCAAGGTCACCGCGACCTGCGTGCGCGTGCCGGTCTTTGTCGGCCATTCGGAATCGATCAATATCGAGTTCGAGGATTTCCTGGACGAGGACGAGGCCCGCGACATCCTGCGCGAAGCCCCGGGCATCCTGGTCATCGACAAGCGCGAGCCGGGCGGCTACATGACCCCGGTCGAGGCGGTCGGCGAATTCGCCACCTATATCAGCCGCATCCGTCAGGATTCGACCGTCGAGAACGGCCTGAACCTGTGGTGCGTCAGCGACAACCTGCGCAAGGGCGCGGCGCTGAACGCGGTTCAGATCGCCGAACTTCTGGGCAACCGCGTCCTGAAAAAGGGCTGATCCCAAACGCGGAATTGAGGGCGCCGTGAACCGGCGCCCTCTTGCTTTTTGGTGCGCCCTCGCGGACCCTCCGGGCGTCCAGAACGAGGGTTCACATGCGTTACCTGCTGATTTCCACCGCCATTCTTGCCGCCGCGCCCGCGCTGGCCGACCGGATCGAGACCACCGCCCGGGTGACCGATGTCACGGTCTATCCCTGGGGCGCGGGGGTCACGCGCGAGGCCAGTCTTGATCTGCCGGCGGGTGCGCATGAGCTGGTCATCACCGGCATCCCCTCGGGGATCGATCCGGCCACGCTGCGCGTCTCGGGCGAGGGCGCGACCATCGGCGCGATCAGCGTCCAGCGGGAACGCGCCCTGCCCGGCACGCCCGAGAAATCCCCGGAATTGCGCGCGGCCGAGGATGCGCTCCGCGACCAGCGCGCCCGGCTTGCGCAATTCGACACCCGTGTCGAGGAAATCGAGGCCCGGGCCCAGGCCGCCAGCGACATGATCGACTTCCTGATGCGGCTTGCCGGATCCGAGACGATGGGCGGCGGCGATTTCTCGGCCCTTGCCGGCTCGGTCGGCCAGCAGCTTCTGGAGGCGCGCCAGACCATGGTGCAGGCCGCGGCCGAGGCCGAGACCGCCCGCGAGGGCCGCGACGAGATCGAAGAGGATCTGGCCCGCGCAGAGGCGCGGCTGGCGGCGTTGCGCGGCCCGGATTCGGATCGGATTGCCCTGCTCGTCGCGGTTCAGGGCCAGGACGATCAGGCGACGCTGCGGATCACCTCGCTGACCGACAACGCCCGCTGGGAGCCGGTCTATGACCTGTCGCTGCAGCGCAAGGCGGGCACGCTGCGCATGGAGCGCGGGCTGATGGTGCAGCAGGATACCGGCGAGGACTGGCAGGATGTGCGCCTGACCCTTTCGACCGCGCGCCCCATGGACCAGTCCGCCCCAAGCACGCTTTCTACCGATTTCCTGCGGATCGAGGACCCGCAGGCGCGCGAACGCGATGCATCGGGCGCGATGGCGGCTGATGCGGCGATCGAGAGCTTGTTCTCGAAAGTGGCCGCCAGCCGGGTCGATCCCGTCGTCGAACTCGAACCGATCATGCCCGAGATTCTGGGGGAGACGGTCGTCTATGGTTACCCGACGCCGGTCGACATGCGTGACGGCGCCGACGCCCTGCGGCTGCCGCTGGACGCTCACGACCTGACCCCCGAAATCGTGGCCGAGGCGGTGCCACGCCACGACGATACCGCCTATCTGGTTGCCGATACGGTAAATTCGACCGGCGCCGTGATCCTGCCCGGCGACGCGACATTCTATGCCGATGGGGCCATGGTCGGCCGCGGCGCGCTGGAACTGACGGCGGCGGGCGACGAGATGAAGCTGGGCTTCGGCCCGCTGACCGGGATCAAGGTTGAGCGCCGGATTCCCGATGAGACCGAGGGCGGGCGCGGCCTGCTCGTCAAGTCATCCGAGCGGATGGAAACCGCGATCCTCGCGATCCGCAACCTGACCGGCGAGGAATGGCCGCTGCGGGTCATCGACCGGGTTCCGATCTCGACCCAGGAGGATCTGCGCATCGAATGGTCGGCCGAGCCGGGCCCGGATGAGACCGACCCCGATGGCAAGCGGGGTCTGCTGGTCTGGAACGGCCCGATCGCCGCCGGCGAAGATCGCGAAATCCGCGTGACGACCCGCATCCGCTGGCCCGAGGGACAGGTCCTGATCGGGCGATAGAGCCAGACCCGGCGCGATGGCGAACCCGCCGGACTTGGGGGCGCGCGACGCCTGATCGCACCTTCGGTTGCCGGCGGAAGCCGTTGCCTGCCGGCGGCCGGAACCGGTGTCTTGTTCGCCGGATGCCGCGAAACCTGCCCTGATCCGGGTCGGGTCAGGCCGGCATTGCCGGCAACCTCAAGGAGATGCTGTGCGGGGTCACAGGCGGATCGCGCCGATGAGCAGCGCCTGCTCCAGCCGGTCGACGGCATCGGCCAGCCGCTCATCCACCAGATGCAGGTACTGCGTCCAGTCCGACAGCCGGGAAAGCTCTTCCACGCCGTCGGAAATGCCGCGCAGCCCGATCAGCGGCAGTCCACAGCGCTGGCATGCGCGCAGCACGGCATAGGTCTCCATATCGACCATATCCGCCGCGACCGGATCATAGCCGGCACCGCTGACCACGCTGGCGCCGGTCGCGACCGTGGCGGCTGGCAGACCGGGAATCCGCAGCGGCAGGGCGATCCGCGCGGGCAGGTCCAGAAGCGGCGTCTGCCCCTTGGGAAAGCCCAGCACCGTGGCATCCATATCGCGATATTCGACCGCCGAAACCTGATAGACCGCCGCCTGTTCCAGCGAGCGCGACCCGGCCGAGCCTAGCGAGACGACCAGTTCGGGCAGTTCGCCCCGGCCCTGCAGATGCGCAAGCGTCGCGGTCAGCGATACCGCAGCCTCGACCGGGCCGATTCCGGTGATCAGGGGGGAAATGCGGCGGCGAAGTTGGGCGCCATATTCGGTTTCCGCCGCCATGACGAACAGGACATGCCGGCCGGCGAGAACATCGGCCTTCATTCTGCGGCCCACCCGCCGCATCCCACGCGGATGTCGATCATCCTGTCATTCCTTCTGCCGTTGCGTGCCCAGCGAAACCCATCCGGGTCGTCAGGACAAGCCCGGGGGCGCGATCTAGCCAAGCGCGCGCCGTCGCCCCTGATCCGTTTCATGCGGCGTCGCGCCGTCGGGCCTGGCGGCATTCCTGGAGGGCGAGGGCGCCGGCATCGGTGTCGAGAAGATCAGCAGGAAACGGCCACCCGAAAGCGGACGCAGCCCCCATGACAGCAATCCGCCCGAGGGGCCGGCCATGGCACCGCTCAGGGCGTGTTCGGGCAGGGCGTCGTTCAGCGCCTCGCGCAGCATGGTCAGGCCGGGGCTCTGACCGCAGGCATCGATCCAGCCGGCGACATGTTCGTCCAGCGTATTGCGGGCCATGCCGTCCCAAAGCTCGCCATAGCGGCGGTTCGAGGTCAGCAGGTCGCCGTTGGCGGCGAATACCGCCACCGCATCCTGAAGCGCGTCCAGCACCTCGGCCCCCAGGGACAGGTCGGCGCGGAACTTGCGGGTCAGAGAGATTTCCGAGGTGATGTCGTCGAACAGAAATGCGATGGCGCCGTCGGGATGCGGCCGGCCGGTGACCCGATAGGTCTGCCCGCCCGGCAGCGACCAGATTTCGACATGGTGCCCCGAGGATGCCGCCGCCTCGAGAGAGTTCATCTGGCTGCGCCAGCTGCGGTAATCCTTGGGTTCGGGCACCATCCGGGCCTCGCGCAGGCGATCCAGAAATGCGTAAAGCGTAGGGCGCGCGGTCAGAAACCCGGTCGCCAGCCCGGTCAGGTCGATCAGGGCCGGGTTGAACAGCTGCAGATTCCGCTCGCGGTCGAAAATGGCAAGGCCGATGGGCAGATCGGCAAATGTCTTGGTCAGCGTCTGCACGAACTCACGCAGGCTGCGTTCGGCCCTGACCGTCGCGTCCGCGGGCAGGGCGATGACGACCGTCTGATCCGCCAGTTCATGCGTAAAGCAATCATACCAGCGGCTCTGCCCGCCGTGATCCAGCCGCACCCGCCGGGCGGCATCGCGAGCGGCGCCCTTGGGCGGTGTGGCCGGCAGATCGATCAGTTGCGGCAGCGGCCAGCGGGTTTCACCGTCCGACCTGGCCTCGACCAGATCCAGATAGGCCGAATTCGCCCAGGTGACATGGCCTTGCCGATCCTGCCGCCAGGCCAGCATGGGGGAATGGTCCATCGTGCTGCGCAGGATCTCGAGTTCGCTTTCCATCGCGGAATGGGACAGCGAATCGATCAGGATACCGGCATTTTCGGCGTCGGAATCGGTCAGCGTGATCCGCAGCACATCCTCGCCAAGATCCTCGGCCAGCAAGCGCAGCGTCGACTGGCCCGATCGCTCGGTCAGTTCGGTTCGTGGGGCAGCGCCAAGACTGGCGAGCCTGTCCGCCGAATCCGGCAACCGCATCGACAGCCACGCGGTCAGCCGCCGCCAGTCCCCCTCGCCGGGCTGGGTGGCCAGGAGCGCCCGCGCCGGCCCGGTAGCATCGATCAGATCCCTGTTCCTGAACAGAAATACGATCGGCTCAAGACCCCGGTCCAGCATCACGCCAGGGGCGTTCGGCCACTGACGCCTGCCGATCAGACGCATCGCGACCAGTGCCAATGCCACCGCCGCGAGCGCCGCAGAAAATGCGATGAGAAACTGAAAGGCCATCGCGACATCCCCAGAAATCTACCGTATTACAACTATAGCGTGATTAGATAATAATTGGTTAACGCAAAAGTGATTCAGCGGGAAATTTCCGGGTTCAGACCCAGGGCGCCACGATCATCCGCCCTGATCGCGTCGAGCTGCCAGGTCACGGTCACGCGGGCGCCGCCATTCGCGCCATTCGCGAAGCCCAGCCGCGCCCCCGATCCTTCGAGCAGGGTCTTGGCGATGAACAGGCCCAGGCCCATGCCCTCATAGCCGCCGCCATCCTCGGACCGGGGGCGGGTGGTCAGGAACGGGCTGCCGATTCGCGGCAGCAGCGTCGTCGCATAGCCCGGCCCGTCATCCGATATCCGCAGCCACAGCTCGTCCTGGTCGATCCCGGCCTTGATCGTCACCTGTTGCGCGGCGAAATCGACCGCGTTCTGCACCAGATTGCGCAGGCCGTGAATGATCGCGGCATCGCGGCGGATCGCCGGCATGGAGGGTGCCGCATCTATGACGATCTCCGGGCCGCGACCCTTGTGCGGGGCGGCGGCCTCGGCCAGCACCTCGGCCAGCGGCGCCGAGCGGATCAGCAGATCATCCCGCCCCGAGGACCCCATCGACCGCATGATGTCGCGGCAGCGATCAGCGGATTGACGCAGCAGCGCGACATCCTCGGCCAGATCGGCGCGCTGCGGCAGGGCCTCGGACAGTTCATCCGCAAGCTCGGTGCTGACCAGCTTGATGGTGGCCAGCGGTGTGCCCAGCTCATGCGCGGCCGCGGCGACGACCCCGCCCAGATGCTGCAGCTTCTGTTCGCGCTCCAGCGCCATGCGGGCGGCGAAAAGCGCCTCGGTCGTGGCGTTGATCTCGGCCGCGACGCGGCGGGCGAAAGCCCCGAAGAACAGCGCCCCGATCACGATGGCAAGCCAGTGCCCCAGCAGGAGCGGTTCCGAAAGCTGGATCACGCCGCCCGCCTTGAAGCTGAGCGGCTGCGCGAGCAACCCGGCCAGCGTCACCATGACGAAGGTGCCGGCCCCAAGGCCGAGCAGATAGCGCACCGGCAAGGCGGTGGCGGCGATTGTCACCGGCACCAGCAGCAGCAGCGCAAAGGGGTTGGACAGTCCGCCGGTCAGGGCCAGAAGCGTGGCGACCTGGGCCAGATCAAAGCCAAGATGCCAGGCGGCCTCGCGCGCCGAGATGCGGCGGCTCTGCCGCAAGGTCAGACCAAGGTTCAGGACCAGCGCCAGCGCGATCACCGCCAGCACCGCGACCAGCGGAAACTCGGCCCCGATCAGCAGCGCGCCGCAAACCGCCGCGAACTGGCCGGTAATCGCGACCCAACGCAACAGGATCAGCGTCCGCAGGCGGATCGGCTCGGGTCCCGGCTGGCCGGGCAGGGGATCGAGATGGCGGGAAAGAAGGCCGAAAGGCACGCGGCGGCTCCGGTTGATCAGCGGGTTGCCGACATTGATACCCATGCGGAAATCGGCGATCAATGTCGGCGGGGAAACGGAGCATGAATATGACAAGGGACAGGCGCATCCTGCTGCTGGGCAGCCTTGCGGCCATGCTGCTGCTGGTCGCCGGAGGGCTCTGGCTGTCACGCGGCGCAGCGCCGGGATTCGAGGCCTGCCGCAAGAACGGGGTGGCCGGGAGAATGCCGGTCATTGACGCGCCCTTTACGCTGACGGATCAGAATGGCGCGCGGATCTCGTCCCGGCAGATATTCACGAAACCGGCATTTGTTTATTTCGGCTATACCTATTGCCCGGATGTCTGTCCTTTGGACGCCGCGCGCAATTCCGAGGCGGTTTCGATTCTGGACAAGCGCGGGATCGAGGTGACGCCGGTCCTTATCTCGGTCGATCCCGAACGCGACACGCCAGAGGCGCTTGGACAGTTTGTCGCCATGCTTCATCCGCGAATGATCGGCCTGACCGGCTCGGTCGGGGAAATCGACGCCGTCGCAAGGCAATGGCGCAGCTATTACCGGCTCAATAATCAGGAAGATGACGAATATTATATGGTCGATCACATGACCAATACCTATCTCGTCATGCCCGATGCGGGTGTGGTCGAGAGTTTCGACCGCGATATGGGCGCGCAGGACATGGCCGATCGCAGCGAATGTTTTATCCGCGCCGCGGGTTAACAGGGACCGGCCGGCAGCAGGAATTTGACCACCCCCGCCGAATGGGCTTATTTACCCTGAAGCGCTTCAAGGTATCGAATATGACCGCAAACACGGAAATCGGATCAGATCCCAGCCTCCTGCTTGTCGATGACGACGAGATCTTCCTGAACAGGCTGTCCCGGGCAATGGAAAAACGCGGCTTTGCCGTCACCCGCGCCGCCTCGGTGGCCGAGGCGCGCGCCGCGCTGCGTGCGGGGCCGCCCGCCTATGCGGTGATCGACCTGCGGCTCGAGGATGGGAACGGGCTGGATATCGTCGATGCCCTGCGCGACGCGCGCGAGGATGCGCGCATCGTCGTGCTGACCGGCTATGGCGCCATCGCGACGGCCGTCGCGGCGGTCAAGATGGGGGCCACCGATTACCTGTCCAAACCCGCCGATGCCGATGACATCACGCATGCCCTGCTGTCGCGCGGCGCAACCCTGCCGCCGCCACCCGAAGCACCGATGTCGGCGGATCGCATCAGATGGGAACATATCCAGCGCGTTTACGAACAATGCGACCGCAATGTCAGCGAAACCGCGCGCAGATTGCATATGCATCGCCGTACATTGCAGCGGATATTGGCCAAAAGAAGCCCCCGCTAATAATTCGCAATTTTACCAATTTTTCATTCCGGGTTTAAATGTTATCGTCGCGTCACATAACTGCCAAACCCAGGAATCCCGGTATGAATATTGATCTAGACAACATGTCCCTGCGCGATTTGCGCGATTTGCGCAATCGGCTCGACCGCGCCATTTCCACATTCGAGGAACGCCGCAAACGCGAAGCGCTGGCTGCCGCCCAAACCGCCGTTCGCGAATTCGGATTCAACCTGGCGGATTTGACCAACGGCAAAGCCGTCCGCAACAAGGCCGCGCCCAAATACGCCAACCCCGCCGATCCCACCATGACCTGGACCGGCCGGGGCCGCAAACCGCGTTGGGTGCAGGAACATCTGGACGCCGGCAAGGATCTGGCGGATCTGCAGATCTGACCCGCTGATTGCAACCCGAAGAAGAAACGGAACAACCCCGCAGAATTGATGCGGGGTTTTCTTTTCACGTGTCGCGATTTTCGGATTACAGCTTTGGCGGGCTATTTCTTATTGGCCGTCAATCTGCGCCATCAATATGCCAAATCTTTCCAGATAGGCATTGCGCGTCTCGCGCGGGGGACGCAGGCGGATTTCCAGCCCCGACAGCAGTTCCGGCTGCGGGACGGGAAACAGCCGGTCGGCCTCGGCGCGCGAAAACCCGGCGATCTGCACCGCCTCGAGCCAGGCCGAGACGCGATCGGCGCGCTTGATCGCCCGCTTGACCTGCGCGGGGATCTGCGCCGGCAGACCGAAACGGCGATGGATGGCGGCGCTCAGACGGCTGTCCATCTCGCCATAGGCGGCGCCGATGGCGGCCTTGACCGGCGAAATCATGTCGCCGATCACATATTCGGGCGCGTCATGCAGCAGCGCGGCCAGCCGCCAGCGCGGATCGCAAGCCGGATTGCCGCGCGCATAAAGCTCCTCGACCAGCAGCGAATGTTCGGCGACGCTATAGGCCCAGTCGCCCCGGGTCTGGCCGTTCCAGCGCGCCACGAAGGCCAGTCCGTGGGCGATATCGTCGATCTCGATATCCACCGGCGTCGGGTCCAGCAGATCCAGACGCCGCCCGGAAAGCATCCTTTGCCAGGCGCGCTTTGCCCGTTTCGCCATGACTCCCCCGGCTTGATCGCAAATGAAAAGGCCCGCCGGCCCGATGAACCTGCGGGCCTGGCATGGACCGACAGCCTCAGGACAGGGGCTGGTCGGCCGGGCGCTCGGCCTGCATGCGGCGCGCGATCTCCTGCCGGTACAGCGCGACGAAATCGACCGGATCCATGTTGAAAGGCGGAAAACCGCCGTCGCGGGTCATGTCCGACACGATCCGGCGCACAAAGGGAAACAGCATGCGCGGGCATTCGATCATCAGGAACGGATGCATCTGGTCCTCGGGGATGCCTTCGACGCGGAAGACGCCGCCGTAATCCAGCTCGCACAGGAACAGCGGCGATTTGTCCTGCGCATTCGAGGATTGCACGCGGAACTTGGTGATCACCTCATATTGATGCTCGGTCTGGCGCTTGCGGGCGTCCAGACTGACCTGCACGGTAATCTCGGGCTTGACCTCGCCCGAGGGCAGGCCCTTCTGCGCCACCGCGTTCTCAAACGAGAGATCGCGGATATATTGCGTCAGGATCTGCATCCGCACGGCGGGCTGATCGGGTTTCGGCGCCTCGGACGCGGGCGCGCCGTTACTGTTCTCGTCGGTCATGAATTCTCCTCGGATTTGCGGGGGTTCTAGCACCCCCGCGGATGACGCTCAATGGCGTGTCCATCCGGAATTGCCGCGCCGCGATCCGGTCGGCGGGGTCTCTTGCCCATCGGTCAGCCCCTCGCGGATCGGGGCGGGCGGGTCGTCCTGCACCGAATATTCGCCATCGATCGCCTCATCCGCGCCCCAGCGGCCGTCGCGGCGAAACCCAGCCGGAAAATCGTCGCCGAAATCGCCCCCCGCGCGGTACCAGCCGAAACCGCCGCCCGAGACGCTGACCCGCGCCGCCATGCGCCGCAGGATCAGCTCGCGCAGCGGCGCGATCAGCAGAAGAAGCCCCATGGCGCTGGTGAACAGGCCCGGCAATACCAGCAAAAGCCCGCCGATCATCACCAGCGCGGCATGCGCCATCGGCTTGGCCGGGTCGCCGAATTGCTGCATCGCGCGCTGCAGGTTCATCGCCGTCCGCGCCCCCTGCCGGCGCATGACCGCAAACCCAAGCGCCGCCGAGGCCAGAACCAGCGCGATCACCGGCATGACGCCGATCGCGCCGCCGACCTGGATGAACAGCGCGATCTCGATGATCGGCAGCAGGACAAATGGCAGCATCAGCCACATGAAAGCTATTTCCTCCGGCAGTTCTATTTCCGACGCCTTAACTGGACTTGGGCCGGTCTGCACCCTACATAAGCATCCAAATCTCAGATACAAACTTGGTTAGGTCCGTCGATGTCGAACCCTCTGCTGCAACTGCTGGTGCTGGCCGCGATCGCTGTCTTTCTGATCCTGCGCCTGCGCGGCGTTCTGGGCACGCGCGACGGGTTCGAACAGCCCCGGCAGCCGGACGAGCCGATACAGCGCCGCGGGCCGCAGATCAGGGACAGCGCCGGCGACGTCGATGACAGCGACATCACCGACCATGCCGAGCCGGGCAGCCCGACCGCCCTGGCACTGTCGCAGATGAAACGGATCGAGCCGGATTTCGCCGTCGGCCCGTTCCTGTCGGGCGCGAAATCCGCCTATGAGATGATCCTGATGGCCTTCGAGCGCGGCGATCTCTCCGAGGTGCGCGAGTTTCTGGCGCCGCAGGTGGCCGAGGCGTTTGAATCGGTGATCGCCGACCGCAAGGCCCGCGGCCTGACCACCGAGGCGCAATTCCTTGGCACCCGCGAAACCGCGCTTGCCGCTGCGGAATTCACCCCCGAGACCGGCATGGCCGAACTGTCGGTGCGCTTTGTCGGCGAAATGATCGCCGCCACCCGCGACAGCGACGGCAATGTGGTCGAGGGTGACCCGAAGGCCGCCCGCAAACAGCGCGACACCTGGACCTTTGCCCGGCGAATGGGTCAGGACGACCCCAACTGGCAGTTGGTCGCCACGGCCTGATCCATGGCGCGGCGACGGGGACTTTCGGCCGAGGAGAAAGCCCTCTGGTCGCGTATCGCCGCCACCGCCCTGCCGCTGCACCCGGCGCGCAAGCGGGCCGGATCGGCTGCGCAATCGCCACCCGATCCCATGCCCGCGCCAAAGGAGGCGCCGCCGGCCCCGGAACAGCCGCCGCAATTCAAGGGTCTGCGGCTTTCCGGCAGGCTGAACGGCGGCGGCAGCAGCATGAACCTGTCACCGCAGCCCCGCGACAGGCTCGGCGAGCAGCCGCTGCGCATGGATCACAAGACCCATCGCCAGATGACGCGCGGCAAGCTGGCGCCCGAGGCGCGGATCGACCTGCATGGCATGACGCTGGCGGTGGCGCAGCCGGCGCTGACGAGCTTCATCATGCGCGCCTATGCCGAGGGCCGGCGGCTGGTGCTGGTCATCACCGGCAAGGGCCGCGCGGGCGGGCCGGACGCGCCCTTGCCGGTGCGCCCCGGCGCCCTGCGCCATCATGTGCCGCATTGGCTGCAAATGCCGCCGCTTGGCGGCATCGTGCTGCAGATCCGCGCCGCCCATCGCCGGCATGGCGGCGATGGCGCCTATTACGTCTATCTGCGTCGGTAACGAATCCGGGGCGCGATCAGCGCCGGCGCGTCACGATCCGCCGTAACGCGCCTTTGGTCCGGCAAACCACCAGATGATCAGCCCGACCACCGGCAGCACCACGACCAGCAGGATCCAGATCAGCTTGGTGCCATTCGACTCGCTGGTGTTGATGATCGAGGCGATGGCCCAGACATCGAGGGCAAAGATGATGATGCCAAAGATGAATTCCATGCGGCGTCCCCATGCGTTCAAACTGATGCACCAACGACGCCGGGGGCGGCCCGGTTCCCTTACAGCACGTAACGCGACAGGTCGGTCGAGCGTGACAGGTCGCCCAGATGCTTTTCGACGAAAGCCGAGTCCACCACAACCGTCTCGCCGGAACGATCCGGCGCGGTAAAGGACAGCTCCTCGAACACCCGCTCGATCACCGTATAGAGCCGCCGCGCGCCGATATTCTCGACCGAGCCATTCACCTCGGCCGCGATCCGCGCCAGGGCCTGGATGCCGTTCTCGGTGAATTCGACGGTCACGCCCTCGGTTTCCATCAGGGCGGAATACTGGCGGGTCAGGGCGTTGTCGGTCTCGGTCAGGATGCGGACGAAATCCTCTTCGGTCAGGGCGCGCAGCTCGACCCGGATCGGCAGGCGCCCCTGCAGTTCGGGCAGCAGGTCCGAGGGCTTGGCGATATGGAACGCGCCCGAGGCGATGAACAGGATGTGATCGGTCCTGACCGGCCCGTATTTGGTGGAAACCGTGGTGCCCTCGATCAGCGGCAGCAGGTCGCGCTGCACGCCCTCGCGGCTGACATCGCCGCCGCGCGCATCGGTGCGGGCGGCGACCTTGTCGATCTCGTCGATGAAGACGATGCCGTTTTCCTGCACCGCGTCCAGCGCGGCGGCCTTGACCGCGTCATCGTCCAGCAGCTTGTCGGCCTCTTCGGCGATCAGCAGCTCGTAGCTTTCGGCGACCGAGACGCGGCGTCGCACGCGCCGGCCGCCAAAGGCCTTCATCAGCCCGGACAGATCCATCATGCCGCCCATCGCGCCGGGCGGCTGGCCGGGGATCTCCATCATCCCCAGCGGGTTGGAATTGTCCTGCAATTCCAGCTCGATCACCGTATCGTCCAGCTCGCCACGCTTGAGCCGGTCGCGAAACATCTGGCGCGTCTGCTCGCGCGCGTTCTCGCCGGCAAGCGCGGCGACGACGCGATCCTCGGCGGATTGATGGGCGCGCGCCTTGACCTCCTCGCGCATGCGCTCGCGGGTCTCGATGACGGCGGCGTCGGTCAAGTCGCGGATGATCTGCTCGACATCGCGGCCGACATAGCCGACCTCGGTGAATTTCGTCGCCTCGACCTTCAGAAAGGGCGCGCGGGCCAGCTTGGCCAGACGGCGGCTGATCTCGGTCTTGCCGACGCCGGTGGGGCCGATCATCAGGATGTTCTTGGGATAGACCTCGTCGCGCAGATCGTCGCCCAGCTGCTTTCGGCGCCAGCGATTGCGCAGCGCCACGGCGACGGCGCGCTTGGCGTCCTTTTGCCCGATGATGAAACGGTCCAGCTCGGACACGATCTCGCGCGGGGTCAGGTCGGTCATCGAAGGCTCCTGTTTCATTTGCGCATCACTTAAAGCGCGCGACCGCGCGTTTCAACCAAAGCGCTGGACCAAAGGCCGGGCCGCCCGCATATTGGCGGCCTTTTTCCGAACCAGAATAAGGAATTGTCCCATGCGACCCGGTCGCGATCCGCTGTCTCCCCCGATGCTCACCCGCCGCGCGCTCGCGTCGCGGCTGGCCGCCGGCGCGGCCACGATCGGGATCGGCAGCAGGGCCGCGGCCATGCCGCAGGCGCCCGCAGCGATCGACCCCGAGCTGCGCGACGCGGCGCTGCGCGGGCTTGCGCTGGCGGATCACCGCGGCGATCCGGTCGGCGCGGCCGCCGCCAAGGCCGCGATCGAACGCCTCGCCGAAACCGACCCGGAGGGCGCGCTGCTCTATCGGCTCTACCGCGCGCTCGATGTGCGCCCGGCCGCCTTTTACCGCAGCGATATGCCCGAGGCGGCGGCGGCGGATCTGTCGCTGCTGCACCGGGCGATCCGGGCCTGCCAGCCGGTCGCCTTCAGCTATACCGACCTGTCGGATAACGAAACCGAGCGCAGGGTGCTGCCGCTGGCTCTGGTTCACCCGCCGCAGGGCGTCAAGCTGCTGGCATGGTGCGAACTGGCCGAGGGCTATCGCCAGTTCTTCATCCGCGCCATGCGCGACCTGACGCCCCAGCCCGGCGATTTCGCCGAGGACCGCATCGCGCTGCTGCAAGGCCTGGTCGAGAAAGAGGATGCCTGAGCCCCGCGCTCGGGCATCCGCCTCTCTTTCACGGCAAATATCCCGGGGTGAGGCCCGGCACGGGCCGAGGGGCAGCGCCCCTTAACCCAGCACCTCGACCGTCAGATTGCCATTGGTATAGACGCAGATATCGGCGGCGATCGCCATGGCGCCGCGCGCCACACCCTCGGCATCCAGATCGCCCTGCATCAGGCCGCGCGCGGCGGCCAGCGCGAAATTCCCGCCCGAACCAATCGCGGCCACGTCATGTTCGGGCTCCAGCACGTCGCCGGCGCCGGTGACAACGAAAATCTCGCGCCCGTCGGTCACGATCAGCATGGCCTCGAGATTGCGCAGATATTTGTCGGTCCGCCAGTCCTTGGCCAGATCGACGCAGGCCCGGGCCAGCTGACCGGGCGCCGCCTCCAGCTTTTTCTCCAGCCGCTCCAGCAGCGTAAAGGCGTCGGCGGTCGAGCCGGCAAAGCCCACCACCACGTCATGCCCGCCGGGGGCCAGGCGCCGCACCTTGCGCGCGGTCCCCTTCATCACCGTCTGGCCGACGCTGACCTGACCGTCGCCGGCCACGACCACCTTGCCGCCGCGCCGCACCGCCAGAATGGTCGTGCCATGCCAGCCGGGGAATTTCTCATCGGTCATGCCGCCGCTCCCGCTTTTGGTTCCGATGCGTCAGATATGACCCGCACCGCGCTTTCGCAACCCGCCCCTTTTACCGGCCGCGAGCAACCGCTAGCCTGCACGCCATGAATGACCGGCCCACCCTGCGCATCTATCTGGAAGGTCACATGCTGGCCACTTCGCGCGCCGGCACCTTCAATTTCATGAACCTGCTCAGGGCCGCGGTCGAGGGGGCCGGCTGGCGCGTCGAATGGCACGAGACGGGCGCCGCCGCGCGCCATGCCGCGCCGATGCTGGACGGCTACGCGCTTTATCACATGGAGGCGCCGACCCATGACCGCGCCCTGACCTTTCGCCGCGCCTATCACTATCCGTTCTGGCAGATCGAGCCGGTGCCGCAACGCTGGCGCTTTCGCGTGGCGCAAAGGCGCTTCGATCCCGACGGGATCGACCCGCGAACCGCAAGGCATTTCGTCAACAGCCTGCGCAACCGCGTGATGTCCGGCCCCGAGCCCAGCCGGTGCGACACGGTTCTTGTGCCGCTGCAGGGCCATATCCGCCGCTGCCGCTCGTTCCAGACCATGAGCCCGGTCCAGATGCTGGAACATGTCGCCGCCACCGGCCGCCCGACCGTTGCGACGCTGCATCCCGGGGAAAGCTATGACAGCGCCGATCACAGGGCGCTGGAACGGCTTGCCGCACGACACCCTAATCTGCGGATCGGCGGCGACACGATGCGGATCCTGCGCGAATGTGCCTTTGTCGCGACGCAGAACAGCGCCGTCGCCTTTCATGGCTATCTGCTGGGAAAACCGGCCGTGCTGTTCGGCCAGATCGATTTCCATCACATCGCGCTGAACGTGGCCGATATCGGTGCCACCCGTGCATTGCAGCAGGCCGAAACCCATGCCCCGGATTTCGACCGCTACCTGTTCTGGTTTTTGCAGGAAAACGCCATCAACGCCGGCCATCACAGCGCCGGCGCATGCATTCTTGAGCAGATGCGCCGGGGCGGCTGGCCGATCTGACCGCCGCCCGGGCTGCAGGATCAGATGGAATCGTCGATCCAGGCCTTGAGCGCGGCCTTGGGCGCGGCGCCGATCTTGTTCGAGACCACCTCGCCATTCTTGAACAGGAACAGCGCCGGAATGCCGCGCACGCCAAGCTGGGCGGGGCTTTCGGGGTTCTCGTCCACGTTCACCTTGACGATCTTGACCTTGTCGCCATATTCGGCGGCCAGTTCTTCCAGCGCCGGGCCGATCTGGCGGCAGGGGCCACACCACTCGGCCCAGAAATCGACCACGACAGGGGTCGGGGACTTGCGGACTTCGCTATCGAATTGCGCGTCGGTGACGGCTTGGGTGGCCATTGGCAATCTCCTGCTATGTGCCGGGGTCAGCCCGGCAGCGATGTCCTCAACAGCTAGGCACCGGACCCGGCGGGGTCAAGCCCCGCCATGACCCGATCCAGCAGCGCATCGGGCAGGGGCATCAGGCTGCGCGTCGCGGTCCACAAGACCGCCACCCCGACCGCATGCCCGGGCCAGATCCGGCGCAGCGCATGGCGATAGGCGGCCATCTGGCGCAGGATGCCCTCGGGCGTGTCCTCGGGCCGGGCGGGCACATCGCGGTTCGACTTGTAATCCACGGCCAGCACCCGGTCACTTGTGATCACAAGCCGGTCGATCTGTCCGCTCAGCGGTCTGTCGCCAAACCACGGCACCGCCAGCCGCACCTCGGGCAGCAGCTCGGCGCCCTCCGGCAGATCGAAAACCTCGGCAAGCGCGGGGGCCGAGATGACCGCGCGCGCCTCGTCCAGCAGCCCGGTCAGGGCGGCGGAGTCGGGCAGGCCCCCCTCGGCATCGGCCAGCACATCGCGGGCAATGCCGGGCCAGTCGGCGGGATCGCGCTCCGGCAGATGTTCCAGCAGCAGATGCAGCCGCGTGCCGAACAGCATCGCGGCCTCGCCGTCGCCCTCGCCGGCGGTGCCGATGATCTTGGCGCCGCCAAGCGAGGTGGCGGCCACCGCCCGGCGTGTCTCGGGCGCCGAAGGCGGCGCGGCCCGCAGCCAGTCCGGCGCCGCGATCGCGGTCTTTTCCGCAGCCGCCACCGCAGGCGCGTCATCCGGCCAGTCGCCAAAGCTCAGCCGCCTGATCTCGCCGCCCCAGGGCGCGGGGATCCGGGTCTGATCCAGATCGCTGCGGCCGATCCCCGCCTCGACCATGGCATGCCAGCTGTCCTGATCGGCGCCGGTTTCGCCCGCCGCGGCCACGATCAGCCAGCTTTCCGCGCGGGTCAGCCCGACATAGAGCAGCCGCTTGCGTTCCTCCAGCTGACGCGCCGTGCGCTCGGCGGCCAGGGCCTCGACCGCATCGGGGCGTTCGCCCTTGCGGCCGCGCCACAGCGGCGTGCCGTCGGGACCGGGCAGCAACTGCCCCTCGCGCGGGGGTTGGCGCGTGGCGCTGTCGGGCATGATGACGATGGGGCTTTCCAGCCCCTTGGCGCCATGCACGGTCATCACCCGGATCAGCCCCTCGCCCTCCTCGCCGGCGCTGCCGGGCTGGCGGCGGACCTCGACATCGTCGCCGGCCAGCCAGACCAGGAAACCGGTCAGCGAAGGCGTCTCGCTGCTTTCATAGGCCAGGGCCTGGGACAGCAATTCGTCGATGCCGTCCTGCGCCTCGGGGCCAAGGCGGGCAAGCAGGCTTTCGCGGCCGCCATGGCGGATCAGCAGGCGCTGGATCAGGTCATAGGGGCGCATGAAGCCGGTCTGGCCCATCAGATCGGCCAGCAGGTCCACCGCCGCGCGATGCCGCGATTCGCGCAGCCGCCGCCACAGGTATTCGCCCCGCTTGCGCCCGGCGGCCAGATGATAAAGCGCCTCCTCGCCCAGCCCGAAAATCGGCGAGCGCAGGGCCGAGGCCAGCGCCAGATCGTCCTCGGGCGTGGCCAGCACCGACAGCACGGCGCGAATGTCGCGCACGGCCATCTCACCGGCCAGCTTCAGCCGGTCGGCCCCGGCCACCGGCAGGTTCGCGGATTTCAGCGCCGCGATGATTTCGGCGAACAGGTCCGAGCGGCGCTGAACCAGGATCAGCACATCGCCCGCGCCGATACGCCGCACCGCGCCGCGCTTGGCGTCGAATATCGGCTGGCCCAGCATCTCGCGGATGGCTTCGGCGATGGCACGGGCCAGTTGCGCGGTTTCCGAGTTTTCGGCCGGCAGATCGACGGGGTCGGTCCAGTCGCCCGGCTCGGGCTTTTCCGGCTTGGGGATGGCCGGCCACAGATCGACGCGGCCCGGCATGTCGCCGCGAAAGGCCAGATGCCGGGGCGGATCGCCCAGGCCCTGCGCCGCATCGCCGGCGAATACCTGATCGACCAGCGACAGGATCGCGGTCGAGGATCGGAACGAGTGCCGCAGTTCCAGCACCTGCATCGGGTCGCGCACGGCATCGAAGGCCCGGACAAAGCCCTGCCGGCGGGCCTCGAACACGGCGATATCGGCGCCCTGAAAGGAATAGATCGACTGTTTCGGATCGCCCACCACGAACAGGCTGCGGCCCCCGTCGCGCGCGCCCTGACCCGAGGTGAATTCATCGGTCAGCCGCTCGATCACCTGCCATTGCGCGGGGCTGGTATCCTGCGCCTCATCGACCAGAATGTGATCGATCCCGCCATCCAGCCGGAACAGCACCCATTGCGCCATGCTGCTTTCGGACAGAAGCCGCGCGGTGCGGTCGATCAGATCGTCGAAATCCAGCACGCCATGGGCGGATTTCCGCGCCCGGTAGCGGGTCATGAATTCATGGCCGAAACGGTGCAGGGACAGGGTTTTCTCGACATGGGTCAGCGCGATCCGGCGGGGACGGGCGGCCTCGACCCGCTCCATCAGGATGGCCAGATCGTCGATCAGACCGGCCGCCGGTCCCTGCCGCAGCGCCTTGGCCGGAAAGCTGTCATATTTGGCGCTGAAGGGGGCTTTCGCGCTGGCCCCGGTCAGCAGCACGCCTTCCAGGATCGCCAGGTCATCCACGCCCGGGTCGGCCCAGTCGCCAAGGGCCAGCTTGTCCGCCGCTTTCTGATCGTTGGTGCCGCTTGTCCGCAAAAGCGGGATCAGCGCGGCGATCACCTGCGCGCCATCGGCGAAGGTCTGGCCGAGCAGAGCCTCGATCGAGTCCTCCGGGGCCAGATCGCTGGCGGCGCAAAGCGCGGCGCGATCGGCGGGCGCCTCGAACCCTTTCAGCCCGGACAGAAAGGCATCCAGCCGCTCGCCCGAATGCAGGGCCAGCATATCGTCCAGAACGGGATGGTCCTCGCGCGCCAGATCCTCGATGATTTCGGCGCGGATCAGGGCGGCGCTGCGGTCGTCCAGTTCGGTAAAGCCATGCGGCACGCCGGCCTCGATGGGAAAACGACGCAGGACCCCGGCGCAGAAACTGTGAATGGTCTGGACCTTGAGCCCGCCGGGCGTCTCGATCGCGCGGGCGAACAGGCGGCGCGCGGCGGGCAGGTCGGGGGCCGCATCCTCGCCCAGTCGGGCAAGTTCGGCGCGCAGGTCGGCTTCGGGCAGCATGGCCCATTTGCCCAGCCGCGCCAGCAGGCGGTTCTGCATCTCGCTTGCGGCGGCCTTGGTATAGGTCAGGCACAGGATCTTTTCCGGCGCGGTGCCGGCCAGCAGCAGCCGCGCCACGCGATCCGTCAGCACCCGCGTCTTGCCCGAGCCGGCATTCGCCGTCAGCCAGGTCGAGCGGCGCGGATCGGCGGCCCGCACCTGCGCCAGCGTCGCATCGTCGAACCTAACCCCGGTCATCGCCGAACCTTTCCGGTTGCGCGATCTGCGTCATGTCCCATTCGCCATGGCGCGACAGGTGGTCGTAATCGCTGGCATGGTCGGTCCGCTCCATCGCCAGCCGGGCGGTAAAGCCGCGCTCGCCCCGCAGATAGCGGCCGACCAGCTCGACAAAGCCCGCCCAGCTGTCCTGCGCGAAGCCGGGCGGAAATTCGCGGCGATACGTCAGCCCGTCACCGCCCAGCCGGATATAGCTGATGCCTTCGACCTCGGCCGGGCCAAGGTCGCGAAACCCGCCCCGTTCGACCATGGCGGCGGTCAGCGGCAACTGCTTGTCGAATTGCGCGATCTGCTTGTCGGTGGGGGGCGTCCCGGTCTTGTAATCATAGACATGTACCCGCCCGTCCCGCAGCCGGTCCATGCGGTCGGGCCGCGCGATCAACCGGAAATCCATGCCCGGCACGGCAAGCGCGCCATATTCCTCGACCACCACCGGGCGGCCATGGGCCAGCCGCGCGACCTCATCCGCGATCAGCCGGTCGGCCACGCCCGCGATCCGCGCCCGCCAGAACAGCCGGGCCGAGGGCCAGGGCACGTCCTCCTCCAGAACCCGGTCTGTGATCACAAGTAGGCGGGCCTTCATCTCGGCCTCGGAATCGGGCGGATCGGGCAGGGCGCGCAGGAATTGATCCATGATCCGGTGCAGCACGGTGCCGCGCTCGGCCGCGTCGGGCTCGGGGCGCAGAGGGTCCAGCGCACGCAGGCCCAGCACCTTGCTGGCATAGATCGCATAGGGGTCGCGGATCAGGCTGCGGACCTCGGTTACGGACATCTCGCGCAGGGCCGGCGCGGGCGGAATGGGCGCGGGGCGGCGGGCCGGTGCCAGCCGCCGGCGCGGTTGCGCCTGCAATTCGGCCAGATCCAGCCAGTACCGGCCGCGCGCGCGCATCTCCGCCAACGCCTGCGGCCCCTGCTGATCGGGCAATCCGTTCAGCAGGTTCACCAGCCGGTTCAGCCAGCGCGAAGGGATCGTCTCGGCCTCGGCATCGCGGCGGGCGCGGGACAGGATCACCTGCCGGGCGGCCACGGCCTGCTGGAAATCATGCGCGGCCAGACCGACGCGGCGCTCGGGCAGGGTCAGCCCGGCCGCAAGCCGCATCGGCCGCGACAGCCACGGGTCGGGCGCCAGCGCCTGCGGCCAGCCGCCCTCGTTCAGGCCGGCAAGGATGACCAGCCCGGCATCGGCGCTGACCGCCTCGGTCCGGGCCTCGCGCGGTCCGCGAAACCGGACCAGAGGATGCGCGGCCACATCCTGACGCACCGCCTGGCGCTGCAATTCGGCGTAAAGCAGGTCGCTGAATTCGCCGGGGCGCAGGTCATGCCCCTGAGCCGCATGGACCGCCAGATGGTCCATCACCGCGCGCGCCAGCCCACCCGAGACCTTGCCCCACAGGTTCGAGGCATCGACATCGCCGCCGGGGCCGGCGGCCAGCGCCTCGGCCAGTCCGCGCAGATCGCTCAGCCGCGCGGGCAGTGGGCGGGGCGCGAGATCCTCGGCCAAAGGCAGGATCCGGTCCAGCATGCCGGCCAGCCACAGCCCCCAGGGCTTGCTTTTCTCATCGCCTTTATCCGCCAGTTTCCGCAGCGCCGCGCCGTCGGGAAAGGCCGGCCCGTGCTTGCGCAGATGCAGTTCCAGATCGCGGGAATGGCGGTTATGTTCGCGCCGGTAATCCGCGCCCAGCCCGGTCGCCGTGACCGGGTGCTTCAGCAGCACCAGCAGCGCATCCAGCGTGAGCGGCTGGCCGAAAAGATCGGCGATATGGCGCAGGAACAGACCCGACGCGGCCAAGGGCAGGGGCTGGCCTGCGGAATCGTCGGGGATGATGCCCCAGCGGTCCAGCGCCGATTCCACGCGCCGCGTCAGCATCCGGTCGGCGGCGATCAGGGTCACGGGCTGGCCGCGCTCGACCGCCTCGCGGATGACCAGCGCGACGGCTTCGGCCTCCTGCCCGGGCTGTTCGGCCTCGATCAGCGACAGATCCCGGGTCGCGGTGATCAGCGGACCAAGGCGCGGCCCCTCTTCGATCCATTGATCGGTGACCGGGGCCGGGCGCAGGGACAGTGATATCAGGCGGTTGCGCGCCGGATCGGGGGCCTGATCGGGCAACCAGTCGCCGGGCGGGCCGAATTCCGCGATCAGCGGGGCATAGCGGGCCTGCGGATGATCCTCGGCCCGGGCGTCCAGCCCGTCCCAGACCGATTGCGGCAGATTGGGGTCGAAGCCGGGCAGCACCACCGCCCCCAAGGGCAGCCGGGCCACCGCGCGGATGAAATCCCGCGTCGCCCCGTGCGAGCCGGTCGAGCCCGCGACCAGAACCGGCCCCTCGGGCAGGTTTTCGCCCCGCGCCCAATCGGCCGCCAGCCTTTCGGCGGCTTCGCGCTGGCGGGCCTCGCGGTCCTGGGGCGGGTCGGACAGGTAATATCCGGCCGCGATCTTCAGAAAGGCCAGCGCCCGGCCCCAATGCTGGGCATGGTCGCTGGCGTCGATCCGGTCCAGCGCCTGCGCGTCCAGCCCCTCAAGCTGCATCTCCGCCATCAGCGCGGCCAGCGAGGCCGCCAGTTCCGGCACCGATTGCCCCTGCGCCAGATCGGGCTGCGCGCGCAGGGCAATGTCGATCAGCCGGCCCAGTTCCAGCCGCCGCGCCAGCGGCGGCGTGGCCGCGCCGCCGCCCAGATCGGCGATCAGGCGCAGCTGCGGCAGGATCAGCGGGCCGCGCCAGAGCATCGCCTGGCGCAGGGCCTTCAGCGACTGGCCGGAATTGGTATAGACCGTGACGCGGGCCATGTCCTGCGGCGGGCGGTGCCGCATCCGCGCGATCAGGCCGTCGGCGAAAGCGCCGGCGAAATCGGCGCCGCAAGGCAGGGCAAACAGGCCGTTTTGCCAGTCAGCCATGCTGCAGCAGCCCCTCGGCCAGGGGGATGCAATCGGGGCGGCCGACATCGCACCATTCGCCGCCGTGGATGACGCCATGGGCGCGGCCCTCGGCAATCATCAGGTCCCACAGCCGGTTCAGCGAAAAGACCTGATCGGGGATCTCGGCCAGCCGGTCGGGACGGATGATTTGCGCCCCGCCATAGACCAGATCGCCCTTGCGGATCAGCCGGTTATCGGGGCCAAGGCTGAAATCGCCGCCGCCCTGCCGGCCATGCGTCCGCGCCAGAGGCACCAGCATCAGCAGCGCATCCATGCGCTCGTCCCAATGATCCAGCAGGGTGCGGATGGGATTCCGCCCGGTCCAGATCACATCCGGGTTCATTGTGATCACAGCGCCCTCGCCCAGCAGCGGCAGCGCCTTGCGCAAGCCGCCGCCGGTTTCCAGCAGATCGGGCTCATGCGAGATCGCGATATCCTGCCCGGCAATGTGATCACGGATCTGGCCGGCCAGATGATGCGTATTGACCACCACCCGCCCGGCCCCGGCATCGCGCCCCAGTGTCAGCGCGCGATCCAGCAGGGTCCGGCCGCCGACGCGGATCAGCGGCTTGGGCGTGTGATCGGTCAGCGGCGCCATGCGCGTGCCCTTGCCGGCGGCAAAGATCATCAGGGGCAGGGTCATTCTTGCGCAATCCTTGCGATCACCTGGGCCGAGGGCGCGGGCACGCCCTCCAGCGCTGCCGCCAGCGGTGCCAGCGCCGGATGCGCCAGATCCCGCTGGATCGCGTCCCAGACCCGCGGCATGAAGGCCAGATAGCGCCGCTTGCCCTCGCGCTCCGCCAGCCGGGTGAAAATCCCCATGATCCGCAGGTTCCGTTGCGCGCCGAGCAGCGCGTAGGCGGCGCGGAAACGATCCGCATCGACCCCGGTGGCGGCGATATAACGGGCGATCTGGGCCGCCTCGATTTCCGGGGCGACGTCGCGGCGCGCATCCTGCAGGCCGGACACCAGATCATAGGCCGGATGCACCACGACGGCATCCTGAAAATCCAGAAGCCCCATGGGTTCGTCGCCCCGCCAGACCAGATTCTCGGCATGGAAATCGCGCAGGCCAAGGACCGGCGGCATATCCTCGGCCAGCTGGGCATGCAGCGCCTCGATCGCGCCGGCGACCTGCAGGCCCTTACCGGGCGCGCCGGCGGCGGCGGGGTAATATTCGGCGAAAAGCCCGACCTGACGCGCCAGTTCCGGCCCGTCCAGACGCAGGATATCGCCGGGCGGGGCGTGGCCGTGCAGCTCGACCAGCAGATCGGTCATGCGGTCATAGATCCGCGGCGCGAGCGCGGGGTCGCTTTCCAGCACGCGGGCCACCAGATCGTCGCCCAGATCCTCGAGCAGCAGCAGGCCCTCGGTCTGATTGGCGGCGAGGATTGCGGGCGCGTGCAACCCGCGATGGCGCAGCCATTGCGTCATCGCGACATAGCTGTCGGTGGTGCCCGGCGCGGCATCCATCAGCACCGCGCTGCGAGCGCCCTCGATCAGCCGGAAATAGCGCCGCGACGAGGCGTCGCCCGCCAGCGGCAGCAACCGCGCATCCGCCCAGCCGGCGCGGTGGAGCAGCTGCGCAATGGCGGGCAGGCGGGCCATCGCGCCCCAGCGGATTTCGGTCCCGGCAAGGGTGATCCGGCGCAGATCGGGAAAATCGCCGATCGGCTCGAAGCCGAGGGTCAGCGGGTCGGGCAGCCTGCCGCCATGTTCGGGCCATTCGATCAGCAGGATGGAATCGCGCATCGCATCCTCAAGCCCCAGTTCGACCAGCTCGTCGGGATGGGTCAGGCGATACAGGTCGGCGTGCCAGATCTCGGTCCCCAGCGGGTCGTCATAGGTCTGGACCAGGGTGAATGTCGGGCTGGGCACATCCTCGGCCGCCTCGCCCTGGCGGGCGCGGATCAGGGCGCGGGCGAAATGGGTCTTGCCGGCGCCCACGGGCCCTTGCAGCGCGACCACGTCGCCGGGCTTCAGCATCGCCGCCATCACCCGCGCCAGACAGGCGGTCAGATCGGCATCGGCATGGTCCAGCGTGGCAAGCAGCGTCATGGCGCGAATCTATGCCGCGCCGCGTCAAAGGCCAAGCACATCCGCCATGTCATATTCGCCCGGCCCCTTGTCCTGCCCCCACAGCGCCGCCCGCAGCGCGCCGCGCGCGAAGATCGCCCGGTCGGTCGCCATGTGGCGCAGGATCACCCGCTCGCCGGCGGTGGCGAAGATCACGTCATGCTCGCCCACGATATCGCCGCCGCGAATGGCGCTGAAGCCGATGGTGCCGGGCGCACGCGCGCCGGTGATGCCTTCGCGGGCGGGGGTGCGCAGATCGTCCAGACTGTGACCGCGCCCGTTCGCCGCGGCCTCGCCCAGCATCAGCGCGGTGCCCGAGGGGGCATCGACCTTGCGATTGTGATGCGCCTCGACCACCTCGATATCCCAATCCTCGCCCAGGGCGGCGGCGACCTTGCGAGTCAGCCCGACCAGCAGGTTCACGCCCAGGCTCATGTTTCCGGCGCGGATGATCGGGGCGTGACGGGCGGCGGCAGCGATCTTGTCCAGATCGGCGGCTGTCAACCCGGTGGTGCCGATGACATGCACGGCCCGCGCCTGCGCGGCCAGTTCGGCGAAAGCCACCGTCGCGGCGGGCGCGGTGAAATCGATCACCGCCTGCGCCTGCGCGATCGCCGCAACCGCGTCATCGGTAACCGTGATGCCAAGCGCTGCGCCGCCCATCGCCTGCCCCAGATCCTGCCCGATCCACGGGCTTTCCGGCCGCTCGATGGCACCGACAAGCCGGGCCTGATCCGATTCCAGCACGCTGCGCACCAGCATCTGGCCCATCCGCCCCGAGGCACCCGTGACGACGATTCCCGGCTTATCCATCCTCAAACCCGCTCAAAGCCCTGTTTGCCCCCTCTCTATCCCGTTGCGGCGCGCGCCGCGACCCCCTACATCTGGCAGCCATGGCACAGAAGCGTTTTCATACCGGCACCGGCCCCTCGCAGCGACAGCTTCGCGTGGGGGAACTGATCCGCCGCACCCTGTCGGATGTCTTGCTGCGCGGCGACGTGCACGACCCCGATCTCAACCGCCACTCGATCACCGTGGGCGAGGTGCGCACCTCGCCCGATCTCAAGATGGCGACGGCCTTCGTGCTGCCCTTGGGCGGGCAGGATGCCGAGGGCGCGCTGGAGGCGCTGCGCCGCAATGCCGGCGAACTGCGCCACCTGGTCGCCAAGGGCATGACGCTGAAATACGCGCCGCAGCTGCGCTTCGTGCTGGACGAAACCTTCGACCGCATGGACGACACCCGCCGCCTGCTGTCCGAGGACCGCGTGCGCCGCGATATCGAGGCCGACGGCGACGATGAAGACCAGGATTAAGCGCCGGCTGGGGCTGGCCGTGGGCGCGCTGATCGCGACGGTCCTGCCGGCGGTGGCGGATATCTGCGAAAAGCGCGATTTCGACGGGCAGGGCTATGTCATCTGCACACTGACAGCGGAGCAGGAGCCCGGCCTGCGGCTGTGGCTCAATGGCCCCGACGGGCAGGTGCTGGGCGATTTTTCCAGCCTGCGCAAGACGCTGGGCGCGGGCGAGGTGCTGGGCTTTGCCATGAATGCCGGCATGTATCACGCCGATTACCGGCCCGTCGGCCTTTATGTCAGCGACACCGAAACCGCCGGCCAGCTGGTCACCGGCGCCAGCAACGACAATTTCGGCATGCTGCCCAACGGCGTGTTCTGCACCGGCGGCGCGCGCCCCTATCAGGTGATCGAGAGCCGCGCCTTTGCCAGTGCGCAGCCCGAATGCCGGCTGGCCACGCAATCGGGGCCGATGCTGGTGATCGACGGCGCGCTGCATCCGCGCTTTCTGGTCGACAGCGACAGCCGCTATGTCAGGAACGGGGTCGGCGTCTCGGCCGATGGGCAGACTGCATGGTTCGCGATCTCGGACCGGGCGGTGACCTTCCACGAATTCGGCCGGCTGTTCCGCGACGGGCTGCGGGCGCGCGATGCGCTTTACTTTGACGGATCGGTCTCGCGCCTTTATGCGCCGGCGCTGAACCGCGCCGATTTCGGGCGCAGGCTCGGCCCGATCATCGGATATACGGAAACGGAATAATGGCACGCAAAAAGGGACGCGAGATCCACGGCTGGCTGATCGTGGACAAGCCCGCAGGCATCGGCTCGACCGATGTGGTCAGCAAGGTCCGCTGGGCGCTGGACGCGAAAAAGGCCGGCCATGCCGGTACGCTGGACCCGGACGCGACCGGCGTTCTGGCCGTCGCCCTGGGCGAGGCAACCAAGACCGTGCCGATCCTGACCGAGGCGCTGAAGGCCTATGAGTTCACGGTGAACTGGGGGGCCGAGACGGCGACCGACGACGCCTCGGGGCAGGTGCTGGAACGCAGCGACCAGCGCCCCGGCGCGGATGCGATCCGCGCCGCCTTGCCGGAATTCACCGGCGATATCATGCAGGTCCCGCCCGCCGTCTCGGCGGTCAAGGTCGAGGGCGCGCGCGCCTATGACCTTGCGCGCGAGGGCGAGGCGGTCGAACTCGCCGCCCGCCCGCTATGGGTCGAGGAGCTGGAACTGCTGCGCGCGGACAAGGACAGCGCCGATCTGCGCATGGTCTGCGGCAAGGGCGGCTATGTGCGCGCCATCGCCCGCGATCTGGGACGCCGCCTTGGCTGCCTTGGCCATGTCGCCAGCCTGCGCCGGATCTGGTCGGGCCCGTTCGAGGCCGGGGACGGGTTCGCCTTTGACCGCATCGACCGCGCCAACCAGGCCGAGATCGAGGCGGCACTGCTGCCCCTGCAATCGGCGCTGGCCGACCTGCCCGAAATGCGCGCGACCGAGATCGGCGCCACCCGCATCCTGAACGGCAATCCCGGCCAGGTGCTGGGCCATGCCGAATTCGGCGAAGAGGTCTGGGTCAGCCGCGCGGGCCGCGCGCTGTGTATCGGCCGCTACCTGGGCGGCGAAGTGCAGCCGTCGCGGGTCTTCAACCTGGGCTGAGCGCGGCCGCCGCCCTATCCGGCGAACTGATAGGTCGCCGGCACATAGCGAAACGAGCCCTCGCCGTTGGCGGCGATATAGCCAAGCGCCGGAAACGGCATGTGATAGCCGATGCAGGGAATGCGATCCCCTGCCAGCCGGGCAAGCACCGCGGCGCGGGTCTCGGCCCCCTTGTCCTTGTCCACATCGAACCGGACATGCCATTCGGGACGCTGGACGGAATAGGCGTAATGGTTGAACGTATCGCCGGTGATCAGCAATTGCTGGCCGTCGCTTTCCAGCAGATAATTGGTATGGCCGGGGGTATGGCCATAGGCGGCCTCGGCGGTGATGCCCGGCGCGATCTGGTCGCCGTCGCCGATCTGGCGGGCATTGGCGGCCAGCGGCGCGACATGGGCGGTATAGGCATCGCCGGGATTGGCCGCCCAGTAATCGTTTTCGTCACGCGAAAAGATCAGCTCGGCATTGGGGAAATTCGGCGTTTCCCCCGACATCAGGCCGCTCACATGGTCGCCATGCATATGGGTCAGCACGACATGGGTGACATCCTGCGGCGTATAGCCGGCAGCGGCCAGCGAGGCCCTGTTGTTATCGGCGAACATGCCGGTGTCGAAGAGAACCAGCGCCTCGGGCGTTTTCACCAGTGTCATGGTGAAGGAACTGCCCGAGCGGTCGGCGGGGATGAAGTTCTCGGCGCTGACCCGCTCGAACTCGGCCGGCTCGACACCGATGCCAAAGGTGGCGATCGGGTCCTCGCGCATGCTTTCGCCGCCCAGCAGCGTGGTGATCTCGAAGCTGCCCAGCCGGATGGTATGGGCGCGGCCGGCAAAGGCGGGGGCCTCGGGCGCGGTCTGCGCACGAACAGGCAGCGCCAGAAGAACCGGCAGACCGCCCATGGCCAGGGCAGTCCGGCGGCTGATTCCAGAATTCGTCATCTTCGTCGCTCCTCTGGTTGATCCGGTGTCAACCATAGGCCCGGCGCGCCGGTTCGCTTAGTGACAGCTGCGTGATCGCGCTAGAAGGGCGCCGGCGCGGTAAAACCCTGCATGATCCCGGTTTCGGGATGCCGGAAGCGCAGGCTTTCGGCATGCAGCATCAGGCGCGGAAACTCGGCCGCCGCGCCGCCGGCATAAAGCGGATCGCCCAGGATCGGGTGGCCAAGCTCGGCCATATGCACGCGCAGCTGATGGCTGCGGCCGGTCACCGGCGACAGCCGCACCCGGGTTTCCATGTCATCGGCGCGGACCACCCGCCAGTCGGTCCGGGCCGGCCGGCCGCGATCGCGGTCGACCATTTGCCGGGGGCGATTCGGCCAGTCCACGATCAGCGGCAGATCAACGGTGCCGGTTTTCGGCTGCAGCCGCCCCCAGAGCCGCGCGACATAGGTCTTTTTGGTCCGCCGTTCCTCGAACTGGCGCGACAGGTGGCGCTGCGCCTCGGGCGTCAGGGCGAAGACCATCACCCCCGAAGTGTCCAGATCCAGCCGATGCACCAGAAGGATGGTGGGAAAGGCCGCGCGCAGCCGCGCGATCAGGCAATCGGCGCGATCCGCGCCCCGGCCCGGCACAGACAGCAGGCCATGCGGCTTGCAGACCACCAGCACCTGATGATCGGCATGGATCACCTGCGGCTGTTCCTCGGTGGGCCGGTAGACAAAGCTCATCGCCAGACCAGCCGCAGCGCCAGAAGCGCGAACATCACGGCGGCGACGCGGTTCATGATGCCCAGCTTTGGCCCGATGACCCGCCCGGCAAGACCCGCGACGATGCCGTAGCCCATCGTCACCAATGTGCCCGAAAGGGCAAAGATCAGCCCCAGCCCAAGGATCTGCTGCCAGACCGGGCCATATTCCGCGCGCGTGAACTGCGGCAGAAAGGCCAGCAGGAACAGCACCGGCTTGGGGTTCAGCAGATTTGACAGCGCACCGCGCCGGATGATGTTCCAGGCGCTGCGGGCGGCCCGCGCGCCGGGCTCGGGCCGGCCTGCGGTCCAGCTTGCCCGGGCCAGCCAAAGCAGATAGGCCGCGCCGGCATATTTGATCGCGACCAGCGCGCCGGGATGCGCCGCCACCAGCGCGCCCAGCCCGACCGTCGCCATGGTGACATGACAGATCACGCCCAGGCCGACGCCGAACCCGGCCAGCGCCCCGGCGCGCGGCCCGCCCTGAATGCCGCAGGCGCTGGCAAAAAAGACATCCTGCCCCGGCGCGAAATTCAGCACCAAGGCCCCCATCATGAAGGCCAGCAATTGCTCGGCCGGAAAATTCGCCAGACTGTCCCAGATCATCGCGCGCGCCCAAGGTTAACGCCCCGGATATCGGCCGGTGCGCGCGTCAGGTCAACTATTCCCGCGATTTCTGCGGCAGGCCATCGTCGATCGGGTAATAATCGCCCTTGTCCGCGACAAAGATATGGCCGCGCAAGGTCAGCCCGGTCGGCGCGTCGATCGCCCCCGCCGCCACCTCGATGACGTCGCTGCCCTCGCGCTGCCAGAACAGGGACGAGCCGCAGGTCGCGCAAAAGCCGCGCCGGGCGATGTCCGAGGCGCGATACCATGCCGGCGCGCCCCTGATCTCCAGCGATATGGGCAGGATGGCCGCCCAGTAATGCCCCGACCAGCGCCGGCACTGGCCGCAATGGCAGGCCTTGAGATCGTGGCCCGCATCGAAGGTGCCGCGAAAACTGATCGCACCGCACAGGCAATGGCCGGTAAAGGCGGTGATTTCGCCGGCTGTCATGGCTTTCCCTCCGCGCTGTCGGGAAAGTTCTGGATCAGATCGACAGCGCTGTCCAGCGGGCACGGCCAGGCGCGCCCGGCGGAAATTCTCAGCCGGCGACGCGCCAGTAGTTCATCGGCATCCGCAGCAGCGGGATCAGCACGAAGGCCGCCGCCAGCAGGCTGATCCCGGTGCGCAACTGGTTCAGAAGCGACCAGTTGCCCAGATCGTTCAGCCATGTGCCGCGACCGGGGCTGGCGAGCGTCGTCACGAGTTCGCCGTTGCCCGGCATGTTTCCGACCAGCGAAATCACCACGACGCCAAGCAGGTACAGCATGCAGCCGGTGAACAGCGGCTGCCAGCCCTCGCAGCGCGACATCAGCGCCAGGACGGCGGCCAGCACCGCCAGCACAAGCCCGCCCCAAAGGCCCAGCCCGTAGACCGGACTGTCCGCCAGCCGGCTCAGGGTCCGTATCGTCGTCATGCCCTCGGCATCCGAGAACGTCTGCATCCCCGGCATGACCGCGACCGAAAACGCAAAGAAGAAACCAGCCATCGCGGCAAACCACAGGCCGCACATAATCGGCAGAATACGCATACTCACACCCGCATAAGATAGACATGATGAAGGGAGGATGCGTAATGCGAGGCGGCACAACAGGTGGCCCGTCAGCTTACGCAGGATCACCCCTGATGAGTAGCATCCCTGACGATCTGCGGCAAACTGGCCAGCAGGATTCCGCCGCCTCCGGGTTTCCATCCAAGATTTCCAAGCTTTAGGCAGTCGGCGATGCGCAGCCCCGAGGCATCGGCCCGATTCGGAAGCGCGGTCCTGCAGCCGGTGAGTCGCGCCACCTCCTGCAACAGGTCGCGGCGGTCCAGCACCAGATCGCTGACATTGTAGCTGCCCGACATGGCGGGATCGTTCAGAACCAGCATCGCGGCGGCGCCCAGATCGGCGCCGTGAACCTCGGTCGCGACGGCGGGCGCGGGCGTCTCGCCGGCCAGAAATCCGGCGATCAGCCCGGCCCATTTCTGCGGCTGGCCGGGGCCATAGACGCCGGTCGGGCGCAGGCTGGCGGTGCGGAAACCGGCGCCGGCCATCGCCGCCAGGGCGGCTTCGGCATCCGCCTTGACGTTGCCGTAAAGCGTTGTCGGCAAAGGGGAAAGATCGTCGCTTAGCGTCGTTCCGGGCGGCTGGCCGTCATGCACCGCGCGCGAGGACAGAAAGATGACGCGGCCGACGCCGGCATCGCGCGCGGCCTGAAACAGCCGCAGCGAGCCGTCCAGATTGGCGCGGATAAAGGCCTTTGGGTCGTCCCCCTCGCCGCCGCGATAGCGGCCGGGAACATGCTGGAACGCGGCGTGGATCAGCGCCCCGCAGCCGCGCAGGTCGGGGGTATCGCCAAGCGTCCAGCCCGGGCGCGACAGCGCCACCACCTGATGCCCGGCCTGCTCGGCGGCCTGCCGGATCCAGCGGCCGACCAGACCCGAGCCTCCGGTCAGCGCGATCCGCATTTGCTTGTCACCTCATGCCTCGCCGGGCGCGGGCAGCGCCGCCAGATCGGGCACCGCATCGCCGCGGGCGTAGCTGTGCCACAGGTCGATCAGCACCCGAAGCTGATCGGCCTTGGCATGGTCCTGCCACGGTTTTTCATATTGGTAATGCAGCACGCGAATGTCCTGCCAGCGCCATAGCTGCGGCAGGTTGATCCAGACATATTGCAGCATATTGTCGAAAACCGGCAGCCCGTGCCAGTTCGGAAAATAGCTTTCCAGAAAGGTCTGATCGGTGCGCCGCCAGAACATGCCGGGTTGGTCCAGCCGGTCCAGCATCGCCTTGAATGTCGCCTCTGCCGGGCGCGCGGTGAACACGCCCGAATTCAGCCGGTGGAAATCATTCAGGCTTTCATAGACATTCGGCGCGGCGGAAAATTCGGGATAATCGAAAAGCCGGTCGATATTCTGCAAGGCCAGCGCATCGGCATCGATGAACACCGCGCGACGGTAATCCAGCTGCCACAGGCGCAGCTTGGCGAAATTGTCCAGCGGCGTGTGAAAGGGCGGCTTTTCGCCCTTGGTGAAGGGCGCCGCGCCATGCAGTTCGCGTTTCGCATGGGCCTGATTGAACGCATCCGAGGTGGGCAGCAGATCGACATGGACCAGCCGCGCGTCCAGCTGCCGCAGCGGCTCGAGCGCGTCGCCCGGCACATCCGTGTGCATGACCACCAGATCGGCCGTGGTCCCGGTGCGGCGCAGGGACCGCAGCAGCGCCGCGGCCCCGATGGCGTAATCGGCATTGGTGGCCAGCGTGACATAGGCGCGGTCGTCCCGCGCCGCCGTCTCGGCCCGGAGCCCGGTCAAGAAACCGACCGCAGCCGCTTGCCTTCAGGATCGTGCTCGACACGCTTGGCGATGTCCTTGGTCCAGGCGCTGACCGCCGGCACGCGCGAACGGTCGATCCGGTGGGCGTATTTTTTCGCCACCTCGACCACCTCGGTCAGCAACCCGTCGGCCAGGGTGATCGGCTCGAGCCCCAGGGCCAGGAACTGGTCGTTCCTGACGATCAGGTCGTTCTCATCGGCCTCCTTGCGGGGGTTGGGCAGATAGGCGACGCGGGCATCGGTCAGGCGCGCCACCAGTTCGGCCAGATCGCGCACCCGGTGGGTTTCGGTCATCTGGTTGAAGATGCGCACCCGCTCGCCCGCCTGCGGCGCGTCCCTTAGCGCCAGTTCGATGCAGCGCACCGAATCCTGGATATGGATAAAGGCGCGGGTCTGGCCGCCGGTGCCGTGCACGGTCAGCGGATGGCCGATCGCCGCCTGAATCAGGAAACGGTTCAGCACCGTGCCGTAATCGCCGTCATAATCGAAACGGTTGATCAGCTGTTCATGCCGGCGGGTCTGGTCGGTATGGGTGCCCCAGACGATGCCCTGATGCAGGTCGGTGATCCGCAGCCCGTCATTCTGGGCATAGAACTGGAACATGATCTGATCCAGGCTCTTGGTCATGTGATAGACCGATCCGGGCCGCGTGGGATACAGCACCTGCTGCTCGCGCGGGCCGTCGGGCGTTTCGATCTGGATGTCCAGATAGCCCTCGGGGATCGGCGCGCCGACCGAGGAATAGCCATAGACGCCCATCGTGCCCAGATGCACCAGATGCGCGTCGATGCCGGTTTCCACCAGCGCCGCCAGCAGGTTATGCGTGGCGTTGGTATTGTTGTTGACGGTATAGACCTTGTGGCGGTCGGTCTTCATCGAATAGGGCGCGGCGCGCTGCTCGGCGAAATGGATCACCGCATCGGGCCGCATCTCGGCCAGCCACGACTTCAGGCGCTCAAATTCCTCGGCCAGGTTCAGCAGGTGGAAATGGATCCGCTTGCCGGTTTCCTGATGCCAGATACGGCAGCGTTCCTGAATCGAATCCATCGGCGTCAGCGACTGGACGCCCAGTTCGGTATCGATCCAGCGGCGCGAGAGATTGTCGACGATATGGATGTCATGGCCCAGATTCGAAAGATGCAGGGCGGTCGGCCAACCTACGAAGCCGTCACCGCCAAGAACCGCAATGCGCATGAGCTACTCCTTGTGATGCGCGGCCGGGATGCGCCCGCAATATGTCACTATGATGACGATTTGATGATAGTTCTATGGCGCCCGGCGGCGAAAGGCAAAAAACTGTCGGAATCATTGCAGGATCGGCGGCTGCTGACTAAGAATTTTATATGATCTCGCAAAAGACGAAATATGCGATCAAGGCACTGGTCGCCCTGGCGGATGAGGTCGCCGGTGGCGGATCGGCACTGACGATCGAAGAGATCGCGCAACGCTCGGGCGCGCCCAAGCGCTTTTTGGAACATATCATGCTGGAGCTGCGCAACGCCGGCTATGTCGGGTCGCGGCGCGGCAGGACCGGCGGCTATGTGCTGATCGCCCGCACCAGCGATATCTCGATCGGTCAACTGTTACGGCAGGTCGACGGGCCGATCGCTCCGCTGCCCTGCCTGTCGCGGCATTCCTATCACCGCTGCGAGGATTGCAGCGACGAGGCGTCCTGCCGGCTGCGGCGCATGTTCGGACAGGTCTTCTGGTCCTATCTTCTGCTGATCGAATCGCTCACGCTCGAGGATCTGCTGGCCCAGGGCGAGCTACCCGAAATGGGTGTGGCCTGACGCCCCGGGGCGTGCCGCGCCGGCAAAGCGGCTTGACCCCGGGCGGATCGAATTGCACTTGTCTTTCCCAGACGATTTCATGCCATCATGGGGCGGCCGCCCCGGACAGGAAACAGCGCCAGTCACATCATGTCTGACACGACCCAGCCTCCGCAGCCCCGAAACCATCCGCTTGCCGGCGTCATCGGCTGGCCGATCGCCCATTCCCGGTCGCCCAGCCTGCACGGCCATTGGCTGCAGCGCTATGGAATCACGGGCTATTACGTGCCGCTGCCGGTCATGCCCGAGCATCTGGCCGAGGTGCTGCGCGTGATGCCGCGCATGGGCTTCGTCGGCGCCAATGTCACCATCCCGCACAAGGAAAGCGTGCTGGCGCTGGCCGATGTGGTCACCGACCGCGCGGCGCTGATCGGGGCTGCGAACACGCTGATCTTTCGCGCCGACGGCAAGATCCATGCCGACAATACCGATGGCTATGGCTTCATCGCCAATATCCGGCAGCACGCGCCCGACTGGCGGCCGGAACAGGGGCCGGCGGCCCTGATCGGCGCGGGCGGCGCGGCGCGGGCGGTGGTCGCCTCGCTTCTGGAAAGCGGCGTGCCCGAACTGCGCATCGCCAACCGCACCCGCATCCGGGCCGAGCAGATCAAGGCGGAATTCGGCGCCAAGCTGGTCGTCTATGACTGGGCCGAGGCCGGCAACATGATCGAGGGCGCGACCACGGTCGTCAACGCCACCTCGATGGGGATGGAGGGCAAGCCGCCCCTGCGCGTGCCGCTGGATGCGCTGTCGCCCGGCACGCTTGCCACCGATCTGGTCTATACGCCGCTGATTACCCCGTTTCTGGCCGAGGCGCAGGCGCGCGGCTGCCAGATCGTCGACGGGCTTGGCATGCTGCTGCACCAGGCCGCGCCGGGCTTCGAGCGCTGGTTCGGCCAGCGTCCCGAAGTCGATGCGGCGCTGCGCGAGGTCCTGTTGGCATGAGCTATCTGCTGGGCCTGACCGGCGGCATCGGCATGGGCAAATCGACCGCCGCGCAGATGTTTCGCGATCTGGGCCACCCGGTCTGGGACGCGGATGCGGCGGTGCACAGCCTTTACGCGCCCGGCGGCGCGGCGGTCGCGCCGGTAGCGCGCGCCTTTCCCGGCGCGCTTAGGGACGGCGCCATCGACCGCGCGGCGCTCCGCGTGGAACTGGCGGCCGATCCGTCGGGTTTTACCCGGCTCGAGGCCATCGTGCATCCGCTGGTCGCCGCCGACCGCGCCGGTTTCACCGCGCGCCACAAGGACACGCCGATCGTCGTTCTGGACATTCCGCTGCTCTACGAGAACGGCTATGAGACGCAGATGGACGGGGTGGCGGTCGTCTCGGCCCCGGCGGATATCCAGCGCGCGCGGGTCATGTCGCGCCCCGGCATGACCGAGGCGAATTTCCAGATGATCCTGTCGCGCCAGATGCCCGACGCGGAAAAGCGCGAACGCGCCGACTGGATCATCCCCTCGGTCACGCTGGAGGGCGCGCGGGCGGCGATCATGGACATCTGCGCCCGGATCATGGCAGGAAAAGCGGATGCGTGAGATCGTTCTTGATACCGAAACCACCGGCTTCGACCCCGAAACCGGCGACCGCATCGTCGAGATCGGCGCGGTCGAGCTGGTCAACCACCTCCCGACCGGCGAAACCTATCACGTCTATATCAACCCCGAGCGTCCGATGCCGCAAGAGGCCTTCGAGGTGCACGGGCTGGGCGACGATTTCCTGCGTGACAAGCCGAAATTCGCGGAAATCGCGCAGGGTTTCGTCGATTTCATCGGCGCGGATGCGAAACTGGTGATCCATAACGCCCAGTTCGACATGAAATTCCTCAATGCCGAGCTCAAGCGGGCCGGACATGCGGTCATGCCCCATAGCCGCGCGGTCGATACGCTGGAAATCGCGCGCCGGAAATTTCCCGGCGCGCAGAACTCGCTCGATGCGCTATGCCGGCGCTTTCGTATCGACAACTCGAACCGGACGCTGCACGGCGCGCTGCTGGACAGCGAATTGCTGGCCGAGGTCTATCTTGCGCTGATGGGCGGACGCCAGCCGGGACTGGTTCTGGAAACCGGCGCCGCGGCCGGCGATTCCAGCGATGGCGCGGGCGGCGCCGAGGCTCCGCGCGGCCCGCGCCCGCGTGTTCTGGCCCCGCGCCTGACCGATGCCGAGGCCGATGCCCATGCGGCATTCGTTGCAAAAATGGGCGACAAGGCGGTCTGGCTTCGTTACAGAACGGACAAGGCCTAGACACCGCCGGAGCCGGCGCAGGATGAAGATCGGCCCGGGCAGACAGGCAAGGACGGAGACAGCTGGTGATCCGCGATCTTTGGCAGTTCGTGCAGGCGATATTCGATCGGATGGACAAGATCCACATGAGCCTGATCGCGGCGGGCGTGGCCTTTTACGCCATGTTCGCGGTCTTTCCGGGGCTTGCGGCGCTGTTCGCGCTATGGGGGCTGTGGCTCGACCCGGCCCTGATCGAAGAATATGTCCATACCACCGACGAATTCATCCCCGAGGGCGCCGCGCAGATCATCTACAGCCAGATCAATTCGCTGATCGCGGCGGGGCGGACACAGCTGGGCTGGACGACGGTGATTTCCTTTCTGATCGCGACAATCGCGGCGCGGCAGGGCGTGGGCGGGCTGATTCAGGGGCTGAACGCGGCCCATGGCGTGCGCTCGCATTCCACCATCACCGGCTTTGTTCTGGCCTATGTGCTGACGCTGGTCATCGTCGGCGTGATCGTGCTGGGGCTGGCGACGATCATCGTGGTGCCCATTGCCTTTGCCTATCTGCCCGGATCGCCGCTGCGCGACTGGCTGCTGGGCCGGTTGCCATGGATGGCGATCTTTTTCATCGTGCTGGTGGTGATCGGGATCATCTACCGCTTTGGCCCGAACGTGAAAACGCCGCGCACCGCGATCTTTACCTGGGGGGCGCTGTTCGCGGCGCTGGCCTGGGCGGCCGTGTCCTATGGCTTCTCGGCCTATCTGGGCAGCTTCAACAGCTATAACCGCATCTATGGCTCGATCGGGGCGGTGGTGGCGCTGCTGATGTGGTTCTTTCTGGGCGGGTTTTCAGTGATGCTGGGGGCGCTGATCAACCTGGAACTGGCCCGCCGCCGCCGCTTTATCGCCGCGCGCAAACTGCGACAGGCGGCCAGAGAAGGATCGCCGGGGGAATGACGGCCGGCCCTGCGCGAAACCGCTCAGCCCGGCAATTCGCCGCTGAGCACATAGCGCAGGATGGCCACCACCTGTTCGGGCTGTTCGACCACCGCGAGTGCCGCGGCATCCACCTCTTTCAGGGCATGGGCGTGGTCGGGGCCGTGCAGCACGACCAGCGACTTGCCAAGCGCGGCGGCGTAGCCGGCGTCGAACGCGGCATTCCACTGCTTGTATTGATCGCCAAAGCGGACCACCACGATATCGGCATCGGCAATGCCCTTGCGCGTGCGGATGGCGTTGAGCTGCGCGCCCTTGCGGTCGTGCCAGAACTTGGACTCCTCGGCCCCCATGATCGCCACGCCGCAATCGTCGCTGGCCGCATGGTCGGTCACCGGGCCGGTAAAGGCGACGTCCAGCCCGCTTGCGCCCTCGACGATGCGTTCGCGCCAGTCGGTGTGGATCTCGCCGGAAAGATAGACGTTCAGCATGGCTCGCCCTGTCGTTGAAGCTGTCATTCGGGGGCGGGTATAGCGCGCGGCGGCGCGATTGTCACGGCGACCGGCCCCGGCTAGTGCTGCGCCCCCGGCCGCGCGGCCGAGGTCAGCACCACCCGCGCCGGCTCGGAGCCGTCGCTGCGCGCCTGGATGCGGTCGACCGTGAAACGCAGCCTCAGCAGAAAGCGGCTCTCGTCGGATTCCTGCGTGGCCTCGCCCTCAAGCTGGGTGGCGAAAGCCTCGATCAGCTGGCTGCCGAGGCCGGTGCTCTCGACCTCGGGGGCGGCGCCCGAGACGGAGTTCTCGACCTCGAGCAGCGCCTTGCCCGGCCCGTCGCCGCGCAGCGTCACGCGAACCCAGGGCCGGGCCCCGGCATCCGGGGCGCCGGAATATTTCAGCGCATTGGTAAAGGCCTCATTGGCCAGCAATGTCAGCGGCACCGCCTGATCGGGCATCAGTTCCAGCGGCTCCAGCCGCGTCTCGACGCGCAGCCCGGTCCCCGGCCCGACCGAGGCGGCGGCCATCTGGCTGATGATATCGCCGATCAGCCGGTCGGCATGAACCGAATCCAGATGCTCGGCCTGATACAGGTTGCGATAGATCGCCGCCAGCGAGGCGACGCGATCCTGCACCGAGCGCAGCACCCGTTTCGCATCCGCATGGTCGATCACCCGGATCTGCATGTTGATGATCGAGGCGATAAGCTGGAGGTTGTTCTTGACCCGGTGATGAACCTCTTTCAAAAGCACGGTCTTTTCGTTGACGGCGGCCTCCATCGCCTCTTCGTCGCGGATCAGGATGCGGGCCATGTTGTGAAAGGTCTGGCTCATGTCGCCGATCTCGGCGGGGGCATCGACCAGCACCGGCGGCGGGGCCGAGCGGTCGCCGATGGCAAAGCGGCGCATCTGGCCGCGCAGCTCGCGGATATGGCGCAGCACCAGCCGATAGACCGCGAAATAGGCCACCGCGAGCGAGGCCGCCCACAGGATCAGCGGCAGGAACAGCGCCGTGCGCCGGGTCAGGTCGATGCCGGTGATGCCGCTTTCGGCGCGGTTCCAGGAGCCGAGCGCATAGACCAGGCCCGGCACCACCGGCACCACGCTGAACACCCGCCGCTCGCCGGAATTGGAGATGTCGCGAAATGTCGTCTCGCTGCGCGCCAGCAGCGCCGGCAGCGACTGGCCGCGCGGCAGCAGGTGGTCGATATCCTCGGCGCTGTCGCTGTCCGAGGACAGGATCTGGCCCTGATTGTTGAAGGTCAGGATGCGCGCGCCCTCGGTATCCAGCCCCGAGACATGCGCCGAACGCAGCAGGTCCTGCGTCATCGCCACGCCGATATAGCCCAGCAGATCGACGCCCCGATACAGCGGCTGGATCACCGCCACCACCGCGCGGTCGGTCACCAGCCCGTCCATGCTGGTGGTGACCAGAGTACCCGGATTTTCGGAGAACTGCCGAAAGGCCGAATTCCGCGTCATGTCATGCACGCCGGGAACCGAGGAACATTCCGTCACCCCGTCGAGCCGCGTGAAACCGGCATAGCTGAAATTCACCGTGCGCTGGACAAGGGCGCGCATGATGTCGGAACAGGCCTTGGGATTGTTCATCGTCTCAAGCACGGCCGGACCCAGCGCATCCGCCGTGCCCAGCGCGCCCTGCAGCAGCGCGCGTTCGCCCGCCGCGGCCGTCGCCGTGCGGCCCAGCAGCGCGATTTCCGACGAGCGGTCGTATTCGCGCGACAGGTGCAGCGTCTGGATGACGGAAATCAGGCCGATGGGCAGGATCGCCACCGACAGCAGGCCGCCCAGACGAAAGCCCAGCCCCTTGGAAAATTCGCTTCGATCCAGCCATCGCCGCAGCACCACGGCATTCCCCTTAGCGCATGGTGGGGGCGTTCTGCGCCATGACGGCCAATGTCGCGCGATCGGTCATCTCGAGCTCTTCGCCATCCTCCAGATGCAACAGGACCGCCAGGCGGCGGCGGCCGCGATTGGCGCGCGACTTGACCGTGCCGACGGCGACGCCGGTCATCTCGGCCGCTTCCTCGTAGGAAAAGCCCGAGGCACCGACAAGGATCAGCGCCTCGCGCTGCTCATCGGGCAGCTTCTCGAAGGCGACGCGAAAGTCGTTCAGCGCCAGCCGGCCGTCATGCTCGGGCCGGGTGGCCTGACGGGCGGCATGGATGCCGTCGGTATCGCTGACCTCGCGGCGGACCTTGCGGCGCGCCGAATAGAAGGTGTTGCGCAGGATGGTGAACAGCCACGCCCGCAGGTTGGTGCCCGGCTCGAACTTGTCGATATGGGTCCATGCCTTGACGATCGTGTCCTGAACCAGGTCGTCGGCCGCGGAACCTTCGCGGGTCAGCGAAAGGGCGAATGCGCGCAGGGCGGGCAGGTGCTCGACCAGTTCGTCCCGGGGATCTCCATGTGCACCGGGGCGGGCGCCTGGCGCCGTTTTGCGATCGGTCATGCAGTTCACTCCTGCTCGCGCAGCTTGTCGAGTAATTGCAGGAAGCGGTCGGGAATCTGCTGGGTGGTATCCTGCTCGTACACCCGGCGCAGATTCTCGTCGATCTGCTTTTCGATAGCGGCTCTCCTTTGGTCTTCCCGCCTTGTGTTCATTTTATAGTTATTCCTGAAAACTTGTGCGCACCTTGCCTAACGGCTACCAATCCGGTCAAGTTCCGTCAGATGACGTTTTTCGGAGTCAACCATGACAGCAGCAGATCATCTCGTGCGCTCGATCAGCCGCGAGCTGCCCTATCTGCGCCGCTATGCGCGCGCGCTGACCGGCAGCCAGGCCGTCGGCGACAATTATGCCGCCGCCACGCTGGAGGCCATCCTCTCGGACCGCAGCCTGATCGAGGGCGAGGATACCCGGATCGCCTTGTTCCGCACCTTTCACGCGATCTGGCAAAGTTCGGGGCAGCCGGTCGAGATCGAGGAACAGAACCTGCGCGAGGCCCGCGCCCAGGCCCATCTGCGCAAGCTGACGCCGAATTCGCGCGAGGCGCTGCTGCTGCGCACGATCGAGGAACTGCGCTACGACCAGATCGCGACGGTGATGCAATGCCCGCAATCCGAGGCCGAGGAACTGGTCCAGATCGCGCTGGACGAGATGAGCCAGGCGGTCGCCGGCAAGATCATGGTGATCGAGGATGAAACCATCATCGCCATGGATCTGAAGGGCATCGTGACCGATCTTGGCCATGAGGTGACCGGCATCGCGCGCACCCATGCGGCGGCGCTGGAACTGGCGCGGGAAACCCGGCCCGACATGATCCTGGCCGATATCCAGCTTGCCGACGGATCCTCGGGGATCGACGCGGTGAACGAATTGCTGGCGGATCTGGGCGACCTGCCGGTGATCTTCATCACCGCCTTCCCCGAGCGCCTGCTGACCGGCGACCGGCCCGAACCCGCGTTCCTGATCTCGAAACCCTATTCCGAGGAACAGGTGCGTTCGGCGGTCAGCCAGGCGATGTTCTTCGCCTCGACCGAGGGAATGGCGGTTTCCTAAGCGATCCCGCCCCTGAATCTGAAAGGTTTCGGGTCAGATCTGAAACCTTGCCGATCAGCCCGCCTGTCGCGCCAGCGACAGGCACGCGTCCGCCCACCCGGGCAGACGCTCACCACTCAGCATAAACGCCTTACAGCGCGGCAACCGCCTGTTTCGCCTGCGCATATTCATCGGCCAGCCGGTCGATCAGCGCCTGCGCGGGCGCGATTTCATGCACCGCGCCGATGCCTTGGCCGCAGCCCCAGATCTGGCTCCAGGCCTTGGGCTTTGCCCCGTGGAAATCCATCGAGGACGGGTCGGCCTTTTCCAGATTGTCCGGGTCAAGCCCGGCATTGCGGATCGACGGCGCGAGGTAATTCCCCGACACGCCGGTGAACAGCGACGAGGTCACGATATCCATGGCGCCGCTTTCGACGATCATCCGCTTGTATTCGGGCTGGGCATTGGCCTCGTTCGTGGCGATGAAGGGGCTGCCGATATAGGCCAGATCGGCCCCCATCACCTGCGCCGCCAGAACCGCCCGGCCGGTCGAGATCGCCCCCGACAAAAGCAGCGGCCCGTCGAACCAGTCGCGAATCTCCTGGATCAGGGCAAAGGGCGATTGCGGGCCGGCATGGCCGCCGGCGCCGGCGGCCACCGCGATCAGCCCGTCAGCGCCCTTGTCGATGGCCTTTTTCGCAAAGACATTGTTGATGATGTCGTGCAGCACGATGCCGCCGCAATCATGCGCGGCGGCGTTCACCTCGGGGCGGGCGCCAAGGCTGGTGATCCAGATCGGCACCTTGTGGCGATGGCAGATTTCGATGTCGCGCTCGAGCCGCGCATTGCTGCGATGCACGATCTGGTTGACCGCGAAGGGCGCGGCCGGGCGGTCCGGGTTCGCCTGATTGTGCCGGTCCAGTTCCTCGCTGATGCGGGTCAGCCAGGCCTCGAGCAGGGGCGGCTCGCCATCCTTTTCGCGCGCGTTCAGCGCCGGAAAGCTGCCCACGATCCCGGCCTTGCATTGCGCAATGACCAGCTCCGGCCCCGAGACGATGAACATCGGCGAGCCGATGACGGGAATCCGCAGATTGGCAAGAATGGGCGGCAGCATGGGTTTTCCTCCGGTCTGGTGGCGCTAAATTGCACCGCCGGCACCGTGCTGCCAACACTTCCGTCGCGTCCCGTCAGTAGGGCCAGGGGTGATCGCGGTGGAATTGCGAGATCCGCGCCAGCGCCTCGTCGGTCAGCCGCAGGTTCAGCCCGGCCAGCAGATGATCGAGCTGCGGCGAGCTGGTCGCGCCGATGATCGGGATCACCGGAAACGGCCGCTGCCGGGTAAAGGCGATGGCGGCATGGATCGGGTCCAGCCGCAACTCGGCCGCCAGCTTGTGCCAGGCCGTCACCGCCTCTTCGGCGCGGCGCGTGCGGCGACCGCCGATATTGCCCTGACCGCCAGCGGCGCGATCGACGGCGGCGCGGCTGCCGGGGGGTTCGGCCCCGCGCAGATACTTGCCGGTCAGGAGCCCGCCCGCCAGCGGCGAATAGGCCAGAAGCACCACATTTTCGTTCACGCCCAGCTCGGCCAGGTCGGTATCGTATTGGCGGTAAAGCACGGAATATTCGTTCTGGATGCTGACCACGCGCGGCGCGCCCAGACGCATCGCGGTGTCGATCCAGCGCGCCGTGCCCCAGGCGGATTCGTTGGACAGGCCAAAGGCGCGGATCTTGCCCGCCCGGTGCGCCTCGTCGATCGCGCCCAGCACATCAGCCATGTGCTCCAGCGTCCGCGCGCTGTCCTGATGCGAGGGATCGTAATTCCAGTTCTGCCGGAACGCATAGCTGCCACGGACCGGCCAGTGCAACTGATACAGGTCGATGTAATCGGTCTTCAGCCGGCGCAGCGAATCCTCGATCGTGCGGCGAATGATCTGGCCGTCATAACCCTCGCGCCGGACGGTATCGCCGGGGCCCGAGACCTTGGTGGCGATCCGGATGCCGTCGCGGCCGCCGCGCGCCGACAGCCAGTCGCCGACGATTTCCTCGCTGCGGCCGACGGTTTCGCGGCGCACCGGATTGACCGGATACATTTCCGCCGTGTCCAGAAATGTGATCCCGGCATCAAGCGCCTTGTCCATCTGCCGGTTGGCATCGCCGACCCCGGTCTGATTGCCGAAGGTCATGGTGCCAAGGCAGATATCGCTGACCGAAACGCCGCTATCCCCAAGCGTCATGCTTTGCATCACTGTCCTTTCCCGGCGGCCGGCCCGCCGTTCGATGCCTGTACCGTCCCGTTCATATCGCCGACCGCGTCCGGGGTGAACAGGCCGATCCGGGGGGAATTGATGCGACGAAGATCGCGGCAACGCAAGATCGGCGCGCAAGTCTGATGACAAATGATGAGGAAAGCCCGCAACGCCGCGATCCGGGGCGCCGCGAGGGCGCCCCGGCTGTCATTGCGGCAAGGGCAGATCAGACTTCGACCGAGACGGCGCCGATCGGGTTGGAACAGCAGGCCAGGATATAGCCTTCCTCGATATCCTCATCCGAGATGCCGCCGTTATGGACCATATGCACCTCGCCCGAGGTCTTGCGGATCTTGCAGGTGCCGCACAGGCCGAAGGTGCAGCCCGAGGGGATGTTCAGCCCGTTCGCCTTGGCCACCGCCAGCACGGTGTCGGTTTCGTGGCATTTCGCCGTCACGCCCGAGCTGGCAAAGGTGATCTCGGCCCTTGTGTCCTCGTCGGGGATGACATCGTCCAGAACCGGGGCCTCGGCCTCGGTGCGGATCGGGGCGCCAAAGCTTTCCTGGTGGTAGTGGTCCATGTCATAGCCAAGCGCGATCAGCATGTCGCGCACGGCCTGCATGAAGGGCTCGGGGCCGCAGCAGAACACTTCGCGTTCCAGATAATCCGGCGCCATCAGGCCCAGCATGATCTGGCTGAGCCGGCCCTGATAGCCGTGCCAGGTGCGAAAGGGATCGCCCTCCTCGACGGTAAAGCGCAGCTGCAGGCCGGGAACGCGGTCGGCCATCCCCTCGAGCCGCTGGCGGAAGATGATTTCCCGGGGCGATCTGGCGGCATGCACGAAAACGATATCGGGCATCTCGCCCGAATCCCAGGCCCAGGTGGTCATCGACATCATCGGCGTGATGCCCGACCCGGCCGAGATGAACAGGTATTTCGGCGCCTCGTGCTCGACGAAGCTGAAGATGCCGGCCGGGCCGTAACCCCTGATCCGCATGCCGGGCCGCAGATGGTCCAGCATCCAGCGCGTGCCGATACTGTCCGCCTGCGCCTTGACCGTGACCGAGATCGACAGCGGCCGCGAGGGGCTGGAGCTGATCGTATAGGTCCGCTGCACATTGCCGCCCGGCACCGGCAGGTCCAGGGTGATGAACTGGCCGGGCTTGTAGTCGAACCAGGCGCCGGAAGGCGCGCGAAAGGTGAAGGTGGCGGTGTCCGAGGTTTCGGGCACCACCATCGCGCATTCCAGCAATTCGTCGTCGCGCCAGGGCCGGTCGCCGAACGCCTTGATCAGAACCGCCATTATTCCGCAGCCATCGCGGGACGCGGGGACAGGCGATCCTGCATCGTGCGCACATACCAGTCGATGAAATGGATCACGCCCTCTTCCTGGCTGGGGGAATAGGGGCCGGGCTCATAGGCGGGGGACTTGATGCCCTTCTGGTTTTCCTCGACCACGCGGCGGTCCTCGTCATTGGTGTTGAGCCAGACCTCGGTCAGGGCCTTGAGGTCGTAATCCTGCCCCTCGACCGCGTCCTTGTGAACCAGCCATTTGCTGGTCACCTCGGTCTGGGTGGGCGAGATCGGCAGCAGCCGGAAGACGATCGCGTGATCGGGCAGGAAATGGTTCCAGCTGGACGGGAAGTGATAGAACATCAGGCTGCCCGCGTCGTTCCACGGGATATTGCCCATGCGCCGGTTCACCGCCGCCCTGGTGGACATGGTAAAGCTTTCGGCATTGTTCAGCAGCGGCACGCGGGCGAAACGCCATTGCATGCCGGGATCGTTCACGAAACGCGCCGGCAGGCCCGCCTTGTCGCAGCGGTCCCAATGCGACAGGATCTCGGACGAGGCGGCATTCGGCCCCTCCATCACCGTCATCAGCGGATTGTCGGAATAGCTGCGGCACAGCGAAGGGTGGTTGCCGCCGCAGTGATAGCATTCGCGGTTGTTTTCGATCACCAGCTTCCAGTTGCCCTGTTCGACGATGGTCGAGGTAAAGGCAACCTTGGCATTCGACAGGTCGCTAGCGCCGACGTAATCCTGCAGGAATCCGCCCAGACGCTGGAATTCCGGCGGGTTCTCGGCCAGGCAGATGAACACCATGCCGCCATCGCTGCGGCAATGCACCGGCTTCAGGCTGAATTGCGAGGCGTCGAAATCGGTGCCCATGTCGCGCGCGAACAAAAGCCGGCCGTCAAGATCATAGGTCCACTGGTGATAGGGGCAGACCAGCTTGGGCGAGGTGCCGTTTTCCTTGGGGCACAGCTTCTGGCCGCGATGGCGGCAGACATTGTGAAACGCGCGGATCTGGCCATCGGCGCCGCGCACGATCAGGATCGGGTATTCGCCGACCTGCAGCGTCGCGTGATTGCCGGTCTTGGGGATGTCGCAGGCCGGAATGGCGAACAGCCATTCGCGGTACCAGATGTTATCAAGATCGGCCTGATAGACGCCCTGGTCGCAGTAAAGATCGTGGCTGAGGGAAAAATCCTTGGGCCGCTGCGCGAGCTGGTTCAGAATTTCGCTAGTGTTCAGCATGGCTGTGTTCCGGTGGCTGGTGGATGTCGGGCTGTCTCCAGAATTGCAGTGTTTGACGCGGCGCAACTCTTCAAATGCGACCCTTCCGTGACGCTTTCGGACACCATCCCTCACGCCGGCGCGAGTTCGCGGCGGAACCGGGCCGGATCAAGGCTGTTGTCTTAGCTGGCTGGCAAAGTCTAACCTGCTGCCGGAAGAACCAAGCAAGGGGAGTATCCATGTTCACGAAACGCATTCTCGGCGTCGCCGCCGCCATCGCGGTCACCGTCGGCGGCTTTGCCACCGCGCAGGAAATGAATTTTTTCCGCATTGGCACGGGCGGCACGGCGGGAACCTATTATCCGATCGGCGGGCTGCTGGCGAACGCGATCTCGGCGCCGCCGGGTTCTCGCGCCTGCGAGGATGGCGGCTCCTGCGGGGTGCCCGGGCTGGTCGCCTCGGCGCTGGCCTCGAACGGCTCGGTCGCCAATGTGAACGCGATCGAGGGCGGCACGCTGGAATCCGGCTTCGTGCAGGGTGACGTCGCCAGCTGGGCCTATTCCGGCACCGGCATCTGGGACGGCAAGCCGGCGGCCGAAAAGCTGCGCGCCATCGCCAACCTCTACCCGGAATCGATCCATCTGGTCGCCAGCAAGGGTTCGGGCATCGCCTCGGTCGCCGATCTCAAGGGCAAGCGCGTCTCGCTGGACGAGCCGGGCTCGGGCACGCTGGTCGATGCGCAGATCATCCTGCAGGGGGCCGGCCTGTCGGAAAGCGACATCAGCGCCGAATATCTGAAGCCCGACCAGGCCGCCGACCGGATGAAGGACGGCGCCATGGATGCGTTCTTTTTCGTCGGCGGCTTTCCGGCCGGCGCCATCGCCGAACTGGCCAGCCAGCACGAGGTCAACATCATTCCCATCGACGGCGAACTGGCCGGCAAGATCACCGGCGAATACAAGTTCTTCGCCGATGACGTGATCCCGGCGGGCACCTATGAGGGGCAAGACGCCGATGTCAACACCATCTCGGTCGGGGCGCAGTGGATCACCTCGGCCGATCAGCCCGAAGAGCTGATCTACGGCATCACCAAGGCCTTGTGGAACGAAAACACCCGCAAGCAGCTTGATGCCGGCCATGCCAAGGGCAAGGCGATCACCACCGATGGCGCGCTGGACGGCATCGGCGTGCCGCTGCATCCGGGCGCCGAGCGCTTCTACAAGGAAGCCGGGCTTCTGCAATAAGACCGGAAACGAAGGGCGCGGATCATCCTCCGCGCCCTTTTCTCCAGCAGGGACAAAAGAATGAGCGATAAGAACAGGCCCGAGCATTACGACGAAGAAGACCTTCTGACCGCCGATCAGCTGCAGGAAATCGAAGAGAAATACGACCCCGAGCTGCGATTCAGGGACCTGCTGCGGCCGGTGGCCATTCTGGCCGGCGCCGTGCTGTTCCTGCTGTCGGTCTATCACTATTACACGGCGGGCTTCGGCATTCCGCAGGCGGTGGTCCATCGCGGCCTGCATATGGCGGTGACGCTGTTTCTGGTCTTTCTGTCATTTTCCGCCTTTGGCCGGAGCGAGATCGCGCGCGGGCCGCTGGCCTTTCTGGGTCTGCCGCTGGGCGACTGGGTGCTGGCCTTCGCCGGCGCCATCGCAGCGCTCTATGTGCCCTGGATCTATGACCAGCTGGCCTTTCGCGTCGGCAATCCGCTGCCCGTCGACATCATCATGGGAACGATCCTGATCGTCGTCCTGCTGGAAGCGGTGCGCCGCTCGATGGGCTGGCCGCTGCCGGTGATCGCCTGCCTGTTCATCGCCTATGCCTATTTCGGGCGTTACATGCCCGGCATATTCGTCCATCCCGGCGCCAGCTGGTCCAATATCGTCAACCATCTGTACCTGACCAGCCAGGGCATCTACGGCACCGCATTGGGGGTGATCGCCACCTATGTGTTCCATTTCGTGCTGTTCGGCGTCATGGCGACGCGGATCGGGCTGGGGCAGCTGTTCATCGACCTGGCGAGTGCGCTGGCCGGCCGTTATGCGGGCGGCCCGGCCAAGGTTTCGGTGCTCTCCTCGGCGCTGCTGGGGTCGATCTCGGGCTCGTCCATCGCCAATACGGTGACGACCGGGGCTCTGACCATCCCGGCCATGATCCGGGTCGGCTATCCGCGGCATTTCTCGGCCGCGGTCGAGGCGGCGTCCTCGACCGGCGGGCAGATCACCCCGCCGGTGATGGGGGCGGTGGCCTTCCTGATGATCGAATATCTGGGCCTGCCGCTGACCACCATCCTGACCGCCGCGCTGGTGCCGGCCTTCATGCATTTCTTCGGCGTGCTGGTGCAGGTTCATCTCGAGGCGCGCCGGCTGGGTCTGCGCGGCCTGCATCCCAGCGAATTGCCCAACGCCTGGAAGGTGTTCAAGGCCGGCTGGCTGTCCGTGGCGCCGCTTCTGGTGCTGATCGCCGTGCTGCTGTCGGGGCGCACGCCCTTTGCCGCCGCCTTCTGGTCGATCACCGTCAGCATCGGCGTGCTGATCATCCAGGAAGTCACCGCGCGCGGCCTTGTCGACGGGCTCAAGGGCACCGCGCATGGCATCTATGAAGGGTTCGTCCTGGGCGCCAAGCAATCCCTGTCGGTCACCGCCGCCGCCGCCCTGGTCGGCGTGGTGATCGGCGTCGTCACGCTGACCGGCGTCGGGTTCAAGATCGCCTATATGGTCACCGGGCTGGCCGCCGGCTGGGCGGAATCGGTCTATGGCGTGCTGGGCTTTCTGCCCTTCGAGGTGATGAGCGTGGCCAACTGGACGCTGCTTTTCACGCTGCTGCTGACCGCCGTGGTCTGCGTGCTGATGGGCTGCGGCATCCCGACCACCGCGAACTATATCATCATGGTCGCGGTCGCGGCGCCGATTCTCGGGCTGCTGGGGGTGCAGGACATCGTCGCGCATTTCTTCGTCTTCTATTACGGCGTGCTGGCGGATGTAACACCGCCGGTCGCGCTCGCGGCCTATGCCGCGGCGGGGATCGCGAATGCCAATGCCTTCAATGCCGGGAACACGGCGTTCCGGCTGTCCATGGGCAAGGCGCTGGTGCCCTTTGTCTTTGCCTTCCAGCCGGCGCTGCTGCTGGTGACCGACAATTTCACCTGGACCGCCTTTGCCCTGGCTGCCGGCGGCGCGGTTCTGGGGATCTGGTCGCTGTCCTCGGCCATTACCGGCTGGCTCTTCGCGCCCTTGTGGCGGATCGAGCGTCTGGCGCTGGTCATCGCGGCAATCCTGCTGGTCGCGCCGAATCTGGCCGCAACGCTGATCGGGGTGGCGATCGTGGCGCCGATCGCCGCCCGCCAGCTGATCGCCGGGAAAAGCGCGACCGTATAAACCTGTGGATAACAGGCTGCGACTCGGGGGGTGGAATCTGTGGGGATTCCGCCCCCTTTCCTTGCCTGTGGATCAGAGCCGTGAACGGGTCGCGAACGCCGGTCGATTTTCCACATGTCCACAATCGCCGGCAATCCATCCACAGGCCGTGGAAAAGATCGCCGGACACACAACGCTCCACAGGGTTCAATTTCGCAACCATATGGATTATCGTGCTGAATCCCGCCTGTGGGTGAATTTCCACAGCTTATCCAGTGCAACGAAAACTGTGGAGAATTTTGCCGAAACGCGCTTTTCCCGTCATCCACAGGCCCTACAACAACAACATCTTTCTTTATCTTTTCTTATATTTTAATGAGAAACCCGTCCGCCGAAGGTGCCCATGACCGATCTCCTGTCCCTGGCTTATCCCTGGGTGAAATCCCTGCATGTCATGGCCGTCATCTCGTGGATGGCCGGGCTGTTCTATCTGCCAAGACTGTTCGTCTATCATGCCGAGCGGGGCCAGGCGGCGGGTGAGCCGGCCGGCTCGTTCCAGGTCATGGAAGACAAGCTTTTGCGGGTCATCATGAACCCGGCGATGATCGTGACCTGGCTTGCCGGTCTGGCGCTGGTGCTGACGCCCGGAATCGTCGATTGGGGCGCAATCTGGCCGTGGAGCAAGGCGGCGGCCGTGCTGGCCATGACATGGTTTCACATGTGGCTGGCAGCGCAGCGCCGGGCCTTGCTGCGCGGGCAGGGGCTGAGTGGCCGGCATTACCGGATGATGAACGAGGTGCCGACGCTGTTGATGGTGGTGATCGTGCTGTCGGTGATCGTCAGGTTCTAGGATTTCCCGGCCCGGATTGACTCCTGACCGATTAGTCCCTATGTGATTCCGGCCCGCCGTCCGGCGAGGTTTTTTCCTTTACAGTTTCCCACGCGCACCGGTCCGCCGAGGCGGTGCGTCGATAAGGCCCGAGCATGAGCGAAGAACGTCTTAACCTGTCCGATCTGAAAGCCAAGAGCCCGGCCGACCTGCTGTCCATGGCCGAGGAATGGGAGGTCGAGAACGCCTCGACCATGCGCAAGGGCGAGATGATGTTCTCGCTGCTCAAGGAACATGCCGAGGATGGCTGGGACATCGGTGGCGATGGCGTGCTCGAGGTCGTGCAGGACGGTTTCGGCTTTCTGCGCTCGACCGAGGCGAACTATCTGCCGGGTCCCGACGATATCTATGTCAGCCCCGAGATGATCCGCCAGCACAGCCTGCGCACCGGCGACACGGTCGAGGGCGTCATCCGTGCGCCCGGCGAGAACGAGCGCTATTTCGCGCTGACCAAGGTCGAGCAGATCAATTTCACCGAGCCGGAAAAGGCGCGGCACAAGGTGGCGTTCGACAACCTGACGCCGCTTTACCCGAATGAACGCCTGAACATGGAAATCGAGGATCCGACCATCAAGGATCGCTCGGCGCGGATCATCGATCTGGTGGCGCCGATTGGCAAGGGCCAGCGCTCGCTGATCGTGGCACCGCCGCGCACCGGCAAGACCGTGCTCTTGCAGAACATCGCCCATTCGATCGAGCGGAACCACCCGGAATGCTATCTGATCGTGCTGCTGATCGACGAACGCCCCGAAGAGGTGACGGATATGCAGCGCTCGGTCAAGGGCGAGGTGATTTCCTCGACCTTTGACGAACCGGCCAGCCGCCATGTCGCCGTCTCGGAAATGGTGATCGAGAAAGCAAAGCGTCTGGTCGAGCATAAACGAGATGTGGTAATCCTTTTGGATTCAATCACAAGACTTGGTAGGGCCTTCAACACCGTGGTGCCCAGCTCGGGCAAGGTGCTGACGGGCGGTGTGGATGCCAATGCCCTTCAGCGGCCGAAGCGCTTTTTCGGTGCCGCGCGGAATATCGAAGAGGGTGGCTCGCTGACCATTATCGCGACGGCGCTGATCGATACCGGCTCGCGCATGGATGAGGTGATCTTTGAAGAGTTCAAGGGCACCGGTAATAGCGAGATCGTGCTGGATCGCAAGGTGGCCGACAAGCGGGTTTTCCCGGCCATGGACATTCTGAAATCCGGCACCCGGAAAGAAGAGCTTCTGGTCGATGCCAAGGATCTGCAAAAGACCTATCTGCTGCGGCGGATCCTGAACCCGATGGGCACGACCGACGCGATCGAGTTCCTGTTGTCCAAGCTGAAACAGACCAAGACGAATTCGGAATTCTTCGATTCCATGAACGCCTGATGGCGCGGGGGATGTGTTGGACACGATTTTCGCCGAGGCCACGCCCCCCGGTCGCGGGGGTGTTTCCGTCATTCGCCTGAGCGGGGCTCTGGCGCGCAAGACGTTGGAATCCCTTGCCGGTCCCACTGCCGAGCCCCGGAAATCCTATCTTCGGCCCCTGCGTGACGGCGATGATCTGATCGATCACGCGCTGGTGATCTGGTTTGAAAAAGGCCACAGCTTTACCGGCGAAGAGGTTGCGGAACTGCATCTGCACGGCGCGCCGGTGATTGCCAACAGGTTGAGCGCCGCGCTTGTGTCGCGGGGCTTGCGCCGCGCCGAGGCTGGCGAGTTCACGCGTCGCGCCTTTCTGAATGGCCGTATGGATCTTGCCGAGGCGGAAGGGCTGGCCGATCTGCTTTCGGCTGAAACCGAATCGCAGCGCAAGCTTGCCATGCGGGCCACCGATGGCGAACTAGGCCGCAGGACCGAACTCCTGCGCGCGAAACTCGTCCGTGCCGGTGCGCTGATCGAAGCCAGTATCGATTTCGCCGACGAAGATGTCCCTGATGAGGTTCCGGACGAGGTCTTTTCCCTGGCTGCCGAGGTGCGCAGCGAGATCGACGGCATGCTTGCAAGCTATCCGGCGACCGAGCGCCTGCGCCAGGGTTATCAGGTGGCGATCATCGGCCCGCCCAATGCCGGAAAATCAAGCCTTCTGAACCGCATCGCTCAGCGCGAGATCGCGCTTGTGTCGGATATCGCGGGCACGACGCGCGATATTATCGAACTGGCCACGGATTTGCGGGGCCTGCCGGTGACATTTCTGGATACGGCGGGACTGCGAGACAGTGATGACCCGGTCGAACTCATGGGCGTGGCGCGGGCGAAAGAGCGCGCGCATGACGCGGATATGCGCATCTATCTGTCCGATAGCGATGAATCCGTGGATGTCCTTGATGACGACGACATCGTGATCCGCTCCAAGGCCGACCTGCACGACCGGAAAGGTATTGCCGTGTCGGCAAAGACCGGAGAGGGAGTCGCTGAATTGCTGGACATGGTCTATGATCGGCTGCGGATCAGGGCTGCTGATTCTGGCATCGTCGGGCATAAGCGGCAGGCCGAGGCGCTTGCGCGGGCGCGGGACGCGCTGGTTGTTCATGGTAGGATGCCACCGGAAATTTTGGCGGAATCGCTGCGGCAGGCAGCGCAATCGCTCGCGATGATGATTGGCCGGGTCGGGGCCGAGGAGTTTCTGGATGAAATCTTCGCTTCGTTCTGTATCGGGAAATAAGGGTTTCACGTGAAACATTACGATGTGATTGTGATCGGTGGGGGTCATGCGGGCGTCGAAGCCGCAATGGTGGCGGCGCGTATGGGGGCCGATACGGCGCTGGTCACGCTGAGCCCTGACGATCTGGGCACGATGTCATGCAATCCCGCGATTGGCGGCCTAGGAAAAGGCCATCTGGTGCGCGAGATCGACGCCCTTGACGGGGTGATGGGCCGGCTTGCCGACAGCGCCGGGATACAGTTTCGTCTGCTCAACCGTCGCAAGGGTCCGGCGGTCCAGGGTCCGCGCGCGCAGGCAGATCGCGAACTCTATAAGCTCGCCGCCCGGCAAGCGGTGGCCGATCAATCGAGGCTTGATCTTGTTTTGGGTGAAGCCGCGGAGTTGATCCATGACGATAAACGAGTCTCGGGACTGGAACTGGCAGATGGGCAGACGGTGCTTGGCCAGCAGATTGTCCTGACAACCGGCACGTTTCTGAACGGGTTAATTCATATTGGCGAGGTCACGCATAGGGCGGGCCGTTGGGGGAATGGCTCCTCGATGAGGCTTGCCGAGTCGCTCCAGAGATTGCACCTTCCCTTGGGCCGCCTGAAGACCGGAACGCCGCCCCGAATAGCGCGCTCCAGCATCGATTGGGACAGTCTGGAAAAGCAGCCGGGTGACGATCACCCGGTGATGTTTTCCTATCTGAATACGTTGCCGAAAGTCGAACAGATCAGCTGTGCGATCACCCATACGAATGAGATAACCCACGGAATTATCAGGGATAATATCCACCGTTCCGCCATGTATGGGGGTCGGATCGACGGCGTCGGACCGCGCTATTGCCCCTCCATCGAAGACAAGATTGTCCGGTTTGCCGACAAGACAGCACATCAGATTTTTCTGGAACCCGAAGGGCTGAACAGCGATCTGATCTATCCGAACGGAATATCCACCTCATTGCCCGAGGAGGTTCAGCTTGCATATCTGCGCTCGATCCGGGGGTTGGAGGCGGCTGAAATTCGCCAGCCCGGTTATGCCGTTGAGTATGATTATGTGGATCCGCGGGCGCTGACGGCCGCACTGGAAGTGAAAACTCTGCCGGGGCTTTTTCTGGCGGGCCAGATCAACGGTACGACCGGGTACGAAGAGGCGGCCGCCCAGGGCCTTGTCGCGGGTCTGAACGCCGCGCTACGTGCCCAGGGACGCCCGCCGATACATTTCAGCCGCTCGCAAAGCTATATCGGTGTGATGATCGATGATCTGATCACGCGTGGCGTCAGTGAACCCTATCGAATGTTTACCTCCCGGGCGGAGTTTCGCCTTTCGCTGCGTGCGGATAATGCGGACCAGAGGCTGACGCCTCTGGGAATGGAGCTTGGCTGTGTCGGAGAGGAACGAGCCGCGCGTTTTACCGAAAAGATGGCGGATTATCGTCGGGCTCGGGCTCGTGCCGAAAGCGTGACATTCACGCCAAATGAACTGACGGATGCAGGCATGGATGTCCGGCATGATGGTGTCAGGCGCAGTCTGTTTTCGCTCTTGGCGCAGGCCACCGTATCGCGCGCGCAGGTTCTGTCACTGGACGCGGATCTCGCGGATTATGACGAAGCGATAATCCAGCAATTGAGTATCGATGCGCTTTACCACCAATATATGGACAGGCAAAGCAGGGATGCCGAAACCCTGCGCAAGGAAGAAGCTGTACTGATCCCGGATGATTTCCGCTATGAGGATCTGGCCGGGCTGTCAGGCGAGCTGAAATCCAAGCTGACGGCTTGCCGACCCGCGACCATCGCGGCAGCCGCAGCTCTGGAAGGGATGACCCCCGCCGCGCTGACATTGATTCTGGCCACCATCCGCAGCGGAAAGCGCCGCACCGCATGACCGATGTTTCACGTGAAACAAAGGCGCTCGCGGCCTATGCCGCGCTTTTGCGGAAATGGAATCCCGCGATAAACCTTGTTTCCCCGAAGACCCTGGATCAGATCGAAACGCGACATGTTGCGGATAGCCGCGCCTTGGTCGCGGTTGCGGCGGATGCGTTCGGCAGCTGGCTGGATATCGGCAGCGGTGGTGGCTTGCCGGGGCTTGTCGTCGCGATAATGCGTCCGGATCTCACCGTGACGCTGGTTGAAAGCGATCATCGCAAAAGCAGTTTCCTGCGCACCGCAATCCGTGAACTTGGCCTTGAAAATGCCTCCGTCATCACCGGGCGGGTCGAGCATCTTGATGCGCTGTTTGCCGCCAATATCAGCGCACGGGCGCTTGCCCCGCTGCCGCTGCTCATGGCATATGTGGCTCGTCATCTGACTGCTTCGGGGCGCGCATGGTTGATGAAGGGCCGCAACTGGCGGACAGAGGTTTCCGAAGCGCGCCGCGAATGGAATTTCGACCTGATAACACATCCAAGCCCGACCGAGCCCGATGCCGCCATTCTTGAAATCACAGGGATTCGCCATGTCTGAAACACGTATCATTGCGGTCGCAAACCAGAAGGGTGGCGTGGGCAAGACCACAACCGCGATCAATCTGGGCGCCGCGCTGGCGGAAGGCGGGCATAGGGTCGCGATTATCGATCTGGACCCACAGGGGAACGCATCGACCGGCCTTGGCGTGCCGCCCGAAAAGCGCGAGTTGACCTCCTACGATCTTCTGGCGGCGGATCGGACGTTGGAAGAAACCCTGCAGGCGACCGCGATCGAGAATCTCTGGCTGGTGCCGTCGAACAGCGATCTTTCCTCGGCCGATTTCCAGCTTTCCAGCCGCAGCGGGCGGACGCATCTGCTTCGCCGGAAATTGTCGGAAAGCCGGGAGTTCGACTATATCCTGATCGATTGCCCGCCCGCATTGGGGTTGTTGACGGTCAATGCCATGGTTGCCGCGGATAGCGTTCTGGTGCCTCTGCAGGCCGAATTCTACGCGCTTGAAGGGCTTTCCCAGCTTTTGATGACGGTGCGCGAGGTGCGCCAGACCGCGAACCCGGATCTGCGCATCGATGGCGTCTTGCTGACCATGTCCGACAACCGCAACAATCTTTCGCAGCAGGTCGAGGCCGATGCCCGCAACACCTTGGCGGGGCTTGTCTATCGCACGGTCATTCCGCGCAACGTGCGCCTGTCCGAAGCACCATCCCATGCCATGCCGGTGCTGCAATACGATCCGCTGTCCAAGGGCAGCGCGGCATATCGCAGCCTTGCGGAAGAGTTCCTGTCCCGGCAAATGGCCCCCGCATAAGAAGGAGGATCAAGGTGAGTGACAACAAACTGGAAAAGCGGGGCCTGGGTCGCGGTTTGTCCGCGCTGATGGCGGATGTGGACCTGATCCCCTCTGACCGGCCGGCACCGCGGCAGGTTCTCCCGGTCGAGCAGCTTACGCCGAATCCCGATCAGCCCCGCCGAAGCTTTGCCCAGGACGCGCTTCAGGAGCTTGCCGATTCGCTGCGCAATCGCGGCATGTTGCAACCTTTGATCGTCCGCCCGCATCCCGAGGACAAGGGGCTCTATCAGATCGTGGCCGGCGAGCGTCGCTGGCGCGCGGCCCAGATCGCGCAGATGCACGAGGTTCCCGTCATCGTGCGTGATCTCAGCGATACCGAGGTGCTGGAAGTCGCGATTGTCGAGAATATCCAGCGCGCGGATCTGAACGCGATCGAAGAGGCGGTGTCCTATCGCCAGTTGATGGACCGGTTCGGCCATACGCAGGAGAAAGTCGCTGAAGCGCTGAACAAAAGCCGCAGCCATATCGCCAATCTGCTGCGCCTGCTGAACCTGCCAGAGCAGGTCCAGATCTGGTTGAAAGAGGGCAAGCTGTCGACCGGACATGCCCGGGCGCTGATCACCGTGCCGAACGCGGTCGAACTGGCGCGCAGGGTGATCGAGAAGAATCTTTCGGTTCGCGAAGTCGAGGAATTGGTTCGGCGCCAATCGGAACCCAAGGCCGAGAAAAGCGCGCCGTCGCGCCCGGAAAAGGATGCCGACACGCGCGCATTGGAAAGCGATCTTGGCGCGCAGCTGAAGATGAAGGTGTCGATCAACCATTCCGGCAAGCAGGGCGGTCAGATGGTGATCTCATACCGCGATCTTGAGCAGCTCGATCGCCTCTGCCAGGTGCTGGCGGGTCATAACTGACGCAAGGTTTGGTGGCTTTGTTCTACCACTACCTAATATATAGTGTTCAGACATAGGTCACGAAATAAGAAACCCCCGGGAATTCCGGGGGTTTTTCAATCCTGCAGGGGAAATATGCTCAGCTGGCGGGGGTCGAACTGACGCCCACCTTTGCCGGGCGCAGCAGGCGGTCGTGCAGCATGAAGCCATTGTCCATCACCTGAATGATATTGCCCGCGATGGTTCCGGGCACCGCGGCCTCGAACATGGCCTCGTGAAGCAGCGGGTCGAACTTGTCGCCGGCCGCCGGGGTAATGACCTTGATGCCATGTTTGCCGAAAACATTGTTCAGCTCGCGCAGGGTCAGCTCGACCCCATCGATCAGCGCGGCGGCCGCCCGCTCGCCCTGGCCGGCGCTTTCCAGCGCGCGGGTCAGCGCGTCGTGAACCGGCAGCAGGTCGCGCGCCAGGCGTGAGCCGCCATATTGCTCGGCATCGCGGCGCTCCTTGTCGGCGCGCTTGCGGGCGTTCTCGGCATCGGCGAGCGCGCGCATGAAGCGGTCGCGATATTCGTCCCGCTCGGCCACCAGCGCCTCGACATCGGGCGAGGGCGCCTCATCCGCGGCCAGCGGGTCAATAAACGCCTCATCCTCCTGCGGGATGCCGTTCGGGTTTTCCTTCGTCATATCCTCATCCTTTCCGACCGGAGATCATCCGGCCGACGAGCTGCGCGGTATAGTCGACGATCGGCACGATGCGCCCGTAATTGAGCCGCGTCGGACCGATGACGCCGACCGCACCGACAATCTTTCGATCGGCATTCATATAGGGCGAAACCACCAGAGAGGAACCCGAAAGTGAAAAAAGCTTGTTCTCGGAGCCAATGAAAATGCGCACGCCTTCGCCCTGTTCCGCCAGTTCCAGAAACTCGGCGATATCGCGCTTGCGTTCAAGGTCGTCGAACAGCGACCGCACCAGATCCAGATCGGCCAGCTCATCGGCCAGAAGGTTGGCGCGACCGCGCACGATCAGCCGGGGATCGCTGCTGCCGTCCTCCCACATCGCCAGCCCCGACGAGACGAGAGCGGCGGCCATGCTGTTCAGCTTTTGGCGGCTGGCGGATATTTCGCCGGCGATCCGGGCCCGCAGATCGGCCAGCGTCCGACCCTCGGCGAGCGCATTAAGGAAATTCGCGGCCTCGCGCATCGAGCTGGCGGTATGTCCGGGCGGCGGGGTAAAGACGCGGTTCTCGACCCGGCCATCGGCAAAGACCAGCACCACCAGCGCGCGGTCAGGCGCCAGCCCCACGAATTCGATATGGCGCACCGGCGCCTCTTGCTTGGGCATCAGCACCAGCGAGGCGCCATGCGTCAGCGCCGACAGGGCGGTGCTGACCCGGTCCAGCATTGCGCCGGTATCGCCGCTGTCATCGCTCAGCGTTTCCTCGATCATCTCGCGGTCGCTGGCGGACACCGGCCCGGCCTCCATCAGCCCGTCGACGAACAGCCGCAGCCCCAGCTGCGTCGGCATCCGCCCGGCCGAGACATGCGGATGATCCAGGAGGCCCAGATATTCCAGATCCTGCATGACATTGCGGATCGTCGCGGCGCTGACCTTTTCGCTCATGTCGCGGGTCAGCGTGCGCGAGCCGACCGGCTCGCCTGTGGTCAGATAGGCTTCGACCACGCGGCGAAAGACCTCGCGCGAGCGGTCGTTCAGATCGGAAAGCTGGGCGTTCTCGGGCATTGGCGGTTGACCGGGCACTCTCGGGTTGCGGATAGGGGGCCTTGACCTGTATCTGAACGGCAAAACCCCCGAAAGGAATGACAGATGCGCCCCTCTGGCCGGAATTTAAGTGATATGCGCCCGATTTCAATCGAAACGGGCGTGATGCGCCATGCCGAGGGCTCTTGCCTGATCACCTGTGGCGAGACGCGGGTGCTGTGCTCGGCCTCGATCGAGGAAAAGGCGCCGCCCTTCCTGAAGGGTTCGGGGCAGGGCTGGGTGACGGCGGAATACGGCATGCTGCCGCGCGCCACCAATACCCGCAACCGGCGCGAGGCGGCGGCCGGCAAGCAATCGGGCCGCACCCAGGAAATCCAGCGCCTGATCGGCCGCGCCCTGCGTGCGGGCGTTGACCGCCGCGCCCTCGGCGAACGCCAGATCGTGGTTGACTGCGATGTGATCCAGGCCGATGGCGGCACCCGCTGCGCCTCGATCACCGGCGGCTGGGTGGCGCTGCGCCTGGCGGTGAACAAGCTCTTGAAGGCCAATATCATCACCAGCGATCCGATCATGGATCATGTCGCCGCCGTGTCCTGCGGCATCTATGCCGGCCAGCCGCTGCTGGATCTGGACTATGCCGAGGACAGCGAGGCCGGCACCGACGGCAATTTCATCATGACCGGCGCCGGCCGCCTGATCGAGGTGCAGATGTCGGCCGAGGGCGCGACCTTCTCGCGCGCCGAGATGAGCCAGCTTCTGGATCTGGCCGAGGCCGGGATCGCCGATCTGGTCCGCGCCCAGAAAGACGCGGTGGCATGAGAAAGCTCGCCGAAAAACGGCTGCTGGTCGCGACCCATAACAAGGGCAAGCTGGACGAGATCCGCGCGATGATGGCGCCGCACGGGATCGAGGTCACATCGGCGGGCGAGATGGGCCTGCCCGAACCGGCCGAGACCGAGGACAGCTTTGTCGGCAATGCCCGGATCAAGGCCCGCGCCGCCATGCAGGCGACCGGCCTGCCGGTGCTGGCCGATGACAGCGGCATCACCGTTGACGGGCTGGACGGCGCCCCGGGCGTCTATACCGCCGATTGGGCCGAAACCCCGCAGGGCCGCGATTTCATGCAGGCCATGACCCGCACCTGGGACGCGCTTGAGGCGAAGGGCGTGCCCGAGCCCCGCACCGCCCAGTTCCGCGCCACGCTGGTCCTGCTCTGGCCCGACGGGCACGAGGAAATATTCGAGGGCATCGCCCCCGGTCGGCTGGTCTGGCCGCCGCGCGGCCAGCTCGGACATGGCTATGATCCGATCTTTGTGCCCGACGGCCATGACATCACCTATGCCGAGATGGCACCGGCGCAAAAGAACGCGATCAGCCATCGCGCGCGGGCATTCCAGAAGCTGGAGGCCGCGCTTGCCTAGGATCTCTTCCGGCTCGCCCTTCGAGGCGGCACTGGGCTACAGCCGCGCGGTGGTCAAGGGGCCGTGGTGTTTCGTCTCGGGCACGACGGGCTATGATTACGCCACGATGGCCATGCCCGACAGCGCCGCCGATCAGGCGCGCAATGCGTTCAAGACCATCTTTGCGACCCTGCGCGAGGCAGGTTTCGCGCCCCGGGATATCGTGCGCGTGCAATATACCATCACCGATGCCGCGCTGGTCGATGAGATCGCGCCCGTTCTGGCGCAGGCGATGCAGGATGCCATGCCTGCCGCCACCATGGTCGTTGCGGGCCTGATCAAGCCGGAAATGAAGGTCGAGATCGAAGTGACCGCATACCGCGAATGAGCGCGCCGTTGATCGCCCCCGCGCCCGCATCCCTTGCCGAGGACTGGCGGGCGGGGGGATTCGCGCTTTACGTCCATTGGCCGTTCTGCGCTGCGAAATGCCCCTATTGCGATTTCAACAGCCATGTCGCCGCCAGCATCGACCAGCCCCGCTGGCTGGCCGCCTATCGGACCGAGATCGCGCGACTGGGCGCCGAACTGCCGGGGCGGGTGCTGAACAGCATCTTTTTCGGCGGCGGCACGCCCAGCCTGATGGCGCCGGAAACCGTGGCGGGCGTGATCGCGGCGGCCCGCGACCTCTGGCCCTTTGCCAACGATGTCGAAATCACGCTCGAGGCGAACCCGACCAGCGTCGAGGCCGGGCGTTTTCGCGCCTATGCGCAGGCGGGCGTCAATCGCGTTTCGATGGGCGTGCAGGCGCTCAATGACGACGATCTGCGCCGCCTTGGCCGCATGCATAGCGTGGCCGAGGCGCGGGCCGCCTTTGACATCGCCCGCGACAGTTTCGACCGGGTCAGTTTTGACCTGATCTATGCGCGGCAGGATCAGGACCGCGATCATTGGCGGCGCGAGCTGACCCGGGCGCTGTCCATGGCGGTCGATCACCTGTCGGCCTATCAGCTGACCATCGAGCCGGGCACCGCCTTCGGCGCGCGCCACGCCAGGGGCGGGCTCAGGGGCTTGCCCGATGACGATCTGTCGGCCGACATGTATCTGGACACGCAGGAGATCTGCGCCGCCGCCGGGTTGCCCGCCTATGAAATCTCGAACCACGCCCGGCCCGGCGCGGAAAGCCGGCACAACCTGATCTATTGGCGGCAGGGCGACTGGGCCGCCATCGGTCCCGGCGCGCATGGAAGGCTGAGCCTGCCGACCGGCCGCTGGGCGACCGAGGCGCATCGCGCCCCCGGCGCATGGCTGGCGGCGGTCGAGACGCGCGGCAGCGGCGACAGCCTGCGCGAGCTGCTGGGCCTTTCGGACCGGGCGCTCGAATACCTGCTGATGTCGATGCGCCTGACCGAGGGGATGGAGCTTGCGCGCTATCTTGCCCATGGCGCCGAATTGTCGCGGTCGCGGCTTGCGGATCTTATCGGGCTGGGGCTCGTTACCCATATAGATGGGCGGCTGGCGGCGACCATGACGGGGCGGCCGGTCCTGAACGCGATCCTGCGCGAACTGGCGGAGTAAGATGCGACTGTTCTGGTTGATTGTCGGCTGGTTCACCCTGGGGCTTGGCGTGATCGGCCTGTTTTTGCCGGTGGTGCCGACAGTGCCGTTTCTGTTGTTGTCGGTCTTTGGCTTCGCGCGGTCCTCGCCGCGCCTTGCGGCGAAAATCATCCGGCATCCGCGCGTCGGCCCGCCGATCCGGGCCTGGCGCAAACGCGGCGTGATCGGGCGCGGGGCAAAGATCTGGGCGGTCAGCGCCATGGCCGCGGGCGTCGGCTGGGCGCTGTGGCTGGGGCTCGACCCGCGCATCATCGTGGTGCAGGCGCTGACCTGCACCGCGATCGGCGCCTGGCTCATCACCCGGCCAGAGCCCTGATCCGCGCCGCGATCCGCACCGGGGCTACAACCTTTTTCCCACTTGTCCGCCGGGGCTGGCGGGGTGAACCTCCGGCATCGCCCATCCGCAAAGGACAGAGCCATGGCAGATACATCCGGGATCGCTATTCACCCCGCCGTCGATCACGGCATCAGGCCCGCGAAGCCCGATTTTGCCGGCGGCGAGCTGCGCTGCCTGTGCCACGCCGATCCGGTGCGCGTCGCGCTCAGGGGGCAGACGGCACATAACCATGTCTGCGGCTGCACCAAATGCTGGAAACCCGAAGGCGCGATCTTCAGCCAGGTCGCGGTGATCTCGCGCGATCTGGTCGAGGTGCTCGCCGGGGCCGAAAAGCTCGAGGTGGTGAACCGGGACGCGCCGATCCAGCGCCATCGCTGCAAGGCCTGCGGCGCGCATCTGTTCGGCCGCATCGAAAACAGCGAACATCCTTTCTACGGGCTCGATTTCGTGCATACCGAACTGTCCGATCAGGACGGCTGGGCGGCGCCGGAATTCGCGGCCTTTGTCAGCTCGGTCATCGAATCGGGCGTCGATCCGGAACGGATGCCGGGCATACGCGCGCGGCTGCGCGAACTGGGGCTCGAGCCCTATGACGCGCTGTCGCCGCCGCTGATGGACGCCATCGCGACGCATATCGCCCGGCGAAGCGGCGCATTGCCGGCTTGACCCGCCGGCCAGGACATGACCTGCTGGGGGCCGGGCGACCGGCCCCCGCCGCATGAAGACAACCCGATCAAGCAGGGCCAGCCGGCCAGCAGCCAAGGAGAGTTAAGCATGAAAACCCGCGCCGCAGTCGCATTGGAAGCCGGCAAGCCGCTTGAGGTGATGGAGGTGAACCTCGAAGGTCCGAAGGCCGGCGAGGTGATGGTCGAGATCAAGGCGACCGGCATCTGCCATACCGA